>DATNBM010000049.1:0-35866 GCA_035571915.1 Solirubrobacteraceae bacterium | reverse complement strand
CATCTGTGCTCGAACCGTCCGGCCCGGGCCCCAAGGGCTGCCCGAAGGGCTCGGCCGCCGGTCCGGTGGGCACGGTTCAGGGCTTCGTGGCTTTCGGAACCGAAGTCGTCCCTGAGACGGCGACGGTCGAATCGTTCTACGCGCCGGGCGGTGGGCTGACGTTCTTCACGTTCGGTCACTCGCCGGTGCTGCTGGAAATCCTCTCCAAGGCGCACTACGTGAGCTCGAGCGGCCTGTACAGCAAGAAGCTCGAAGCTGAAATACCGCTGGTCGAAACGGTCCCCGGCGCCAACGACGCGTCGGTCAAGTTCATCAAGGTGAAGGCCGGCTCGGCGATCAAGAAGGGCGGCAAAACGACCTACTACGGCACGATGCCGACGAAGTGCCCGAAAAAATATCTGCCGGTCAAGACCGAACTGACGTTCGCGGGTCTCGGCGGGCTGAAAGAAGAAACCGTAACGGCGGAATACAAGGCGCCCTGCCCGCGCAAGAAGTAGGGCAGCGGGTCAGCTTCGCCCCTTGAGGGCGTAAGCTCCCGGGCAGCAGAGTTGGGGCGGGCGACCTCATCGAAGCGGATGAGGTCGCCCGCCCCGTTTTGAGCGAGCAAGGATGGAGCGGGTGAGGAAGGACACCGTGGGGCGAAAGCGAGTCGCGGCGGGGGTCGTCGCGGCGTGCCTGATCGTCGCCGCGGCGCTGCTCGCCCTCTCCGCCGGGGGGGACAACGGCAGCTATCGCGTGCGCGCGATCTTCGACGACGCCGGCAACATCATCTCCGGCGAGGACGTGAAGATCGACGGCGTCAAGGTCGGCAACGTCGGCTCGGTGACGCCGACGCCGCAGGCCAAGGCGGCGGTCGTCCTGAACATCTCCAACGACGGCTTCAAGGACTTCCGCGCGGACGCGAGCTGCGAAGTCCGGCCGCAGGCCCTGATCGGCGAGAAGTACATCGACTGCCTGCCGACCCAGCCGCGGGTCGAAGGCACGCCGCTGCCGCCGCCGCTGAAGAAGATCCCGAGCGGCCGGGAAGGCGCGGGCGAGCGGTTGCTGCCCGTCAAGAACACGAGCAGCCCGGTCGACGTCGACCTGCTCGGTGACATCAGCAGGCTGCCCGAACGCCAGCGCCTGACGATCATCCTCAACGAACTCGGCGCCGGACTCGCGGGCCGCGGCTCGGACCTCAAAGAAGTGATCCGGCGGGCCAATCCGGCGCTGCGCGAATTGGACAAGGTGCTCGCGATCCTCGCGAGCGAGAACCAGGTGCTGACGAAACTCGCGGACGACTCCGACAAGGCGCTCGCGCCGTTCGCACGCGTGCGGGAACGCTTCGCCGACTTCCTCGTTCAGAGCAACAAGATCTCCCAGGCGACGGCGGCCCACCGCGGCGCGCTCGCCCAGAACCTCAAAGACTTCCCCGCCTTCCTGCGCCAGCTCGGCCCGGCGATGGAACGGCTCGAAAAGTTCGCCGAACAGACGACGCCGGTGTTCACGAACCTGAACAAGGCCGCGCCCGGGATCAACACGGCCTTCACGAACCTGCCCAAGTTCTCGAGCAGCTCGGAAAAGTTCTTCACGAGCCTGGGCGCGACGTCCAAGAAAGCCGGCCCGGCGCTGGTCGCGAGCAAAAAACTGCTCGGTGAGCTGCGAGCGCTCGGAACGGGCGCCAAGCCGTTCACGAGCAACCTCTCGGAACTCTTCACGAGCCTTCGCGACACCGGCGGGCTCGAGCGGATCATGGACTTCATCTTCCTCGGCGCGGGTGCGGCCAACGGGTACGACAAGCTGGGTCACTTCCTGCGCACCGAGATCGTGGCGACGAAGTGCATCAAATACTTCATCTCCGAATCGGCGGGCTGCAATTCGCACCAGGGGACAGTCGCGGCCTCGACCAAGGCGACGAAGGCGAGCATCCCGCCCGGCACCGGCGTGGAAATGGCGCGCACGCTCGCCGTCATCAACGGCGCCAGCCCGGCGGAAGCGATCGCCAGGTACCCCGGTCCCACGCACACCGGCGAAGGCAATGCTGCAAACCCGGCGACGGCTGCACCCGCGGCAACCCCCGTGGGCGGCTCGACCTCCGGCACGACCTTCTACTCGCCTTCCTCGGAAAGCTCGGAAGCCGACGGCATGCTCCTCAACTACCTGCTCGGGAACTGATCGATGGACCTGGCGCACACGACATCCCGTCTGCTCGGAGCGACGCTGGCCTTCCTCCTGGTCGCGCCGGTGGCGGCGCTCGCGGAAGGCACGAGCACGATCGCGGCGCCGCCGGCGGTGACGACCCCCGCCGCGGAAGTCCCGGCTGAAGCGCCGAAGGCTGAAGAAGCGCCCGCGCAGGCGCCCGCCGAACCTGCCCCCGCGACGACGCCGGAACCCGCGCCCCAGGTCCAGGGCGCCCACCCGCAGCACACGACCGGAGGCGGCACGCGCGAAAGCTCATCGACTCAGGCCAAGGGCCAGACCGGCGGTGCCCCGGCCAAGGAAACCGGTCAGGTCCGCGCCAAGCACAAGGCTGCGGCGCCCGGCTCGCTGACGCCCGCGCTTCCGCTCGCCCTGCAGGGCGGCGTCGGCGGCGTCCCGAACCTGTTCATCGAAAACTTCGAGGTGCCGCCGTTCCTGCTGCCGGTCTTCCAGGCCGCCGGTGCCGCCTACGGAGTTCCGTGGCAGGTGCTCGCGGCGATCAACGAGGTCGAGACCGACTACGGGCGCGACCTGAGCGTCTCGAGCGCCGGTGCGGAGGGGTGGATGCAGTTCCTGCCGTCCTCGTGGAGCGGCTACGGAGTCGACGCGAACGGCGACGGCTACCGCGACCCGTACAACCCGGCCGACGCGATCTTCGCGGCGGCCCGCTACCTGCGCGCCGCCGGCGGCGATCGCAACATCCGTGCCGCGGTCTTCTCCTACAACCACTCGCAGGCCTACGTGAGCTCGGTGATGCTCCGCGCCCAGCTGCTCGGCGCGACGCCCGCGGAACTGCTCGGCGCGATCACCGGCCTGACCGAGGCGCGCTTCCCCGTCCACGCCGCGGCACACTTCAGCGACGGCTTCCCGACCGTGCACACCTCATCGGGCACGGTCCGCCAGGTGGTCGGCACCGCGATCTACGCGGCCGAGGGCGCGCCGGTGATCGCGGCCCAGGACGGCCAGGTGCTGCAGATCGGTCAGAGCCCGACGCTGGGGCGCTTCGTCAGCCTGCGCGACGCCTACGGGAACACCTACGTGTACGCCGACCTCGGCAGCGTGGCGCACGAATACCCGGTGATCGAGCCGCGCGTGAACTCGACCGTCAGCGCGCAGATCGAACGCGCCGGCGCCCCCGCCGAACCGGCGCCCAGCGGACCCGCGACCGCCGGCGTGCAGCCGCGCTCGCCTCTCTCCGAAGCGGGCACGGTCTCCGGGCTCGCGCTCGGCGCCGCGGCCGCGCTCGAATCGACGGCGGCGGCCGCCGCACCCGCCGCCGAGCAGCCCGCGGCCACGCAGCCGCAGACGGTCGCGCCCAATGTGCGTGCGTTCCGTGAAGGGTCGAGCGAGGTCTACCTGCACATGCTCAAGCCGGGCGTTCAGGTGATCGCGGGCACCGTTCTCGGTCACGTCGGTCCCGCGACCGCCACCGGCGAAGCGCCGCACATCATCTTCCAGATCCGCCCCGCCGGGCCGGGCGCGCCGCTGATCGACCCGAAGCCGATCCTCGACGGCTGGGTGTCGCTCGAGAACAGCTCGGTGTTCCACGCCAAGGGCGAGAACCCGTTCCTCGCCACGTCGCCGACCGTCGGGCAGGTGCTGCTGGAGTCCAAGCAGCAGCTCGAGCCCCAGGTGCTGCGCGACGCGGGCATCCGGCTGAGCCGCTGCGGCCGGCAGGACATCCGCGCCGGGCGCGTCGACAAGCGAGTGCTGGCGGCGCTGGAGTACCTCTCCGTGTCCGGCCTGCGGCCGACCGTCGGCGGCCTCTCATGCCCGCCCGCGACCCCCGCCGCGCTCGCCTCCAACGCCGCCGCCGGCACGACCGACGAGACGATCGAGATCACGGCGGTCAACGGCGTGCCGGTCGCTGGCCACCAGTCTGCCGGCAGCGCCGCCGACACGCTCGTGCGTCGCCTGCTGATGCTCCAGGGCCTCTCCCGTCCGCACCGGATCGTCAGCGACATGAGCTACCCCGGTGCGGCCGCCACCGTCACGAGCGCGAAGGCCGTCGCTGCGATCCGCGTCCAGTTCGCCGCTCCGCGCGGCGGGCTCGCACGCATCGCGGGCCTCTACGGGACCGCCCTCTCGCCGACCGAGTGGAGCCGCCTGATCGCGCGGCTCGGCGAGATCCCAGACCCGACCGTCTCGAGCAAGCCCTCGACGGCGGCGATCCCCGACGTGAAGGAAGCCGGTGGCAACCACTAGCCCCCCCAATCCTTCCGCGGCTCAGCCTGGAAAACCGTCCGCGGAGCCCGTGCGGGGCGGCCGTACCGGGCGGATCGTGGCCGTCGGTGCGCTGGCGCTCGTCGTCCTGCTCATCGCATACATCGTCCTCGGGGGCGGCGGCGGGGCCAAGTACCACCTGATCTTCCCCGAAGCCGGGCAGCTCGTGCGCGGCGACGAAGTGCAGGTGGGCGGCGTCAGGGTCGGCAGCGTCACCGACCTCGCGCTGACGAAGGACTTCAAGGCGGACGTGACGATCTCCGTCGACAGCTCGCTGACGCCGCTGCACGAAGGCAGCACCGCGGAAGTCCGCGTCCCCTCGCTCTCGAGCGTCGCCAACCGCTACATCTCGATCTCGCCGGGGCCGAACAACAAGCCGGCCCTGTCCGACGGCGCGACGCTGCCGGCCAGCGCGACGAAGCCCGTGACCGACCTCGATCAGCTCTTCAACACGCTGAACCCGAAGACCCGCAAAGGCCTCTCGCAGTTCATCCAGGGGACCGCCGAACAGTACGCGGGGGCGGGACGGCAGCTCGGCGAATCGACCGAATACTTCGGGCCGTTCCTGAGCGCCACGGACCACTTCTTCTCGGAGCTGGTCCGCGACCAGCCGGTGCTCACGAAGTTCCTCGTCGAAACCTCCAAGGCCGTGACCACGATCGGGGCGCGGGGTCCGCAGCTCTCCTCGCTGATCGAACACGCCAACCAGACGTTCACGGCGATCGGCGACGAACAGAGCAACTTCGCCGCAGGGCTGAAAGAACTGCCCGTGGCCCTGAAAGCCGGCAACAAGACGTTCGGGGAACTGCCCGAGACCTTCGCGGCGCTGAAAACCCTCGTCGACGCGTCCAAGCCGACGACCAAACCGCTCACGGTCCTGTTCAGCAAGCTCCAGGGGCTCCTGACGACGGCGACTCCCGCGGTCAAGAACTTCAACTCCGCGTTCAACCGTCCGGGCGCCAACAACGACCTGACCGACATCGCCCGGCTCCTGCCGGTCCTCTACAAGCAGCTCACGACCGCCTCGCCCGCCGTCGTGCAGGGCGAGAAGGAATCGGTGCCGATCACTGCTTTCTTCGGCCCCTACTCGCCTGATCTCGTGGGCACGCTGCGCACGTTCGGGCAATCCGGCGCGTACTACGACGCGACCGGCGGCTACGCCCGGGTCAGCCCCGTGTTCCCGAGCTTCGCGCTCGGCGAAAAAGACGAACTCAAACCGGCTTCCTCGACGGCGGCGCTCGCCAACCTGAGGTCTGGAGAACTGCGTCGTTGTCCGGGCGCCGCAACCCAGCCGGCGGCTGACGGCTCCTCGCCGTTCGTGGATGGCGAACTGCTCACCTGCGACCCGTCGGAGCACCCCTGATGGATCGACGCCGCCGGAACTCGCTCGCCGCCAACCCGCTGCTGATCGGCGCCGTCACGACGCTGATCGTGGTCGTCGCCGTGTTCCTCTCCTACAACGCGAACAACGGCCTGCCGTTCGTTCCGACCTACAACATCAAAGTCGCGCTGCCCGAGGCATCGGGCCTGCAGCCGTCCAACCAAGTTCGGATCGCGGGCACGCGCGTCGGCGTGGTCAGCTCGCTCACGCCCAAGCAGGACCCGAAGACCGGGCGGGTCACCGCGGTCGCGAACCTGAAGCTCGAAAAAAGCGTCGAAAAGCTGCCGGCGGACACGAAAGCGATCGTCCAGTCGGTCTCGGCGATCGGCCTGAAGTACCTCGAACTCGAAAAGGGCACCTCGAGCGCGAAGCTCAGCGCGGGGGGCACGATCCCCACGAGCCAGACGCGCGAACCGGTGAACATCGAGGAACTCTTCAACATGTTCGACAAGAAGACCCGGAACGCGATCAAGATCAACACGAACAACTTCGGCGACGGCCTCGCCGGTCGCGGGCTCGGGCTCAACAACACGATCCACGAACTCAGGCCGCTGGTCGAAAAGGCGATCCCGGTCCTGCACAACCTCGCATCGCCTCAGACCGATCTGCACGGCCTGTTCGTGGCGCTCGACCGTGCCGCCTCCCAGGCCGCGCCTGTGGCGGACGCTCAGGCCAACCAGTACACGTACCTGGACACGTTCTTCTCGGCGTGGGCGACGGTCACCAAGGAGCTCGAAGAAGCGACGGTCGAAGGCCCGGCCTCTCTGCAGCAGGCGACGCATTCGCTGCCCGCCGAGGCCCCCTTCATAGAAAACGCGACCGAGTTCATGCACCTCCTGCGGCCCAGCGCCGCAGACCTCGTCAAGGTCGCCCCATCGCTCGGGCACGCCTTCAAGGAAGGCGCCGTCAACCTCGCGGCGGCCACGCAGCTGAACTCGGCTCTGGCCGAATCCTCCGAAGCGCTGGCGAAGTTCGGCAACAGCCCGATCGTGACGCTCGCGTTCGAAGACTTCACGCACACGGTCGAAGTCGGCAACCCGGTGCTCGCGGGCGTCGCGCCCGAGCAGGCCAAGTGCAACTACTGGACGCTCGCGTTCCGCAACCTCGCGAGTCTCGAGTCCGAGTCGATCGGCGTTGGCACCGTCGCGAGAGCCGGTAGCAAGCTCGCGCCGAGCGGGCCGAACAACGAGGGCTTCCCGTCGTCCTCGCCGGCCAACGGCCCCTCGACCGAAATCACCGACCCGGTGACGAGAAAAGTCATCGACTCCAACCACCTTCACGTGAACCCCTACCCGAACGTGAGCGGGCCCGGCCAAGCCCAGGTGTGTGAAGCGGGACGCACGAACTTCCTGCCGTTCACGACAGCCAAACCAAACACCGCGATCATCGGCACCGCCCCGGCCGGAGCCGTCACGGCCGGCGCCGAATTCACCTCGCGTGAAAACAACCTCTACAACGAAAAGTACCCGTCGACCCAGCTCAAGGCGCTCGGCCTTGCCAAAGAAGCGAAAAAGAAGACGAGCAAGGGGAAAAAGAAATGAGCCCCTTGTTCCGCCGCAAAGAGGCGATCCCCGTCTCCGAACTCGGTCGCGGCAGCCGTGTGCGCTTCGCGCTCGTGTTCCTGCTCGTCGTAGCGATCGCGATCTACTTCGGCTTCACCAAGCACATCCCGTTCAAACACGGCTTCCAGCTGAAGGCCCAGTTCAGCTCGGCCCAGAACATCCACTCGAAGTCTCCGGTCCGAGTCGCCGGTGTCGACGTCGGCAAGGTCGTCTCGATCAAGCGCGAGGGCAAGACCGGACTCGTGACGATGGAAATCGAAAACCGCGGCCTGCCGATACATGAAGACGCGACCGCGAAGATCCGGCCGCGCATCTTTCTGGAAGGCAACTGGTTCGTCGAACTGCAGCCGGGCAGCCCCTCGGCCAAGACCGTCTCCTCCGGGCACACGCTCCCCCTCACCCAGACGGCCGATCCGGTGCAGCTCGACCAGGTGCTCGATGCGCTCAACACCGACACGCGGGCGAACCTGCAGAAGTTCCTGATCTACTACGGCGAAGGGTTGACGAAGCACCCGAACGCCGAAGAAGACGCCGAACAGCTGCCCGAGGTTCGCGGGATCAACGCCGCCGAAGCGCTCAACAAGACCTACCGGCGCTCGCCGGAAGCGCTCCGCGGCGGCGCGATCGTCAACCAGGCGATCACGGGCACTGAACCGCACGACTTCTCGAAGCTCATCGCGAGCGTCGGCAAAGTCACGGCGGCCCTCAACGTCCACGAGCAGGAGCTGGGTGAACTGATCGTCAACTTCAACACGTTCTTCGAAGCGTTCGCGGCGCAGTCGACGCCGCTGCGCGAAACGGTCCACGAGCTGCCGTCCGTGCTGCACAACATCGCTCGCGGCCTGACTTCGCTCGGCCGCTCCTTCCCGCCGACCAGGACCTTCGCCAAAGACATCCTGCCGGGGGTCAGAGCCACGCCCGAAACCGTCACTGCGGCGCTGCCGTGGATCGAACAGGTTCAGGCGTCGCTGCAGCCGAGCGAGCTCGGAGGCGTTGCCAAGGGTCTCGCGGAAGCCACCCCGTCGCTCGCGAAACTGACCGGTGAACAGGTGCCTGTCTTCAAGCAGACAGAAGCCTTCAACAAGTGCCTGACGAAAGTGATCTACCCGGCGGGCAACACGAAGCTTCAGGACGGCGGGGCCACGAGCGGCGTCGAGAACTACAAGGAGTTCTGGTACGGCCTCGTCGGCCTATCGGGGATCGGACAGGCCTTCGACGGCAACGGCTCGTTCGCCCGCTTCCTGGTCGGCAACAGCGGGCAGACCGTGAAGTCTGCGCCCGCTACCGTGCCCGGATTCAAAGTCAAAGGGAAATCGTCGCAGCTCCTTGCGCGCGCGCCGCTGCCTCCGCTCGGCACGCGGCCCGCGTTCCCGGCTTCGGAGCCTCCGTACCAACCGCTTGTGCCCTGCGCAACCCAAGCCCTGCCGGAAATCAACGGTCCGCTGTCCAACGGACCGGCTGACGGGAGCAACCCGTGACCCCCACGGATCACAGCCACGAAGGCGGCCTGAGCGTCCGCGAGCAGATCGAGCGCTACCGCACGGCGTTCATCTCGGTCGTCGTCCTGTTCGTGATCGCGATCGGCGTAGGCGGCTACATACTCGCCCACGAGAACCTGCACCTACCGAGCTGGGTGCCGGTGCTCGGGCACGACTACTACGACCTGAAGGCCGAGTTCCAGACCGCCCAGGCGGTCACGCCCGGCCAGGGCCAGGCCGTCACGATCGCCGGCGCGAAAGTCGGCGAAGTCGCGAGCGTCGAACTGCACAACGGGATCGCCGTCGTGTCGATGAAAGTCACGCCGAAATACGCGCACTTCTACAAGAACGCGACGCTGCTGCTTCGTCCCAAGACCCAGCTGCAGGACATCACGATCGAGGTCAACCCGGGGACGCCCTCGGCGGGCAAGCTGAAGAGCGGCGAAACGCTACCGCTCTCGCAGACGGCGCCGAACGTCAACTTCGACGAATTCCTCGCCGGCCTCGACGCCGAAACCAGGTCCTACCTGCAGGAGCTGCTCGCAGGAGCGGGCGAAGGCTTCAACCACAACGGGACGGCCTTCGCCGCGACGCTGAAGCGCTTCGAGCCCGCCGCGCGCTACGGCCAGGAAATCCAGCGCGAGCTCTCCAAGCGCTCGGACAGCATCGCGCGCTCGATCCACAACTTCAGGCTGATCATGGAAGCGCTCGGCACCCGCGACACGCAGATCAGCCAGTTCATCGACTCCTCCAACGCCGTCTTCCAGACGTTCGCGAAGGAGGACGCGAACCTCCAAACGACGCTGCACCTGCTCCCGGGCGCGCTCCACAAGACCGGCAAAGCGCTTGGCAAGCTCTCGGCCGCCTCCGATCAGGTCGGCCCCGCGCTGCACAAGCTCGACCCGTTCGCGAAAGCGCTCGGGCCCGTCCAGCACGCCACCAAACGGCTCGCGATCAAGACCACTCCGATCTTCAAGAACGAGATCCGGCCGTTCGCGCGCGAAATCCTCCCGACCGTCAAGGAACTCGGACCGACCACCGCACCTCTCGCCGAATCGTTCCCGAAGCTCGCGAGCAGCTTCTCGGTGATCAACGAATTCTTCAACGAGCTCGCCTACAACCCGGGCAAGTCGCAGGCCGGCTTCGACTTCTTCCTGGCCTGGGCCAACCACAACCTCAACAGCGTCGTCAGCAACAGCGACGCCAACGGGCCGATCGGTCGCAGCCTCGTGTACTTCAACTGCGAAGTGCTGCGTGTGCTCAATCCCGTCGCGTCGGTCAACGAAAACGTCGCCGTGCTCGTCGGCCTGCTGCGTCCGCCGACCAAGGCGGAATGCAAATCGCTCGGGCTGATCGAAGCAACCACGTCCTCCGAGCACAAGGCGAAGAAGCCCTCGCGCGGCCTGTTCGGTGGTTTGGGCACGCCGTTCGGCGGCGCCTCCAAGCCTGCTGCGAGGAGCAAGACCGCACGCAAGGCGGGCGCGCATACGGCCAAGAGCGGAGGGAAAGGCTAGATGCAGAAGCGCGCTCCCACGCTCGGCAACATCCTCGTGATCATCCTGTTCGTGCTCAGCTGCTTCGGGCTGCTGATGTTCCTGTGGGAGTCGTTCGGCGGCCCGCTGCCCCTGAAGCCGAAGGGCTACCGGATGACGATCGCCTTCCCGCGCGTGCTTGCCCTCGCGGAAGAGTCCAACGTGCGCATCAGCGGGGTCGACGTCGGTCACGTGATCTCGGTCAAGAAGGGCACGGAAGGCCGCACCGTCGCGACTGTGGAAATCAACAGCAAGTACGCGCCGATCCGGGCCAACATGCACGCGATCATCCGCCAGAAGACGCTGCTCGGCGAGACCTACATCCAGCTGATCCCCGAGGGCAACTCCGGTCCATATCTGGCCGACAACGGACGCATCGCCAACAGCCAGGTCGAACCGTCCGTGACGCTCGACGACATCCTCCAGACCTTCGACCCCAAGACCCGCGCCGACTTCAAGATCTGGCAGCAGGCCGTGGCGGAAGGCATCGACGGCAAAGGCGAACAGATCAACGCGGCCTTCGCGCGGCTGGAACCGTTCGCCGAACACGCCAACAAACTCGTCACGATCCTCGCCTCACAGGAAGGGGCGGTGCGGGCTCTCATCAAGAACACCGGCGTCGTCTTCAACGCGCTTGCGAGCCGTGACCACCAGCTCGAAGGGCTGATCGTCAACGGCGAACACACCTTCCACGCCGCATCGGAAGCGAGCCAGGCGTTCGCGACCGCCTTCCGAGTCCTGCCGGGCTTCGAGCGCAGCTCGCGCAAGGCGTTCAAAGAAATCGACCGCTTCGCGGCGGACGCGAACCCGTTCCTCGAAGAATTCAGGACCCCCGAGCGCAAGCTCGCCGGCCTGCTCTCTGCAGCCAAGCCGTTCGCGCCTCAGTTCGACCAGTTCCTGACCTCGCTCGGGCCGCTCACGAAGGCGGCCAAGAAGGGGCTGCCGGACCTCGGCAAATCGCTCGCGCTGACCGAACCGGTGCTCGAAAACCTGCGGCCGGTGCTGCACAACCTCGACCCGTTCCTGCAGTACGCGGGAACGTACGTGCGCGAGGTCCAGGCCTTCTTCGCGAACCTCGTCTCCGCGACTGGCTTCCAATCCGAAAACGGCGATCTTCCGGAAAGGCAAGGTCCCAAGGAGCATCTGTTGACGGCGCTCGCGGTGCTGAACCCCGAAAGCCTCTCCTCGTATTCGTCCAAGCACGGCACCAGCCGCTCCAACGCCTACCCGCTGGCAGGCAGCTACGCGGCGCTCGGCACCGGTCTGCCGACCTTCAGCTCGGCCGGCTGCGCGAACGAGGCGCCGATCGTCAACGGCCCCCCCGGTGAAGGCATCGCGGAACGCGTGATCCTGAAACTGATCAAGCTCCACGTCGCCAACCGGCCCGAAAAACTCGAAGGGTTCAACCCCGCGGCGAACGTCCCACCCGAACTGATCGAACCGATCGGCAAGGGGCCGACCGGCCAGCCGCAGACCGAAGCCGAAGCCAAAGCGGAAACGCAGAAACAGACCGAAGCCGAAATCAAAGAAGAGGAAGAAGCCGCGGCCAAAGAACCGGGCAACGAAAACCGCGTCCCGGCCCCCGCCTGCACCCAGCAGGGCCCGAACAGCTTCAACGGCAAACTGAGCCAGTTCCCCCACGTGGTATACGAAGGAAAATGAGCGACGACGACTTCCAGTACCACACGACCGGCCTGGATCTCTCGGGCAGCCCCGACACGGGCAACTGGTCGATCGTCGCCAAAGACGTGGTGAAGCGACTCGGCGGCGTGCCGGTCCTCAACGGGCTGAACGTGGCCTTCCCCGACGACACGATCACCGTCGTGCTCGGCCCTTCGGGGACGGGCAAGAGCGTGCTGATCAAGCACATCATCGGCCTGATGTTCCCCGACTCCGGGGAACTGATCGTCAAAGGCCTGTCGATCTCGAAGCTGACGATGCCCGAACTGCTGGCGCTCCGCCGCAAGATCGGCGTGCTGTTTCAGGACGGCGCCCTTTTCGGGTCGATGTCGGTCTACGACAACGTCGCCTTCCCGCTCCGCCAGCACACCGACATGACCGAGGCGGCGATCGCCGAGCGGGTCGTCCAGCGCCTGCGCGACGTCGGCCTCGGGGACGCGATGGATGACGCGCCCTCCCAGCTCTCGGGCGGGATGCGTAAGCGCGCGGGCTTCGCCCGGGCGCTCGTGATGGAGCCCGACGTCGTGATCTTCGACGAGCCCGACTCGGGCCTGGACCCGGTTCGCACCGCGCTGCTGTGCGAACTGATTCAGGAGATGCACCAGATCTACAAAGGCACCTACATCGTCGTCACGCACAACATCGCCTCGGCTCGGCAGATCGGCGAATACATCGCGGTGCTCTGGCGCGGGCGGATCGTCGAAGCCGGCGACGCCGAGCGCATGTTCTCCTCGGAGAACGACTTCGTCCGGCAGTTCCTCAGCGGGTCCGCTGAGGGGCCGCTGACGATGGACTGACGCTCCGCCGCCAAAAGCGCCTGCACCTGAGCGACTTTTGACATCCCGCCGCCGCCGATGCGAACATACGTTCGCATGGTTGCCTGTGTCCATCTGTCCCGCTTCGAGCTGGTGGCGGCCGCCGAGGGGTCGAGCGTCGCCCGCCGGGCGGTGGCCGGGGGCGCGCTCGCGGTCGCGCCTCCGGTCAGCGCCGACGGCGCCGCCGTGGCGGGCAGGCTGGGCGAGGTATCGGGTGCGGCGGAAGCCCGCGGGGTGAGGCGCGGGATGCTGCTGGGGGAGGCGCTCGCGCGCTGCCCCGACCTGATCCTGCTGCCGGGCAACCCCGTGCGGGTCGGCGAGATCTGGGAGGAATCGCTGCTCGCGCTGGAGTCGATCGGAGCGGCCGTCGAGGCGGCCAGGCCGGGCCTGGCCTACTTCGCGACGGGCGGGCTGAACGGCCTGCACGGCACGCTCGAGGGAACGATCGCAGCGGCCCGCAGGGCGCTGGGGCGACCGGCGCGGGTGGGGGTCGCGCCGGCCCGCTTCGGCGCCCTCGCGGCCGCCCTGGCGGCGCGCTCGCGGCGGGCGCTGGTGCTGGATGGGGCGGAGGCCGAGCGCTGGCTGGCGGGACGGCCGGTCGGGCTGCTCGGCTATCGCGAGGAGACGGCGATGCTGCTCGCGCCTCTGCAGCGTCTCGGCGTGGAGACACTCGGCGAGCTGCGCAAGCTCGGGAGGGGGCAGCTCGCCGACCGCTTCGGGGAGGCGGGGGCGCTGGCGCACCGGCTGGCCTGCGGGGAGGACTCCCCGCTGCGTCCCCGCGACCCGCGCGAGCGCGTCGAGGAGACGATGGAGGTCGGGGACGCGGGCAGCGGCGACGCGCTCAAGCGGGTGCTGGGCGTGCTGGTGAGCCGCCTGCTCGTCCGCCCGGACAGGCGCGGGCGGACGCTGCGCTCCGTGCGGCTGTCCGCCCGGCTCGTGTCGGGAGGCAGCTGGCGCGAGGAGGTCGTCTTCCGCGAGCCGGTCAGCGATCCGGAGAGGATCTTGCTCGCGCTGTCGCTGCGGCTCGCCCTGCTGCCCGCGCCCGCCGACGCCCTCGGGCTCGCCGTCGAGCGCTTCGGTCCGCCGCGGGGCGAGCAGGGGGCGCTGCTCGACCAGGACCGGGCCGCCCGCCGGGCGAGGCTGCGCGAGGCGGTCGCCCAGGTCCGCGCCGTGGCGGGCCGCGACGCCGCGCTGCGCGCCGTCTGCGTCGATCCCCACTCGCGCGTGCCCGAGCGGCGGGTCGTCCTCGCGCCCGTGCCGGAGTGACCGTGGCAGGGCACGACAACTTCGGCTCTCGCGCGATCAACCTCCCAGGCTCTCGGCTGTACCGTCGCGGGCGCCCGTAGCTGTGGCCGCGTCGGGACTGGGAGTTCTCATTGGCGCCGGACAAGTTCATCGCCACGTATCTCGAGCCGGCGGAAGGGGAGCCGCTGGCTCTTCATCTGATCGAACGCGATCTTGCGCTGCATATGGGTCGCAGCGCAGAGCTGAACCGCCGTCAGCTCGGGACTCTGATGGGGGTCTTTCGCGCCGGGGCTCTATTGCTGGTCGTCGAGGTCTTGGCGTGGGTCGCTGCCCTCGTACTCCAGCGATAAGCTGACTGCTATGCCAGGGAAGCCGCCTCCGTCGCCATCGCCTGCGCCCCCGCGCCCTGAGCCTGTGCGCCCTAGTCCAATGGTGGGCGAGACGCGCGGCGGGGGCAATCCCGGCCGTTAGCTTTCGCGCGACCGCCGACGATCCGTCCGTCAGCGTCGACCGCGCGCGCGGTGTGTTTCTCGCTGATGGGCCCTGAAGGCGCAGCCATGTTGCCGCTCGGCGGAATGCCGGGAGGCGCTGGTCTCAACCTGCTCTCCGGGTCAACGTAGGTCTGTACATGCTCCGCCGATCATGCGAACATGTGTTCGTATGGATCGGAGACCGGAGTGAGCAGAGCGCTGAACACCCCCCACCCCGTACGCGTGCGCTGGGGCGAGGGCCTGCCCGCCGAGGTCGACGGCGAACCCGTCCAGGCGCTGCGCGAGTCCTGGCTGGTCGAAGACCGCTGGTGGGAAGCCCAGCCGCTGCGCCGCCGCTACTGGGAGCTGACGGGAGAGCGCGGCCGCAACCTCGTCGTCTTCCACGACCTCTGCACGGGCCGCTGGTACGCCCAGGGCGCCTGAGATGGCCGGCGGGGCGGGCGGGGTCCCATACGTTGAGCTGCACTGCCACTCGGCCTACTCGTTTCTTGACGGGGTCTCGCTGCCGCAGGAGCTGGCCCAGCGGGCGGGCGAGCTGGGGCACGTGGCGCTGGCGCTGACCGACCACAACTCGGTCTCGGGATCGATGGAGCTCGCGCAGACCGCCGCCGAGAGCGGCATCAGGGCGATCCACGGCGCCGAGATCGACCTCACGCCGGACCCCGAGTCCGAAGGGGAGGGCGCGCGCGACGCTGCGCCGGTCGGGTTCAGGAGGACTGACAACCCCCACGTCACGCTGCTCGTGGAGGACGAGCGGGGCTGGCGCAACCTCTGCCGGATCCTGACGATCGCCCACTCGCACACCCGCGAGGGGACCGCCAGGCGCGAGCTCGGCGAGCCTCAGATCTCACCGCAGGACGTCGCCGCCCACGCCGAGGGGCTGATCTGCCTGACCGGCTGCGCGGAGCGCTCGGTGCTGGGCGAGAAGGGCGGCCCGGAGACGCTCGGGGCGCTGCTCGACGGCTTCGGCCCCGAGCGCCTCTACGCCGAGCTTCAGCGCCCCTACGCCCGCCACGACCGGGCCCGCAACAGGGCCTTCGCCGCGCGCGCCCGCCGGCTCGGGATCAGGACGGTCGCGACCGGAGACGTGCACGCCCACTCGCCCTCCCGAGCCGAGCTGCAGGACGCCTTCGTGGCGCTTCGTCACCGCCTCACCCTCGACGCCTCGGAGCCCCTGCGCAGAGGCAACCGCAGCCACGTGATGAGCGCCCCGCGGGCGATGGCGAGCCGCTTCGCCGACCATCCCGAGGCGGTCGCCGAGACGCTGCGGCTGGCCGAGCGGCTGCGTTTCGACCTGACTAAGGACCTCGGCTACCGCTACCCCGGCGCCGAGGAGCAGGACGCTTCGCGCCGCCTGGCCGAGCTCTGCGCCCAGCGCCTCGCCGAGCGCTACGGACCCGATGCCCCCCCGCGCGCACGGGCCGCCCGCGGCGAGGCGCAGGCGCGCCTGGAGGAGGAGCTGAAGGTGATCGACCGGCTCGGCCTGGCGGGGTTCTTCCTGCTCCACCACGAGATGCTCGAGCTGGCCCGCGAGGTGGCCGTCGAGGTGCGCGGGCCGGACTCCGTGCGCGCGCTGCTCGCCCCCGGGCGGGGGCGGGGCTCCTCGGTCTCCTCGCTCGTCTGCTACCTCACGGGCCTCTCCCACATCGACCCGATCGAGAACGGGCTGACGCTGGGGCGCTTCCTGCACGAGGACCTCCACGGGCTGCCCGACATCGACCTCGACTTCCCCCGGGACATCCGCGAGCGGCTGATCCCGCGGGTGCACGAGCGCTTCGGCTACGACCGCGCCGCCCTCGTCGCCGCCTTCCCGACCTTCCGTGTGCGCGGGGCCGTGCGCGAGCTCGGCAAGGTGCTGGGCCTGCCGCCCGGGGAGATCGAGAGGATCGCCCGCGGTGCGGACCCGTGGAGTCCGGCGGGCGAGCACGGCGAGGTGGACTTCGCCTCCGGGCGCGGAGGCCAAGATCCCGCCGGGGGCGCCTCCGACAGGCGCTCTGAGCGGTGGCGGTGGCTGGGCAGGCTGGTCGAGGAGGCCCAGGGCCTGCCCCGGCACCTCTCCCAGCACTCGGGCGGGATGATCATCGCGACCAGGCCGCTGATCGACTGCTGCCCGGTCGTGCCCGCGGCGATGGAGGGCCGGCAGATGGTGCAGTGGGACAAGGACTCCTGCGCCGACGCGGGCTTCCTGAAGATCGACCTGCTCGGGCTGGGGATGCTCTCGGCGGTCGAGCGCTGCGTCGAGGAGATCCACCGCGGCACGGGCGAGCGGATCGACCTCTCGCGGATCCCCTACGACGATCCCGAGACGTTCCGGGCGATCCGAGCCGCGGACACCGTCGGGGTCTTCCAGATCGAGAGCCGGGCGCAGATGCAGTCGCTGCTGCGGACCCGTCCCCGGAACCTCGAGGACCTCACGATCCAGGTCGCGATCGTGCGGCCCGGCCCGATCCAGGGGGGCGCGATCAACCCCTACATCAAGCGCCGCCAGCGGCTGCGCGAAGCCAGGGAGGGCGGGTTCGACTACGAGATTCCCTACGACCACCCCTCGCTCGAGCCGGTGCTGAAGGAGACGCTCGGCACGATCATCTTTCAGGACCAGGTGATGCAGGTCGCCGAAGCGTTCGCCGGCTACGCCCCCGGCGAAGCGGACGGCCTGCGCCGGGCGATGAGCCGCAAGCGCTCGGCGGAGATGATGGAGCGCCACCGCGAGCGCTTCGTCGAGGGGGCGATGAGCCACTCCGGGGCCTCGGCGGAGGTGGCCGAGCGGGTCTGGAACATGGTCGCGGGCTTCGCGGGCTTCGGCTTCCCCAAGGCCCACAGCGCCGCCTTCGGCCTGCTCGCCTACCAGTCGACGTGGCTGCGGGTGCACCACGGGCCGGAGTTCCTCTGCGCGCTGCTCAACGAGCAGCCGATGGGCTTCTACGCCCCCGACAGCCTCGTCCACGAGGCCGAGAACCGCGGCATCGCCGTGCTCGGCCTCGACGTCAACGCCTCGCAGGTCGGGTGCACCGTGCAGAACGGGGCCGTTCGGCTCGGCCTCGGCTACATCAAGGGCGCCGCCGAGACGGAGATCGCGGGGCTCGTCGCCGAGCGCGAGCGGGCCGGCCGCTACGCGTCGATCGCCGAGGTGGCGGCCCGCTCGGGCTGCAGGCGCGCCACGCTCGAAGCGCTCGCCTGGTCGGGCGCCTGCGACGCGCTTTTGAAGAAGTCCCACCCACCCGCCGACCGCCGCTCGGCGCTCTGGCAGCTCGGGATCGCCGCGCCCGCGGTGACGCTCGAGGATGAAGCTGGGCGGGAGCGACCCGCTCAGCAGCTGGCGCTGCCGCTCGAGCTGCCCGCCACGCCCGCGCTGCGCAAGCTCGGTCGCTGGCAGAAGCTGATCGCCGACTACTCGACCAGCGGCGTCACGATCGGCGATCACGCGATGGCGGTGCTGCGCGAGCGCATCACCGCGCCGAAGCTCGCGACCAGCGCCCAGCTCGCGCGCCTGCCCTCCGGCTGCGAGGTCTCGGTGGCCGGTCTCGTGATCGCCCGCCAGCGGCCCGGGACTGCGAACGGCACGATGTTCCTGCTGTTCGAGGACGAGTTCGGGACCGTCAACCTGATCGTCCCCCGAGAAGCCTACGAGCGCCGCCGCCACCTCGCCCGGGCCGAGCCGCTGCTGCTCGCCCGCGGCCGACTCGAGCGCCACCAGGAGGGCGCCCGGCGCGTGAGGTGGGGAGTGCGCGACGTGGAGGCTCCGGTGAGGGAAGCGGACGGCGAGGAGGTGCGTCCCGTCATCAACGTGCTCGTCGCCGAGCTCGAGCCGCTCGAGCGGTTCCTCGACGGCGCGCTCGCGGGGGAGGGGGAGGAGTCCGTGGTCCGCACGCTGCGCCCCGGGCAGGACGAGGCGGCGGGAGCCGAGGTGGGATCGACGATGCGCGCCGTCGCGCCGCCGATCCAGAGCTTCGCGTCGGGGCGCAGGCGCTAGCCAAGCGAGGGTTAGAGTGCGCCCGTGCGCGTCGTCGAGCTGGAGCAGGTCGGTCCCGAGGTGTGGAGCGCCGTGCTGGCGGGCGAGGAGAACGTCTGGGGACCCGGTGAAGACCTCGCCTGGGTACCCAAGCAGCGCCACGTCGGCGTGCTCGACGACGACAACGTGCCGCTGGCGCTGGCCGGGGCGGTCATCGTCCGCGTGGCGGTCGGGGGCGAGCAGTTCCCGGTCGCGGGCGTCGGCAGCGTGATCGTGACGCGGAGCATGCGAGGACGCGGCCTCGCGCGCCTCGTGATCGAGGAGATCCTGCGCGTCTGCGCCGAGCTCGGACCGGACCGGGCGATGCTGTTCTGCCGCGAGGAGCTGACCGGGCTGTACGGCCGCTTCGGCTTCCGCGAGATCGAGGCGTCCGTGAGCGCCGAGCAGCCCGGCGGGCGAATCACGATGCCGATGCGCGCGATGTGGGCGCCGCTGATCGAGGGAGCGGGCTGGCCCGCGGGCGCCGTCGCGGTCCAGGGCGAGCCGTTCTGAGCCGCGGAGGGCCGGCGGCGGCGGGGAAGACGCCGCCGGCCCCTGCGCGGGGAACGGGTGTGGGGAACGTCAGGCCGTGAACGCCGGGCGGCGCCGCTCGCGCTCCTCGGCGTCGGTCACCGCCCACGCGAGACGTTCGATCAGCTGCTCGGCTGCGTGGCCGTCCGCGAGGTGGATCGAGTTGACGCGCTCGTCGAGCAGCACCGGAGCGCCGCTCGCGGCGGACGAACGGCGAGCCTCCGCCGGATCGGCCGTGACGATAATTCGGGCCATGGATCATCTCCTTCTGATCGAGTAGCTTCCTCCTCCTCGTCACACCGTGCCCGTCCGACATGAAGCTGGGGTTAACAAGGTGTGTCATCGGATCGACATCGACGGATGTTCGTCCCCGGCGCCGGTCCCGCCGAACGCTAGCCTGGGCCCATCGCGCAGCTCGCCGACACCGGCCTGGACGTGTGCCCGCTCTGCCTCGGGGGCAACGTCTTCGGCTGGACGCTCGACGAGGAGCGCTCGTTCGCCGTGCTCGACGCCTATCGCGCCGCGGGCGGGAACTTCATCGACACCGCCGACGTCTACGGACGCCGCGGGGCCGGGAGCGGCTCCTCCGAGGAGATCATCGGGCGCTGGATCGCCGCACGCGGCAACCGCGACGAGCTCGTGATCGCCACCAAGGTCGGTATGGCCGAGGACATGCGAGGCCTCTCCGCCGCAACGATCCGGGCCGGCGCCGAGGCGTCGCTGAGCCGTCTCGGGATCGATCGCATCGACCTCTACTACGCCCACCAAGACGATCCCGACACGCCGCTCGAGGAGACGCTCGGAGCGTTCGGCGAGCTGATCGCCGAGGGCAAGATCGCCCACGCCGCCGCCTCCAACTACAGCGCCGAGCGGCTCGCCGCGGCGCTCGCCCTCGGCGCGCAGCCAGGGATGGCCTCCTACGTCGCGTTGCAGCCCCATTACAACCTGATGGAGCGTCCCTCCTATGAGGGTCCCCTGATGGATCTCTGCGCCGAGCGCGGCCTGGCCTGTCTGCCCTACTTCTCACTCGCCCGCGGCTTTCTCACCGGCAAGTACCGGCGCGGCGGCCCGGAGGTCGAGAGTCCCCGCGCGGGCGGCGTGCGTGACCTGTACTTCAACGACCGCGGCTTCGCCGTGCTCGACGCGCTCGATGAGATCTCCGCCGCCCACGGCGTGAGCGTCGCGGCCGTCTCGCTGGCGTGGCTGCTCGCCCAGCCGACCGTGCTCGCGCCGATCGCGAGCGCGACTTCCCCCGAGCAGCTCGCCGAGCTGTTGCAGTGCGTCACGCTCGAGCTCGGCGAGGACGAGCTGCGGCTCCTCGCCGCCGCCTCGGCCTAGCTCAGCGCGCGCGGAACGTCAGCAGCTGGCCGTCGGGGTCCCGTAGCGACAGCTCGCTCGCCCCCTCCGCACCCGCCGCCTCTGCGCCCGCTGCCTCTGCGCCCTCTGCCTCCGCGCTCGTCACCTCCGCGCCTCGCGCCTCTGCGCCTGCCGCCGCGGCGACCGCCTCGATCGCCTCGCGGCCGCCGAGCTCGAACTCCACGAGCCGCAGGCCGGGGGAGTCCTCGCCCGCGGGGGCGCCTCCCGCGCTCTGCCACGAGTTCAGGCCGAGGTGATGGTGGTAGCCGCCGGCCGCGACGAACGCCGCCGAGGGGTAGCTCGCCATGTGCTCGAACCCGAGGCCGCGGTAGAACGCCTCGGCGCGAGCGACGTCGGAGACCTTCAGGTGGACGTGGCCGATGTTCGTGCCGGCGTCGATCTCGGCGGGCGGCGCGCCCTCGGACTGGGCGAGCAGGTCCTCGACGTCGAGCGGCGCCGTCACCATTCGGACCGGGTCTCCGTCGGGGCCCGGCTCCCACGTCTCGCGCGGGCGGTCGACGTAGATCTCGATCCCGAGGCCGTCCGGGTCGTCGAGGTAGAGGGCCTCCGAGACCGCGTGGTCGGAGGCGCCCGTGAAGGGCCAGCGCGACTCCCCGATCCGCCGCACGGTCTCGGCGAGCGTCGCGCGGGTGGGGTGCAGCCAGGCGACGTGGAAGAGGCCCGTCGAGCGCGGCTCCGCGGGGACGGGAGCCTCGAGCGCGGTCAGCTCGAGCGCCGGCTCGCCGCCCGCGCCGAGAACGGCCCGCGAGCCGTCGTTCTCGAGCACCTGCAGACCCATCACGCGCGAGTAGAAGTCGACGCTCGCGGGTAGGTTCGCGACCGCGAGGCGGACGCCCGCGATGCGCAGGGATGGGTCGATCGGGGTCATCGCCAGAACCAGGGTAGTGTGCTCGGCGTGAAGCTCCGCAAACTCGGATCGAGCGATCTGGAGGTCTCGGAGATCAGCCTCGGCTCGTGGCTGACCTACTCCGGCGGCGTCTCCCGTGAGGCCGCGGCGGCGTGCATCGACGCGGCATTCGAGGAGGGCGTCAACTTCATCGACACGGCGAACGTGTACGGGCGGGGCGCCGCCGAGTCGCTGCTCGGCGAGGCGCTGGCCGGGCGCGAGCGCTCCTCATACGTGCTCGCGACCAAGGTCTACTTCCCGATGTCCGACACCGACCGGGGGCTCTCGGCCGAGCAGATCCACAAGCAGATCGACGCCTCGCTGGCGCGGCTGCGGACCGACTACGTCGACCTGTACCAGTGCCATCGCTTCGACTCCGAGACCCCGCTCGAGGAGACGATGGCGGCGCTCACGGAGGTGGTGGGCGCGGGCAAGGCCCGCTACATCGGCTTCAGCGAGTGGCCCGTGCAGGAGATCGAACGTTCGCTGGCGCTGCCGGGGGTCGCGCGGTGGGTCTCCAGCCAGCCGCAGTACTCGGCGATCGTCCGCTCGCCCGAGGCGGAGGTGATCCCGCTGTGCGAACGCGAGGGCATCTCCCAGATCGTCTGGTCGCCGCTCGCCCAGGGCGTGCTCGCGGGCCGCTACCGTCCCGGAGAGGCGCCGCCCCCGGACTCCCGTGCCGCGAGCGAGAGCATGGGCGGCTTCATCGGGAGGCTGCTCACCGAGCCGGTCCTCGAAGCGGTCGAGCGCCTTCGCGGCGTCGCCGAGCAGGCGGGCCTGACGATGGCGCAGCTCGCGCTCGCCTGGGTGCTGCGCCAGCCGAACGTCGCCTCGGCGATCGTCGGGGCCAGCCGGCCGGAGCAGGTCCGCGCGAACGCCTCCGCGTCGGGCATCGAGCTCGACGAGCAGACGCTCGCGGCGATCGACGCCGCGCTCGGCGACGTCGTTCTGCGCTAGAGATCCACGGCTCCGATCGGCAGTAGGCCGTCAGCCCGCGCGTACCAGCAGCAGCTCGAGCTCGACCGAGACCTCGTCGCCGACGGTCCTGTCTCCCGCCGCCATCGCGCCCCTGAAGCGCAGGCCGAAGTCTGAGCGGCGCAGCTTGCACGCGCCGGTCAGCTTCAGCGCATCCGCGGACACCGACGCGCCCAGCGCGAGCTGCAGCGGCCGTGTCTGCCCGGCGATCGTCAGCTCGCCGGGGATCTCGACGCCCGAGCCGCCGCCCGCGGGGTCGGCCGACTCGGCATGGAACTCGATCGTGGGGTGGGTGGGCGCGTCGAAGAAGTCGCCGCCGACGATCATCCTGTCGCGCAGCCTGTCCCCGGTCTCGACGCTCTCGACGCGAACGGACCCGCGCGCGGAGCCGTGCCCGCCGGTCAGCTCGAGCACGCCCTCGAACTCGCCGAAGCTCCCGCGGACGCGCGCGAGCCCCATGTGCCGAACCGAGAAGGAGAGCGAGGAGCGCGCAGCGTCGAGCTTCCAGCGGCCGTCGGGAACGGCGCTCATCGCGGCGCGACCACGAGCGACTGGAACCCACGCCCGACGGGCCCGTCGAGGTCGTGGAGCACGCTCTCCGACAGGCCCGTCCCGCCGTGGTGGAGCAGCGTCCGCGCGTCGATCCCGATCCACTCGCCGCGGGGCGGTCGGTGCAGGTGGATGTGGAGGTCGGCGTTGATGAACAGGAAGCGGTCGAACGGCAACGAGGCGCTGATGCCGTTGCCGAAGTCGGCCGTCGCCGCGAGCCGCGCCAGCGGGGACGCCTCCCGATCGTCGACGAGCGGGTGGCGCAGGCGCATCCAGACGCGCCCGGGGCCGAGCCGTTTCGGGTCGTCGAGGAAGCGCATCTCCATCGCGCTCGCCGCGAAGCTCGCCTCGTCCGACTCCGGGTCCAGGGAGAAGCGCACGGGCTTCGCCTGCTCGGGAGCCGGCAGCCTGTCCGACGCGAGCGCCCCCTCGGGCGGCTCCGGCACGCCGTCGCCGATCTGCGCGACCCGTAGCGCGCTCGCCCTGCAGATCAGCTCTGCTCCGTGGTGCAGCTCGGCCGCGAGCTCCTGCACGCGCCGGCCGGGCCGGACGGTGTGCACCTGCACGCTCAGCGGCGCGCAGGGCACCGGTCGCAGGAACTCGAAGCCGAGCCGAGCGATGCGCAGTCCCTCGGTCGGCTCGTGGCGCTCGAAGGCGGCGGCGATCAGGGCCGCCGGGGCGCCGCCGTGCAGCGCGCCCGGATCCCACGGGCCGCGGGCCTGCTCGGTCGGCGCGAACCGGTCCCCGTCGCTGAGGAAGATCGCGTCCCGCTGAGTCGTGCCCGCCACGCCGCCGCGGACTCAGTTGAAGACGATGTCGTAGCCGGCGTCGGCGGGTTCCGCTTTGTTCGTGAAGTCACGAACGACGACCAGCGCCACCGCCGGCGCGCCGCTGGCGCTGCTCGGGCAGAGCGCCAGCGTGTATTCGGGCTTGACCGTGATTTCGGCGGCCGTCTCGTGCCCGCTGCCTTCGCCGAGGCCGTAGACCACCGTGGCCACGGCGCTGTGCGCAGCGAAGCTGCCGTACAGGCACGTGGTGCCCGTACCAAGGATGCTCGGCCGCGCGTCGCTCACGTTCTTGCTGTTCGCGGCGTCCAGGGCGCCGGCTTTCGTGACGTGCGCGTACGCGAGCGCGCTACCCGGAGAACCCGGCGAGCCCGTCGCCCCAACCGCGCCGGGTGCACCCTGCGGGCCCCTCGGGCCGGTGACGCTCCAAACGAGCTGCTTCTGGCCGTGCCGGCAGTGCTTGCCCGACTTCAGCAGCGCGAGTGTGCCATCGCCTCGCGCGCAGGCGTGAAGCTCGCCGCTCGCCGCCGAGAGCCCGCCGGCGGCCGCGAACGAAGTGCCGCCGAGCGCGACGAACAGGGCGGTGGCTGCCAGTGCGTTCCGCTTCAGGTAGGAGATCGTCCTGCGGATCATCTGCGCGCCTCCAAGCTCATCGTGGGCATTGCGCGGCATCCTACGGGTGCGCCGCCGTCGGCCCTCGTCCCGGGCCGGTCGCCGAGCGCGCCGCGGCTCAGCTGCCGCCGGCCGGGACGGGCTCCCCGCTCACTCGCCCGTCTTCTCCCACGAGAAGCCCCGCACGGCGAGGTAGACGCCGAACACCCCCCACAGGCCGATCACCGCCAGCTCGTCGAGGTTGTCCGCCAGCCCCGAGCCGGTGACCATCGCTCCCGAGAGCCCCGCGATCAGCGGCTTCAGGGGAAGCGCCTCGGCGATCGAGCGCAGGAAGCCGGGGGCGCTCGCCGAGTCGAACACGTAGAAGGACACGAACACGACCGGCAGGAAGACCGCGTTGACGTAGGCGGCGGTCGACTCGAAGTTCGGGATCGCATGCGCGAAGGCGACGCCAAGCGCGGCCAGGCTGACGACGCCGACGAGCACGAAGACGATCAGCGACGCCCACTCCTGCGGCCAGCCGATCCCGAAGAACGCTCGCCCCGCCACGATCACGATCCCGATCTGCAGGGCCGTGTTCGTGACGGCGTTGGCGGCGACCCCGCCGAAGTAGGAGAGCGTCGGCAGCGGCGTGCCGCGAATCCGCTTCAGCACGCCGCGCTCGCGCAGGAAGACGATGTTGTAGGCGAGCGCCGTGAAGGTCGTCGACATCACGCTCATGCCCGCGATCGACGGCACGAGCTTGTTCAGGTCGTGCTGGCTGCCGCTGAGGATCGCTCCGCCCGCGGCGAGGAACAGCAGCGGCAGCACGAAGTTGAAGAAGGCCGCGCTCGGGTTGCGCCAGAACATCCTGCGCTCCAGGCGGTACTGGCGCCAGCCGAGGCGGAGCGTCTCAGTCATCGGCGGTCAGCTCCAGGTAGACGTCCTCGAGCGTGGGCCGCCCGACGGTCAGCTCCTCGAGCTCGCGGCCCTCGGCCAGCGCGGCGGCCGTGACCTCCGCGAGCAGTGCCGTCGGGTGCTCCGTTTCGTGCTCGACGAGCCCGCCCGCGGGGTCGCGGTAGGCGACGCGGTAGCGGCTCGCGCCGACGCCCAGGTCGCGCGGCGCGCCGATCGCGAGCACGCGGCCGTCCTTGACGATCGCGACGCGGTCGGCGAGCTCCTGGGCCTCGTCGAGGTAGTGCGTCGTGAGCAGGATCGTCTTGCCGAGGTCGCGCAGCGAGCGGATCGTCTCCCAGGCGGCCCGCCGCGCCTCCGGGTCGAAGCCGGTAGTCGGCTCGTCGAGGAAGATCAGCTCGGGATCGCCGATCAGCGCGAGCGCGAAGTCCAGCCGCCGCAGCTGACCGCCCGAGAGCTTGCGGCTGCGCACGTCGGCCGCCTCGCCGAGGCCCGCGAGCGCGATCACCTCCTCGACGTCGCGCGGGGCGGGATAGAAGCTCGCCCAATGGGCGAGGGCCTCGCGGGGGGTGATGTGGCTGTAGATGCCGCCGGACTGCAGGACGATGCCGATCTGCCGCCTCAGCTCGATCGAGCGTTCGGCGGGGTCGTGGCCGAGCACGGAGACCTCGCCCTCGCTGCGCGAGCGGTAGCCCTCGAGGATCTCGACACAGGTCGTCTTGCCTGCGCCGTTCGGCCCCAGCAATCCGAAGACCTCGCCGCGTTGGACCGAGACGTCGATGCCGCGGAGCGCCTCGAAGTCGCCGTAGCGCTTGCGCAGCCCGCTGACCTCGATCGCCGGAGAGGCTGCTACCAGTGCACGCCCCGCGTCAGCGTCGCCATCGCGATCTGCTCGAAGGAGACGTGTTCCTCGACGTCCTTGTGGCCCTTCGCCGCCGCGGAGTCCGGGAACACGCGGTAGCCGAGGTGCAGCAGACGGTCGACCATGCTCGGCGAGAGGCTGTAGAGGACTTCGCCGAACTTGCCCAGGCGCGTGCCCATCTCCTTCGGCCGCGAGCGCAGCGCCTCGCAGATCATGTCGGCGGCCTCCTCCGGGCTCAGCGTGGGGAAGGCGTCGTACATTTTGGTCGGCGCGATCATCGGCGTGCGCACGAGCGGCATGTGGATCGTCGTGAACGTCACGCCGTCGCCGATCACCTCGGAGGCGACGACCCGGGTGAAGGCGTCGAGCGCGGCCTTGGACGCGACGTATGCGGAGAAGCGGGGAGGGTTCGTCTGAACGCCGATCGAGGAGACGTTGACGATGTGGCCCGAGCCGCGCTCGCGCATGTGCGGGAGCAGCCCGATGATCAGCTTGACGGCGCCGAAGTAGTTGAGCTGGATCGTCCGTTCGAAGTCGTGGAAGCGGTCATAGCTGAGCGCGATCGAGCGCCGGATCGAGCGGCCCGCGTTGTTGACGAGCATGTCGACGTTGCGGTGGTCGGCCAGCACCCGCTCGATCAGCCCTTCGATCGACTCCATGTCGGAGATGTCCGCCGCGTACACGTAGGCCGTGCCGCCGGCCGCGACGATCTCCGCCCGCACTTCCTCGAGGCTGTCGACGTTGCGCGCGACCAGCAGCGGGATCCCGCCGGCCGCCGCCACCTTCAGCGCGGTCGAGCGCCCGATCCCGGAAGAGGCGCCGGTGATCATCACGTGCTTGCCGGCGAGCGCGTCGTGCAGGCTGCGGCCGCGGCCGCCGGCGGGCTCCATCTCGCGCTCCCAGTAGTCCCACAGGCGCGGGGCGTACTCCTTCAGGGCCGGCGGCTGTTCCAGCGGGGTGCCCGCGAGCGCCTGCTGGGTGGCGATGCTGTCGAAGCGGGGGACGAGCTCCATGTGGGCGATCACCTGGCGCGGGATCCCGAGCTCGCGCAGCGCGAGGTTCGAGATCTGCTTGAACGGCGGTAGGGCGCTCGCCAGCGCGAGCGGCCACTTCGGCACGAGGTCCGTGATCCGTTTGTCGACGCTGACGGCGAAGCGCGGCGCGTGGGCGGCGGCGGCGAGATCGTTGATCAGGTCGTCGACGCGCTGGGGGCGAGGGTCGGTCAGGTGGAAGGCGCGCCCGTCGAGGTCGGGCTCGTGCGCGATCTGCTCGAGCGCCCCGGCGACCCAGTCGACCGGCACGACGTTCGTCAGGCCGAGGTCGAGGCCGACGAGCGGGACCCATTCGGGCACGACGCTGCGCAGGCGCTGGATCGCCTTGAAGAAGTAGTAGGGCCCGTCGATCTTGTCCATCTCGCCTGTCCGCGAGTCGCCGACGACGATCCCCGGGCGGTACACGCGCCACGGCACGTATGGCTGCTCGCGGACGATCCGCTCGGACTCGAACTTGGTCCGGTGGTAGGGCGAGGGCAGGCGCTGGCCCTCGTCGAACATCGTCTCGTCGAAGATCCCGTGGTAGGTCCCCGCGACGGCGATCGAGGAGACGTGGTGCAGGCACTTGGCGTCGAGCGCCCGGGCGAGTTCGACCGCGTGGGTCGTGCCGCCGACGTTGACGGCCGTGTTGCGCTGCGCCGGCGCGGTCATGTCGTAGACGGCGGCGAGGTGGAAGAAGTGGTCGATCTTGCCGTTCAGCTCCGCGATCGTGTCGGCGTGGACGCCGAGCAGCGGCCGGCGCAGGTCGCCGAGGACCGGCTTCACGCGCTCCGCGGCCTTCGCGCCGCTCGCGGCTCCCCAGTGCGCGATCAGGTCGTCGAGCCGGCCCCTGCTGTTCTCCCGCACGAGGACGTAGATGTCGCCCTGCCGGTTCGCGAGCAGCCCCTCGACCAGACGCCGTCCGATGAAGCCGGTTGCTCCCGTGACGAAGTAGGCCATCGTCCTGAGAGCCTACAGGGCGGGCGGGGCCGGCGCGGGGTACGGGCCGCGCCTGCTCAGGCGCCCGCGCCCGCGCCGCCGCGGCCCTCGCCGCCGGCGAAGCGGGCGGCGCCGACGGCTCCGTCTTCGAACACCTCCGGGCCGGCCTTCGCCTCGAGCGCGACCGCGTCCGCGAGCGGCAGGCCGAAGCCCTCGAGCGCCGCTTTGCGATCGGCGAGCATCGTCCGCTGGGGAAAGCCGGCGAGCCCCTCGGCGAGCTCGAGGGCGCGCTCGAGGTGGCGGCCGGCGGGGACGACCTCGGTCAGCATCCCCATCGCGAGCGCCTCGTCCGCGTCGATGATCCGCCCGGTCAGGATCAGGTCGAGCGCCCGGCCCATGCCGACGATCCGCGGCAGCCGCTGGGTGCCGCCGTCGATCAGCGGGACGCCCCAGCGGCGCTCGGGGTAGCCGAGCCGCGAGGACTCGGTCGCGATCCGCAGGTCGCACCACAGCGCGATCTCGAGGCCGCCGGCGAGGCAGAAGCCCTCGATCGCCGCGATCGTCGGCTTCGGCGAGGCGAGTCTGGTGAACCCCATCGGGCCCTCCTCGCTCATCAGCCGCGGCGCCATCGTCGCCGTGGCCTTCAGGTCCGCCCCGGCGCAGAAGGAGATCCCGCCCGCGCCGGTGACGATCAGGACCCGCGCGTCGTCGTCGGCCTCGAAGCGCCGGTAGGCATCGAGCAGCGCCGCCGCCGTCGGGCCGTCGACCGCGTTGCGGCGGTGCGGGCGGTCGATCGTGATCACCGCTGCGGCGCCGCGCCGCTCGTATGAGACGGCGTCCGCTCCGCTCGGTTCGGGCCCGGCCATGCTCAGCCGGACGCCGCTACCAGCCGCCGCGCCAGGGACCGCTGTGGAGCCGCTTGGCGGCTGCCTTGCGGGCGTCCTTGCGCTTCTCGAACTTGCCCTGCAGGAGGCTCATCAGGAGGAGGAAGACAGGGATGATGATGATCAGCCCGAGGCCGAAGTTGGTCACGACCTTGTCGTCGGTCGCGCCGTAGAAGCCGCGGCCGTCGTTCTCCGCGAGCGCCGCCGGGGCGGCGACGAGCAGCAGCAGCACGGCGTAGGGCAGGGCGATCGTCCAGAGCTTGCGCATCGGCGCGAATCCTATCGGTCCGCCCGACGGGCGGGTCTCCCGGCGGCCCCTACCATCAGCACCCGTGGCCCTGCTGATCGCCTCCGACATGCACAAGGACATCGTGGGGGAACCCCTCCTGACGGGGGTCTCCTTCAAACTCGAGCGCCGCGAACGGATGACGATCGCTGGCCGCAACGGCGCCGGCAAGACGACGCTCCTGAGGATGCTCGCGGGGGAGACCTCGATCGACCGGGGGG
The DNA here is from genome assembly GCA_035571915.1 of Solirubrobacteraceae bacterium. Taxonomy (GTDB): domain Bacteria; phylum Actinomycetota; class Thermoleophilia; order Solirubrobacterales; family Solirubrobacteraceae; genus Palsa-744. Next base: position 6,461 of record DATNBM010000049.1, on the reverse strand, counting down.
AGCTGTCGGTCGCGAAGGGAGTGCGGATCGCCCTCCACGACCAGCGCCCGCCGCGGGAGCGCGAGATCGCCCTGCGCGACTACCTGCTCTCGGGCTGCGCGGAGGAGCTTGCGATCGAGGCCGAGCTGTCCGATCTGGAGGCCCGCATGGCCGCTGGGGAGACCGACGAGTCGACGCTCGGCCGCTACTCGGCCGCCCAGGGGCGCCTGGAGGCCCGCGGGGGGTATCTGTGGCGCTCTCGCGCGACGAGCATGGCGCACGGCCTCGGCTTCCGCGACGAGGACCTCGACCGCTCCCTCGACACCTTCTCCGGCGGCCAGCTGACGCGGGCCTCGCTGGCGCGCGCGCTCGCGACCGGCGCCGACGTCCTGCTCCTCGACGAGCCCACGAACCACCTCGACATCGCCTCCCTGGAGTGGCTCGAGCAGACGCTCGTCGACCTCGACGCGGCGGTCGTCCTGGTCGCCCACGACCGCTGGTTTCTCGAGGCGGTCGGGACGGCCGTGCTCGAGCTCGAGGCCGGCCGCTCGCGCTTCTTCGCCGGGACCTGGGCGGCGTGGCGCAAGGAGCAGGCCGCGCGGGAGATCGCGCTCGGCAAGGCGATCGACAAGCAGCAGGCCGAGATCGAGCGGATGGAGCGCTTCATCGAGCGCTTCCGTTACAAGGCGACGAAGGCCAAACAGGCCCAGTCGCGGGTCAAGAAACTCGCCAAGATCGAGCGCATCGAGCGCGACCCCGAGGACGGGCGCTCGCTCGACTTCCGCTTCGCCGCCCCCGAGCGCTCGGGCCGCGTGATCTTCGAGCTGCAGGACGGGCGGGTCGAGATCGGCGATCCGCCCTTTGTCCTACTCGACGGGGCCGAGCTGTGGCTCGAACGCGGCGAGCACGTGACGCTCGTCGGCCCGAACGGGACCGGCAAGACGACCCTGATCGAGACGCTCGCGGGCAGGCGGCCGCTGGCCGGCGGGAAGCTCTCGACGGGGCACAACGTCAAGGTCGGCTACCTCTCCCAGCACGCCGAGGAGCTTGGCGCCGGGGGCGACCCCAACCAGAGCGTCCTCGACGCCGCCCAGCGGGCCACGAACCTGACCCCCGGCAAGGCGCGGGCGCTGCTCGGCGGCTTCCTGTTCTCCGGGGAAGACGCGGAAAAACCGCTCGCGGGCCTGTCCGGCGGGGAGCGGCGGCGGCTGTCGCTCGCGATCCTCGTCCACTCCGGCGCCAACGTCCTGATCCTCGACGAGCCCACCAACCACCTCGACATCGAGAGCCGCGAGGCGCTCGAGGACGCGCTGCGGGCGTTCGGCGGTGCGATTCTGCTCGTCTCCCACGATCGCGCCCTGCTCGACGCGGTCGGCAGCCGCACCGTCGCGGTCGAGGACGGCTCGCTGCGCACCTACACGGGCGGTTGGGCCGAGTATGTCCGGGCGCGCGAGGAGAGCGGGGACGGCGCGGCCCCCGCGCGGACGCTCAGCGCCGCGCCGGCGTCCGTGCGCGAGCCGGAGCTGCCCCCGCCGCCGAAGACGGCCCGGCGCGGCAAGCCGAAGGGACCGTCGAAGAACCGGCTGAGCGCGCAGCAGAAGGCCGAGCGGGCCGTCGAGGAGGCGGAGGCCGCGCTCGTCGCGCTCGAACGGGAGCTGACCGACCCCGCCGCCTGGGCGACGCGCTACGAGGCGGCCAAGTCCGAGGCCCGTCACACTGCCGCGCGGCGGGCCGTGGACGCCGCCTACGCGGAGCTCGAGGCGCTTCTCGACTGACCCCGCCTGGCCTAGACTGCGGGCATGGATCCGTGGCGCAACGCCCGCAACGTCGCGATCATCGTCGCCATCGGCTTCGCGGTCTACTTCGTTCCCGGCGGCGGCACAGCCGCGCGCGGCTTCGAAGCGCTCCTCTGGGTGCTGGTCGGCATCGGCCTCGGCTACCTCGGGCTGCGCCAGTACCGCGAAAACCAGTTCCGCCTCTCGGCCCTCGGCGACCGCCACCGGGGGCTGCTCTACGGCGGGATCGCGCTTGGCGTGTTCGACTACGTGGCCTACCACCGCATGCACCAGACGGGGCTCGGCACGCTCGCCTGGGTGCTGCTGGTCGGTCTCGCGCTGTGGGCGCTGCTCGAGGTCTTCAGGCACTCGCGCAGCTACTCGTAGTGCACGAATCGTGCCGATACGTGTAGTAGGCTCGTCTCATGGAGGCCGGCTCTCATCGCCTCAACGTGACGCTCGACGGAGAGCACGCGGCGAAGCTCTCACAGATGGCTGAGCGAACCCACGTACAGGAGGGCACGCTCGCGCGTGCTCTGCTCTCGATGGCGATCGAGGAGGCCGACCCGGATGCGCGCAACGTGGTGACGCTGCTCGACGGGATCGACGGTGCGTACGAGCGTGCAACGTCCGGCCTTGCGCGGGCGCGGGCGGGCGAGACGATCGCTCTGGCCGAACTGTAGACGTTGGCAGAGGTCAGGCTGAGCCTCGTCGCGGTCGAGGATCTCGACCGCATGATCCTTACCCACAGCCTTCCGGTGGACACGAGAGCGCGGGTCGCGCGTTCGCTGCGAATCTTGGAGCGGTTTCCGAGCTCGGGGCGACAGCTGGAGGGGCGGTGGCATCCGATGCGTTTCATCCTCGGACCGTGGCGGTGGATGCTCATCGTCTACGTCTACGACTCTTCGGATGACAGCGTGATCGTGCTCACGGTCCAAGACGCTCGCACCTCGAGAGCCGCGACGGGAACCTAGATCGTCTCTCGCTCGGTCCGGCTCCTATGCTCGGAGCGTGGCAGTCACGGAGACTGACGAGCAGGCCCCCGGGCCGACGCTGAAAGCGCAGCGCCGGGCGCTGCCGGACCAGCCCGGCGTGTACCTGTTCCGCGACGAGGCGGGGCGTGTGGTCTACGTCGGGAAGGCGAAGTCGGTCCGCAAGCGCGTCAACTCGCACTTCTCGAAGGCGCAGGTGCCGAGCAGCCCCGGCCACGCCGAGATGGTCGCCGCGGTCCGCCACATCGAATGCGTCGTCGTAGCGAGCGAGGCGGAGGCGCTGCTCGCCGAGCAGAGCTTCATCAAGCAGTACCGGCCGCGCTTCAACATCAGGCTGCGCGACGACAAGTCCTACCCGTTCATCGCGATCTCGCTCGACGAGGCGTTCCCGCGGGTGTACTTCACGCGCGAGCGCCATCGCGGCAACCGCGCCTACTTCGGGCCCTACTCGAACGCCAAGCGGGTCCGCTCGACGCTCGAGGTGCTCGCCAAGGTCTTCATGTTCCGCTCCTGCACGGGCCCCGAGCCAGGACGCCGCAGCGGGAGCCCCTGCCTCGACTACTACATCAAGCGCTGCGAGGCGCCCTGCGTCGGCTACGTCACGCGCGAGCAGTACCGCGAGTCGATCGACGGCGTGATCGACTTCCTGTCGGGGCGCTTCGCGGCGATCGAGCGGGATCTCGAGACGCGGATGCGCGACGCGGCCGCGCGGGAGGAGTTCGAGCAGGCGACGATCGAGCGCAACCGCCTGCAGGCCGTCCGCTCGCTGCTCGAGCGCCGCCGGGTGACGGGCGACTCGATGGGGACCTTCGACGCCGTCGCGGTCGCGCTCGACGGGCGGGAGGCGAACGCGCAGGTCTTCCAGGTCCGCGACGGGGTGCTCTCCGACCGGCAGTCCTTCTACCTCTCCAACGAGACCGAGCGCGACCCCGGCGAGGTCGCCGAGGAGTTCATGCTCCAGTACTACGGCGGCGGCACCGCGATCCCCGCGCTGCTCGTGGTCCAGCGGGAGGTCGGGGAGCGGCCCGCGCTGGCCGACGCGCTCGCGAGCCGCCGCGACGGGCCGGTCGAGCTGCGCGCGGCCGAGCGGGGCGAGAAGCGGCGCATCCTCGAGCTCGCCGAGCGAAACGCGCGGCTCGCCCTCGACCAGGAAAAGCTGCGCGCCGAGCGCCGTCGCCAGGGGCGCGTGGAGGCGCTCGAGGGCCTCCAGAACGCGCTCGCGCTCGACCTCCCGCCGGTCAGGATCGAGTGCTTCGACATCTCCAACCTGGGGGGCACCCACACGGTCGCCTCGATGGTCGTCTTCGAGGGCGGCGCGCCGAAGAAATCCGACTACCGGCGCTTCAAGATCCGCTCCACCGAGGGCGCCCCCGACGACTTCGCGTCGATGGCCGAGGTGCTCGAACGGCGCTTCGCGCAGTGGGAGCGCCAACTCGACATCTCCCCCCACGACCCCGACTACGACCCCAGCTTCGCGTCGCTGCCGAACCTGGTCGTGATCGACGGCGGAAAGGGGCAGCTGTCGGCCGGGCTCGGCCCCCTGCAGGGCTTCCGCGACCGCGGCGTCGCCGTGATCTCGCTCGCCAAGCGGATCGAGGAGGTCTTCCAGCCGGGCCGGGGCACGCCGCTCGTGCTCGACCACTCGACCCCGGAGCTGCAGCTGCTGCAGCGCGTCCGCGACGAGGCCCACCGCTTCGCGATCACCCACCACCGCACGCGCCGCGACAAAGCGATGACGAGCTCCGTGCTGGACGGGCTGCCGGGCGTCGGTCCCGCCCGCAAGCGCGCCCTGCTGGCCCGCTTCGGCTCCCCCGACGCGGTGCTCGCGGCCTCGCAGGAGGAGCTGCAGTCGGTGCCCGGCCTGCCCGCCAAGACGGGCAGGGAGGTCCACGCCTACCTGCACCGCGCGGGCTGACGGCCGAGCGCGGCGGACCGTTCCCGGCGCCAGCCTCAAGCCGAATCTTCACGGGATATCCGCGAAAGGCGGCACAATGAGCCGACGATGGCCGTGATCAGGCCCCTGCGCCCGCTGCGCACCGTCGGCGGACGAACCGAGAAGCCGGTTCTCGAGTCGCGCCTCGAGGACCTCGTCGTCATCACGGGCTTCTCCGGCGCCGGCAAGTCGACCGCGATGAACGTGTTCGAGGACGCGGGCTACTTCTGCGTCGACAACCTGCCCCCCGAGATGATCCGCTCGCTCGTCGAGCTGGTCGTCCACAAGGGCACGAAGGTCGAGCGGGCGGCCGTCGTCTCCGACGTGCGCGGGGGCGTGTACTTCGAGGGTCTGCGCGCCGTCGTCGACGACCTCGACGCGCTCGGCCTGAAGCACAGCGTGCTGTTCCTAGAGGCCTCCGAGGAGTCGCTCGTGACGCGCTACAAGGAGACCCGCAGGCGCCACCCACTGGCGCCCGACGGCAGCGTCGCCGCCGGGGTCGCGCTGGAGCGGGAGATGCTCGACCCGCTGCGCGAGCGCGCGGACCTCGTGATCGACACCACCGGGATGTCCGCCGCGATGCTGCGCGAGAAGATCGCCGAGGAGCTGCTGCCCCGCAAGACCGTCGGCAAGCTGGCCGTCACGTTCATGTCGTTCGGCTTCAAGCACGGGCCGCCCCGCGACGAGGACCTCGTGCTCGACGTCCGCTTCCTGCCCAACCCCCACTACGAGACCGAGCTGCGCGAGCTGACGGGCCTCGACCGGGCGGTCGTCGACTACATGGGCCGCGACGGCCGGCTCGCCGAGCTGTACGAGCGGCTCGACCCGCTGCTCGACTTCCTGCTGCCGCAGTACGTCGGCGAGGGCAAGGCCCACCTCGTCGTCGCGATCGGCTGCACGGGCGGGCGGCACCGCTCCGTCGGGATCGCCGAGCGCCTGGCGGCCCGCTACGCCGACCATCCAGACCTCGAGGTCAGCGTCGCGCACCGCGACATCGACCGCGTGCCACGCCGGACCTGAGGCGCGGGATTCCCGCAGCCGCCCCGCGGGTCGCTACCGACGAAGCCGCGACGGCCGCTGATAGCCTCCCGCGCACACGCCGGGCGACGCAGCGGGACGATGGGCTCGCCCGCCCGGCATCGTTCATTCTCGCTTCAGGAGGAAACGGATGGCGGTAAGGGTCGGCATCAACGGGTTCGGTCGGATCGGCCGCAACGCGTTCCGGGCGGCGATGGCCCAGGGCGGCGACGGGATCGAGTGGGTCGCCGTGAACGACCTGACCGACGGCGCGACGCTCGGTCACCTGCTCAAGTACGACTCGATCCTCGGGCCCTACCCGGGCACCGTCGAGGTCTCAGACGGCGCGATCACCGTCGACGGCAAAGAGCTGAAGGTGCTGGCCGAGCGCGACCCGGCGGCGCTGCCGTGGGGCGATCTCGGAGTCGACGTCGTGATCGAGTCGACCGGCTTCTTCACGGACCGCGAGAGCGCCGCCAAGCACCTCGCCGGCGGCGCCAAGAAGGTCATCATCTCGGCCCCCGCGACCGACCCCGACGCGACCGTCGTGCTGGGCGTGAACTTCGACGAGGTCTACGACCGCGACAGCCACCACGTGATCTCCAACGCCTCCTGCACGACCAACTGCCTCGCCCCGGTCGCGAAGGTCCTCAACGACACCGTCGGCATCCGCCACGGCCTGATGACCACGATCCACGCCTACACGGCCGACCAGCGCCTCCAGGACATGCCGCACAGCGACCTGCGGCGCGCCCGGGCCGCCGC
>DATNBM010000048.1:0-49924 GCA_035571915.1 Solirubrobacteraceae bacterium | reverse complement strand
GAGGCCTCCGCCGGGGGCGGCATGGTGACCGTGAAGATCAGCGGCGCCCTCGAGGTCCGCGAGGTCAAGATCGACCCGGCCGCGGTCGACCCCGAGGACGTCGAGATCCTCGGCGACATGGTCCTCGCCGCCGTCAACGAGGCGCTGCGCAGCGCCCAGGAGCTTGCGGAGCGGAAGATGGGCGGGGCGACGGGGGGGCTCGACCTGGGCTCGCTCGGCGGGCTCGGCCTGCCGGGGCTGTGAGCACCCAGCACGCGCCGCCCGTACAGCGGCTCGTCACCGAGCTCTCGAAGCTGCCCGGGATCGGCAACCGGACCGCCCAGCGGCTCGCCTTCCACATCCTCCGCGCCTCGCCCGAGGACGCGACGGCCCTCGCCGAGGCGATCGTCGAAGTCAAGGAGCGGATCAGGTTCTGCGAGATCTGCTTCAACCTGACCGACGAGACCCGCTGCCGGATCTGCCTGGACTCCCGCCGCGACCACGGCCTGATCTGCGTCGTGGAGGAGCCCTCCGACGTGATCCCGATGGAGCGCACCCACGAGTACCACGGCGTCTACCACGTCCTCGGCGGCGCCCTCTCGCCGATCGACGGCGTCGATCCGGAGGACCTGAAGATCGCCCAGCTGCTCGCCCGGGTGCGCGGCGAGGGCGAAGTCGGAAACTCCGACGGGCGACCCGTGCGCGAAGTCGTCCTCGCCACCAACCCGACGACGACCGGCGAGGCGACCGCGCTGTACATCGCCGAGGAGCTCCGCCGCGTGGCGCCCGATGTGACCGTCACCCGTCTCGCCAGCGGCCTGCCCGTCGGCTCGGATCTGGAGTACGCCGACGAGGTGACCCTCGGCAAGGCCTTCGCCGGCCGCCGCGCTGTGTAATCCTCGGGGGCATGTCAAGCCTGGTCTGCATGAAGTTCGGCGGCACATCCGTGGCCGACGCCGAGCGCATCAAGCGCGCCGCGCGGCGGATCGTCGAGAAGCGCGAAGCGGGGCACTCCGTCGTCGCCGTCCTCTCGGCCCGCGGCAAGACCACCGACGAGCTGATCACGATGGCCGAGGAGGTGTCTCAGACCCCCGACCCGCGCGAGATGGACATGCTGCTCTCCTCTGGCGAGCGCATCTCCTGCGCGCTCTGCGCGATGGCGATCAACGACCTCGGCCACCGCGCTATCTCCCTGACCGGCTCGCAGGCGGGCATCGTGACGGACGAGTCCCACACCAAGGCCCTGATCCTCGACGTTCGCGCTGATCGCATCCGGGCGGCTCTCGAAGAGGACCACATCGTGCTCGTCGCGGGCTTCCAGGGCGTCTCCCAGAACGCCAAGAACGTCACCACGCTCGGCCGCGGCGGCTCGGATACCAGCGCCGTCGCCGTGGCGGCCGCGCTCGGCGCCGAGGTCTGTGAGATCTACACCGACGTCTCGGGCGTCTACTCGGCCGACCCGCGGATCGTCCCCGACGCGCGCAAGCTGGACACTGTCTCTTTCGAGGAGATGCTCGAGATGGCCGCCTCGGGCGCCGGCGTCCTACAGCTTCGCTCGGTCGAGTACGCACGCAACCACGGCGTCAAGATCCACTGCCGCTCGTCGTTCAGCGAGGAGCCCGGTACCTTTGTGGTCGCCGAAGGAGAAACCATGGAGCAACCGCTGATCACCGCCGTCACGCACTCCGCCAAGGAGGCGCGCATCACCCTCACCGGGGTCCCCGACGAGCCCGGCGCCGCCGCGCGCATCTTCGAGGTGATGGCGGCCGCCAACGTGAACGTCGACATGATCGTCCAGAACGAGCCCGTCGCCGCCGGCGGGCAGGCCGAGATCTCCTTCACCGTCCCCCAGGACGACCTGCGCGCCGCCCAGGGCGCCCTGGAGGCGCTGAAGGGCGACGCCTACACGGAGATGACCGCAGCTCAGACGACCGGCAAGGTCTCGATCGTCGGCGCCGGGATGCGCTCGCACCCCGGGGTCGCCGCCAAGGTCTTCCGCGTCCTCTCCGAGGAGGGCGTGAACATCGACATGATCTCGACCTCCCCGATCAAGATCTCATGCGTGATCGACGTCGATCGCGTCGACTCCGCCGTGCGGGCGCTGCACAGCGCGTTCGGGCTCTCGGGCGAAGACACGGTTGCGGTCGAAGAGTCCCCGACCGCCGCCTCCTGAGGCCGGCGCGCCCTCGGGGCGCTTTCTGCCAAGATCCTTGGGCTCCTTATGCATTCCTCGATTTCAAGGACGAAATGGACATGCGCACGGTAAAGAGGCCACGTCGTTATCTCGCCGCGCACTGGATCGCCCTCGGGCGTCCCGTCCTGCGCTACAGCGAACCACGCGACGCCTACGTGCTGCGCCTCGTCGGGCGCAAATGGGGCCCGGTGCTGAAGGTCGACCGCCGTCGCGAGGCCGCTCCGCTGGCCGGCGGCGCAGAGCGCCGCGGCGCCCGTACCGCCTAGCCGCGGTCGAGCGATTCCTGCAGCGCCTGCAGGACCCGCACGACGCGCAGCCCGCTCGCGCCGTCCGAGCGCGGCGCGGCGCCCGTCCGAACGCACTCGACGAAGTGCTCGCACTCCAGGCGCAGCGGCTCGCGGTTGGGGATCCGCGGCGAGAAGATGTCACCGGTGCGGGCGATGTACTCCCCCCAGGTCGTCGTGTCCTCGTCGAAGCCCTTGTCGTAGACCGTCAGCTTGCCCTCGATCAGCATGTCGTCGAAGCTCGCCATCCGCTTCGCGCCGACGACCGTGATGCGCCGCTCCTTGTGCGGGTCCAGCCACGAGAGGTGCAGGTGCGAGACGACCCCCGAGGGGAAGCGCATGAAGCAGAAGACGACGTCCTGCACGCCGTCGCGCACGTAGGAGGCGCCCTGCGCGAAGCACTCGACCGGCTCCTCCCCGATCAGGTGCAACGCGACCGAGACGTCGTGCGCGCCCAGCGACCAGAGCGCGTTCTCATCGGCCCGCAGCTTGCCGAGGTTCAGACGGTTGCCGTAGATGTAGTACAGCTCGCCCAGCTCGTCCGCGTCGATCAGCTCCTTCAGGCGCGTCACGGCCGGGTGGTACTCGAGCAGGTGGCCGACCATCAGGATCCGGCCCGCCCGCTCGGCCGCCTGGGCGACCCGCTCGGCGTCCGCCGCGTTCGTCGCCAGGGGCTTCTCCACGAAGCAGTGCTTGCCCGCGTCGAGGACCGCCTCGGCCAGCTCCGCGTGGGTCGGCACCGGCGTCGCGAGCGCGACCGCGTCGACGCTCTCGTCGGCGAGGACGTCCGCCAGGTCGCCCGTCGTGCGCGCGCTCGGGAACGAGCCCGCTATCCGCTCGCGCGCCTGCTCGGAGGCGTCGCACAGCCACGTGACCTCGCAGCCTCCGATCGCGGCCATGTTGCGCGCGATGTTCGGGCCCCAGTAGCCGAGGCCCGCGACCGCGACGCGCACCGTGCGCTCTTCCCCGCTCACATCGCTCCGATCGCCCGCACGCAGCGCTCAGCCGCGTGGCCGTCCCCGTAGAGCCGCGGGCGCTCGTCTGGCGGGTCCTTCGCGAGCGCCGCGAGCGCCCTCGCCGGGTCCAGGCCGACGAGCGCGTTCCAGCCCGCCTGCACGGTCTCGGTCCACTCGGTGTTCTCCCGCAGGGTCACGCACGGCACCCCGGCAAGGTACGCCTCCTTCTGGACGCCCCCCGAATCGGTCAGCACGGCGCGGGCCCGCACGAGCAGCGCGGTGAACTCCGCGTAGCCGAGCGGCGCGGCGATCCGCAGCCCCGGGACCGCCTCCAGGCGGGCGTACAGCGAGGCCTCCCGCAGGCGCGCGCGCGTCCTCGGGTGAAGCGGCATGATCGCCGCGGGGCCCGGCAGGGCCTCGATCAGCGCGACCAGCCGCTCGAGCTGCGCCGGATCGTCGACGTTGCCGGCCCGGTGGGCGGTCAGGAGCAGGTAGTCGCCGTCGCTCAGGCCGTAGCCGGCGCGCGTCGTGGAGTCCTCGAGCGCCCGCGGGCGCCAGCGCTCGGCGACGTCGACCATCACGTCCCCGACGACCTCGACCCGGCCCGCGACCGACTCGCCCCGCAGGTTCGCGGCGGCCGTCTCCGAGGAGCACAGCAGCAGATCCGAGCAGTGATCGGCGAGGACGCGGTTGAGCTCCTCGGGCATCGTCCGGTCGAACGAGCGCATCCCGGCCTCGACGTGGACGACGGGGATCCGAGCCTGGGCGGCCGCGACGGCGCCGGCGAGGGTCGAGTTGGTGTCGCCGTAGACGAGGACCGCGTCGGGCTCGAGCTCGGCTAGCGCGGGCTCGAGCGCCGCCAGCATCCGCGCCGTCTGGGAGGTGTTGCTCCCGCCCGCTATCGCGAGCTCCCGGTCCGGCCGCGCGAGGCCGAGCTCGCTGAAGAAGACGCTCGACAGGGTGTCGTCGTGGTGCTGGCCGGTGTGGATCAGGACCTCCTCGTGGGCGGCCCGCAGGGGTCCCGAGACGGCCGCGGCCTTCACGAACTGGGGCCGGTTGCCGACGACGGTGACGATCCGCACGGGCGTAAGCCTAGATGGGGGCGGGGCCGGGCGGGCAGACGCGCCCCTCCATCTCAATCTCTAAAAACTGAACTGGTTGGTTCAGTGTTGTGTATAACACTGAACCAGATGGTTCACCTTTTCCCGACCGGCCCAAAGCTCGACGCCGCCTTCGCCGTGCTCGCGGACCCGACTCGGCGCGGGATCGTCGAGGAGCTGGGCACGCGGGGCGAGCTCTCGATCACCTGGATCGCCGACCGTTTCGGGATCTCGGTGACGGGCGCGAGAAAACACGTCCGGGTGCTGGAAGAAGCGGAGCTCGTGAGCAGCGTGAAGCGAGGGCGGACGCGTCGCTGCGCGCTGACGGGACAGCCGCTGAACGGGCCGTGGGTCTGGCTCGAGGAGTACCGGGACATGCTGAACGAGCGGCTCGACCGCCTCGACGAGCTCCTCGCCGAAACCGTCGACTGACGGTCGGGTCGCGGCTAGTCTGGGCGGCGATGGCCGTCGTCCGCGCGATTCCCAACCTGCTCGTGACCGAGCGCGAGCACTCGCTCCCGCTCGACCACGCGGACCCGGAGGGCCCGTCGATCACGGTCTTCTCACGCGAGCTCTCCGACCCCGAGGGCGCGGAGAAGCCGTTGCTCGTGTTCTTCGAGGGAGGCCCCGGGTTCGAGGCCCCGCGACCCGTCAGGACGAGCTCCTCGCCGCCGTGGCTCGAACGGGCGCTCGCCGACTTCCGGGTGCTGATGCTCGACCAGCGAGGCACCGGGCGCTCGACACCGATCGCCGCGAGCCTGCCGGGCAGCCCCGAGGAGCAGGCCCGTTACCTCACGCACTTCCGGGCCGACTCGATCGTCGCCGACGCCGAGGCGATCCGCGCGGAGCTCGGCGTCGAGCGGTGGAGCGTGCTCGGGCAGAGCTTCGGGGGGTTTTGCGCGCTGCGCTACCTCTCGGCGGCCCCCGGGGGGCTGCGCGAGGTCCTCTTCACGGGTGGGGTCCCCCCGTTGCGGGCGGGGATCGACGAGGTCTACCGGGCGACGTTCGCCCGCATGCGGGAGCGCAACGAGTGCTTCTTCGGCCGCTACCCCGAGGACCGCGCGCGGCTGCTCGCGCTGCTCGAGCAGGCCCGCGAGGCCCCGCTCGAGCTGCCCGGCGGCGATCCGCTCACGCCGGCGCGGATCCGCCAGCTCGGCCACCAGCTCGGGATGAGCGACGGCTGCGAGCGGCTGCACTACATCCTCGAGCTGCCCGCGGGCTCACCCGCCTTCCTGCACGACGTCGAGCACGCGACGAGCTTCGCCCGCAACCCGATCTACGCGGTCCTCCACGAGGCGTGCTGGGCCAACGGCGGGGCGACCCGGTGGGCCGCGCAGCGCGTCTACGAGGAGCTCGCCTGGCCCGAGGAGCTGTTGACCGGCGAGCACATCTTCCCCTGGATGTTCGAGGCCCCCTCGCTCGAGCCGCTGGCCGCCGCCGCGGAGCTGCTCGCCGCCCACGAGTGGCCCGTCCTCTACGACGAGGCCGCGCTGGCCGCGAACACGGTGCCGTGCGCGGCCGCCGTCTACGCCGAGGACCCGTACGTCGAGCGCGCCCTCTCCGAGGAGACGGCCGCGGTCGTCCCCGGCATGCGCGTGTGGCTCACGAGCGAGTACGACCACGACGGGCTGCGCGCCGACGGCGAGCGCCTGCTCGGGCGCCTGCTCGACCTCGCGCGGGGACGCGTCTAGGACGGGGCGCGGTCCCGCTCGGTCCCCGGGTCGACGCGGCGCTCAGCTCAAGCTCAGGCGGCTGCGGCGCCGACGACCGACGTCGACCAGTCGATCACCGACGTGGGCTTGACCACGTGGCGGGCGAGGCCGAGCTCGCCGGGGTCGAGGCCGAGGGCCAGGCCCACGAGCTGGGGCAGGTGCAGGACCGGCATCTGCAGCTCGCGGCCGATCGCCCGCTCGGCCAGCGGCTGCTGGAGGTCGAGGTTCAGGTGGCACAGCGGACAGGGCGTGACCAGGCAGTCGGCCTCCGCGTCCACCGCGTCGCCGAGGTGGCGGCCCGCCTGCTTGAGCGAGGCCTCCTTGTTCATCGTGATGATCGGGAAGCCGCAGCACTTGCGCATGCCGGCGTAGTCGATCACCGTGCCCCCGAGCGCGTCGATCACGTCGTGCAGATAGTTGTCGCGCGGGTGCTCCGCGTCGATCCCGAGGCGCTTGCGGGGCCGCACGATGTAGCAGCCGTAGAAGGGCCCGACCTTCAGGTTCGTCAGCGGCCTGCGGACTTTCGAGCGCAGCGCGTCGAGGCCGATCTCCTCGACCAGCAGCCACAGGAAGTTCTTGTTCGTGAGGCCGGCCTCGTAGGAGAGGCCCTCCGAGGAGAGCGTCGAGTTGACGTGCTCGCGGTACTCCGCGTTCGCGTCCAGGCGCTCCTGGCACTCGCTCTGGGCGCCCTGGCAGGTCGAGCAGATGTTCATCATCAGCTCCGCTCCCTCGACCTGCTGGGCGAGCGCGAAGGTGCGGGCGTTGAGCGTGTCGGCGAGCTCCTGGTTGTGCTCGGCGATGACGCCGGCGCCGCTGCAGCAGGCGCGGTCGAGTTCGACCAGCTCGAGGTCGAGCAGGGGCGCGACCTTCGCCATCGAGCCGTGCAGCTCAGGGGTGAAGCCGCGGCTCACGCAGCCGGGCCAGTAGGCGACCTTCATCAGCTCTCGCTTTCCTCGGTTGCGGCAGGGGCGACGGGCGCCTCGGCCTCGATCGGCGCGTTGTCGGCGTCCGTGCCGGTGATGTAGAGGTTCAGCTCGTAGCGCTCCTCGCGGCTCTCGACGCGCTCGTAGATCGACTGCACGGCCTTCAGGTCGGCGCTCGGGATCTTGTGCGGCTTGAGCGCGCCCATCGGCGTCACCTTGCGGCGCAGCAGCGCCTTGAGGATCGCCGGCAGCGAGCTCAGGAGCTCTTTGCCCGCCGGCGGCGCGAATTTGCCGAACCAGGAGTTGCCGCCATAGGAGCGGGGCAGCAGCTCGGCCTCCCAGAGCAGTCCGTTGTTCTTGATCAGAGTCGTGAAGGCCGCCTCGTGGCGCTCCCCGTTGTTCTGGTCGACGATGTGCTGGTCGTTGGTCGCGATCCGCCGCAGGCGCATGATCTGGCCCATCGGGTTGACGTCCTTGGGGCACGCCTCGACGCACTTGAAGCAGTGCGTGCAGTCGAAGATCCCCTGCGGGTCCTGGGCGAGGTCGTTGAGGCGCTCGTACTGCTCGTCGTCGCGGGGGTCGCCGACGAAGCGGTATGCCTTGGCGAGCGCCGCGGGGCCGATGAAGCCCGGGTCGACCTCCATCGCCAGGCAGTCCGAGACGCACGCGCCACACTGGATGCAGGCCATCGTCTGGGTGACGTCGACCATCGACTCTTTCGAGACGATGTACTCCCGCTCTGGGACCGGTTCCTTGGCGAGCAGCCAGGGAGTGACGCGCTGGATCTTCTTCCAGTGGACCGCGTCCATGTCGACGATCAGGTCCTTCAGGACGGGCATGTTGCCCATCGGTTCGATCTCGATCACGCCGTCGGAGGAGCTGCTCAGGGCGGCGTCGAGGTGGGTGTGGCAGGCGAGCGCCGGTTCGCCGTTGACGCGGATGCCGCACGAGCCGCAGATCGCCTGGCGGCACGAGCAGCGCACGCCGATCGAGCCGTCGAAGCGGTCTTTGGCCTGCAGGATCGCCTCGAGCACCGAGCGGTGCGGCTCCAGCTCGACCGTGTGCTCGTCCCAGTAGGGGGCCTCGCCGGACTCCGGGTCGTAGCGCCGCAGCCGCAGACGGAACTGCTCGGGGGGCCTGTCGTGCGCTTCGGGCATCAGCTGCGTCCCTGCTTTCTCAGGTTGGTCTCGTTGCTCATCAGTATTTCCGCTCTTCCGGCTGCCACTGGGTGATCGTGACCGGCGAGTAGCTGACCTCCGGCCCGCTCTCGCCGAGCGCGATGTCGATGTGCTTCAGCCACTCCCCGTCGTTTCGCTCCGGGTAGTCAGTGCGGAACTGCGCCCCGCGCGACTCCTTGCGCTCCAGCGCAGCCACGACGGTGGCCTCGGCGCAGTCGACCATGAAGCCGAGCTCCAGGGCGCCGAGCACGTCCTGGTTGAAGACCGTGCCGCGGTCGTCGATCCACGCGTTCGCGGCCTCCTCTTTGAGGCGCCCGATCGTCTCCAGGGCGCTCTGCAGGCCCGCCTCGTCGCGGAACACGGCGGCCTTTTCGTTCATCGTCTCGCCGAGCTCGTTCTTGATCTCCGAGACCCGCCGGCCCTCGCGGGGGCGCGAGATGATCCCGGCGAGCGTCTCTTCGTCGCGGCGCAGCTGCGGCGCGGGGTCGACGTCGGGCCGGCCCATCGTCGCGGCCCGTCGCGCGGCGTGTTCGCCCGAGCGGCGGCCGAAGATCAGCGTGTCGAGCAGCGAGTTGGCGCCGAGGCGGTTGCCGCCGTGGACCGAGACGCAGGCGACCTCGCCGGCCGCGTAGAGCCCGTCGATCGGCGTGCGGCCGTCGACGTCGGTCTTGACGCCGCCCATGATGTAGTGCTGGCCGGGGCGGATCATGATCGGTTCGCGCGTGATGTCGACGCCCGCGAAGTCGCGGCCCAGGTTGACGATCTCCCGCAGCGCCTCGAGCGTGCGCTTTTTCGGCACCACGGTGACGTCGAGGAAGATGCCCGAGCCGTTCGGGCCGACGCCGCGGCCCTCGTTGATCTCGATCTGCTCGGCGCGCGAGACGACGTCGCGCGAGGCCAGCTCCATCTTGTTCGGCGCGGTCTTCTCCATGAACCGTTCGCCTTTGCTGTTGAGCAGGTGGGCGCCCTCGCCGCGGGCGCCCTCGGTGATCAGGATGCCCGTCTCGACCAGGCAGGTCGGGTGGTACTGGACCATCTCCATGTCCATCAGGGGCGCGCCGGCCCGGTAGGCGAGAGCGATCCCGTCGCCGGTCACGATCAGGCCGTTGGTCGTGGGCTTGTAGGCCTGGCCCGCCCCGCCGCAGGCGAGGATCACGTTCTTTGCCGTGAACGCCTCCATGCGCCCGCTGCGCACGTCGCGGGCGATCACGCCCGTGCATTCGCCCGCCTCGTTCATCAGCAGCGAGGTCGTGAACCACTCCTCGAAGCGCTCGACTGTCTCGTGGTGCTTCATCAGCTGCTCGTAGAGCACGTGCAGGAGCGCCTGGCCGGTGATGTCCGCGACGTAGGCGGTGCGCTTCATCGAGGCCCCGCCGAACGCCCGCAGGTCCATCTCGCCCTTCTCGTTGCGGTGGAAGGTCACGCCCATGTGCTCGAGGTTGAGCACCTCCTGAGGGGCCTCCGAGCACATCACTTCGATCGCGTCCTGGTCGCCCAGGAAGTCCGAGCCCTTGACGGTGTCGTAGGCGTGGGAGTGCCAGTCGTCGTCGACGCTGATCGCCGCGTTGATGCCGCCCGCCGCGGCCACCGAGTGGGAGCGGACCGGGTGGACCTTGCTCATGATCGCGACGCTTGCCCCCTGCTGCGCCGCTGCCAGCGCGGCCCGCTGTCCGGCGAGGCCGGCTCCGATGATCAATACGTCGTGTGCTGGCATGGCTCCTTGGGGGTTCGTCGTTGGGAAGCTGCGGCGGGGACTCTATAACGACCGCGCCCGCGGCCCCCCTCACCCCGCGGGCGTGAGGGCACGGCGCACCTGGGCCAGCGTGACGACGCCCTGCAGCACGCCGTCGGCGTCGACGGCGACCATCGCGCCTAGCCGCCCGAGGCCCTCGGCGCCGAGCAGGGATTCCAGCGGGGCCTCTTCGCCGATCCGAACCTGCAGGTCGGACTCGAGCGCGTCGACGACCTCCAGCGCCGGCCGACCCGCGGCGATCTCGGCCTCGACGCGCTGCTGGCGCACCACGCCGAGGAAGTGACGCGCCGGGTCGACGACCACGAACCACGGCCAGTGGTAGCGCAGGAAGTACTGCTCCTGGGCGTCGAGCAGGGTCGCGTCCGCGGGGATCGTCACCGGCTCACGGTCCATGATGTCGGCGACGCGGACGTTCTGGATGCGCCTGCCGATCGCCCCCTGCGCGACCGCCTGGCCGGCCGCCTGGTAGAGGAAGTAGGCGAGCAGCAGCGTGAACAGGCTGAAGCCCGAGCCGTTGCGGGACAGGTCGAGCAGCCCGAGCAATCCCAGCGCGAGGGCCAGCGCCTGGCCGGCCCGGCCGGTCCAGCCGGTCGCGCGGTTGCGGTCCCCCGTCGCGCGCCAGATCGCGGCGCGGGCGATCCGGCCACCGTCGAGCGGGAACGCAGGGAGGATGTTGAAGACGAGCAGCGCCGCGTTGACGAACGCGAGCCAGCCGAGCAGCGCCTGCGCGGGGGTGGCCGTGAAGCCTTCGCGGGTGAGCGATTCGGTGAACGGGTGGCCGGGGGCGAGCAGCACGGCGACGAGCGCGAAGATCACCAGCAGCGCGAACGTCACGGCGGGCCCGGCGGCGGCGATCTTGAACTCCTCCCCGGCGGTCGCTGGCTCACGGCGCATCTTCGAGAGCCCGCCGAAGAACCACAGGTCAATGCCCGCGATACCGATCCCCAGCCGACGCGCGACGAGCGCGTGGCCGAGCTCGTGGAGGATCAGCGAGAGGAAGTAGCCGAGCGCGCCCGCGACAGCGATCACGTACGCGGTCGTGCTCGATCCTTTGATGACTTCCGGGAAGTATTCGTGGCCCAGCCAGAAGATCAGCAGGAACAGGACGAAGAACCAGCTGAAGCTGACCCCGACGCGGATCCCGAAGATGCGCGCCAGCTGGAAGTTGTGGGGCCGGCGCGGGCGCATGGCTAGATGGTAGGCGTGCTGGGACCGCGGTCCGGGCGCTTCGGGGCTCTCAGGCTTCCGGGCGCGAGCGCGAGACGATCGCCTCGAAGTCCACGCCGGCCGGCAGGGTGCCGTACTCGAGGCCCCCGTCGCCGCCGAGACGCGACGCGCAGAAGGCGTCGGCGACGGCGGGATCGCCGTGGCGCACGAGCAGCGAGCCCTGCAGGCACAGGGCCATCGATTCGACGACCCGGCGGGCGCGGCTCTCGAGCGTCCCCGGGTCGGCGAACTGGCCCTTCAGCTCGGTGACGCGCGCGTCGAGGCGCGCGTCGCCTCCCGCCGCCAGCTCGACCTCGGCCAGGAAGACCTCCAGCGACCGCGGCGCCCGCGTCAGCGCGCGCAGCACGTCGAGGCTCATCACGTTGCCAGAGCCCTCCCAGATCGACGCCAGCGGCGCCTCACGGTACAGGCGGGGCATCCCCGACTCCTCGACGTAGCCCGCCCCGCCGAGGCACTCGAGCGACTCGAACGCGTGGTTCGGCGCGCGCTTGCACGTCCAGTACTTGCCGACGGCCGTAGCGAGGCGCTTGAACAGCTGCGCGTCGCTCTCGTCGCCGGGTGGGTGGGATCCATATACAACGTCCTCGCGGGCTTCGTCGTAGGCGCGGGCGAGTCGCATCGCGAGCGCCGTCGTCGCCTCGGACTCGACGCAGAGGTCGGCCAGCACGTTGCGCATCAGCGGCTGCTCGGCGAGCACCTTGCCGAAGGCGCTGCGGTGGGCGGTGTGCCACGTCGCGCTCACGACGCCGCTCCGCATCCCCGCGGCCGAGCCGATCACGCAGTCCAGGCGCGTGTGGCCGACCATCTCGATGATCGTCGGCACGCCGCGGCCGGGCTCGCCGACCATCCGCGCCCAGGCGCCGTGGAACTCGACCTCCGAGGAGGCGTTGGAGTGGTTGCCGAGCTTGTCCTTCAGGCGCTGGATGTGGAACTGGTTGCGCGTGCCGTCCGGGAGGATTCGCGGCATCAGGAAGCACGACAGCCCGTCGTCGGTCTGGGCTAGCACGAGGAACACGTCGGACATCGGCGCCGAGCAGAACCACTTGTGGCCGACGATCTCGTACTCGGCCCCCGCGCCGCCCCCGTTCAGGGGCTTCGCGACGGTCGTGTTGGCGCGGACGTCCGAGCCGCCCTGCTTCTCGGTCATCGCCATCCCGGAGATCGCGCAGCCCTTCTCGGCGGCGGGGACCAGCCGGGGGTCGTAGTGCGTGGAGGTCACGAGCGGCTCCCATTCGGCCGCTAGCTCGGGCTGGGCGCGCAGCGCCGGGACGACCGCGAAGGTCATCGTGATCGGGCACGCGTAGCCGGCCTCGGCCTGCATCGCCGTCATGTAGAGGGCCGCGCGGGCCGTGTGGGGGTAGGGCTCCGAGCTCGTCCACGGCAGCGAGTGCAGCTCGTGCTCGACCCCCATGCTCATCAGCTGGTGCCAGGCGGGGTGGAACTCGACCTCGTCGATGCGGTGCCCGTAGCGGTCGAAGGTCTTGAGCACCGGCTTGTTCTCGTTCGCCAGCCGGCCCCATTGGAGCTGCGGCGCGCCGCCCACGAAGCGGCCCAGCGCGGAGGCCCGCTCGAGCACCCAGCCGGCGCCCTCGCGCTCGGTCGCCTCGACCAGCGGGCGGTTGGAGGAGAAGACGTCGAGGCCTTCCATCGGAGGCGCCTGGTTGAAGACCTCGTGGGTCCGCCAGGGCGCGGCGCTCTCGCCCGAGGCTTGCTCGACGGTAGCCATGTGCTGAGTGTCGCATACGGGCGTGCGGACGCTGCGCTCGGCTATATGCTCGTGGCATGGCGCGCCGAGGGCGATCGGGGCTGATTGCAGCGGGCTTCGCCGGGCTGGCGTCGCTCCTCGCGGTCGCCTCCGGGGTCGCCGTCGCTGCGCCGGGCGACGCGACGCACGAACCGCTCGCGGTCGAGCCGTTGCGCCTGGCCTACGTCACCTCCAGCAACGCCCAGCCCGAATCGATCGTCTGGGGGGCGGCGGCGGACGGCAGCTCGCCGGTGCGGCTCGGACCGGGTTCGCAGCCGCTGCTCTCGCCGAGCGGCCAGAGCGTCGCGGCCGGGCTGTTCGGGCCGAGCGAAACGGGCCCCTCGCTCGCGATCTACCCGGCGAGGGGAGGCACGCCTCAGACCATCGGGGACCTCACGCGTCAGACCGCGTTCCCGCTCGCATGGTCGCCCGACTCCCGCTACCTCGCCGTGGCCCTTCAGAGCACGGCCGTCAAGAACGTCGCCGCCCGCTCGGGTCTCGCGATTCTCGACACGACCACCGGCACGCTGAAGACGATCGCGACCGGCGTCGTCTACGGCGCGAGCTTCGCGCCGGACGGCAGCGATCGCGTGGTGTTCGCCCGTTCGCGCTCGCAGAGCTTCACGGCGGCGGTGAACCTCTACGTCGCGCAGGCGACCGGCTCGGCTCTCACGCGCGTCACCTCCGACGGGCGCAGCCTGAACCCCGTCTGGGGACCGACGTTCATCGCCTACGACCGCGAGCGCCTGCGGCGAAACGACGCGCCGGTCTACCAGGTCTGGCTGCGCAGGCCGGGAGGCGGATCGCCGCGCCGGCTGACTTCGATCCGCGTCCGCACGCTCGTCTCGGGTCTCGTGCCGCTCGGCTTCTCCTCGTCCGGGTCGCGCCTGCTGGCCGAGTTCGAGGGCCAGGACACGAGCGAAGCCTGGACGGTGCAGGTTCCGTCCGGCCGCGCCCGCGCCGTGCGCGTCAAAGGCCGGCCGGTCGTCGGCGCCGGGATCTCGCGCGACGGCTCGAGCCTGCTCGTCTCCGAAGGCGGCATCGAAGGGCCCGCGAGCGGCGAGAACGTCGTCACCGTGCCCTTCGCCGGCGGTCCGCGGAAGCTGCTCGTCGCGCACGCCGCCGAGCCCAGCTGGAACGAATAGGCGCCGGGACCGGCCCGCGAGGGCCTCGGTGCGGTCCCGGCCGGGCACCGCTCGGGCGATAGCATCGGCGCCGCCGGGCGGGTCTGTCCCCGCACCGTCCAGCCTCCCCCCGAAAAGCACATACAGCAAGGACCGAACATGGCGAAGATCAAGGTGAAGAACCCGGTCGTCGAGCTCGACGGCGACGAGATGACCCGGATCATCTGGGAGTTCATCAAGCAGCAGCTGATCCTTCCCTACCTCGACGTCGACCTGAAGTACTACGACCTCGGGATCGAGCACCGCGATGCGACCGACGACCGCGTGACGGTCGAATCCGCCGAAGCGATCAAGCAGTACGGGGTCGGTGTGAAGTGCGCGACGATCACCCCCGACGAGGCGCGCGTGGAGGAGTTCGGCCTGAAGGCGATGTACCGCTCCCCGAACGGGACGATCCGCAACATCCTCGGCGGGGTGATCTTCCGCGAGCCGATCGTGATCGCGAACATCCCGCGCCTGGTCCCGGGCTGGACCAAGCCGATCGTGATCGGCCGCCACGCGTTCGGCGACCAGTACCGCGCGACCGACATGGTGGTCCCGGGCGAGGGCAAGCTGACGCTGACGTTCACCCCGAAGAGCGGCGAGGATCCGATCGAGCTGGAGGTCTACGACTTCCCGGGCGGGGGCGTGGCGCTCGCGATGTACAACCTCGACTCCTCGATCCGGGACTTCGCCCGCGCCTCGCTGCGCTACGGCCTGGACCGCGGCTACCCCGTCTACATGTCGACGAAGAACACGATCCTCAAAAACTACGACGGCCGCTTCAAGGACATCTTCGCCGAGGTGTACGAGACGGAGTTCAAGAGCGACTTCGAGCAGGCCGGGATCACCTACGAACACCGCCTGATCGACGACATGGTCGCCGCCGCGCTGAAGTGGGAGGGCGGCTACGTGTGGGCCTGCAAGAACTACGACGGCGACGTCCAGTCGGACACCGTCGCACAGGGCTTCGGCTCGCTCGGGCTGATGACGAGCGTGCTGATGACGGCCGACGGCAAGACCGTCGAGGCGGAGGCCGCGCACGGCACCGTGACGCGCCACTACCGTCAGCACCAGCAGGGCAAGCCGACCTCGACCAACCCGATCGCGTCGATCTTCGCGTGGACCCGCGGCCTTTCCGCCCGGGGCCGGATGGACGGCACGCCTGAGGTGACGCAGTTCGCCGAGACGCTCGAGCGCGTCTGCGTCGAGACGGTCGAAGGTGGGAAGATGACGAAGGACCTCGCACTGCTGGTCGGCCCCGACCAGCAGTGGCAGAGCACCCAGGAGTTCCTCGCCTCGATCGACGAGAACCTGCGCGCCGCGGCCGCCTGAGGATGCCGGCCGCCAAACCCCAGACAACCCAGGAGATGAACCTGTGAGCAACCCCGTACGTGTGACTGTCACCGGCGCCGCCGGGCAGATCGGCTACAGCATCGTGTTCCGCATCGCCAGCGGACAGCTGCTCGGCCCCGACCAGCCCGTCGACCTGCGCCTGCTCGAGATCCCGCAGGCGATGCCCGCGCTCGAGGGCGTCGCGATGGAGCTCGTCGACTGCGCCTTCCCGCTGCTCGCCGGGCTCGACCTGCACGACAACCCCGACGACGGCTTCGACGGCACCAACATCGCGCTGCTCGTCGGCTCGCGTCCCCGCACCAAGGGCATGGAGCGCGCCGAGCTGCTGGCCGAGAACGGCAAGATCTTCACCACCCAGGGCAAGGCGCTGAACTCCCACGCCGCCGCCGACCTAAAGGTTCTGGTTGTCGGAAATCCCGCCAACACGAATTGCCTGATCGCGATGAACAACGCGCCCGACGTCCCGCGCGAGCGCTTCACCTCGATGATGCGGCTCGACCACAACCGGGCGGTCGCCCAGCTCGCCAACAAGCTCGAGGTCCCCGTTACCGACGTCACCGAAATGGGCGTCTGGGGCAACCACTCACCGACCATGTATCCGAATCTGTTCCACGCGAAGGTCGGCGGTCACATCGCCGCCGGCGCCGTCGACGATCAGGAATGGATCGAAAACGACTTCCTTCCGAACGTCGGGAAACGGGGCGCCGCGATCATCGAGGCCCGCGGCGCGTCCTCGGCGGCCTCGGCTGCCAGCGCGGCGATCGACCACGTCAGCGACTGGGTGAAAGGCACGAACGGCGGCTGGGTCTCGATGGGCGTCCCCTCCGACGGCTCCTACGGCATCCCCGAGGGCCTCATCTGCGGCTTCCCCTGTACCTGCGAGGGCGGGCAGTGGAAGATCGTCGAGGGCCTCGACGTCGACGAGTTCTCCCGCGGCAAAATCGACCTCTCCGTGGAGGAGCTCGTCGGCGAGCGCGACACGGTCGCCGAACAGGGCCTGATCTGAGACCCGCCCTACTGCATCGTTAAAGACAGAGGGCGCGGTACATGACCGCGCCCTCTGTCTTTAATCTCGCCCGGCGCCGTTCGGCCCGGGGACGATGCGACTAGGCCGCTTTGGCGTGCCAGCCGCGGCCCTGCTTGGTCACCTTCTTTTCCTGCTCGAGTCCCGGCAGGACGCGGTACAGGTAGTTCTGCTTGATGCCCATCTTGGCGGCGAGCTCCGGGATCGTGATGCCGGGCTGGCTCTGGACGAGCGCGAGCGCCTCGGCGGCACGAGTTCCGCTGCCTTTGCGGCGGCCGGCGCGTTTTGCTGCTTTGCGCGGTTTTTTCGCGGCGGCTTTGGCGGCGGAGCCGCGGGGGCGGCCCGGGCCTTTGCCGGTGGCGACGGCGGTCGCGGCGCGGACGGCCGAGCCCCCTACGCCTGCGAGCGCGCCGGCGGCGGCCTCGAGGCGGTGGTACTCGTCGACCAGCGGCTTCAGCTCTTTGAGCCTCTCGGTGATCTCCTTGCGCTTCTCATCAAGGAAGTCGGTCACGTTACCTTCCATTCTTCAATACCGATGGAGACTTTCTCGCATCGTAGGGACGGATCGTCTTACATTACCTCTTTTTCACATCCCGCTCGACCTGCGCCTTCAAGCGGGCGAGTGACGTGTTCGCCTCGCGGAGCGGGATACCTCCCACCAGGGCCCGGCTGACGATCGCCCCGACGGGGCCCAGCGGCGCGCGGAACTCGTTGCGATAGTCAAAACGAGTCCCGCCGTCGACGGCTTCGAGCAGGTACTCCGTGTGCGCCTTGGAGCGCGCCGGCCCGCGTCCCTCCCACACCGCTCGCTTGCACTCCAGGCAATCCACGAGCTCCCAGTGAACATCGAGGGTGACTCCGCGCAGGTGGATGCTCTGATCCATCCGGTAGCCGACTCTCGCCGGTCCCTCGTCGGCGTGCACGAGGCGACGGTGGATTGACACCCATTGCTCGAGTCGTTTGGGGTCCATCACCAGCTCCCAGACCTTCTCGGGCGGGGCGGCGATCGTGATCGAGGCGCTCACCTGGCTCATCAGCGTGCGGCCAGCGGCTCGGCCCGCTCCCATTCTGCCAAGGCGTGTTCGACGGCGGAGTCAAATGAGTGAAGGCGCACGCCGAGCAGCTCCTCAGCGTGATCGTCGCGCGGCAGCAGGTCTCCCTGCAGGCCTTCCATCAGAGGCACCACGAGGTCCGGGCTCTCGGTCGCGATGGCCGCCGCGACGCGTCCCGCCACGGGGGTGAGGTTGAACCGCAGGCGCACCGACGGACGTCCGACGAGCATCGCGTCGGCGATCCGCTCGAGCATTTCGCCGTAGCTGAGGACGTCCGGCCCGCCGATCTCGAGGACCGCCCCGGAGAGCGTGCTCTGCGCGCAGGCCGCGAGCATCTCGATCACGTCGCGCTCGTCGATCGGCTGGGTGCGAAAGCGCTGCCAGGCGGGGAGGGCGAGGACCGGCATCCGCTCGACGAGCCGGACGAGCAGCCGGAAGGAGCGGGAGCGCGCCCCGATCACGATCGACGCCCGCAGCGCGAGCGAGTCCGGGACCGCCGCGAGCAGGATCCGCTCGACCTGCTCGCGGCTGGCGAGGTGACGCGAGCCGTGCCGGCCGCGCCGTTCCCCGTCGCTCTCCCAGCGCGGCACGAGCCCGCCGAGGTAGACGATCCGCCGCACCCCGGCGGTACGCGCCGCCGCCGCGAAGTTGCTCGCGGCCAGACGCTCGCGCTCGGCGAAGCCGACCCCGCCCGCGGAGGGCTCCATCGAGTGGATCAGGTAATAGGCGACCTCGACGTCGCGGAGCGCGGCCTGAAGGCCCTCGCCGGTGAGGACGTCGCCCTTGTGGACGACCGCCTCCCCGCCGGCGAGGCGGTCGGGGTTGCGGGCCAGCGCGCGCACGCGATGACCGCGCGCGAGCAGCTCGGGCATCAGCAGCGAGCCGACGAAGCCCGTCGCGCCGGTGAGGAGGATCTCCATCGTCCAGATGATGACGCCCGTCGTCCGTCCGTCCGGAAAATGCGGCCCCGGGCGCGCGATTGTCACAGGAAAGTGACGCGCCGGCGGGTATTTCCGGATACCTCTCTTTTTTCTCTGCGATTTGCGAGTTGGCCCGCTCGCCGGCCTGCCGTCCGTGCTTTGATCGCCAGCGTTCCAGCCAAGCACGAACACGGGCGGAGGAAGGTTGAAGGCGACTCAGAGCAGGGCGGGATCTCGCAAGGCCAAGGTCAAGAAGGTGAGCTGCGAGGAATGCTTCTTTCGCGTGAACCTGCTCTGTGCCCTGGACCTCGAGGAGCCGTGCGCCACGTTCCGCCCGCACGAGGCGCAGCTCAGGCCCCCGCAGCAGCTCCGGTTCGTGTTCCGCCAGGAGCGCCGCACGCGGGCCGCGTGGGCATTCCCTTCCGCCGAGGAGCAGGCGGCGCTTCACGCCTGAGCGATCTCGCTCCGGAGAACTGTCCGCAGCCGCGTTCGCGACGACGCGGCACGGGTATATTCATGTTGGACCGGCAAGCTTTCGGCAGAGGCGGTGGAGAGATGGCATCGAAAGACAGACTCGGCAATGCGGCCAAGGCGGCGCAGAGCAACCCGTACGTGCAGCGCTTGATCGAAGACGACGAGCTCCGTGGGAGCCTGCTCAGCGCATACGGCGCGGCGAAAAGCGCCTACGGGCGGATGACCAACGGGAAGCCCGCCGCCAAGGCGCTGATGGAGGACCGCAAGCTCCAGGCCGAGCTGCGCAGCGCGATCGACTCGCTGCGCGAGGCCTCGGGCTCGCTGCGCGAGGCGCCCGCCCCGGCGCGGCGTCGCCGTGGCGGCGGACGCGCGCTGCTGCTGCTCGCCGTTGGAGCCGTGCTCGCGATCGCGCTCAACGAGGGTCTGCGCTCGAAGGTGCTGGACATGCTGTTCGGCGCCGAGGAGCAGTTCGACTACAGCTCGACCACCGCGCCCGCGACGCCCGAGCCGGCCGGCGTGGCGAGCTGAGCCCCGCACGGGGGGAGCGTCGCTTGAGCGTCCCAGACGCGACCGCAGCGCCCGCGCGCCCCGGGGAGGACGACGGCCTCCCCGCGGGGGCGACGACGCGCCCGCTCTCGGGCGAGAAGGCGCAGCGGATCATCGACGCGATGCGTCACAGCGTCGCCAAGCGGGGCACGACGGGCTCGACCTTCGACCACGTCTCGCGCGAGGCCGGGGTCTCGCGCGGCCTGCTCCACTACTACTTCGGCACCAAGGAGAAGCTGCTCGTCGAGGCGGTCAGACGCGACGCCGAGCTGCGCATCGAGCGCTTGCAGGAACAGCTCGCGACGGCCAGGACGGCCGACGCCTTCATCGACCTGATGGCCCAGAACCTGCAGGAGACGATTCGCGAGGACCCGGATTTCCTGACGCTGGCCTTCGAGCTGTTCACGCTCTCGCAGCGCAACGAGGAGATCGCCGCCGAGTACTGCGCGCTGATGCGGCGGACCCGCCAGCAGGTGACGGAGATGCTCGAATCGGCCCAGCGTGAGGGCGTGCTTCATCTGCACGCCGAGCCCCAGGCGATCGCCGAGGTCCTCTTCTCGCTCGGCGACGGCTTCGCGCTGCGTATGCTGAGCGAGCCCGACCGCGACTTCTCCGCCACGATCGGCGCGGGGATCACGGCCGTGCGCGCGCTGCTCACCGACTGAGCGCCCGTAACACCGCACCTATAATCGGCGGCCATGCCGATCTATGAGTACAGGCGTCCCGACGGCACGACCTTCGAGCTCCAGCAGTCCTTCAGCGACGATCCGCTGAAGGTCGATCCCGACACGGGCGTGCCGGTCGAGCGGGTGCTCCATGCGCCCGCCGTCCACTTCAAGGGCAAAGGCTTCTACAACACCGACTACGGCACCAAGCGGCGCAACCGCGAGACCGCGGCGGCCGCCGAGAAGTCCTCCTCGGAGTCCTCCTCCTCGTCGTCGGAGAAGAGCGAGGCCAAGAAGGACCCCGCTCCCGAGAAGAAGGCCGACAGCAAGCCCAAGAAGGACTCGAAGGCGGCAGCGCCCTCGGCCGGCAAGAGCTGAGCGCGGCTCAGCCCGCCATGAGGCGCGGCTCAGCCCGCCATGAAGCGGGCCACGGCCGCGCGCCGCGCGGCTTCCGAGACGGTCAGCCCGGCGCCGCCGTTGGGGAGCGTCAGAGCGCCGGTCGGTTTCAGGACCCGCGTCGGCGGGGTGCCCGAGATCGCCATCCCGGCGAACAGCTGCAGGAGCGTCTCGCCGCTCATGTCCGAGATCACAGTCGGCGGCGCGTTCCACGCGATCCAGGGCAGACGGACGAAGCTCGAGAACGAGAGCAGCCGTCCTTTGACCGCGTTGAAGAGCGCCTGCTGGTGTTCCTCGCGCTGCAGGTCGGTCTCGTTCGGCGCGCACAGGTTCTCCCGGGTGCGCGCGATCGCGAGCGCCTGCCTGCCGTCGATGTGGTGCGTGCCCGCCCGCAGCCGCAGCGTGTAGCCCCCCTGTGAGAAGCCGCCGTCGAGCTTGGAGATGATGCAGCTGCCGGTGTAGTCGACGCCGCCCATCGCGTCGATCAGCGCGGGGAAGTTTTCGAAGTTGACTTCGATCACGTGGTTGATCGGGACGCCGAGCCAGCGCTTGATGACTTCGATCGACTCCTTCGGCCCGCCGTACTCGTGGGCGGCGTTGATCTTTTCCAGACCGTGCCCGGGGAGTTCGACGACGGTGTCGCGGGGGATCGACAGGCGCGCCGAGTGACCGCCGCCGGTGCGGATCAGCATGATCGAGTCCGAACGGCCGAAGCCGGTCTTTTCGGCGCCCGGTTCGCGGCTGCTCTTCTGGCGGCGGTCGGAGCCGAGCAGCAGGATGTCGTTGGCCGACGTCAGCGGGCTGCCGGCCGGATCGAGCGCCGAGCTCGCCTGGCTCTGGATCGCCGTGCGCTGGAAGTGCGAGCTGATCAGGAACAGCACGAGCGAGAAGGCGACCCACGCGAAGAGCAGTCCGATCAGGCCGAGAGCGATCCGTTTACGGGTCGTCCAGCGCCGCCACCCGGCTGCACGCGGGCCGGCGCGCCCAGGGCCACGGCGGCGCTGCTCGCGCAGTTCCGCCGCGTCGGGCGGCCGCGGTCTGCGGGGCTGTCTCGGAGCCTCCGGGGGCGAGGGAGCGCCGACGCCGCCGAGGGCGGCATCGCGCTCGCCGCCGCCGGTCAGCCGGCGGCGGGCCCTGTAGCGGGTGTAGGGAGCCCGTTCGCCCCGCCGACCCGGCTCGCCCTGCTGATCGCGGTCTTCGGCCATCGACTGGACCCTATATTTGCCGGATGATCGCCCCCGAGGCGCCGGTCGGCCGCCTGCTCGTCTGTCCGACGCCGATCGGGAACCTCGGGGACGTGACGCTGCGCGTGCTCGAGGCGCTGGCCGGAGCGGACGCGATCGCCTGTGAGGACACGCGTCACACGCGGGGCCTGCTCGACCGGCACGGGATCGCCGCTCGCGAGCTCCTCAGCTTCCACGAGCACAACGAACCCAAGCGCGCGCGAGAGCTCTGCGAGCGGATCCGCGGCGGGCAGTCCGTGGCGCTTGTCTCCGACGCCGGCACGCCGCTCCTGTCAGACCCCGGCTATCAGCTCGTTCAGATCTGCCTCGCCGAGGGGCTGCCCGTCGAGGTTCTCCCCGGGCCGAGCGCGCCCGTCACGGCGCTCGTCGCCTCCGGGCTGCCTGGTGCGCGGTGGTGCTTCGCGGGGTTTCTCCCGCGCAAGCGCGGCGAGCTGCTCGCGCTGTTCGCGGCTGCCCGGGAGACGCTCGTCGCGTTCGAGTCCCCGCGCCGGCTCGCCGCCTCCCTGGCCGTGCTGGCGGAGCTCGACCCGTCGCGGCGGGTGTCGGTGTGCCGCGAGCTGACGAAGCTCCACGAGGAGGTCGTGCGCGGCTCCGCCTCCGAGCTCGCGGCACGCTTCGCCGCCGCCCAGCCCCGCGGTGAGATCGTGATCGTCGTCGAGGCCCCCGCGGCTGGGGTCGCCGAGCGGGGGCCGGCGCTCGAGGCGCTGCGCGAGCTGGTGGCGGCCGGCGCGCGTCCGCGGCCGGCCGCTGCGGCGGTCGCGAAGCTCAGCGGGCTGGCCGCGAACGAGCTCTACCGAGAGCTGACGGGCTCGGGCGGATAGCCTGCGCGGCAGGCATGTCCTTCTACGTCACGACCCCGATCTACTACGTCAACGCGGCGCCGCACCTGGGCCACGCATACACGACGATCGCGGCCGACGTGATGGCCCGCCACCACCGCCAGCGCGGCGAGGAGGTGTTCTTCCTGACCGGCACCGACGAGCACGGCGAGCCGGTCGCCGACGCGGCCCACGCGCTCGGCGTCTCGCCGCAGGAGCTGGCGGACCGCAACGCCGAGCGCTTCCGCGCGCTCGCTCCGCAGCTCGGCGCGAGCAACGACTTCTTCATCCGCACGACCGACCGGCCGCACGAAGAGATGGTTCAGGAGGTTCTCTCGCGGGTCCGCGACGCCGGCTACGTCTACAAGGGCACCTACGAGGGCTGGTACTGCCCGCGCTGCGCGGACTTCAAGGCCGACAACGAGGTCGACGAGGGCAACCGCTGCCCGATCCACCACATCGAGCTGACGCGCGAGCAGGAGGACAACTACTTCTTCGCCCTCTCGAAGTTTCAGGATCGCCTCGAAGCGCTCTACGCCGAGCACGAGGAGTTCGTGGCGCCCCGCACGCGTTACAACGAGGCGCTCTCCTTCATCCGCTCCGGGCTGCGGGACGTGCCTTTGACACGTCACAAGCTGACCTGGGGCGTGCAGGTCCCGTGGGATCGCGAGCACGTCTTCTACGTCTGGTTCGACGCGCTCCTGAACTACTACACGGCGCTCGGCTACGCCCGCGAGGGCGAGGACCTGACGGCGCGGCTGTGGCCCGCGAGCTGCCACCTGATCGCGAAGGACATCCTGCGCTTCCACACCGTCTACTGGCCGGCGCTGCTGATGGCCGCCGGGCTCGAGCTCCCCGAGCGCATCTTCGTGCACGGCTACCTGCTGATGGAAGGGGAGAAGATGAGCAAGTCGCTTGGCAACGTGCTCGACCCCTTCGAGGTGATCGAGCGCTTCGGCGCCGACGCGTTGCGCTTCTACCTGCTGCGCGACGTGTCCTTCGGCCAGGACGGGTCCGTCTCGACCGCGGCCTTCGAGCTGCGGTACGAGACCGAGCTCGCCAACGAGCTCGGCAACCTCGCCAACCGCACGATCTCGATGCTGCTGCGCTACCGCGACGGCGTCCTCGCGCCGGTGGAGCTCGACCCGGTGCTCGCCGAGGACTTCGCCGGGCTGGGAGAGACTGTCGCCGGCCACATCGACCGCGCGGAGCTGACCGTGGCGCTCGAGGAGATCTGGCAGCGGGTGCGGCGCCTGAACCGTTACGTCGAGGAGCGGGCGCCGTTCCGGCTCGCCAAAGAAGGCGACCGCGAGGAGGAGCTGACGAGCGTGCTCGGGAACCTCGCCGAGGGGCTGCGCGCCGTGACGGTGCTGCTGTACCCCTACCTGCCCGCCTCGGCCGCGCGCCTGCTCGAGGCGCTCGGCGCGCCCGACATATCGCTGCAGGGGGCCGAGCTCGGCAGAGGGGGCATCGAGCGCGTTAGCGCGATTGGGTCGCTGTTCCCGAAGGACGCCGTCGAGCCGCAGTCGTCGTGATCGACTCCCACACCCACCTCGATCTCTGCGAGCCCTCCGACGCCGAGCTCGTCGCCGCGGCCGAGCGGGCGGGCGTGAGGCGGATCCTGACGGTCGGGATCGACGGCGTCTCCTGCCGGGCCGCGCTCGCCGCCGCCGAGGACTTCCCCCAGGTCTACGCCGCCGTCGGGCGCCACCCGAACGCCTCGCGGGGCTTCGACGACGCCGACCTGGCCGAGCTCGAGGCGCTCGCCGCGCACGAGCGCTGCGTGGCGATCGGCGAGACGGGCCTGGACTTCTATCGCGACACGGCCCCGCCCGCGGAGGACCAGCGGCGGGCGTTCGCCGCGCAGATCGAGCTGGCGCGGGTGACCGGCAAGCCGCTCGTGATCCACACCCGCGCGGCCGAGGAGGAGACCCTCGCCCAGCTCGCCGCCGAAGCGGACGGGGTGAGCGTCGTGATGCACTGCTTCTCGATGCCCGAGCGGCTCGAGGAGTGTCTCGCGCGCGGCTACGCGATCTCCTTCGCCGGGAACGTCACCTACAAGAGCGCCGCCGACCTCGCCGCCGCCGCTCGCGAGGTCGCCGCCGACCGTCTGCTCGTCGAGACCGACGCGCCCTACCTGACGCCCCAGGCGGTCCGCAAGGAGCGCAACCAGCCCGCCTTCGTCGCTCACACGCTCGCGTTCCTCGCCGAGCTTCGCGGCGTCTCCAGCGAGGAGCTCGGCGCGGTCGTGGAGGCGAACGGGGCGCGCGTCTTCGGCTGGTCGTGATCGGGAGCGGGCGCCCCCGGTGGCTGCGGAGCGGCAGGTGAGCGCGCAGGAAGGCGGGCCGGGGCAGGCGAGCCTGCGGCGGATGCGCCGCTTCGGGATTCGTCCCGACCGCGACCTCGGCCAGAACTTCCTCGTCGACTCGAACATCCTCGGCGTGATCGAGCGGGCGGCCGAGCTCGAGGAGAGCGACGTGGTGCTCGAGATCGGGGGCGGGCTCGGCGTGCTCTCCGAGCATCTCGCCGGGCGGGTCTCCCACGTGCACGTGATCGAGATCGACGAGCGCCTGCGCGTGCCCCTGCTCGACGCCGCCGCGCCCTTCGACAACATGACGATCCACTGGGGCGATGCGATGACGCTCGAGCTCGCAGACCTCGTGCCGCCCCCCGACAAGGTCGTCGCGAACCTTCCCTACGGGATCGCCGCGGGGGTGCTGCTGCGCACCGTCGAGGAGCTGCCGGGCGTCCGCTCGTGGGTCGCGATGGCCCAGCGCGAGGTCGGCGAGCGGCTCGCGGCGTCCCCCGGGACCGGCGCCTACGGGGTGCCTTCGGTGCTCGCCCAGCTGGCATGCGAGGTCCGGGTGCTGCGCGCGGTGCCGCGCACGGTCTTCTACCCCGTCCCGAACGTCGACTCGGTGCTCGTCGGGATGACGCGCCGGGGGGGTGAGGAGGGGCAGAGCCTGTCCGGGCCGGGCGGGGCGGCGCTGCGGGGTCTGGTGGCCGGGGCCTTCGCCCACCGGCGCAAGACCCTCGCCGGGTCGCTCGCGCTGTCGGGGGTGGCGCCGGCCGTCAGTCGCGACGCCGTGCGGGAGGCGCTCGGGACCCTCGGCCAGCCGCCCGATGCGCGCGCCGAGCGTCTCGCGCCGGAGGAGTTCCGCAAGCTGGCGGGAATCCTCGGTCTGTGAGCACGATGCCGGCGCTGCGGGCGCTCGCCCCCGCGAAGATCAACCTCGGCCTGTTCGTCGGGCCGGTCCGCGAGTCCGACGGTCGTCACCGGCTCGCGACCGTCATGCAGTCGATCTCGCTGGCCGACGAGCTGATCCTCGAAGCGGCCCCCGCGGGCGGGGTCGCCGACGAGGTGATCTGCCCCGAGGTCCCAGGCCCGCCCGAGCAGAACCTCGCCGCTCTGGCGCTGCGCGAGTTCCGCGCGCGCACCGGCTGGCAGGCCCCGCCGCTGCGACTGCGCATCGAGAAGCGGATCCCCGTCGCCGCGGGGCTGGGCGGAGGATCGGCCGACGCGGCGGCGGCCCTGCGCCTCGCCCACGCCGCTTCGGGCCTCGGCGACGAGCAGCTGCTGCTCGCGATCGCCGCGGGGCTCGGCGCCGACGTGCCAGCTCAGGTTTCGCCGGGTCGCTGGCTCGCCGGTGGGGCGGGGGAGCAGCTGACGCGCCTGCCCGCTCCCCGGCTGGCCTTCGGACTGCTGGTGCTGCCGGCCGACTTCGCGCTCTCGACCGCCGAGGTGTACGCCGAGGCGGACCGGCTCGGATTAACCCGCGACGGCGAGGCGATCGCCCGCGCCCACGAGGAGCTCGGCGACGCGCTCGCGCGGGGCGCGCCGCTGCCCGCGGCCGTCGAGCTGCTCCACAACGACCTGCAGCGGGCCGCCGTCTCGCTGCGCCCGGAGATCGCCGAGGCGCTGCGCGCCGTCGCCGGCGCGGGCGGCTCTCCCGCGCTGCTCAGCGGCTCCGGTCCGACGGTCGTCGGGCTGTTCGCGAAGGCCGGCGAGCAGGGACTCGCGCTGGCTCGCGTCGCCGCGGCGGGGCTGGAGGGCCGGGAACCGCCGGCGCTTGCCGCGGTGCCCGTCGAGGCCGCGTTCGGCGAGCCCCAGCCGCTCGAGGGGTCCCCCGAGTTGAGCGCCTGAGCGGCGCGGAGCCCGCGACCGACGGCGGCGTGCGTCACAATCTCACGCCAGAGGATGAGCACCACACAGATCAACGAGCTCGTAGCGGGTGGCAGCGCGGTCGTCGGCCTGGCCCTGTACGCCGGCCTGATCCTGCGGCCCGCGTGGACCGCGTATACGCGGCTGTGGGAGCGGGTGGCGGCTGCCGTCCTGTCCCTGTACGTGCTCGCCGTGTTTGCCGGCGCCGGTGTGGCCGGCGCGCTCGCCGCCCTCTACTTCTGGGGCTGAGGAATGTCCGACCTACAGGCGCTCGACGCGATCACCGAGGCGGTCGAGTCCGGGGCCGGGCTGCCCGAGGTGGTCCGTGCCGCCGCGAAGGCGCTGGAGGCGAGCCTCGCGGTGACCGACCCGTGGGGGGCGACGCTCGCCGTCGCCGCCCGCTCGCCGGCCGAGGAGCGGGCCCTGCTCGGCCGCGGGGAGGGCGTCAAGAGCTCGCCGCTGCGAGTCGCCGACACCGTCGTCGGGACGCTGCACATGCGCGCCAAGGCCGAGCCCAGCGCCTCGATGCAGCGGCTGCTGCTGACGATGATCGCCTCGGAGGTGGAGCGGGTGCGGGCGCCGGAGCGGGTCTCCGAAACGGCCTCCTCGGACTTCCTGCGTGCGATCCTCGCCCGGGAGCTCACCGATCGTGCCGAACTGCTCGCGCGGGCGCGGGACCTGTCGCTCGACCTCGACGGGGGAGCGTGCATGATCGTCGCCCGCGCCCATCCCCAGACGCCGACCGACGAGGGCTGGCGGGGACGCGTGCGGGCGGTCGCCGAGCGCGGCGCGCGGGCCGTCTCGAGCCGCTCGATCGCGGGGCTCTCGGAGCGCGAGGGGAGCACCGCGGCCGAGGTCCTGCTGCTGGTCCCGGGCGGCGACGAGGGAGCGGCGGCCCGGGCCGGCGAGACGGTCCTGCGAGAGATGGAAGCGGGACTGTCGGGCTACACGTTCGCGCTCGGGCGCAGCCGCATCGCCGAGGATCCGAGCGAGCTGCCGCGCGCGGCCAGCGAGGCGCTGCTGGCTGCGAACGTCGCGCAGGGCTCACAGGACGGTGGGGCCGGCCTGGCGTTCGAGGAGACCGGCGCCTACCGCCTGCTGCTCTCGGCGATGAGCGAGAACCCCGCCGAGCTGCAGCGCTTCTACGCCGAGACCGTCGAGCCGCTGGTCGCCTACGACGAGCAGTACGAGACCGATCTGGTCCGCACGCTGGAGACGTTTCTGGAGGCGGACGGCAACGTCGCGGGGACCGCCCAGCGGCTCTTCACCCACCGCCACACGATCTACTACCGCCTGGAGCGCGTCCGCGAGCTCTCCGGCCTGGACGTGAGCTCGAGCGACGGCCGCGAGAAGCTGAGCCTGGGCCTGAAGTCGATGCGGGTGCTCGGGATCGCCTCGCCCGGCGGCCCGGCCTCGGAGGCCGGCGCCGAAGGCGGGCGGGTCCCCCGCCGCAGCGGCCGACGCAGCTGACCGGCCGCGGCGGCCGGCGCAGCTGGGGCCGCGCCTTCAGAAGCGGCGGACGCCGAACTCCATCGCGTACGTCGCGCCGGAGCGACCCGCCGCGACCACGCCGGGGACCGCGGCGGTCACGGCGACCCCCGCGTCCTTGTACGAGGCGGTGAGGATCACGGCGCGGTGCGGGGGCGAGGCCATCCATTCCGAGACGATGTGCTGCGGGGTCGCGTAGCTGCCCGTGCCCCAGGCGATGTTCTGCCCGACCGCGATGCCCGCGGCGTGGGCCGGATAGCGGGTCACGCCGACCAGCGCCAGCGGCGTCTGGCCGCTCGGCCGCACGTCGGCGAAGTAGTCCCGGCTGACCATGCTCGTCACCTGGCTGGCCGCGACGCCCAGCAGCCAGCGGTTGGCGTGCAGGGGACGAAGGCGGTTGGCGGAGCGGATGCGGTTGACCAGGCACAGCGTGGCCCGATCGACGATCGCCGCGTCGGTGGCGGTCGGCAAGAGCGTTTCGCCGGGGCACGCTTCGACGCCGGCAGCCACGGACGGCGCGATGGCACTCGCCCAGGCGAAAGCCGCCACCGCGAGCGTGGTGCACAGCCCTCCTACCGTTCTCGCACGTCCGGCTCGCAGAGTGCAGGAATACTTGCAGGAACCGATGACGCAGTCGTCGGTTCCCGCAGATCTCCCGCCGCAAACGCCGCACGCTGCGGGTTTCCCGCCCGCCCGGGGCGCGTCTATCCTTTCTCGGGCCCTCTGGGGGGTCGTCCAATGGCAGGACATCAGGTTTTGGTCCTGAGAATCGGGGTTCGAGTCCCTGCCCCCCAACCTCCGCCCCGCCCCCGCCGGGGCCCGACGGACCTCTAGCATCCCTCCAGTGAGCGCCCCAACAGTCCTGATCCTGGCCGCGGGCAAGGGCACGCGCATGCGCTCGGCGACCCCCAAGGTGCTGCACGAGATCTGCGGGGTGCCGATGGTGCTGTGGCCCGTCCGGGCGGCCCAGGCCGCAGGCGCGCGGCGGGTCGTCGTCGTCGACTCGCCGGACGGGACGCTCGGGGAGATCCTGCCCGACGGCGTCGAGATCGCCGTGCAGCCCCAGCCCAACGGAACCGGCGGTGCCGTGGCGGCCGCGATCGAGGCGATCGGCGGCGAGCTGTCCGACGGCGAGGCGGTCGTGGTCCTGAGCGGTGACGTCCCGCTCCTCGACGCGGCTGCGATCGAAGGCCTGATCGCCGCCCACGAGCAGGCCGGCGCGGCCGCGACGATGGCTACGACCGTGCTGGCCGACCCGAGCGGCTACGGGCGCGTCGTGCGCGACGCCGACGGCGAGGTCGTGCGGGTCGTGGAGACGAAGCGCGAGGGCGACTCCACGCAGGCCGAGCGCGAGATCCGCGAGGTCAACACCGGCATCTTCGTGTTCGCCGCGGGCCCGCTGCGGCTCGC
Source organism: Solirubrobacteraceae bacterium (assembly GCA_035571915.1). Taxonomy (GTDB): domain Bacteria; phylum Actinomycetota; class Thermoleophilia; order Solirubrobacterales; family Solirubrobacteraceae; genus Palsa-744. Next base: position 20,156 of record DATNBM010000048.1, on the reverse strand, counting down.
GCTGCCGCGCCTGGACGCCGAGAACGCCCAGGGCGAGCTCTACCTGCCGCAGGTGCTCGATCTGCTCCGCGCCGACGGCAGCCGCGTGATCGGCCACGAGATCGACGACGAGCGTCTCGTGCTGGGCGTCAACGACCGCGTCGCCCTGGCCGCCGTCCGCGCGCTGGCGCAGCGGGCGATCCACGAGCGGCACATGCTCGCCGGCGTGACGATCGTCGATCCGGCCTCGACCGCGATCGACGCCGACGTGACGATCGATCAGGACACCGTGATCGAGCCGTTCACGACGATCCGCGGGAGCAGCGCGATCGGAGCCGGCTGCACGATCCGCCATTCCTACCTGCACGACTGCCGCCTGGAGGACCGCGTCACGGTCGGCCCGTTCGCCTACCTGCGGCCGGGAGCGGTGCTGCGCGAGGGCGCGAAGGCCGGCACCTACGTGGAGATCAAGAACTCCGACATCGGCCCGGGCGCGAAAATCCCCCACCTCTCCTACATCGGCGACGCCGACGTGGGCGCGAAGAGCAACCTCGGGGCGGCGACGATCACTGCCAACTACGACGGCGCGAACAAGCACCGCACGACGGTCGGGGAGGGCGTGCGGACGGGCGTCGACACGACGCTCGTGGCGCCCGTCACGCTCGGCGACGGCTCCTACACGGGGGCCGGCTCGGTGATCACCGAGGACGTTCCCGCGGGCGCCCTCGGCATGGCGCGCGAGCGCCAGGTGAACAAGGAGGGCTATGAAGGGCCCGGGAAGGCGGCGAGATGAGCGACCCCGCCGTGAGCACGACCCAGACCTTCTTTACACTGCAGGGGGACATGAGCGCGACGGACACTCAGCCGGAGTCCTCGCGGGCGAGCCTGCCGATCGATTACAACAAGCGGCTGATGCTCTTCAGCGGCCGGGCGAACCCCCAGCTCGCCGCCGACATCGCCGAGAAGCTCGGCGTCGAGCTCGGGCCGGTCATCTCTAAGACCTTCTCCAACGGCGAGGTCTACTGCCGCTACGACGAGTCGATCCGCGGCGCGGACGTGTTCATCGTCCAGCCGACGTGCGGCAACGAGCAGACGGGCGTGACGGCGAACGACTCGCTGATGGAGCTGCTGTTCATGATCGACGCCGCGGTCGGCGCCTCGGCGCACCGCGTGATCGCGGTCACCCCCTGGTTCGGGTACTCCCGCCAGGACAAGAAGTCGGCGCCGCGCGAGCCGATCTCCGCGCGTCTGGTCGCGCGGATGCTCGAGGCGGCGGGCGCCGACCGGGTGCTGACGATGGACCTGCACGCGGGTCAGATCCAGGGCTTCTTCCAGAAGCCGGTCGACCACATGACGGCCCTCTTCATGCTCACCCAGTACTTCTCCGACCTCGGCCTGCCCGACCTCGTCGTCGTCGCCCCGGACGCGGGGCGCGTGAAGCTGAACAAGAAGTTCGCCTCCAAGATCGGGGCGGAGCTGGCGATCCTCGACAAGGAGCGCCCCGCCCAGCAGGTCGCCGAGATCGGCTACGTGATCGGTGACGTGCGTGGCAAGACGGCCGTGATCGTCGACGACATGATCGACACCGCGGGCACCCTCTGCGCCGCAGCCAAGACGGTCAAGGAAGCGGGCGCCACCCAGGTCTACGCGGCGGCCACGCACGCGATCTTCTCCGGCAACGCGTTCGAGAACCTGCGCACATCCGAGCTGCAGGAGATCGTCGTGACCGACACGATCCCGGTCCAGGCCGGGACGCCGGACAACGTGCGCGTGCTGCCCTGCGCGGAGCTGCTGACCGACTCGATCCGGCGGATCTTCGTCGACGACTCCGTCAGCGAGGTCTTCCAGGGCGAGAACCAGCTGTTCTGAGCGCCGCTGCCAGGATGGCCCGATGGCCTCCTCGGAGACGCGCCGGCTCCTCGCCCGCCCCGGTTTCACCCGCTACTTCCTGACCGTCGCGGCCGCCCGCGCGACGGGCACGATGTTCAACGTCGCGGGCGTTCTTCTGATCCTCGAGCGCACGCACGATCTCGCGCTCGCGGGCGTGGTCGTCGCCGCGGCGACGCTCCCCGCGGCGTTCACCGGGCCGTTCCTCGGCGGGTGGCTCGACGTGGCGGCGAGCCGGCGCCGGCTGCTGGTGCTGGACCGGATCGTCACAGCGGCCGCGCTGGGGGCGATCCTGCTGCTCGCCGGTCACGCGCCGAACTGGCTGCTGCCGGTCACGGCGCTCGTCTTCGGCGCGACCTCGCCGCTCTCCTCGGGAGCCTTCTCGGCGGTGCTGCCGGAGGTGGCGGGACCGGACCTGCTCGAGGCCGCCAACGCGTTCGAAGGGGCGAGCATCAACGCGGCGTTCATCGTCGGGCCGGCGCTGGCGGGACTGATCGCGGCCGGGGCGGGCGCCGCGGCGGCGATCGAGGTGCAGATCGGCGCCGGCCTCGCGATCGCCGTCGCGATCGTTCTCGACGAGACCTTCGAGCTACGCCCGCAGCACGACGAGGCGCCGCTGGAGGGCGTCATGCACGCGGTCCGGGAAGGGCTCGCGGCGACCTGGCGGATCCAGCCGCTGCGGTGGAACATGACGATCGACGGCTTCTACGTGCTCGCCTGGAGCACGCTGAACGTCAGCCTGCCCGCGTTCGCGATCGCGATCGGCGCCGGCGCCCACGCGGCGGGCTACATGTGGGCGAGCGTCGCGGCCGGCTCGATGCTCGGCGGCTTCGCGCTGCGCCGGCGCTCCGCCGACACCCAGCCGCGGCTGTTCATCGGCGGGTACTTCCTCGCGATGGCCGCGACGGCGGCGCTCTGGCCGCTCGCTGGAAGCCTGCCCGTGGCGCTCGCGCTGGTCTTCCTGACGGGCGTCTTGGACGGGCCGGGCCTGGTCGCGCTGATCTCGATCCGCCAGCGGCTCGCGCCGCCGCAGCTGCGCGCGCAGATCTTCACGACCGCGAGCAGCTTCCACGCGGCGGTGCTGGCGGCGGGAGCCGCTGGAGCGGGCCTCTTCCACAGCGCCTTCGGGACCGACGCGACGCTGCTCGTGTTCGCCGTGCTGATCGCCGCGGCGGCGGGCCTGGCGCTGGTGAGCCAGTACGAGGCGCCCGGCGGCGAGTAGCATCGCGTTCGTCGCCCCCGCCGGACCTCCCGAGGCGACCGCACCGATGCCAGCATCGCCCGTCGACCCACAAGCGCGGCCCGGCCCGGCCGTCCCGCCCGAGCTCCCCCCCTGGGCGGGCGAGCCCTACGGGGGATCGCACGGCGGGTGGTCGCGACGCAGGCGCGTGCGCGTGCTGATCGGGCTGGGACTCGTCGTCTTCATCGCGATCAGCATCCTGCTCGCCCGGTTCCTGCAGGCCGAGAACGTCGAACGGGACGCCGACCTGGCGCTGATCGCGGCTCAGGCTCGCGGCGACGTCCAGGGGATGCTCCGCAAGCTCGACGGTTGCAACGGCAGCCCGTCCTGCGTGGCGAGCGTGAGAGCCAACGCGGCGAACCCGCGCCTGCGGCGCGCGGGGGAGGTCAAGATCCTGCAGCTCGTCTCGCCGACCTCCTACTCGCTGTTCGGGGCGACGGGTCGAACACGGCTGGCCTGGACGGTGATCGGCAAGCTCCCGGTCGTGCAATGCGTGACGGTGCGGCGCACCGGGAACTTCCTCACGGGGATCAAGATCTCCCTCACCGCCCTCAGCGCGCCGATCCCGAACGAAGCCGATTGCTAGAGTCTCCTTTCCCGAAATGGCTTCCACCACGACGAAACTCAGTGTCAACAGCCGCGGCGCCGCTGGCTCGCGCGCCGCTCGGCGTCTGCGCCGCGAAGGTCGCGTGCTCGGCGTCATCTACGGCGGCGGCGAGGATCCGCTCGGCTTCGACGCCGACGCGCGCGATCTGCGCCATGCCCTGGCGGGCTCCGGCGCGGTCCTCGACCTCAGCGTCGACGGCGGCAAGGCGACCCCGGTCGTCCTCAAGGAAGCCCAGCGCCACCCGGTCCGCGGCGAGACGATCCACGTCGATCTGCTGCGGGTTCGCCTCGACGAGGAGATCACCGCGGTCGTGCCGCTCGAGCTTACGGGCGGCGACGACTCGCCGGGCGTCAAGCAGGGCGGCGTGCTCGAGCAGATCACCCGCGAGCTGAACGTCGAAGCGCTGCCGACCGCGATCCCGGAGTCGATCGCCCACGACGTCAGCGAGATGGAGATCGGCGACACGGTTCTGCTGTCCGCCATCGCGGTGCCCGAGGGGGTCAAGCTGACCGACGACCTCGAGGAGACCGTTGTCGCGACGCTCTCGCCGCCGAAACTCCAGACCGAAGTCGAGGAGGAAATCGAATCCGAGACGGAGGTCGTCGGCGAGGCTGAGGCCGGGGCATCCGAGTCGGAGGACTCCTCCGAGGGGGAGTAGCTGGCCCTGCGACGCCCCTTCGGCGGTGGCGCACCGGTCGACTGGCTGATCGTCGGGCTCGGCAATCCCGGGCGCGAGCACGCGGGCAGCCGCCACAACGTCGGCTTCATGATCGCCGAGGCGCTGGTCGAGCGCTGGGGCCTGAAGTCCGGGAAGAACCGCTTCAACGCGCGCGTCGCCGAGGGGCGCCCGGCCGTCACGGCGGTCCCGCCGGGCGCGCCGCGCCCGCACGTCGCGGTGCTGTGCCCGCAGACCTACTACAACGACGCGGGCCGCTCGGTCGGTCCCGCGCGGGGCGCCTACAAGCTGCCGCTGGATCGGGTCCTCGTCGTACACGACGAGATCGACCTGCCGTTCGACGACGTGCGTACCCGCCTCGGCGGCGGGCTGGCCGGCAACAACGGGCTGAAGTCGATCCGCCGCGAGCTCGGGGGGCCTGAGTTCATGCGCGTGCGGGTCGGGGTCGGGCGCCCGGACTCGACCGACCCCGAGATCGTCGCGGCGTGGGTGCTGGGCCGCTTCGCCGAGAGTCAGGCCGAAGTCGCCCGGCTCGTGGCGCACGGCCGCGAGCAGGTCGAAGCAGCCGTGCTGGGCGAAGCGGCCGTGCCGGGCGATCGCGGGACCGCCGGCGGGGAGCCGGCGGGGGCGTGAGTCCTCCCGGCGCCCTGCGCGGCCTGCTCGGGTTGATCGACGGCGAGCCGTCGGCCGAGCGGCTGGCGGTCGAGGGCGGCCACGCCTTCGTCTCCGCGTCGCTGCGCCCGTACCTGATCGCGGCGCTGAGCGACCGCGACGAGGCCGCCCGCGCGCGGCCCGCCCTCGTCGTGGTCGGCGACGACCGCGCCGCGCGCGAGCTCGCCGCCGACCTGAAAGCGTGGCTCGCTCCGCGCCGCGTGCGCTACTACCCCTCGCGCGGCGTCGCCTACGAGTCCCACCTCGCGCCGCCGCCGCACCTCGTCGGCCTGCGCGTCGCGGCGCTCGACGCGCTGCTCGAGGACGGAGCGGCGGCGCCGGGGGTCGAGCGGCCGGTCGTCGTCGTCAGCGCTGTCGCGCTCTCGGAGAAGGTGCCCGACCCGCAGCTGCGCCCGCGCTCGTTCACGCTGAGGGTCGGCGAGCTGCTCGACCTCGACGAGTGCGCGGCCGAGCTCGTCGCGGCCGGCTACGAGCGGGTCGACCAGGTCGAGGAGCGCGGCCAGTTCGCGATGCGGGGCGGCCTGCTGGACGTCTACCCGGCGACCGAGGACCGGGCGGTGCGGGTCGACATGTTCGACGTCGAGATCGAATCGCTGCGCTGGTTCTCGACCTTCACGCAACGCTCGCTGGGGGACGCCGAGGAGATCGAGATCGCGCCCGCCGCAGAGCTCGCCGCCGAGCACCGCGAGCTGGCCGAGATCGCCGCTTCGACGGGCGCCTTCACCGGCGAGGACGCGTCCGGGGAGCGCCCCGACATCGCGGAGCTGCTGCCGGTCGAGCGCTTCGGCGCGTTCCTCGACCTGATCGGCTCCGAGACGGAGCTGATCGTCGCAGCCGAGGAGGAGATCGAGCCGGCTCTGAAGGATCACTGGGACGACGTCTGCGCCGCCTTCGGCGACACCGACGCCCATCACCTGTACGTGAACCCGAGCGAGATCAGCGCGACGCTGGGCGAGCGCACGAGGGTCTGGCTCTCGGCGCACTCGGCCGGTCAGGAGATCGAGCTGCGCGCGCAGTCGGCCGACACCGCGGCCCGCTCGCTGGCCGAAGCCGAGCCGGAGCTCGAGAAGCTCGTGCGCTCCGGCTACCGCACGGTCGTGGCGTTCCCCCGGCGGGGCGAGGGCGAGCGCGCCGCGTACAACCTCGGGCGCCTGAAAGCCACGTGGCTGGGCGAGGGGGCAGCCACCGAAGCCGGGTCCGCGGCGCCCCTGGAGGCCTCGCTGCGCTTCGCGGCGGCCTCGCTTCGCGAGGGCTTCGTCGCGCCGCAGCTGAAGCTCGCCGTCTACCCCGAGCACCGCCTGCTGCGCCGCCGGCGGGTCGAGCGCCCCGAGGGCCCGGGCGGACGGCGCCGCGGCGCGCTGCGCTCCTTCACCGACCTGCGGACCGGCGACTTCGTCGTCCACGAGGACCACGGGGTGGCCCGCTTCGCGGGCTTCGAGACGCGCACCGTCGCGGGCGTCACGCGCGACTACCTGTACCTCGAATACCAGGGCGACGACAAGGTCTTCGTCCCCACCGACCAGCTCGCGAAGATCTCGCGCTACGTCGGCGCGGGCGCGGCCGAGCCGCCGCTCTCGAAACTCGGCGGGACGCGCTGGGACACGATGAAGGCGCGCGCCCGTCGCGCCGCCCAGGAGCTGGCCGGGGAGCTGCTCAGCCTCTACGCCGAGCGGCGCCGCCGCAGCGGGCACTCCTTCGACCCCGACGGCGACTGGCAGCGCGAGTTCGAGGAGCGCTGGCCGTTCACCGAGACGCCCGATCAGCGCGAGGCGATCGAGCTGGTCAAGGCCGACATGGAGTCGCCGCGGCCGATGGACCGCCTGATCTGCGGGGACGTCGGCTACGGCAAGACCGAGGTAGCGCTGCGGGCGGCCTTCAAGGCGGCCGCCGAGGGCAAGCAGGTGCTGATGCTCGTGCCGACGACGATCCTCGCCCAGCAGCACTACGGGACCTTCGCCGAGCGCCTCGCCGACTACCCGTTCACGATCGAGCACGTCTCCCGGTTCCGCTCCGCCGCCGAGCAGAAGGAGGCGATCAAGGGCTTCGCCGAAGGTCGCGTCGACATCCTGATCGGCACCCACCGGGTGCTCTCGCGCGACGTGCGGGCGAAGGACCTGGGCCTTCTGATCGTCGACGAGGAGCAGCGCTTCGGGGTCAAGCAGAAGGAGCTGCTGCGCCAGCTGAAGCTGAAGGTCGACGTGATCTCGATGTCGGCGACGCCGATCCCTCGCACGCTGCAGATGTCGCTCGCGGGGCTGCGTGACATCTCGGTGATCGAGACGCCGCCCGAGGGCAGGCGGCCGGTGCGGACCTACGTCGGGGAGTACGAGGAGGAGCTCGTCAAGCGGGCGATCGAGCGCGAGCACGAGCGCGACGGGCAGGCCTTCTTCCTGCACAACCGGGTCGAGTCGATCGAGGAGACCGCCGAGCGCCTGCGGGCGCTCTGCCCCGGCGTACGCTTCGCGGTCGCGCACGGCCAGATGGGGGAGGGCGAGCTCGAGGAGGTGATGATGGACTACCTGCGTGGCGGCGCCGACGTCCTGGTCTGCACCTCGATCATCGAGTCCGGGATCGACATCCCGCAGGCCAACACGCTGATCGTCGAGCACGCGGACGCGTTCGGCCTGGCCCAGCTCTACCAGATCAGGGGACGGGTCGGACGCAGCCGCGAGCGCGCCTACGCCTACCTGCTCTACGACTCGGCGGCGGCGCTGACGCCGGAGGCCGCGCAGCGCCTCTCGGCGCTGTCGGACTACACCGAGCTCGGCGCGGGCTTCAAGATCGCGATGCGCGACCTGGAGATCCGCGGTGCGGGGAACCTGCTCGGGGACGAGCAGTCCGGGCACGTCGCCGCGCTCGGCTTCGAGCTCTACATGCAGATGCTCGACGAGGCGGTGCGCGCCGCCGGCAGCGAGGAATCGGATCCCGCCCACCCCGAGGCGCCCGAGCCCGTCCGGCTCGACGTCAACGTCGACGCCTACGTGCCGGCCGACTACGTCCCCTACGAGCAGGCCAAGATCGAGGTCCACCGGCGGATCGCGTCGGCCGTCGAGGTTGCTGAGGTGGAACGGCTGCGGGAGGAGCTCGTGGATCGGTTCGGGCCGGTGCCCGAACCGCTGGAGAACCTGCTCTCGCTGCAGCGCGCGCGGATCAAGTTCGGCCAGGCGGGCGCGCGCACGGTCAGCTTCCACGGCGACCGGCTCGCGGTCGTCCCGATCGAGCTCGACTCGGCGCGGGCGCGGAGGCTGCGCGAGGAGCTGCCCGAAGCGCTGTACGAGTCGGGCCGCTCGCAGGTCTCGATGCGCGTCCCGAAGGACGCAGCGCAGCGCTTCCCGAGCGTCGTGCGCGCCGCCGACGCGCTGCTGGCCGTGGTGCGCGAGGCCGCTTAGATCGTCTTGAGCAACTCCTTAAGCAATCCTTCGCGCCGATCCGCTAGAGTGCCCGACTCGTGTTGAAGAGGACTCGCTACTTCGCGGCGCTCGGCGCCGTTTTCTTTGCCAGCGTCGCGCTCGCCGCCTGCGGCGGGGGTATCCCGGGTAACGCCGTCGTCAACATCGACGGCGCGGGCTCGATCACCAAAGACGCTTACGGCCACTGGCTCAGCGTGGCCGCGGCCTCGACGACCGCGACCGGCGAAAAACAGACGGTTCCCGTGCCGCCGCAGTACACCGCCTGTATCGCGCACCTGAAAGCGACGGCGCCGAAGCCGGCCAAAGGCCAGAAGGCCCCGACCGAAGCGGCGCTGAAGACCCAGTGCCAGCAGCAGTACAAATCGCTGCAGCAGGAGGTCCTCGGTTTCCTGATCTCCTCCTCGTGGGTGCTCGGGGAAGCGAAATCGCTCGGCGTCAAGGTCTCCGACAAGGAAGTGGAGAACCAGTTCCTCCACATCAAGCACCAGCAGTTCCCGAAACCGGCCGAATTCGAAAAATTCCTCTCGACCTCCGGGCAGTCCGTGTCGGACCTTCTGCTGCGAGTGAAGCTGAACATGCTCTCGCAGAAAATCCAGCAGAAGATCATCAAGAAAAAGCCGAAAGTCAGCGACGCGGAAGCGCAGAAGTACTACAACCAGAACAAGTCGCGCTACGGGGTCCCCGAGCACCGCAACGTCGAGATCATCCTCACCAAGACCGAAGCCCAGGCGGCCTCGGCGAAGAAGGAAATCGAAGGCGGCAAGAGCTTCTCGAGCGTCGCCAAGAAGGTCTCGATCGACCCGACGAGCAAGGCCAAAGGCGGCCTGATCACGGAAACGATCAAAGGCGCGCAGGAGAAGAACCTCGACAACGCCCTGTTCTCGGCCAAGGTCAACCAGCTCGGCGGCCCGCTGAAGACTCAGTTCGGCTACTACCTGTATGAGGTGCTGGCGATCAAAGCCGGCAGCCAGGAGCCCTTCTCCGCGGTCGAGAAGTCGATCAAGGCGACGCTCGCCACCCAGCAGCAGCAGTCGGCGCTGAGCAAGTTCATCAAGGGCTTCAAAAAGAAGTGGCAGGGCAAGACCGACTGCCGCACGGGCTACGTCGTCGCCGACTGCAAGCAGTACAAAGCGCCGAAGGCGAAAGCCGGCGCCCCCAGCACCGGCACCGAAGCTCCCGCAGAAGGCTGACGGATTGCGTCTGCCGCGAGACGCCCGGGCGGCGCTCGCCGCGGACGGAGCGAGGTTGGCCGGTAATCGCCTGAGAGGTCGCTCGTGAGCGCGATCGAGCGCGTGCTCGCGCGCCAGATACTCGACAGCCGCGGCAACCCGACCGTCGAGGTGGACGTCGAGCTGGCCTCGGGAGCGCGGGGACGCGCGGCGGTGCCCTCGGGCGCCTCGACGGGGGAGTTCGAGGCGACCGAGCTTCGCGACGGAGGCGAAGCCTGGGGCGGCAAGGGCGTGAGCAGGGCGGTCGCCAACGTTCTCGGCGAGATCGCCGCGGCCGTGAAGGGGATGGACGCCGACGGGCAGGAGGCGCTCGACCGGGCGCTGATCGAGCTCGACGGTACCCCGAACAAGTCGCGACTCGGCGCGAACGCGATCCTCGGCGTCTCGCTGGCGGTCGCGCAGGCCGCGGCCGCGGACGGCGGCCAGCCGCTGTGGCGGCACCTCGGGGGCCCGGAGGCGCGGATCCTGCCGGTGCCGATGATGAACGTGCTCAACGGCGGCGCCCACGCCGACAACAAAGTCGACTTTCAGGAGTTCATGGTCGTGCCGTGCGGCGCGGAGAGCTTCTCGGCGTGCCTTCAGATGGGCGCGGCCGTCTTCCACGCGCTGAAGAAGACGCTGCACGACCGAGGACTCGCGACGGCCGTCGGCGACGAGGGCGGCTTCGCCCCGGACCTGGGATCCAACGAGGAGGCGCTGGAGATGCTCGTGGCGGGCATCGAAGCGGCGGGCCTGCGTCCCGGCGAGGACGTGGCGATCGCGCTCGACCCGGCCACCAGCGAGCTGTTCTCGGGAGGCTCCTACGTGCTCGAGCACGAGGGACGCACCCTCAGCCCCGCCGAGATGGCCGAGTACTGGCAGCAGATCGCGGGGCGCTACCCGGTCGTCTCGATCGAGGACGGGATGGACGAGGAGGACTGGGACGGCTGGAAGCTCCTGACCGAGCGGATCGGAGATCGCGTCCAGCTGGTCGGCGACGACCTGTTCGTGACCAACACCGAGCGCCTGCGGCGGGGGATCGAGGCTGGCGTCGGCAACTCGATCCTGATCAAGGTCAACCAGATCGGGACCCTCACCGAGACGCTCGAGGCGATCGCGATGGCGCGCGAGGCGGGCTACACCGCGGTGATGAGCCACCGCTCGGGGGAGACCGAGGACGTGACGATCGCGGACCTCGCCGTGGCGACCGGTTGCGGGCAGATCAAGACCGGGGCGCCCTCGCGCTCGGACCGGGTCGCGAAGTACAACCAGCTGCTGCGCATCGAGGAGCAGCTGGGCGAGCGGGCGGAGTTCCCCGGCCGCTCGGCTTTCAAGCGCGCCTGAGGAGGAGGAACCGGGGCGCCGGCGGCGAATGGCCCTGGAGATGCCCGCCGCCTCCGCCGCATACGCCCCGTCCCGCCGCCGCCCGCGGCCGGGTGGCACGGCGCGCAGCGGGAGCATCCGGGCCGCCGGGAGGGTGCGCTGGGACAGGCTCGGGCGGATCGCGATGCTGTTCGTGCTCCTGGCCCTCGTGATCCTCTACGTCGGCGCGGGGCTGCACATGCTCTCGACGCTGCACCAGTCCCACCGGGCCTCCGCGCGGGTCGCGGCGATGGAGAGCGAACACCATCGCCTGATCGCCGAACACAACCGGCTCTCCAGCCAGGCGAACTTGGAAGAGCAGGCAAAAGCGCTCGGCATGCAGCGCCCCGACGAGCAGACGTTCATCCTCGGCGGCCTTCCCGCCAACTGAACCGCGCGGCGCTGCTAGCCTCGCGCGCGTGTCGTTCGAGAGCGCGAACTACCAGTGGCAGCAGGGCGAGCGGCGCCTGAGGGCGGCTCCGGCCGAGCGCAAGCGGCTGCTCGAACGCGTCGCGGACGGTCTCGTCGCCGAGCTTAGGCGGCGGCTGGGCGGCGGCTTCACGGCCGACGAGCTGGCGAGCCTGTACGACGGCGGGACGTCCTGGTGCCTGCAGGCGGCGATGCGGATCGCCCCGCAGGACCCATGGGCGTGGGAGGCGGGGATCGTCGTCGACGCGGCCTTCGCGCGCTACCTGCGGGAGGCGACCGACTTCGCGGGCGGACGCCGCGAGATCAACGCGTAAGAACGGTCCGTCGTCGTCGCCGAGACGGCGGATGAAGCGGTCAGTCGTCGTCGCCGAGACGGCGGATGACGATCCGGTCCTCCTCGACGGCGACCTCGACGGGCCGGTGCCCGGCCCAGTGCTCGGCGTAGACCGGGTTGTCCTGAATCGCGGGATCGAGCCACAGGCCGAAGCCCTCCTCGCCGTGGTCGAAGGTGCCCTCGAGCGGCTCGTTGCGCGCCCCGGCGCGACGTCTGCCGCCGCGCCTGCTGCGGCGCCGGGCGGGTGTCGCGGACTCCTCCTCCTCGCCCTCTGCGTCCTCGCCCCGCTCGGCGGCCTCGGCGCGAGCGCGCTCGGCCTCGGCTTCGGCGGCTTCGAGCTCGGCGGCGATCAGGGCGTCGTCCTCGGCGCGCAGGTCGATCTCCTCCTGAAATGCGCCGCCGTCGCCGTTCTCCTCGGCGGCCAGATCGTTCTGGCGCTTGAACTGCTCGATGTCCTTGACGCTGACCTCGAGCTGGTGGGCGACCCAGGCGTCGGTCCGTCCCTCGCGCGCCCAGGCGCGGATCTGATTGAGGTGTGGGCGCAGCGATTTACGGGGCATCGACGGTCCGGCACACTAGCGCAAAGCGCCGGCCGAGCGCGCCAAAAGCTCCCCTGCGTCGGTCCGCGTGCACCTCGACGCCGCTGACAGCGGAAACCTTCCAAACTGGGGATCGCTTTCCCCCGGTCCTGTGACTATGCTTGCCAGACCTTGGTGGAGGGGCTCCCCGGGTGGCCAGGTCGGCAAATAGGAAGGTGCACCCAGAATGCTGGTTCTGACGCGAAAGTCCAACCAGAGCATCATGATCGGCGATGAAATCGAGGTCTCGGTGCTGTCTGTCATGGGCGAGAAGGTGCGGATCGGCATTCAGGCGCCGCAGAAGGTGCCGGTCTTCCGCAAGGAGATCTACCTGGAGATCCACCGCGAAGCGGCCGGGGTCGTCCCGAGCGCCGACGGCCACGGGCCGGAGAAGGTCGCCGAGGTCGACGAATCGCTCCGGGAGCTCGGCGAGAGCGGCTGAGCGCCGGCTCGCACTCCGGGGGCTCGGCGGGAGCGACTGAGCGCCCGCTCGGGGTTCGCGCGGCGCGGACCCTTCTGGCTTCTAGCCGAGCAGCAGGTAGAGCGTTCTGAACATCACGACCGTCACCACGACGGCCGTGAGGATCAGCGTCAAGACGAGCAGCCAGAAGCGGACGAAGCCGCGCTTGTGGCGCTTCTCCACTTCGCGCTTGATCGTGCGCTGCTCGGCCTGCCGCCGCAGTGAATCGCGGCGGTGGCGGTCCAGCGAGATCTCTTTGACGAAGGCCTGCTCCCACTCCGCCAGGCTCTGGCGCATCTTCACGGCCGCGCCTCCTCGGCCGTCAGAGTGAGCTGCTCGATCCGACTCGTTCCGGTGCGCACGCTATGACGCGGCCGGGACCTTGGCCTGCTCGTAGACCGAGATGAAGCGCAGGTAGTTCTCGGCGATCTTGCGGGCGCCGGCGGAGCGCTCGATCTTGCCGTCGACGTAGGCCTTCAGCGGGTCCCACCAGATCGAGCGGCCGATCGCGAAGCCGACGAAGCCGTCGACGGGAGCGGCGGCCTGCAGCCATTGGTCGACCTTGGCGTCGTCGGCGCCGCGGCCGAGGACCACGCAGACGACGCTGTCGCGGCCGCCGGATCGAGCCTGCTCGACCAGCATCTCGCAGTCGGAGCGCTCGTCGACACCCTCGATCTTCCAGACGTCGGCCTCGATGCCGGCGTTCTGGATCTCGGCGATCGCGCGCCTCATCAGCTCGGGCCTGAGCTCGGCGTCGTAGCGTTCGGCGTCGCCGCCGACGGACGCGAGCTGGGCCTCCTCGGCCGGCACGAGCAGCTCGAAGAGGAACCGGCGGCCGTTGTCCTTCAGCCAGTCGGAAAGCCGCTTGAGCTTGCCGAGCTGCTCGGCGTTCTCGGCCGCGTCCCCATCCGGGTTGTAACGGACGAGCACCTTCGTGAAGTCGGGGTCGAAGGAGAGGATGTGCTCGCCGAACTCGTCTCCATACTGGAAGTCGAACATGTTCTGCCCGGAGCGCTCGGCCGGCATCGCGAGCTTCAGGCCGGCCTCCTTTGCCTCCGCTGGCACGGTCGAGCCGAACTGCTCGTCGACGAGCACCCCCGTGACGGCGGGGTCCGCGCCTGCGTTGACGGCCTGCAGGAGGCCCTCGAAGATCAGGTGCTTGGCGTCGGCGATGATCGCCGTCTGCTCCGCGTCCGGCTCGCCCTCGATCCCGAAGAACTTCTTCTGGAAAGAGCCGCGATGGTCGAAGGCGAGGATGTAGAGCTGCTGGTCGTATCCAAGGTTCATGCGTCTGAGTATTCCAAAGGGGTGCTCGCCGGGGTCGAGAGGTGCCGGGCGCGCCCCTGCAGGCCGCTTAGAATGGGCGGGTGAGCTCGGGCGCCGACCTCTTCGTTGTCTGCAAGCAGTGCGGCTCTGAGGTCAGCCCCTACATCACCGAGTGCCCGTACTGCGGGAACCGGCTCAGGCGCCGCGCTCCGAAGCTGCCCCGGCCGGGCGAGCAGGGACCCGCCGCCAAGCCCGCCCGCAGGAGCGTCGGCTCGCTGCTGGGCCGCGGTTCGCGCACCGCGGGGAGCCGTCGGGCGGCGCCCGCGGCGCGACCCGTGCGGGAACGCTCCGATCGCTGGGCGGCGACCCGCCCGTACGCGTCGATCGCGCTCGTCGCGGTCAGCTGCGGCGCCTGGATCGCCACCTACGCCGAACCGCTCTGGCTTTTGAAACTGATCGTGGTGCTGCCGGTCGGGGGGGAATGGTGGAAGCCCTTCACGGCCCAGTTCGGGTACTTCGGGGACGGCGGGGGCGGCGTCTACGCGTTCGTCGCGGTGCTGGCGGTCGGCCTGTTCGGCTGGCTGGTCGAGCGTCGCCACGGCCCGATCGTCGTGCTCGCCCTGTTCTTCGCGGCGGGCGTCGGCGGGGCGCTGGCGGCAGAAGCCGCCTACCCCGTGCCGTTCGTCGCCGGCGCCAACGCCGGCGCGCTGGCCCTGCTCGCGTGCTGGGCCGCGCCGGACCTTCAGGACCTGCGGGCCGGCCGCCACTACGAAGGCGACCTGCTCGGCGCGGGGGCGTTCGCCGCGCTGCTGCTCGCGATCCCCTTCGTACGGCCCGAGGCGAGCTGGCTGGCGGGCGTCGTCGGCGCGGCGATCGGCCTGCTCGTGGGACTCGGCCTTGGCCGCCCGGGCCGGTCGGCGGCCTGACCCTGCGCCGTCGCTCCGCGGTCGGGGCGCGTGCGGCCCCCGCGTCGGCTCCGGCGTTCGCGGCGGCCCGCGCCGGCTCCGGCGTTCGCGGCGGCGCCGGGGGCCTATGGCGGCGCAGGGGGCCTATGATGGATCGCGTGTCGATGACCCACGCCGTCGTGTTGATCGAGGCCGAGCGCAACGCCCTCTCGAGCCTCGGCGGGGCGCTGGCGGACGCGGAGGGCGTGGCCGAGGCCTACTCGGTGACGGGAGAGTGGGACTTCGTGGCGATCGTGCGGGTTCCCGACCACGAGCAGCTCGCGGAGGTCGTCACGACGCAGATCGGCGGCTTGCAGGGCGTCGTGAAGACGCAGACGATGGTCGCCTTCGCCGCCTACTCGCGCCACGATCTCGAGTCGCTCTTCTCGATCGGTGAATGAACCGCCCCTCTAGCGCCGTGGCGGTGCCGATGAAGCCGGAGTACGGGCCGACCCTCGGCCGTCTGCTCGCGCCCTGGTGGCGGCGCTCCTCGCGGCTCGTCCACGGTGCCGTGATCGGGGCCGGGCTGGCCGTCGTCGCGATCGCGATCGCGGCGGCGCTGACGCTCGAGCCGGCCCGCTACCACCACGGAGGCTCGCCCGCGTTCGGGTTCAGCTACCGCGGCCTTTACAAGACCGACCCGGAACCGGGGGGCTACGTCCGGGTCGAGTCGCACTACCCGGACGGCTCGCTGAAGTACTCCTACGCGGTCAACCCGCTGCGCCTGCCGCCGTACCGGGGCGGCATCTCTGGGGCGCTGCCGGTCTACGCGACGGGCTACTCCGAACGTCTCTCCTCGCGCTTCGGGAACCTCGTCCTGAGGGGAGAGGGCAAGACGCGCGTGAACAAGGTGCCCGCCTACCAGGTCCTCTATAAAGCGCGCATCGACGGCCGGGAGATGTACGGCCGCAACGTGCTGTTGCTGCCCGAACGCGAAGGCGCCCGCGTCGGCGTCGAGATCGTGATGCTGACCGCCGTCGGCGCGACCTCGGAAGTCAAGGAAGCGGGCGAAGTGGCCTCGGGCGGCGTGCTGCTGCGCCCGCTGAAGACCTTCAGCTTCGGTTAGCCCGCGGTTGGGGCGGCGCGGCGAGCGGCTCGCTCGTAGCGGACGTCGGCTTCCAGCGGGGTCGTGACGCCGGCGATCGTGCCGGCGGACGGCTTCTCGTGGTGACGGTGGACCGGCTTGGTCGGCGGGGGCGGCGTTTCGCTCGTCACGACCGGCGGGGCGGGGACCGGGACGGCGGGCGCTTCGGTCGTCACGACGGGCGGCGGCGTGGTGCCGGCCGGGGGAGCTGTCGCGGTCGTTTCGCTCGCCGGCGGCGCGGTCGCGGTGCTCGGCAGCTGGGTCGTTTCGGTCGTCACCTCGGTGACCTGTTCGGCCGCCTGGGTCGTTTCGATCTTGGCCGGCGCTTCGGTCGGCACGACCGGAGGCGCGGGCGCGACCTGGACGGGCGTCGCGGGGGTCTTCGCGGCCGCCTTGCGGTGGCGCGCGTGTGCGCGGGCGGCGGCGTCCACGGTGCGGCCCGGGCTGACCGGCTGTGCGCGGACCTGGGCGACGACCGGCGCGGCAACCTGGGGGAGGGGCGCCGCGGCGATCGCGGTCACGTGGTGGCGGTGGGCGGGCGCGACGACCGCGTGGTCGGCGGCGACGGCCCCTGCCGTCACGAGCGCCGCCGCGGCGAGACCGGCGGCGGCTTTGGTCGCCAGCGCGCCGGCGCCGGCGGTCATCAGCCCGCCCGCGAGGCTGCTTCCGCCCGCGGCCGCGCCGACCGACGCGCCCGCGCCGACGGTCGCGGCCGAGCCGCCCGCGACGTGGGCGCCGCCGGCGGAAGCGGTCGAGCCGAGCTTCGCGAGGATCACCTTCTTGAGCATCAGCAGGGGGGCGACCGGGAGGATCGCGGCGAGCGCGTGGTTGTTCTCGCGGAGCTGCTTCTTGAACGAGGCGCAGCGCTCGCAGCCGCGGACGTGGCGGCGGGCCGGCTGGGTCAGCTTGGCGAGGCCCTCGGCGACTTCGCCCAGCTCCAGGCGCACCTCCTCGCAGCTCATCCGCCGGGCCTCGGCGGCCTCGGCGAGCGAGATGCGCGCCCGCACGAGCAGCGACTTCACCGACGGGACGGTCGTCTCCATCGCGTGGGCGATCTGTTCGTAGGACATCGCGTCGATCTCGCGCAGCAGCAGCGCCGTCCGCTGCGTCTCGGGGAGCTCGTGGACGTCGGCGATCAGCTCCCGGAAGCTCTCGCGGCGCAGGACCTTGTCGCTGGTCGAGATCCCGTTCTCGGCGAAGTGGACGTCCATCGAGTCCATGCCGGTGGCGGTGTGGCGGCGCAGGTGGTTGAGCGAGCGGTTGCGCGCGATCCGGTACAGCCACGGCCGTACGTTGATCGGTCGCTCGTCGGCGAGGACCGCGTTGAAGGCGGCGGCGAAGACCTCCTGCAGGACGTCCTCGGCGTCCTCCTTGGAGGCGAGCATGTGGCGGCAGAAGGAGAGCAGCCGCGACTGGTAGCGCGAGCAGAGGACCTCGAAGGCGGCGTGGTGGCCGCGGCGGGTCAGCGCGATCAGGCGCTCGTCGGACTGCAGGCGCAGCAGAGCGGACGGGCCTTTCAGGCCCGAGATGCTGCTGGGTTGTGGTAGTGCGGAGACCTCCATGGCGGTCAAACCGTGCGTCATCCCTGCGTTACCCCCGAAAACACGGTAGCAACGGCTTAGTTGCGGGAGATAAAGGCGTCTTGAAGGCGTTTTCGAGCCGGTCCCGACCCCGCGGCAACGACCCCGAGGAGTGTTTCCGACTCGCAATAGACTGGCTCCGCCGGACTGGCCCGGGTGGCGGAATCGGTTATACGCAACCGACTTAAAATCGGTGGCCCGAAGAGGGCATGTGGGTTCGAGCCCCACCCCGGGCATCGCCGTCGGGCTTGCAATAGAGTCGCGCCGGATGTCGACCGAGAGCGCAGAGACCGCGGCCGAGGAGACGGGCGCCGGCACCTACCACGGCGGCCGCTTGATCGCCAGGCGCCTCAAGGCCCACGGGGTCAGCAAGCTGTTCACGCTCTCCGGGGGCCATCTCTTCTCGATCTACGACGGCTGCCGCGAGGAGGGCATCGCGATCGTCGACGTCCGCCACGAGTCGACGGCCGCCTTCGCGGCCGAGGGCTGGGCGAAGGTGACGCGGGAGCCGGGCGTGTGCGCGCTCACGGCCGGCCCGGGCGTGACGAACGGGATGTCGGCGATGGCCTCGGCCCAGGCCAACCACTCGCCGATGGTCGTGCTCGGGGGCCGCGCCCCGGCGCTCCGCTGGGGACAGGGCTCGCTGCAGGAGATCGACCACGTGCCGTTCGTGCGACCGCTCACGAAGCTCGCGGCGACGCCCGAGTCGACCGCGGAGATCCCGGCGCTCGTCGACGACGCCTTCGCCGCCGCGACCGCCCCGCACGGCGGCCCCGCCTTCGTCGACTTCCCGCTCGACTACGTCTTCATGGAGGCCGCGGAGGCCGAGGCCGAGGCCGAGGCCGAGGCCGACGGCCCGGCCCCGGCCGTCGAGCCGGGCGCGGACGGCGCGGCCCTCGAGCGCGCCGCCGAGCTGCTGCGAGGCGCGGAACGACCGGTGATCATGGCCGGCACGGACCTCTACTGGGGGCGCGGGGAGGAGGCGCTGCTGGCGCTCGCCGAGACGCTCCGGATCCCCGTCTTCCTGAACGGGCTCGCCCGGGGCTGCGTGCCGGCCGACCACGAGCTGTTCTTCTCGCGCGCCCGCTCGGCCGCTCTGAAAGGAGCCGACGTGGCGCTCGTCGTCGGGGTGCCGATGGACTTCCGCCTCGCGTTCGGCGCGGCCTTCGGGGAGGACACGGAGATCGTCGTGATCGACGTCGCCGAGCCCGAGCGGAGCCACCCGCGGGCGGTCGCGGCGGAGTGCTACGGCGCGATCCCGCGGACGCTCTCGGAGCTTCGCTCCGGCGCCGGCGCGGCGGCGCTGCCGAGCGAGCAGTGGATCTCCGAGCTGCGCGCGACCGAGACCGAGCGTCGCGAGGCCGAGCGGGGGGAGTTCGAGGACGGCCGCTCGCCGCTTCACCCGATGCGCCTCTACGCGGAGCTCGCCAAGACGCTCGACCGCGACGCGATCGTGATCGGGGACGGCGGGGACTTCGTCTCCTACGCGGGCCGCGTGATCGACAGCTACCGGCCCGGCTGCTGGCTGGACCCCGGGCCGTTCGGCTGCCTCGGGACCGGTCCCGGGTACGCGCTGGCGGCGAAGCTCGCCCACCCCGAGCGCCAGGTCGTGATGATGCTCGGCGACGGGGCGTTCGGCTTCACGGGGATGGAGTACGACACGCTGGCCCGCCACGGCGTGAACGTCGTCGGCGTGATAGGCAACAACGGGATCTGGGCCCTGGAGAAGCACCCGATGGAGTTCCTCTACGGCTACTCGGTCGCGGCCGACCTGCGGCCCGCGACCCGCTACGACGAGGTCGTCGCGGCGCTCGGCGGGTACGGCGAGATGGTCGACCGCGCCGAGGACGTCGCGCCCGCGATCGAGCGGGCGTTCGCGTCGGGCCTGCCGGCTTTGGTGAACGTGCTGACCGATCCGACGGTCGTCTACCCGCGCAAGTCGAACCTGGCCTAGCCGTAGCCGGCGAGGCGCAGCGCGCCGCCGTAGAGGATGTCGTGCTCGGAGACCTCGACCTCCTCGAGGCCCATCACGATCATCGCCTGTGAGAGCAGCACCATCCCGGCGACGATCGTCGGCGCGCGATCGGGGTGAAGGCCCGCGACCTCGCGCCGCTGCGCTTCGGTCATCTCCGCGAGCCGGGCGAGCAGCAATTCGACCGTCGCGAGCAGCAGGCGGTGGCCGTGGACGCGAGAGGGGTCGTAGGGCTCGAGCTCGAGCTCGATCGAGGCGGCCGAGGTGGCGGTCCCGGCGACCGCGATGCCGCGCTTGACCGGGAGGCGCTCGTCCTCGGGGAGGTGGGCGAGGAAGACCTGGCGGGTATCCTCGCCGAGCGCGCGGATCTCGGCGGGCTCGGGCGGGTCTGAGTGGATGTGGCGCTCGCTCATGCGGACGACCCCGGCGGGAGTCGAGACGTGGAAGCCGGCTGTGCGGCCGGTGCCG
>DATNBM010000047.1:0-39400 GCA_035571915.1 Solirubrobacteraceae bacterium | reverse complement strand
GTCTGTTCGGCGCTGGGGACAGAGCCGCAGGTGCCCTGGCCGTAGGCGAGCGCCGATTCGCCCGCGGTGAGCAGGCGTGGCGCGACGTTGAGGGTCACCTTGCAGGCGCCCGAGTGCAGCCCGTGGGGCTGCGCGCCCGGGCGATGGTTGTGAGCGGCGGCCGCTCCGGCCGGAGCCAGCGCCAGGATCGTCGCCGCAGCCGTCGCGGCTGACGTCAGCCTGTGTGAACGCATCTGTGCCTTCTCCTTGTCGAAGTGGATTCTCTTCGCTCCTTCGAGACCCCTAAACCGGGCTTCCGGGGCAAGTTGCGGTAGCTCAGACGTTCGTCCGCCGCCTGCACGCGGGCGCCCAGCGAGGCCGCGCCGGAGCGTCCTCGCGCGCCCGTGTAGGTTGCCGGGAGTGGGGCCGGGCGACACATCGCGGCAAGCTTCGGACAGGGCCCGATGAGGCTCGCGGCGGTCGATCTCGCTCCCGGCACGTTCCTCGCGATCGTGGCCTGCGCGGCGCTCGCGGGGACGTTCGCGGCGCTCGCCGCGGCACGCGGGCTGCCGGTGCCCGTCGTCGTGCTCGAGCTCGTCGGCGGGATCCTGATCGGACCGCGGCCACATGCGCTCCTCGACCGCCGCGGCGCTGGTCGGGGCGGCCGTCCTCTCGACGCTCTTCTTCCCGGCGCTCGGCCTGCGGTTGCGCCGCGATTGGATCGACGCCGAGGCGGTCCTCCTCGAGGCGTGAGCCCCGGCCTCGCGCCGGAGCTAGCGCGAGCCCCCGAGGGTCAGCTGGGTCAGCGACGCGCCGCCGTCGACGGCGATCGTCTGGCCGTTGAGGAGCGCGGCCCCCTCGCCGGCGAGGAACGAGACCGTGGCCGCGATCTCCGCCGGCTCGACGAGCCGGCCCGCGGGCGCGGCGGCGAGGGCCCGCTCGCGGACCTCGGCGGGCATCGCCAGCACCTGCTCGGTCGCGACGAGGCCGGGGAGGACCGCGTTGACCGTGATCCCGTGGCCGGCGTTCTCGACGGCGAGCGTGCGGACCATGCCGAGCTGGCCGGCCTTCGAGGCGGCGTAGGCGACCTGGCCGGGCAGGCCGCCGAGCGCGGCGACGCTCGAGATCACGACGATCCGCCCGCGGCGTCGCTCCCGCATGCCCGGCAGGCAGGCCTGGATCGTGCGGAAGGCGCCGGTCAGGTTGACGTCGATGTCGAGCTGCCACTGCGCCGCGGTCATGCGGTGGCCGGGCGCGATCGTGGTCGTCACCCCGGCGTTTGCGACGCAGACGTCGATCGGGCCGAGGTCGGGGAACTCCTCGCGCGCGACGTCGAGCGCGATCGAGCAGCCCGGGTCGCGGTCGAGCGTCAGCACCTCCAGGCCGTCGGCCCGCAGCCGCTCGGCGATCGCCGCGCCGATACCCCTCGCGGCGCCCGTGACGAGCGCCCTGCCCGGCTCGGTCACAATTGGTCCCCGACCATCATCGAAGGAGGGAACGATGACAGACCGCTGGTTCTCCGAGGAGCAGCTCCGCGAGCTCTCACGACCGACGATGGACCGGGCGATCGAGGCGCTCGACGCGGGCGACCTCGACGGGGCGCGCCGGCTCTGCGAGGAGATGAAGCACGAGTGGCAGATGCTCCACGACCTGATGGCGGCGGGCGTGCTGGACCTCGTCTCCTTCATCCAGCAGCGGCTGGGCGAGGACGGCGTCGCCGAAGCGTGGACGGAGTCGATGAACCGCGGCTGGCGACGCCACCACGACGCGATCGTCTCGCTCGACCGCCGCGAGCTCGTCGAGCTGCTCGCCGCGACCTGGCGCGCGCACTCGTGCTCGGGCGTCGGGCCGAACCCGGGCGCGTTCACGATCGCCGAGGACGAGGAGAAGGTGACGTTCTCGATGAACCCCTGCGGCTCCGGCCAGCGGCTGGTGCGCAACGGCGCCTACGAGGGCCTGCCCGGCGGCGGGGTGACCCAGGAGGCTCACGACTGGTCGTTCGACCGCAAGGGGTTCCCGCTCTACTGCACGCACTGCTCGTTCATGAACGAGTCGCTGCCGATCCAGTGGTCCGGCTACCCGCTGTACCCCTCGGAGCCCCCCACCGACTACGCCAAGGACCCGTGCACGTGGCACTGGTACAAGGACCCCGACGACATCCCCGAGCGCCACTGGAGTCGCTACGGGGCGGTCAAGCCGGAGCGGCCGGCGTGATCCTCTTCGAGGGCCTGAAGTGGGTCTTCCTCGCGTTGGCTCGGCGGCGGCGTAGCGCAAGGCGCGCCTGACGGGCGCCGCGCGCTCAGGGCTCGATCACGTTGCGCGGGTCGGGCTGCTCGCCGGCGGGCGCCTGGCTGTAGTCGCCGAAGGGCCCGTCGCGCCGCGTGACGGCGGCGCCGACGCCTTCGCTCTCCGCAAGCTCGATGAACTCGGCCGCGTCGGGCGTGTTGCGCATCAGGCCGTCGAGGATCGGCCCGAGCGTCTGGGTCGAGGCGAGGCCCATGTTCTCGTAGGCCTGGTTGACGATCAGCTTCATCGCGCTGAGCTGCGAGAGCGGGATCTCGGCGAGGCGGCGCGCCTCGGCGGCGACCGTCGCCTCCAGCTCGGCGAACGGGACGGACCTGTTGATGAGCCCCGCCTCGGCCGCTTCCACCCCGGAGAGCGGGCGCCCGGTGAGCGCGTATTCCTTGGCCTTCGTGAGACCGAGGCGGTACAGCCACATGCCCGTCAGGTAGCAGCCCCACATGCGCGAGTAGGGGGTCCCGATCCGCGCGTCGTCGCTGGCGATCACGAGGTCGGCGCAAAGCGCCATGTCGCTGCCCCCGCCGACGCACCAGCCGTGGATCTGCGCGATCACGGGCTTGGGGGTGCGCCAGATCGACATGAACTTGGGGATCGGCCCCGAGGCCGGCGAGGTCGCCATCGCGAAGTCCTTGCCGGGGTCCCAGGCGCCGTCGGTCGTCATGCCCTCGTCCCAGTGGTGGAAGCCGCCGCCGAAGTCGAAGCCGGCGCAGAACGAGCGGCCGGCGCCGCGCAGCACGATCACCTTCACCGCCCCGTCGCGGGAGGCGCGGTGGACGGCGTCCTGCAGCTCGTCGGGCATCGGCGGCACGATCGTGTTCAGTCGCTCGGGCCGGTTCAGCGTGATCGTCGCGACCGCGCCGTCCGTCTCGTAGAGCACCGCTTCGTAGGACATCTCGAGCCTCCCTCGCGTGGACGGCGCGATGCTAGACGCTCAAGAGTGCCCACACGCGCCCCGTGGCGGGGAACGCCTGGTCTTGCGTGTCGCTCGCGCCTCGTGGCGTGGGGCGCCCATCCGCGTGTCGCTCGCGTCTCGTGGCGGGAAACGCCCGGTCTGCGTGTCGCTCGCGTCTCGTGGCGTGGGGCGCCCATCCAGTGTCACTCGCGCCCGGACAGCGCGTCGACGAGCGCGCCGAGCCGCGAGGGCCGGCCGCTGCGCCGCTCGGCCGCGTCGGCGCGGCGGTATAGGCCGTAGACGGCGTGGATCGCGGCGAAGCGGAGCGGCTCGGGCTCCCAGCGGCGGGGGGTGCGCCCGACCCAGGGAAGCTCCGTCAGCTCGGTCCGATCGCCGAGGATCAGGTCGCGCAGGGTACGTCCGGCGAGGTTCGCGGCGGCGACGCCCTCGCCGACGTAGCCCCCCGCGGCGGCGAGCCCCCGCGAGGGATGCGCCACCACCGAGGGGCACCAGTCACGGGGCACGCCGAGCACGCCCGACCAGGCGTGGTCGAGATCGCACCCGGCGGTCGCGGGGAACATCTCGGCGAGCTTCGCGCGCAGGCTCGCGACGGTCCGCTCCGCGGTCTCGCCGCGGCCGTCCGTTCGCGAGCCGTAGCGGTAGGGGACGCCGCGTCCGCCGATCGCGATCCGCCCGTCGGGGGTCCGCTGCAGGTAGACGTAGACGTGGGCCCCGTCGCCGATCGTCTCCGCGCCCCGCCACCCGATCCGCTCCCAGGCCTCCTCGGGCAGCGGCTCGGTGATCACCATCGAGCTGTTCATCGGCACGAGCGCCCGGCGCTGTCCGCGCAGGCCGGCCGTGTAGCCCTCTGTGGCCCGCACGACCCACGGCGCGGCGACCTCGCCTCGGGCCGTCCGCGCGCGGCCGGGGAGGATCTCCTCGACGGGGGTGCGCTCGTGGATCGCGACGCCGAGCCCCTCGACCGTCGCGGCGAGGCCGCGCACGAGCTTGGCGGGATGGACGCGGGCGACGTGGGGGCTGAAGGCGGCGCCGAGCGCGCCCGCGACGCGGACCCGCCCGGCGAGCTCCTCCGCCCCGAGCTCGCGCACGTCCTCCTCGCCGAGGCCCAGCTCCCGCTCGGCGGCGAGCGCCTCTCGCAGGCGCGTGAGCTGGGCCCGGTCCAGCGCGACGGTGAGGTTGCCGCCGTGCACGAGGTCGGCGTCGATCGAGTGCTCGGCGGCGACCCGGGCGATCTCGCCGACGGTCTCGAACATCGCCCGCTGCAGCCGCAGGTAGCGGCCCGGCCCGCCGCCGCGCGCGTAGGCGCGGGCGGGACCCGAGAAGAAGCCTGAGACCCACCCGCCGTTGCGCCCGGAGGCCCCGAACCCGGCCTGCTCGGCCTCCAGCACGACGATCCGCAGCGCGGGGCGGGCGCGCTTGAGGTAGTAGGCGGTCCAGAGCCCCGTGAAGCCGGCGCCGACGATCGCGACGTCCGCCTCCAGCGGGCCCGGCAGGGGCGCGCGGGGCGGCGGGGGACCGCCCAGCGAGCGCCACCAGAACCCCAGTTCGCCGGTTCGCATTTTGCGAGCCTAGATGGTCTCGAATCGGGTTATGATCGTCGGGTCCGCCGGTCCCAGGCGGGGTTCGGAGAGGGAGGAAACATGGAGGCGGCAGTTTCAGGAGCATCGGCCGCGGGAGCCCCGCCGGCAGCAGGGGCGACGACGATCGCCGAGGCGTTCCGAATCACCGCCGCCGAGCGTGCGGAGGAGATCGCGATCCGCACCAAGGAGGACGCCTTCACGATCACCTGGGGAGAGCTGCGCGACCGCGTGGACGCGCTCGCGGGCGGCCTGTACGAGCTCGGCCTGCGCCGCGGCGACACGCTCGCCCTGCTGATCGGCAACCGCCCCGAGTTCCACCTCTGCGACCTCGCGGGGATGATGGTCGGCGCGGCTCCCTTCTCGATCTACAGCACCTACACCGCCGAGCAGATCACCTACCTGATGCAGGACGCCGAAGCGAAGATCCTGATCTGCGAGCACCAGTACCTGGACCGTGTCCTGCAGGCGCGCGAGTCGCTCCCGAAGCTCGAGCACGTGATCGTCGTCGACGGCGACGCTCCCGAGGGGACCCTCTCGCTCGCCGAGGTCGAGGGGACCGAGAGCGACTTCGACGTCGAGGCCTCGGTCGCGGAGCTGCAGTCGACCGACGTGCTGACCCTGATCTACACCTCCGGCACGACCGGCCCGCCGAAGGGCGTCCAGCTGATCCACCGCAACCTGATGGCGGCCTGCGAAGGGCTCGAGGAGCTGATCGAATTCCCGCGCGACGGGCGCGTCATCTCGTGGCTGCCCTCGGCGCACGTCGCCGAGCGCAACGCCCACCACTACCTGCCGATCGTCTACGGCCTGCAGATCACCTGTTGCGAGGACCCGCGTCAGGTCCTCTCCTACCTGCCCGAAGTCCGCCCCAGCTGGTTCTTCGCGGTGCCGCGCATCTGGGAGAAGCTCAAGGCGGGCCTGGAGACGATGCTCGCGAGCCAGCCCGAGGAGCAGCGGGCGCGGGTGCAGGAGGCGCTCGACGCCTCGCTGCGCAAGGTCCGACTCGAGCAGGCGGGGGAGGAGGTGCCGACGCAGCTCGCCGAGCAGGTCGCGAAGGCCGACGCGGAGATCTTCGCCGGGCTGCGGGCGATGCTCGGCCTCGACCAGGTCGAGGCGATCAACGTCGGCGCCGCGCCGACGCCGGTCGAAGTGCTCGAGTTCTTCCACGCGATCGGCCTGCCGCTCGCGGAGCTGTGGGGGATGAGCGAGACCTGCGGCGCGGGCAGCGTCAACCCGCCCGGCAAGATCCGCATCGGGACCGTCGGTCCGCCCGCGCCCGGCGTCGAGATCAAGCTCGACAGCGACGGCGAGGTGCTGATCCGCTCGGACGTCGTGATGAAGGGCTACCGGAACCTGCCCGAGAAGACCGCCGAGACGTTCACCGAGGACGGCTTCCTGCGCACCGGCGACATCGGCGAGTTCGACGCCGAGGGCTACCTGAAGATCGTCGACCGCAAGAAGGAGCTGATCATCAGCGCGGCGGGCAAGAACATGTCCCCCGCGAACATCGAGGCGACGCTGAAGACGTCCTCGCCGCTGATCGGGCAGGTCTGCTGCATCGGCGACGCGCGGCAGTACAACACTGCCTTGATCGTGCTCGACGCCGACTTCGCCCCGATGTGGGCGGGCCAGCAGGGGATCGAGGACACCTCGCTCGAGGCGCTCGCCGTCGACGAGCGCGTGCGGGCCGCCGTCGCCGAGGGCGTCGAGGCGGCCAACGCGAAGCTCGCCAAAGTCGAACAGATCAAGAAGTTCTCGATCGTCCGCGGCGATTGGCTGCCCGGCGGCGACGAGCTGACGCCGACGATGAAGCTGAAGCGCAAGCCGATCGCCGAGAAGTACGCGGCGACGATCGACTCGATGTACGCGGGCTGAGCGGCCCGGCGCGGCGGGCGGAGGCCCGATGAACGCGGAGCGCGCCGACCTGCGCTTTCCCTCGGCGGGCGATCAGTGCGCCGCGTGGCTCTATCGCCCCGACGCGCCGGGGCCGTGGCCCTGCGTGGTGATGGCCCACGGCTTCTCGCTCACCCGCCACGACGGCCTGCCCGCCTACGCCGAGAGGCTCGCGGCGGCGGGCGCCGCCGTGCTCGTCTTCGACCATCGCTACCTCGGCGACTCCGGGGGCTCGCCGCGGCAGCGCTTCCGCAAGGCGGCGCAGATGCAGGACTGGCGCTCGGCCGTCGCCTTCGCGCGCACGCTCGAGGGGGTCGACCCGGAGCGGATCGTGCTGTGGGGCTTCTCCTTCGGCGGCGGGCACGCGGTCGAGACGGCGGCGGCCGACGGCCGGGTCGCGGCGACGCTCGCGCTGTGCCCGCTGCTCGACGGCCTCTGGCGCGCGCTCGCGACGCCGCCGCGGGTGAGCGCCTGGCTCGTCCCCCGGGCGCTCGCCGACGAGCTCGGCCGTCACAACCTCGTCCCCGTGACGGCCCAGCCGGGTGGGCACGCGGCGATGACGCTCCCGGGCGAGGCCGACGGGTTCGCCGCGGCGGTGCCGGACGGCTCGCCGTGGCGCAACGAGATCTCACCGGCGGTCTTCCTGACCGTCCCCCTCCATCGCCCGCTCCGTCACGCCCGGGCGATGCGGGCGCCCGTCTGGCTCGGCCTGGGGACGAAGGACGTCTCGGTCTCGGCGAAGGCGATCGAGCGCTTCGCCGCGCGCGCCCCGGACGCCGAGCTCGAGCGCTATCCCTACGACCACTTCGGCGCCTTCCTCGGCGACGGTCCCGACCGCGTCGCCTCAGACCAAGTCTCTTTCCTGCGCCGCCACGGGATCCTGGCAGGAGCTCCAGGCGCCGCCCCCGCCCGGTAGGGCGTGACCGCCTACGGCCACGCCCCGGCCGGCGGGCCATCTCCTATTTTTTGGCTTCTTCTTTTTCTTTCTGTTCTTTGAGCTTTTTTTCGAGCTTTTCGCGCTTTTCCCGTTCCTTCTTTTCCTTCGCTTCTTTCTTTTCCTGGGGTCCGATCGCGTACTTCTGAGCCCACTGCAGGAGCGTCTGCTCGAAGTCGCCCGTCAGCACCGCCCGGTTGTGCCCCGAGCCCGACGGCAAGCCCGCGAGCAGGTTCACGAGCCCGGTGGTGAGGCCGCAGCTCTTCGCGGCGGGGACGGCGAATTTGCTGTCTTCCAGCGAGATTTCAGAGACCTTGATGATCTTTTCCTTGCCCGGGTTGGAGCGTTTGCCCTTGACCGAGGTGGCGAGGTGCAGCACGACCGGTTCGGCGTCGGAGCCGATCTCGCAGCTCGCGCCCAGCAGCGGGTTGTCGAGTTTGATCTTCAGCGGCAGCGTCACCGCGGTCCCCCCGCCTTCGAGCAGGTAGTACTGGTTGACCTGGATGCCCGAGGCCGGTCCGGCCAGCGACGCCGTGGCGGTGACTTCGCCGCCGATGCCTTCGAGCAGCCCCGGGATCCCCAGCAGGCCGCCGGGGACCTTCTGGGGCGGGCTCACCATCGTGTTGCCGTCCCGCGCCGGGATCATCTGCTGGGTTTCGAGCGTGTTGATCGCCAGCCCGCCCTGCAGCAGGATCGGGTTCACGATCGGCACGTCCTTGCTGCCCATCTTGAACTCGCCCGAGGTGGTGTGGGCGACCACGCAGACGCCGGCGGTGGCCGACGGGCAGTCGAGGAACTCGGCGAATTCTTCCCTCAGCTGGGTGTTCACAGCCGGCGCCGGCGCGGCGCCGAGCGCGAGCAGAGCGGCGACGAGGCTCGCCGCGAGCAGGGAGGCGCGAAGCCTGCGGCCCGTCGGGCTGTGGGGTCTCTCCATTTCTCTCTCCTTCTGAGCTTCGATCGGGCGGTTTCGGTGCCTTGCGGGTCGCGGCGAAGCCGTCCGGGCGCGCGGCTTGGCGCCGCATGAGCTCCCGGGCGCCCCGACCAGGCCCCTCGACAAAGGTCTAACACGATGGTCTCTTCGTGTCAACCCTCTGGACAGGGATCGTGACGCATGACGGATCGCGTCAGCGTGCTGACCGGCGAGAACGCGTGGAACGGCGGCGACTGACCGGCGAGCACGCGTGGAACGGCGGCGAGGTGGCGGGGCCCCCGGTCCCCGCCACCTTCTCACCCGCTTCCGCAGCCGTCTCCCCGAACGTCAGAGGCCCCGCGTCTCGGCGAGGCCCCTGTGCCGTTCTCCTGGAGGGGGATCGACTGGGCTTGGAACGCGGGCCGACGGCAAAGGTTGGGCAGGGACGAAAATCTTTTTCGCGGCGGCGGCGGCGACGACGGCGGGGGGCGTCCCGCGGCCCCGCCGTGGCGGGACCTCGGGACGCTATGCCTCTCAACGGGATCGGATTTGAGAGGCGGGGGTGCTACAAGCTAGGACGCAGAAAGGGCCGCGGGGTTGGGTGGATGCGGGTCTCGCTGCTGCCGGCGCGCGAGCCACCAGTGCGCGTCGGCGGCACTCAGACGGGTGAGATCGCGACGGTGATCGTCGCACCGCTGCGCGAGACCTTCACGTCGAGCTTGGCGCCCTTGGCCGGGCTGAGGTCGACCAGGTCGTTTTCGCCGGCGCCCGCCGGCTTCGTGAGGCGCAGCGTCGCGCTCAGGCCGGCGCCCATGACGAGGTGCTCGCCCAATCTCAGCCTCGCGCCCTTCCCGAGGCGGACCCCGTTTCCGCTCAGCTTCTTCGAGCCGCCGACGGCGACGACCGCGCCGATGGGCTTCGGCTTGGCCGAGCGGACTCCGGCGGCCACCGAGGTCGCGACGAGCGCGGCGACGAGTGCAACGGGCAGTACCCGAAGCAGGCCGCGGAGCATCATCCTTTGATCCCCATGACGCCGCCGTTGGTCTGGATCTCGATCGGCTCTTTGCGGCTCTTCGAGTCGGGTTTCACCCACACGGTGCCCCGTTCGATCGTCGCCCGCGGCCCGCTCGGCTTGCCGTCGGTCACTTCGCGCTCACCGGTCATCGTGACCTTGCTTTCGCGGTTGATGCCGACCCGCCCGCCGATCGAGAACTCGAGCGCCGCGAACGTGCCCGTGCCGGTTTCGACGACGTCGCCGGTCTGAAGCTCGGAGTTCTTTTCCACGGCGTAGCGCTTGCCTTCGCGGACCACGCTGACGTTGCGACCCGAGATCGACTGGATGCGACCCGTGATCTTGCTCGGATCCACGTGGGGGAGAAGCGGCGGTTTGGAGGAGGGCGGTTTCGGAGCTTCCGGCGGTTTGGGCGTTTCGATGCTCGTCGTGGTCTTCGCTGGTTCTTCCGTCGCCGGTTTGCCGGCTCCGGTCGCCGTCACCGTGAAAGACCTGCCTTCGTTGTCTTCGGCGCTCCCGCTGAGAGACTTGCCGTCCGCCGACATCGTGAGGTGGAAGGTGGCGACGTATTTGCCGCCCGAGGTCGTTTTGAAGTTCGCGGTCGACCCCGAGACGGACCCGACGATCGTGTATCCCCCGGTTCCCGTCAGTTCGCTGCCGGTCTGGGTCCAGTCCCCGCTCCACGGGTAGTCTTCCCCGGTCTCGGGCCCGGAGACGACGTGATCGACGAGCGACCAGTGCCCGGTGAAGTCGGCGATCGACGAGGCGCTGCTGCCCGAGCTGAGGGTCAGGACGAGCGCCGCCGCGACGCCGGCCACGGCCGCGACGGCAGTGCGCGCGAAGCGGATCTGCCTCCGAGGCATCCCGGATGTCTACCAAAGCCAAGCCGGGCCCCGCATCGTCCGAGGCGCAGGACTTACGCGGTTTCTGCGTAGGAGAGCCGGAGACGGGACTCGAACCCGTGACCCCCTGTTTACAAGACAGGCGCTCTACCAGCTGAGCTACTCCGGCACGTAGGGATCACGGCGATCATAGGTTCGCGCGCGGCCGCCCGCCGCGCGGGCTGGGAGACGCCGGTCGACGGATCTCGGACGATTTCTTTCGACCGCCAGTTTTCCGCTTTCCGATGCGGTTTCTGCGGTCTCCGCAGGCTGCGCGGGCGGGTCGCCTGCCAGGAACGTCGTTCAGCCGCCTCAAATACGGGTAACGGAAATGACAGCGGACGCCCTTCCTGCCGCTCGACGGAGGGCGACGCGATCTACGACATGGCAACCGCACCCCCGACGACACACAACGGCCTGCGCCGCGTGCTCGAGCTCGATCCCGGGCTCGCCGAGGCGATCCCGCCCGAACTGCGCGAGCGGGCGACCGCCGACTGCGTGGCGCGCGAGATGACGATCCCGACGGGCCGCTGGCGCGGGGCGCCTCCGGTCGACGGGGTCGGCCTGGGCATCGGCCTGCTCGTCTTGGACGGGTTGCTCGTCAGGCGCGTCGGCATCGACGGCCGCTACGGGGCCGAGCTGCTCGGCGAGGGCGACATCCTGCGCCCGACCGAGGGCTCCGACGAAGTCCCGACGCTGCCGATGACGACCGGCTGGCGTGTGCTCGAGACCGCCCGCCTCGCGATTCTCGACGATGCCTTCATGGAGAACCTCGCGGAGTACCCCCAGCTCGGCGGGCGTCTCGTCGGCCGAGCTGTGACGCGCTCGCGCAACATCGCCGTGAACATGGCGATCGTTCACCAGGCGCGGGTGGACGTGCGCCTGCACATGCTCTTCTGGCACCTCGCGGCACGCTGGGGGCGCGTCGGCAGCGGCGGCGTGACGGTGCCGCTGCGCTTGACCCACGCGGTCCTCGCCGAACTCGTCGCCGCCCGCAGGCCGACCGTCACGAGCGCCCTCACGACGCTCTCCAAGAGCGGGCTCGTGCGGCCGACCGACAACGGCTGGCTGCTGAGCGGCGAAGCCCCGGGCGAGCCGGCCCAGGCGGCTTCCGCCGCGCCCTCCGTCTGAGGCCCAAGCCCCGCGCATCGGGCCTGTAACGCGCCGGGCGCCGCCGGTGTAGAGAAGGCGTGGCGATATCCATCTCAACGCGCCGGCCCGCGCCCGTCGAGGAGCCTCCCGAGGGCGAGCCCGACGTCGACCTCGGAAGCTTCCGCGAGCGCTCCCTGAAGCGCGGGGTCAACCCCGTCGTCTACTGGGTCCTGCGGGGCCTCCTGGTCCCGTTCTTCCTCCTCTACTTCCGCATGCAGAGGGTCGGCCGGGAGCACCTCCCCAAGGACGGCCCGCTGCTGCTCGCGGCCAACCACCGCAGCTTCCTAGACCCGTTCGTGATCGGCACGCTCGTCAAACGGCCCGTCTACTACATGGCAAAGCGCGAGCTGTTCGAGAAGCGCTGGCAGGCGTGGCTCCTCAACGCGCTCGGGGCCTTCCCGGTCGACCGCGGCGCCGGCGACGGCGACGCGATGGCGACGGCGCGGGAGATCCTCGAAAGGGGCGACTGCGTGGTCGTCTTCCCGGAGGGCACCCGCATCCGCCGGCGCCCGCTCGCCGAACCGAGGCGCGGCGTCGGCCGGCTCGCCCTGGAGACCGGCGCGCCGGTCGCTCCGATCGCCGTGATCGGGACCGACGAAGTGCGCCGCGGCTGGCGGATCCGCCCGCGCAAGGTCCGCCTGCGGGTCGGCAAGCCGCTGCACTACCCGACGGTCGAGCGCTCCTCGCCCGCCCTCGCCGGAGCCGTGACCGAACGGATCTGGGCGTGCGTGCGGCTGCAGTGGGACTGGCTCGGCGGGATGCCCGAGCAGCAGTGCGCCGATGCGGCGGACCCGCCGCCGTCCACGATCTCGCGCGCGGCCTGACACCGGCTCGGCACGGGGTAGGGTGCAATGAGTGGCCGAGCACGTCAGCGAGAAGACAAAGGCGCAGCTCGACGCGGAGTTCTCCGACCTGTACCGGGCGCACCTGCGGGACGTGTACAGCTACGCCTACTACCGGGTGGGCAATCATCACGACGCGGAGGACCTGACCGAGCAGACCTTCCTGCAGGCGTATCGCCACTTCGAGCGCGCCCAGCGCGAATCGGACGGACGGCCCCTGCGGCCGTGGTTGATCAGGATCGCGCACAACCTCGCCGCGAACCTCTACCGCGACCGCTCGCGCAAGCCCGCCTCGCCGATCGACGAGACGACGACGATCACGGCCCCGCACACGACCGAGCAGCTGGTCGAGGGCCGCGACGAGCTGAGTCGCATCCTCGACGGGGTGGCGATGCTGCCCGACGACCGGCGGGAGGCGCTGATCATGCGCTTCGCGCTCGGCATGGACAACCGCGAGATCGCGCGGGCGCTCGGACGCTCCGACGGCGCGACGAAGGTCCTGATCCATCGCGCGATCCGGCAGCTCGAGGAGATCGTCGGCGACCGCACCGGGGGCGAGGCCGAGCCGGCGGCCGGGAAGGGGGCGTGAGCCGATGAGCGAAGCCGCGACGAACTTCGAGGGGCTGCTGCGCGAAGCGCTCGCTCCGATCGAGCCGCCCGCCGACCTCGTCGAGCGCCTCGAGGGCACCCTCACGAGCATCACCGAGATGGCCGCCGACGAGCTCGAGGCGTGGGAGCTCTCGGCGATGCGCGACCCCCGCAACTGGGCCCGGCCCGCCGCGGCCCTCGTCGCCGGCAGCGCCGCCGGGGCCGCTCTCGTCGTGCTGCGCGCGCGGCGCCGCGCGTCCTCCACGCCGCCCAATCTGCACGGCCTGCGGCGCGCCGCCGAGCGCGCCGTCGAGGACCTGGAGCGCGAGACCCGAAAGCTGCTCGGCGAGCGCTAGGCGCGCGCGTCCGTCCCGCGCTCCCGCGGCTGGCGGGAACGCGCCCGGCGCCCAGCTACGCTCTGCCTCCTTCTCTCGATGGCAACCTGCTACCGCCACCCGTCCCGCGAGACGGGCGTCTCCTGCTCGAACTGCGGACGCCCGATCTGCCCCGACTGCATGACCAGCACGCCGGTTGGGATGCGCTGCCCCGAGTGCGCGCGCCAGAAGACGACCGTCAAGCGGCTGCGCGACGTGGCCGCGGTCCCGCGCGTCACCTACGCGCTGATCGCGGCCAACGTGATCGCCTACCTGACCGAGCAGGGCCAGTTCACCGTCAGCCATGCCGCATACGGGACCGTCGTCTACGAAGGCGAGCTGTTTCGGGCCGCGATCTCCGAAGGTCATCAGTACTGGCGCCTCGTCAGCTCGGCGTTCCTGCACCAGAACCTCCTGCACATCGGCTTCAACATGTACCTGCTCTACGTGCTCGGGATGATGCTCGAGCCCGCGATCGGCTCGGCGCGCTTCGCCGCGATCTACACGGTCGCGCTGCTGGCCGGCTCCTTCGGCGTGCTGTTCGCGACCGCCGGCGGGAGCCTCGGCGCCTCGGGCGCGATCTTCGGCCTGATGGGCGCCGCCGCCGTCGAGCTCCGCGCGCGCGGCTTCAGCGTGATGCAGTCGGGGCTCGGGCTGCTGATCATCTTCAACCTCGTCATCACCTTCTCCGTGGCCGGCATCTCCGTCGGAGCCCACGTCGGAGGTCTCATCGGCGGCGCGCTGGCGGCCTACGCTGTCCGCACGGCCGACGGCCGTCGCATGCCCGCGCTCGGCTTCATCGCGTGTCTTGTGCTCGCCGTCGCGGCCGTTGCCGCCTCGCTCCTGGTCGCCAAAGCGACCGGCTCGGGGATCGCGTAGCTACGCGCTCTGCCGCTCGAGCTCGATCGCCCGCCCGGCGGTCTCGACCTCGGGAAAGCGGGCGGGGTGGAGCAGGGCGCCGAGCAGCTCGAGGCCGTCGACGAGCCGCGGGCCGGGGCGCGAGAAGTAGGCCGAGGCGTCGACCGCGACCGTCCGCAGCGCGCCGAGCCCGCGCAGGCGCTCGGCGTGGCCCAGCGCCTCCTCGTGGGCGCGCGAGGCGTCGTACCCGCACGGCATCGCGACGATCACCTCGGGGCTCGCTTCGGCGACGCGCTCCCAGCTGACCGTCTCCGACGGCTCGCCCGCCAGGCCGAGCACGTCTTCGCCGCCCGCCAGCTCGATCAGCTGGGGCGTCCAATGGCCCGCGACGAACACCGGGTCCAGCCACTCCAGCGCCGCGACCCGGGGCCGGCGCAGGCCCCGCACGGCCAGCCGTACCCGGTCGATCCGCCCGGCCGTGCGGGCGAGCAGCTCGACTCCCTCGCGGCGGCGGCCCGTCGCCGCCGCGATGGTCCTGATGTCGCCGAGCGTCTCGCCGAGCGTCTTCGGGTCGAGCGCGATCACCCGCGGGCGCGACGGGAGCTCGTCGGCGATCTTCGCTACGTCCTCGTAGGAGACCGCGCAGACCGGGCACAGGGCCTGCGTGACGATCAGGTCCGGCTCGAGCTCGCGGAGCGCGTCCGCGTCGAGCTCGTAGATCGCCTGGCCCTCGAGCGTCCGCTCGCGGACCGCCGCGTCGATCTCGCCCGCGCTCAGGCCCGCCGGGAGCACGTCCCGCGTGACGTGCGGCAGCTCGAGCGCCTGGATCGGGAAGTCGCACTCGTGGGTCACGCCCACGATCTCCTCGCCGAGGCCGAGCGCGAACAGCAGCTCGGTCGCGTGGGGGACGAGGCTCACGATGCGCATGGGATGACTCTAGGGCCGAGCGGGTAAGCTCGCCAGGAGATGGGGACGCTGGGGAAGGACGAGATCGAGGAGCGCCTGGCGGGCCTCGACGGCTGGGAGCGGGCCTCCGAGGGGGGCGCCGACGCGATCGTCCGGGATCTCGAGCTCGCGGACTTCGCCGCGGCGCTCGCCCTCGTGAACCGCGTCGGAGAGCTCGCCGAGCGGGCCAACCACCATCCCGACATCCTGATCCACGGCTGGAACAAGGTCCGCCTGACCCTCTCGACGCACTCCGCGGGCGGCCTCACGGCCGCCGACTTCGCGCTCGCCGGCCAGATCGACGGCCTCGGCCGAGCCTGAGACCCACGCGAACTTCCGCCGGTGGGCCTTGCTACCGTTGAGACGCTGACCAGCGCGATGAACGACGACGAAGAACTTCCCCGAAGTAGCGTGGCCCCTCCGGCCCGCACGCGTCTCGCTCGCACCGGACGGGGCACCGAAGCAGCGCAGGTGAAGCCCGCGGGGACCGCGGCGTACGCGTGAACGGCCTGAAGGTGATCCTGGCGGCCGTCCTGGTCGCCATCAACGCTTTCTTCGTGATCGCCGAGTACGCGCTCGTCCGCTCGCGGCGGGCGCGCCTGGAAGTGATGCGCGACGAGGGCGCCAAGGGCGCCCCCCTGGCGCTGAAACAGCTCTCCGAGGTGAACGACTACATCTCGGCCGTCCAGATCGGTGTCACGATCACCTCGATCGCGATCGGCGCGCTCGGCGAGCCCGCGCTCGCGGCGCTGCTGAAGGGGGCGCTGGGGAGCACCTGGAGCCACGGCGTGGCGGCCGCCGTGATCGCCGTCGTCGCCTTCGGGGTGATCGCGGTCGTCCAGCTGGTCGGCGGCGAGATGGTCCCGAAGTTCTACGCGATCGAACGCGCCGAGGCGGTGGCCCGGCGGGTGTCCCGGCCGCTGCAGGCCTTCAGGGTGATCTTCCACCCGCTGATCGTGATGCTCACGGCCGTCTCCAACCGGATCCTGCGCCTGCTCGGCGTCGAGATGTCGGTCGAGCGCCGGGGCGGTTCCTCCGACGAGCTCAAGCGGCTGATCGCCGAGTCCTACGCCGGCGGCCACATCGATCCCGGCGAGGCCGGGATGCTGACGGGCGTCTTCCATCTGCACGAGCAGGAAGCCCGCCAGGTGATGACGCCGATCCCGGCGGTGGTGACGCTCGACGCCTCCCAGAACGTCGGCGCGGCCGTGCAGCTGTGCGTCTCCAGCGGCCACACCCGCCTGGTCGTGACCGAGAACGAAGACCGCGACCGGGTCAAGGGCCTCGTCCACGTCTCCGAGCTCGCCGGCCAGTTGATCTCGGCCGGGCCCGAGGCGCCGGTCGCGCCAGTCGTCCACGACGCGCTGATCGTCCCCGAGACCAAGCCTCTGGACGACCTCCTCGCGGACCTCCAGCGGGGTCGAACCTCGATGGCGGTCGTCGTCGACGAGTACGGGCGCGTCGTCGGGGTCGTGACGGTCGAGGACATCATCGAGGAGGTCGTCGGGGAGATCGCCGACGAGACCGACCCGACCGCCGGCGAGGTCCGCCGGCTCGCGAACGGGGACTGGTTCGTTCGCGGCCACGTCGCGGTCACCGACCTCGCCGACTACGGCCTCGACCTGCCCGCCGACAGCGACGCCTACAACTCCGTCGGCGGCTTCGTCTTCGCCGAGCTGGGCCGCCTGCCTCGCCGCGGCGACACCGTCACCGCCGACGGCTACTCGATCCGCGTCGAGTCGGTCCGTGACAACCGGATCGAGGCGGTCCGTATCCGCGAGCGGCGCGCCGTCCCGCGCCGCGACCGCGAGGAGGACGGCTCGAGCCGCCCTTAAACACGTCCGGCCCGCGGGGGGAGCGGACCGGATCGTGCGCACTGGGAGGAGGCGGGTGTGCGTTGCGACTTTGAGGTCGCATCAACAAGTATCGCCACCGTGATGAAGGCGACCTAAAAGCAGATTCAGGCTGGATAAATCTTGGTTTCGGAGGGGGGTGAAGGTCCTTCCGATCAGGACACGGAACCGCCCGGTTCAGTATTCGCCAGGAGGGGCGCATGGCCCCCTTCCTCAGAGAATGCTGAACCGCCCGGTTCAGCATTCTCCGCGCGGGCCCCTCGATGGTTAGTAGCTGTGCAGCCCGCGGCCGGTCTTCCGGCCCAGAGCGCCTTCGGCGATCAGTGCGTCAACGCGCGGCGGGACGGGCTCGCCGATCGTCTCGCCGATCGCCGCGGAGACGTCGAGGCCGACCAGGTCGAGCAGGGCCAGCGGGCCCATCGGGTGTCCCGCGCCGAGCTTCATGCAGGTGTCGACGTCGGCCGCGTCCATGCCCGTCTCTTCGAGCAGCCGGACGGCGCTGAAGAGGTAGGGGAACAGCAGGCGGTTGACGACGAAGCCGGGGATGTCGGGGACCTCGACCGGCGTCTTCTCGAATTTCTCGCACAGGTCGAGGGCCCGGCGCCGGGTCTCCTCGCTCGCCGCCTTCGGGAAGACGAGCTCGACGAGCTTCATGCGCGTGACGGGGTTGAAGACGTGGAGGCCGAGGAAGCGGTCGGGCCGGCCGCTGGCCTCGGCCAGGCGCTCGACCGACAGCGAGGAGGTCGTCGAGGCGAGGATCGCCTCGGGGCCGACGATCCCGTTCAGCTCGCCGAGCAGGCGGGCCTTGACGTCGTGGTCCTCGACGACGGCCTCGACGCAGAAGGTCGCCTCGGCGAGCGCGTCCGGCTCGGTGACGATTTCGACGTGCTCCGGGTCGACCTCGGCGCCGAGCTTGGCGAGCGTCTTCTCGACCGTCGCGCGGGCGCGGTCGGCCGAGCTCTCCGAGCGGGCGAGCAGGAGCACGGGGCCGTGGTGGGCGGCGGTCGCCGCGAGCCCGCAGGCGATCGCGCCGCTTCCGGCTACGGCAAGACGTTTTGGCACAACGCTCCTTTGCTCTCGGTTTCTCGGGCTTCCCTGCCGGTCGGCTTCGCCGGCTGGCCGCTCGGCCAGCCCTCGGCGGGCAGGCGGTACAGTACGCGCTGCAGGGCCCGGGCATCTTTCCAGAGGAGCTCGCGCGGCCTGCGGCGCTCCGGCGAGGCCGCTCGAGCTGCCCCTGAACTCGAGAACTGGGAGGACTTCGCAGATGAGGCAAGCAGAGGGCCGGGAAGTCGTGATCGTCGAGGCGGTGCGCACGCCGATCGGACGCGGCCACAAGGAGAAGGGCTACTACAAGGACACGCACCCGAACAAGCTGCTCGCCAAGACCTACACGGAGGTGATCGAGCGCGCGGGGATCGACCCGATCGAGGTCGAGGACGTGATCGCGGGCTGCGTCCAGCAGTTCGGCGAGCAGGGCTTCAACATCGCCCGCAACGCGTGGCTGGAAGCGGGCCTGCCGATCGAGGCGCCGGGGACGACCGTCGACCGCCAGTGCGGCTCCGCCCAGCAGGCCGTCAACTTCTCCGCCGCGCTGATCGCGGCGGGCGTGCACGACGCGATGATCGGCTCGGGGGTCGAGCACATGGGCCACCTGCCGTTCGCCGCGGGGATGAAGACCCAGGAGGACTTCGGCTACGCGTTCACGCCGGAGCTGATGGCAAAGCACAACATCGTCGGCCAGGGCCTCGGCGCGGAGATGATCGCCGACCAGTGGGAGATCTCCCGCTCCGAGCTCGACGAGCTTGCCGTCCGCTCGCACGCGCTCGCCCACCAGGCGACCGAGGAGGGCCGCTTCGAGCGCGAGATCGTGCCGATGGAGGTCAACGGGCAGACGCTCGTCACCGACCAGGGGATCCGGCCCGAAACGAACCTCGAGGCGCTCTCGCAGCTGAAGCCGGCCTTCAAGCCCGACGGCAAGATCACCGCAGGCAACGCCTCGCAGATCTCAGACGGCGCGGCCGCGGTGCTGCTGATGTCGGCGGACAAGGCCAAGGCGCTCGGCCTGAAGGCACGCGCGCGGATCGTCGACCAGACGACCGTCGGCTGCGACCCGGTGAAAATGCTCGAGGGGCCGATCCCCGCGACGCGCAAGATCCTGCAGCGCAACAGCATGTCGATCAACGACATCGACCTGTTCGAGATCAACGAGGCCTTCGCCCCCGTCGTCGCCGCGTGGCGCCGGGAGCTCGAGCCCGACATGGACCGCGTCAACGTCAACGGCGGCGCGATGGCCCTCGGCCACCCGCTCGGCTCGACCGGCGCGCGGCTGATCACGACGCTGCTGCACGAGCTCGAGCGCTCCGACAAGGAGGTCGGCCTCGTGACGATGTGCTGCGGCGGCGGGCTCGGCACGGGCACGCTGATCCAGCGCGTCTGAGGTCCGGCCGAGGGCTTCGCTCCCGGCCCGGCCCCCGATGGTGTTCCCTTCGGCGTAAGCGCCGGAGGGAACAACGGCCGAAACATTCGCAAATTGGGGCAGTTTCAATAGCGAGAATATCTCCGACCCATTGACCGCGGCCGTCCGATCCGTCCAGACTTGCGCGAGTACAAAGCGCGACCCGAGGAGGGGCGATGAACGGGGCTGGGGCGGTGTTGGTCAGAAAAGAGATCTCGAGTCTGGCTGCCGACGACAGGATCGTCACCGAGTACGCGAGCGCGGTCAAGACGATGAAGGAACGCGAACCGAGCGATCCGACGAGCTGGAGCTACCAGGCGAACATCCACGGGACCCTGACGGAACCGGCAGAGAACCTCTGGAACCAGTGCCAGCACGCGACTTGGTACTTCCTCCCGTGGCATCGCATGTACCTGTACTACTTCGAGCGCATCGTCCGTGCGACGGTGGTCGAAAACGGCGGGCAGGCCGACTGGACGCTGCCCTACTGGAACTACTGCCAGGGCGGAAAGCACGCGTTCCTCCCCGAGCCCTTCAGGGAGCCGCCGCCCGGTCAGGAAAGCCCCCTGTACGTCGCCGGCCGTGACTCGCGACTGAACCGCGGCGAACGCGGGATGCCCGAATCCGTCACCTCGCCGCTGAAGGCGCGCGCGCGACCGCACTTCATCGGCAAAGCGGAATTCGGCGGACCCGAAACTGGATTTCAGCACTCGGGCGAAACCTTCGGAAAGGTGGAGAACGAACCGCACAACCTCGTGCACGTGTTCGTGAAAGGCCTGATGCTGTACCCGGAAACGGCGGCGCAGGATCCCATCTTCTGGCTGCATCACGCCAATATCGACAGGCTCTGGTCCGAATGGATCGGGATCGCGGGCGCTCATCACGAAGATCCGACGGAACCCGACTGGCTGACGTTCGAGTTCTCCTTCTACGACGAGCATCGCCAGGAAGTCAAGATGCGTTCCGCGGACGTGCTTGCGACCGCCGCACAGCTCGGCTACACCTATGACACGGAACCCGTCCAGCCCGTCGCGCCGCTCGCTCCACCCGTGGCGGCGCCTGCTCCGCCCGCACCGGCTCCAGTCGCGATGACACCACCACCGCCCAGAGAGATGATCGGAGCGACGAGCGAGGGGATCACGCTGACCGGCCGGCAGACGACCGTCTCGGTGCCGATCGGCGAGCACGCCGCCGAGGGGTTCGGCGAGCACGTGCACGCCTACCTGAACGTCGAGGAGATCGCCGGCGAGAACAACCCGGGCATCAGCTATCTCGTCTACGCCGACTTGGAGGGGGGCGAACCGCCCCGTCCCGACAGCCCTCGCTTCCTCGGCACGCTGTCGTTCTTCGGCATCGAGCGCGCGCGCAATCCCGTCGGGGACGAGCAGCCGCACGCGCTCGGGGTCTCATACGACATCACGCCGATCGCCCGCGAGCTCGCGGCGCGGGGTCAATGGGCGGGGCACGAGCTACCCGTGACGTTCGCGCCGCTCGATCTCGTCGAGCCGGGAGCCGGGGGCAGCAGCGGCGTATCGCCGACACCTCACGAGGACCGCCCGATCGAGCTGGGGCGTCTCAGCGTGTTCTACGACGCGTGACCGGGGGCGCCGTCCGCCGGCTCGCCCCGTTGCGCCGCCTGCATCTGAGCGCTCAGGTTCGAGTCGTCGCCGCCGCCGTGGCAGCCGCCTGGGTTGTCTGTGCGTGGCTGTGGCTCGGCGCCTCGGGAGGAGCCGCGGGCGCGAGCGCCTCGACGTGGTGGTGCGCGCCGGGGATGGCCTTCGCCGGCGTCGGATCGAGCCGCTCCGGGGACGGCCTGCTGGGAGGGACATCGATGTGGCTGCTGATGACCGCCGCGATGGCGCTGCCGGGCGAGCTGCCGGCCGCTCAGTACGTCGCCACGAACAGCTTCCCCCGCCACCGGTCATCGGGGGTAGCCGTGTTCGTGCTCGTCTATCTGGCCGCCTGGCTGACGTTCGGGCTCGGCGCCACGGCGCTCGCCTCGCGGCTCGCCGGCTCGTCCGCCGATGCTCTGTTCGCGATCGTCCTCGGCCTCGCCGCCTGCTACGAGCTGACGCCGCTCAAGCGCCGCGCGCTGGCCCGTTGCCACCGTGGTGCGGCGCTCCCGCCCGACGGGCCCCGGCGCCTGGCCGCCGTCTCCCGTTTCGGCTGGATCAACGCCAGCGGGTGCGTCGCGTCATGCGGGCCGGCGATGGCCGCCGCCTTGCTCGTGCCTGTCGCGCAACCGCTCGCCATGGGCGCTTTGGCGGTCGCGATGACGTATGAGCGGCTCACGCGACGCCCGCTGACGGCTCGTCGCCGGATCGCCGCGGGCTACCTCGCCGTCGCGGCTTGCTTCGCGCTCGCCGGGCTCTGATCGGGACGTGCCTCCGCCGCTCCTGCCGGGGCCCCGATCGGTGGGGCCTTACGGGCGCGTGGCGCGCCGTCACGTCACCGCTAGCGGCGGGGGAGGGTGAGGCCCGTCTTCTGCGTGGCTGCTTTGCCGCCCGTCGGGGTGAACGTCACGGCGATCGCGACCGGCAACGGCCTGTGCCTAGCAAGGGCCTTCCGACCCGCCGCCGATGGCTTGATCGTCAGCTCCAGCGCACCGGAGGCCGTCACTGCCGCGCGCGCCGTGCCGAACGTGAAGCGCTGCTTCTTGCGGACCCGTTTGCCGTGCTTCCTGGCGGTGACCACGCGGGTCGCTGTCGCGACGGCGGTCGCGGCCCCCTTGCCCGGCAGGTCGAGAACCAGCGTGACCGTGTCGCCGACCCCGATGACCGGGCGCAGCAGCGAGAAGACGTTCGAGGGGATCGAGGAGGGCGTCGGGGTGCCGCCTCCGCTCGTGGCCGCGGGAGGCGTGTAGCTGATCTGGACCTCGGGCGCGCTCGCGGCGGCCGGGATCGTCGTCTTGCCGCCGGCGGGCTGCAGCGAGGAGCCACCGCCTCCGCCGCCTCCACCGCTTTCTTCTTTCCCGTTCGTTTCGCCGCCTCCGCCGCCGAAGAGGCCTCCGCCGCCTCCGCCGCCCGACGTTCCCGCTTTGGTGAGGTTGCCCTCGGTCCCTCGTCCCAGCTTGCCATTGCACAGGCCGCCACACCCGACGCCCCCGGATTCTTCGGTCCCGGCGGCGCCTCCCGCGCCCGTGCCGACCGATGCTGCGCCGCCCGCGGACCCCGCCGCGCCTCCCGTCCCTCCGGTGGTCCCACCGACCCCGGCGCCGCCTCCGCCCCCGCCGCCGGCCACGATCAGGCGCGAGAACAGGGACGCGGGCGTGTCGGGCGTCGGTCGCGACTCGAGGCGCACGTCCGACGCGCCGCCCCCACCGCCGGCTCCCTCGCCGCCGTTCGCGCCCCCGTTGAAGGCTTCGGAGCCGAAGATTTCAGCTCCGATCCCCGTGCCGCCCACCTCGACGTAGAGCGTCTGGCCGGGGAGGACTTCGAGGTCGCCGGAGACTTCGGCGGGTGCGCCGCTCGGGCCGCCGCCGGGCCCGAAGCCGTTTCCGCCGGCACCGCCGACCGCCAGCACGTGCACGCTCGTCACGCCCGCCGGCACGATGAACTTCTGCTGAGCCCCCGTGTACGGGAACGTCGCTGTCGTGACGGCGCCCGCCGGTGCCACCGGCCAAGCCGCGGCGAGCGCCGCGCCCAGCGCGATCGCCGCGACGAGCGCCGGTCCCCGGTGCGTCGATCGGGCTCCTCTACCGGGCCGGCGGCTCTGCAGCATGCGCAAGCGATCCTTCCACAGGGTGACGGCGGCGGTCAAGCCGCGCCGACGGTCAGGAGCATCGCGACGACCGGGCGCTCCCCGCGGGTGCAGCTCCTACGCGCTGGGCCCTTTGCCCGTCCACTTCACTTCGACCGGCGCGAGCGCCAGCAGAGCCGCCCACGTCTGCGCCGTCGCCACGCCGCTCGCGGGGATCCCGTTGGCGGTCTGGAAGGCGGTGAGGTTGGCGGTCGTCTGGCTGCCGAAGCTGCCCGTCGTTTCCTGGCTCGGCTCGGCCGTGGCGAGGTGCTCCTGCAGCCACAGCACCTGATCGCCCTTGCTCCCTTTCGAGAGTTCCGGGTAGCTCGTGTTCGGCGTGACGCTCGTGAGGGGCGTCATCGGGGCCGCCAGCGTGCTCCAGCTCGCCGCGCTCGTCTCCTGCCAGTCCCAGAAGGACCAGCCCGAGGCCCCGTAGTCGAGCGCCTCCTCGCGGAAGCGCAGCAGGTCGGACTGCGAGACCCCGCCGTACGTCTGCCCGAGCGGGAAGATCGGCCGCTGGTAGATGCGGTTGGCGATGTAGGTGTTCGCGTAGACCGTGTCGACGGAGACGCCGATGTCCTTCCAGTACATCTGCGGGGCGTTGAACTGCGCGCCGCCCGGGCCGAGGAAGACCGAGTAGGGGAACGTGCCGTGGTAGGAGACGTACGGGAAGGAGGCCAGCGCGAGCGGGTAGTTCGGGCCGACCTTCGCGCGCAGGGTCGCGACGTAGCTCTG
The DNA here is from genome assembly GCA_035571915.1 of Solirubrobacteraceae bacterium. Classification (GTDB taxonomy): domain Bacteria; phylum Actinomycetota; class Thermoleophilia; order Solirubrobacterales; family Solirubrobacteraceae; genus Palsa-744. The sequence goes on along the minus strand of DATNBM010000047.1, from coordinate 15,457 downwards.
CGCCGCGGCGTACTTGCCTTCGTACTCGGACTCCGCGTCGATCACCAGGCAGTCGGCGCCGTTCGCGGCGGCCTCCGCGCCCAGTTCGGCCTCGCCGGTCGGGTTCGTCCCGTAGACGTACTGCCACGCGCAGACCTTCAGCCCGCCGGCGTGCAGTTCGGAGACCAGCTGCGAGGAGAACTGGCTCCAGTAGTTGCTCGACCCGTCGGAGCTCTTCACGAACACCGTCGTGACGCCCGCGGCGTGCGCCTGGGCGACGATCGCCGGCACCGAGCCGCCGCTCGACTTGCTGACGTACCAGATCCACATCCCCTGGCCTTCGAGCGCGCCCGCCCCGACGCCGCCCGCGACGATCGGGTTCGTCACCTTCTTGGCCGGCGGGTGCAGGGCGTGGGTGTAGACGTAGATCGGGCCGTAGGAGCTCGTGTAGCGGCCGTGGCTGAGGAGGATCATCACGTGGCCGGAGTGCGCCGCCTTGGGGACCGTCGCGAGCAGTCCGAGCGAGGTCTTGCGCAGGCGCGCCTGCGGAGAGGAGGCCGTGACGCGCGCGCCCGCCTTCTTCGGGAAGCCGAGCACCATCCCCGGCTGCAGGCCGATCCCCTTCAGCGCGAGCGTGCCGTGCGTGGAGACCTGGCGCGGGTTCCCGCTGCAGCGCGGCGAGGGCGTGCACGAGACGCTCGTGATCCGCACGCTCGTCACGTGGGCGCTGCTGCCGGACTGCCTGACGACCGTCGTCGCGCCCCCGCCGGCCGAGGTCCCGCCCGGGCTCGCCGCGGGTGCCTCCGGGGCCGTGCAGGCGAGCGCCAGCGTCGCCGCCAGCAGCGTGCTGGCGAGCGCGGCGAATCGGGCTGCGGCGCTCTGGCTCGCCGGAATCACGAGGGATCCTTTCGTGCCGAGGTACGTACGGCGCCGCCGGGCGGCGCGAGCGTCTCCCGTCGGCTCGAACCGAAGTTACCGGCTCTGTCGCTGCAAACGCGCCGTCGCCACGGAAGTTGCGCCGTGGCGACGGACGGTCCTCAGCCCCAGCGGAAGCCGCTCTCGGCCGGCGCCGGCTGCAAGGGGCTCGAAGGCAGGCCGCTCGGCGTCTCGGGCAGGTTGAAGCCGGTCGGCGCGACGTCGTTGGGCGCGTCGGCGTGGAACAGCGAGGCCAGGTACTGGTTCTGCCCGCGCCCGACCCCGAGCTCGAACTGGCCGCCCCCGTAGTTGCCGATTCCCCGCTCGGCGCAGTAGTCGTAGGCGTCGAGCAGGTTGCGGAGGCCGCCGAGCCGCGACGGCTTGATGTTGACCATCTTCGGCGGGTACGGGAGAGCCTCGATGTCCTCGATCGAGTGGATCGGGGCGTCCCAGGAGAAGCGATCGCGGTGGGGGGCGAGCAGCGCGTCGATCTCGGGAGTCAGGTTCGGGTCCTCGATCCACACGTCGGGGAACGCCTCGACGACCCGCCCGTAGAGCAGCGGGTCGGGCGGCTGGTCGACGACCGTGCCGCTGTAGAGGCCCTTGAAGTCGACCGAGTCGACCGCGCCGGTCGCGACGAGGCTCGCGATCAGCTCCTCATCCCAAGAGGAGGTCGGGTCGAGCTTGAAGCGCAGCGACGGGTAGGGGTCCAGGCGCCGCCGCAGCGGCGCCAGGCTGGGCGGTTCGCCGAGGCGCAGCGAGACGACGAAGCGGACCGGCGCGGGCTCGCGGCCGAGCGCCCCCGCCAGGGTCTCCCCGGCCTGGCGCAGCGCCAGGTCGAGCGCGGCCGACTCGTACGCCCAGCGCCGGTAGCGCGCCGAGACCTCGCGCTGTGGAGGCTCCGGGAACAGCTCGAGGTCGGCGAGGCGCTCGCAGAAGCTCGCGATCGTGAAGCGGCCCGCGAGCGGCAGCGTCGGGCCGGCCTGCTGGAGGATCTCCTGGTCGACCGCGTCATACGTCACGTCCTCGCCGAGCCCTTCGCTGCCACGGCCGCGCAGCGCGATCACGGTGCTCTTGCGCAGGAAGTCGCTCGAGACCTCCTCCTGCAGGCCCTCCAGGGCGTAGTCCTCGATCTCGAGCTCGAGGCCCGCGAGGAGGTCCCAGGTGCTCACGCCCCGCCCGCCTCGCGCTCGAGTCGCGCGACGAGCTCGTCGAGCTTGAGCTCCTCCAGCGCGCTCCCGACCGCCGCGAGCTCCCCCGCGCACTGCTCGATCAGCGTCTTGCCCTCGGCGACCAGCGCGAGCGTCTCCTGCAGGCTCGCCTCGCCCGAGTCCAGCCGCCGGATGATCTCTTCGACCCGTCCCGCGGCCTGCTCGTAGGTGAGCCGCTCGGCCGGCGCGCCCGCGTCCGTGCCTGCTCCCGGCTCGGCGCTCACCGCTTCACCGCTCGGGCTGGGAGCTCGCCGTCGGCGAAGCGCAGCGAGAGCTCGCCGGACGCCTTGGCGGCGGCGGCGCTCGTGACGGGCTCACCGGCCGGGGAGGAGACGAGCGCGTAGCCGCGCTCGAGCGTTCGCTGGGGGTCGTGGGCGGCGAGCGCGAGGACGAGCCGCTCGAGCTCCCGGGGACGGCGCTCGCGGCATTCCCGCAGCGTCGCGTCGGCCTTGCGTCCCACGACGGTCGCCCGCGTCCCGTTCAGGCGCCGCTCGTCGCCGAGCCGCCGCCGGGCGCCGGCGCGGATCTCGCGCAGCTGCTGGTGCAGGCGGCCCCGCTGGCGGTCCAGGTGCGCCGCCGGGGCCCGCGAGAGCAGCGCCAGGCGACGGGCGCGGTCGAGCACCGCGCGGCGACCGTGCTCGGACAGCCGCCCCGCCGACTCGGCTTGGCGCGAGCGCGCCGCGAGCGCACGCCCGGCGTGCTCGGAGAGCCGCACGGCGGCGGCGAGCTGCTCGGCGCGAGCGCGCCCGCAGTCGAGCGGCACGGCGGCCTCGGCCGCGTGGGTGGGCGTCGAGCAGCTGACCGCCGCGACGTCGTCGAGCAGCGTCCTGTCGGTGTGGTGGCCGACCGAGGCGATCACCGGCACGGGCAGCATCGAGACGGTCCGGCAGAGCGTCTCGTCGCAGAAGCAGAGCAGGTCGGCGAGCGACCCCCCGCCGCGGGCGATGACGATGACCTCGACCGCCCGCGTCGCGGCGAGGTCGCCGAGCGCCCGCGCGATCGCGGGCGCCGCGTGACGGTCTTGGACGGGCGCGAACGCCCACACGAGGCGACCCGCCCAGCCGCGGCGCTCCAGCGCCGCGACGAGGTCGTCGCGGGCCTTGCCGCTCTCGCCGGTCACGATCCCGATCGAGCGGGGCAGCGTCGGCAGCTCAAGGCGCTTCTGGCGCTCGAGCAGGCCCTCGGCGTCGAGCTGCTTGCGCAGACGGTCGATCTGCGCGAGCAGGTCCCCCTCGCCCGCCACGCGCAGGTCGGTGACGTTGAAAGAGAAGGCGGGCGAGGCGCTCGCGCTGCCCGGGTAGTAGTCGCAGCCCCCGGCGACGACCACCTGCATCCCCTCGGCTGGCGCCTGGCCGTTCGCGAGCATCCGCTCCCAGTCGTTCAGCCAGGCGGCGCAGGGGATCGCGCCGCTCGCGTCGCGCAGCTCGAAGTAGACGCGCGTGCGGGCGACGCGCAGGTTCACGAGCTCGCCCAGCAGCTGCACGCGGGCGAGCGAGCGCAGCCGCTCGCGCAGCTTCGCGGCGTAGCGGCCGACGGGATAGGGGCCGGGCAGGGCGCTCTCGGGGATACCGCCCGTCGGGGCCGGATCGGCGCCTGTGTGCAGGGACATCGTCGCCAGCATAGGCGCTAGCATCGACGGCGATGCCGAGCGGTCACTCCCGGCCGAGCGCCTGAGCGATGCCGAAGCGAAACGCCGGCAGGCGCGGCCGCGCGCGCAAGCGACGCGCGAACGCCGCCACCGAGCCCGGGGCCGGCCCCGCCACCGTCCAGCCGAGCGCCCCGAGCGCACCCGGTCCGTCGGCGCGTCGCGAGCGCGGCGCCCGCCGCCCCGCCTCCGAGCGGGTCTCCCACCGTGACCCCGGCGGCGTCGGCGAGCGGCCGCAGGCCCCGTGGCACCCGTGGCCCTTCTCCGAGCTGCTGATCTTCGTCGGGGCGATCGGGACGGTCGTCGGGGTAATCGACCGCGACGGCCGTCTGCTCTACGCCGGTCTCGGCGCCGTCGTGCTCGGAACGCTCGAGTTCTCGATCAGGGAGCACCGCACCGGCTACCGGTCGCATTCCTCGCTGCTGGCGGTCGTCCCGACCGCGCTCGTCCACGGCGGTATCGCGCTCGGCCTGTTCGCGCTCGGCGCGCGCGGAGCGGCGCTGATCCTCGTGCCGCTGGCGATCGACGTCCCGCTCTTCTGGCTGCTGTTCCGCTACCTGCGGGTGCAGTTCGAGGAGGCGCGCCGCGAGCGCGTCTTCGCGCTGCGTCGCCGTTAGCGCCCGAGCGAGGGGCGGGCGCTGGGCCGCCGCCGATGGTCGAGCGAGGGGCAGGCGCTGGGCCGCCGCGGACGGCTGAGCGAACGGACGAAGCTCAGGTCGTCTCGGGGGCGAGGCTCAGCGACGGCATCGGGCGCTCGCCCTCGTTCGCCCCCTCGCCGCGTACCTCGCCGCTGAAGCCGAGGCTCTCCAGGCGCGCGATCTCGCGCTCGCCTTCGCGCCGCGCCGGATGGTCGGCGGGGAGGCCGTCGATCAGCGTCGCGATGCGGTTGCGCAACTGCAGCGCGAAATGGGGGGTCGAGGCGCCCATCAGCTGACGCACGTCCTCGACCGTCACGTCCTGGCCCGACTGCTTGCGCTGCGTGCGGCGGGGGTCCTCGGCCTGGCTCAAGTCGGTCCTTTCGGCTATTCGGCCTGCAGCACCGAGGCTTCTTCGGCGCCGCCCTGCTTGCGGGGGCTGATCTCGAGCAGCGCGTCCAGCTCCGCCTGCGTGCCCAGCGAGATCGCGTGTTCGTCGCCGATCAGCCAGCCGTGATTGTAGACACCGCGGACCGGCTGGAATTCGGGCGCGGAGGTGTACGCGGGCTGGATGTCGGCGAGGTAGGCGCCGAGCGCGGGCCCGATCCGGTCGGGCGCTTCGAGCAGCAGCAGCGGCGCGTACTCGCCGGTCGCCGAGAGCAGCGCCGCCGCGGGGGCGTCCAGCGGCCGCCCGGCGCTCGCGAAGACGAGCCCGTGCCCGGGGTCTTTGACGCCCCACCCGAACGTCCCGTCGGTGAAGCGGGCCGCCTCGATCGCCGCTCCCGCGACGGTCGGCGCTTCGCCCGCCGCGGCCTGGGGGATCCGCGTCACGCGCCCCGCCTTGGCGAGTTCGCTCAGCGCCGTGCGCCCGAGCGCGGCGGGGTTGACTAGGTAGATCGAGGGGCGATGGAGCCCGCGCAGAGTCGCGGCGGTCGCGGCGGGAAGGGTGGCGGTGCCGCCCGGGAGCAGCGGCGCCCCGCTCTCCGCGGCGAGGCCGGCGGCCGGCATCTGCAGCGCGCGCGCCCCTTCGCCTCCGACCACGATCACCCGCGCGGGGGCCGTGCCCTGCGCCTGGGTCAGCAGCTGCTCGATCGCGGCGGCGACGACCGCCGGTTCGGCGGCGGGGATCCGGCGAGCTGTGACTCGCGCCGGCAGCTTCGCGCGGGTGCCGATCTCGAGCACCTGTGCTCCGAGCGGGCCGGCGCCGGTCGGGTGCATGGCTTCGATCGCCTGCACGGTGACGTCGGGCAGCGAGTCGCCTTCGGCGTAGAGGATCGGCGCGTTCAGCGGCGCGGAGGACAGCGAGGACGCGGCCAGCGCGACGGGCCACGTGCGCCCGTCGACGACGACGACCGTCTGCGGTCGCGAGGTGCTCGTCAGGCCGGGGTAGACGACGCGCGCCACAGCGGCCGCGTCGACCGCGGCGGTCGCGCCGCCGACGCGGGTCGTGTTGCGCGTCGTGACGGAGATCGCGCCCTCGCGTTCGACCGGCGCGATCTTGCGCAGCGGGCCCCCGCCGGAGGAGGGCGCCGTCGGTCCGGTCTTCCCGCAGCCCCCGATCAGCAGCGCCGCGAGGGAGAGGAGAATCGCGCCGCGCGTTGAAGCATGCCTGAACCGCATCCGCCGGGGCACACTACCGGGGAGGTCGGAACGCCTGGTATTGCGGGGGAAAATCGATTTCTGGGGCGGCACTGCCTGCAAGCGTCATTGCAGTTTGCTAGCGTGCCGCCGAACGCCGAGCCTCTGACACGGAGTCAGGGGACGGGGGACCCAGGTTGTTGGGGCGAATCCCGCGGACGGAACCGTGGGAAGCGCAGGCTCTTTCAGCGCTAGCCCGTCAGCTAACCCCGCAGGCCGACGAAAGAGGTTCTGTTTTGCAGGTACGTACCGTAGGCGCGTTGCTGTGCAGCCTGACAGTGATGGGCTCCAGCGCGTCCGCCGCCCTCGCGGCGAACACCGGCGGCTCCGCCGCTACGGAAAAGACCACCGCCTCGGCGCCGACGACGAGCGCCCCGAAGGTCAAGACCTTCCCGATCACCGCCCGCTCGCGCAGCGTCGCCTACAAGGGGCCCGTCTACATGAAGACCGCGACCGGCGAAGTCGTCCCTTACGCGGCGGGCGTCTCCTCGACGACCGGCAGCGCCGCCAGCACGAGCGCGACCGGCGGCGCCGCCCCCACCACCGCCCCGGCGCCGGCCGCCACCGGCACGATCCCCTCAGAACTGACCAGCGGCGACGGCATGAGCTCGGCGACCGGCCCGACCGTGCGCCCGGAGCTGCTCGTGCCGGGCAACACCGCCCGCTTCGTGAACGGCCTCGCGGCCGCGCCGATGAACGCCCCCGCCACGGTCCAGCAGGTCGTCTGGGCCGGCAACGAGGTGATCGGCCTTCCCTACGTCTGGGGCGGCGGCCACGCCTCCTTCACGGCGCACGGCTACGACTGCTCGGGCACGGTCTCCTTCGCTCTGCACGGGGCGAGCCTGCTGAGCACCCCCGAGGACTCCTCGGAATTCGAAACCTGGGGGTCGCACGGTCCGGGCCGCTGGATCGCTGTCTTCTCGAACCCGGGCCACGCCTACATGACGGTCGCCGGGCTGCGCCTCGACACGAGCGCCTCCGACGATCCCGCCGGACTGCAGGGACCGCGCTGGCGGCCGCTGCGCACCGGCAACGGCGGATACCGGGTCCGCCACCCGCTCGGCCTCTGAGCCTCGGCGAGGCGGCGAGGCGGGAGGGGCCCGTCGGCTAGGCTTGGAGCTGTCGGCCGGTCCGTCGCCGGCCGCTCAGCGGCAACCACATAGGAGGATCAGATGGCCGGGCTCACCGGGCGAATGTCTACCGTCGTGAAGGCGAAGGTCTCGAAGCTCCTCGACCGCGCCGAAGACCCTGCCGAGACGCTGGACTACAGCTACCAGAAGCAGGTCGAACAGCTCCAGAACGTCAAGAAGGGCATCGCCGACGTGGTCACGGCGAAGAAGCGCCTGCAGATGCAGGAGGGGAGCCTCAAGCAGAGCCTCGTCAAGCTCGACACGCAGGCCCGCCAGGCCGTCGCCGCCGGCCAGGAGGACCTGGCCCGCGCCGCGCTCGAACGCAAGAACGTCGCCCAGACGGAGCTCCAGTCGCTCGACACGCAGGTCACCGAACTGGAAGCTCAGCAGCAGAAGCTGACCGACTCCGAGCAGAAACTGCGCGCCAAGATCGAAGCCTTCCGCACCAAGAAGGAGGTCATCAAGGCGCAGTACTCGGCCGCCGAGGCGCAGGTTCGGATCTCCGAGGCCGCCACGGGCGTCGGCGAGCAGATGGCCGACGTCGGCCTCGCCATGCAGCGCGCCGTCGACAAGACCGAAAACATGCGCGCCCGGGCGGACGCCGTTCAGGAGCTCGAAGCCGCGGGGACCTTCGACGACATCACCCAGCTCGGCTCCGGGGAAGACGACATCGACCGTCAGCTCAAGCAGCTCTCAAGCCAGCCCGCCGTCGACGACGAACTCGCGAAGATGAAGGCGGAACTCGGCAGCGGCGCCTCGGGAGCGGCGGCCCAGATCTCCCCCGGCGAGAGCCAGCCCGCGGGCGAGAGCGGGCAGTCATGATCGTTCGGATATCCGGCGAGGGGCAGTTCGAGCTCGCCGACGATGAGGCCGGTCGCCTCAACGAGCTCGAGCGGGCCGTGATCGAGGCGGTCGAGGCTCGCAGCGAGGGAGACTACACGGCGGCGTTCGAGGCCCTGCTCGACCACGTCCGCGACGTCGGCACGCAGGTTCCCGACGAGGAGCTCGAGGGCTCGGACGTGATCCTCCCCCCTTCGGACACGACGCTCGAGGAGGCATCCAAGGACTTCACGGGCGAGGGGCTGATCCCGGACTGACAAGTCGGCCGGCGCGCCTGCAGCAGCGTTTCCGCGCGAGCCTGCAGCTCAGCGAGGGTCACGTGGAGGCCGTCGCAGAGCTTCAGCAGCGACGAGTACGTGGGGTTGCCCTGACCACTGATGTAGCTGCCGACCTGCTTGACCGCGAGTCCCGCGCTGGCAGCGACCGCTTCTTGGGTGAGGCCACGCTCACGGATCACCGATTCGATCGCCCGGCCGAGGGCGGCGTGATGCAAGCTGCGGGGCTTGGAGGTTCTCGCACGTGGCACAGAGCGACCCTCTCGTCGTACCTCCTTTGTGCGAGCCCCTCAAGCGGCCTGAGTCGTTCGACGTCCTCGATCTCTACTCCGCGACCGTGACGATCGCCCACGAGGCGGTGTTCGACTTGCATCGCGAGCTCATCGGGCTCGGCGCGGCCGACGAACACACTCGCGCGCTGCTACGTGAATCGGCCACTCTGAGTCAAGGCCGGATGCCTACGTTGACTCACCAGCTGAGGGCCTTGGGCGCAGAATGGGAACGCCAGGAGCTGCTGGACCCGGTGGCGGCGGCGCGCACGATTGAGCGCTTCGAGGAGGTGCTTGCACGAGTCAGGCCGCAGATCGTGGCCCTCCGCATTCGGCAGGATCAGATCGCCGTCGAGTTGTGCGATCTGCTCAGCCGAGCGCGCTAGAGACCGGCTCTTTCAGGCGGACAGGCGCGCGCTCGCCGCCTGCTCATAGCGATCTGCGAGCGCCAGTGACGCGTCGCGTACTCCTTTGACGTCGCTTTCCTCAGCCTGCCCCCGCAACTCAGCTGCGCGCATGCGCAGATCATCGGCGCTCTGATCGGTCTCGCACAACACCCGCTCGATGACGTCAACGAGCCAACGATCCTGCTCCAGCACCGGAGGCCAAGGGTGAATTGACACGATGATTCGAGTGTAGCCCCAGGAGTGGAGCGAAGTGACTAGATCGGGATTCCCCAGAGCGGGAACCAGCGCTCGATCTCCGGCTCGATCGGCAGTTCGGTACCGATCTGGGCCTTGATCTGCAGCTCCCGCTCGGTCGAGCGCTCCTGCGCGGCGGAGTCCTTGCCGGCCGGGACGAACGGGTACCAGTAGCCGCGCTTGTAGTTGTAGATGAAGTAGATCGGCGCTCCCTGCGCGTCGGCGAAGGCGAAGACCGCGCAGAGCAGCCGCTCGCCGTGGCCCGCCGTCTCGATCGAGCCCGAGACGGCGTTGATGCCAACCGCCAGGTCTTCCACGCTCGGCGCGCCGTCGGGGTTGCGCAGGACCATCCACCGGTAGCCGTAGCTGTCGGTCTCGTTCGCGACCTTCGTGCCGCTCTCGGCGCCGGTCGCCGTGACGACCTCTTCCATTTCCTTCAAGGTCGATTCGAACTCGCTCGTGGCGAGCGCCTGGAAGACGATCGCCGCCTTGCCCGCCGGCGCGATGCCGTGCTCGCTCTGCAAGGTCACGTACGCGGTGGCGATCGCGAACAGGCGGTCGGGCGCGGGCGCTTTGACCTCGTGGCGGCCGGTGAGGATGTCGCGCAGGCCCACGGAGCTAGGAGGCTACGCCCTGCAGCTGGGACTCCAGGCGCGAAAGCGCCGCCAGGCGCTGCTCGAGCGGCGGGTGATCGGCGAACAGGTTCATCAGCGAGTTCTTGGTCTTCGCCGGGATGATGAAGAAGGCGCTCATGCCTTCGGCCGCGCGCAGGTCGCGGCTCGGCGTGTGCTCGATCGAGCCGCTGATCTTGATCAGCGCGGAGGCGAGCGCGCTGGGCCTGCCGGTCAGCACCGCTGAGCCCCGGTCGGCGGCGAACTCGCGGTAGCGCGACAGCGCCCGCAGCAGTAGGAAGGAGATCGCGTAGACGACCGCCGAGACGAGGATCACGATCATGATGTCCCGCTCCTCTTCCTGATCCCCGTAGCCGCCGCCGAAGAAGAACGCGAACTGCAGGATCAGCGACGCGAGCGAGGCGAAGAAGCCCGCCAGCGTCATCACCATCACGTCGCGGTTGATGACGTGGGTGAGCTCGTGCGCCATCACGCCTTCGAGCTCGGAGGAGTCGAGCATCTCGAGGATCCCCCGCGTCGCGCAGACCGTCGTCGTCTTGCGCGAGCGGCCCATCGCGAACGCGTTCGGCATCGACGTTTCCATCACGCAGACCCGCGGCTTGGGCAGGTCAGCCTGCACGCAAAGGCGGTCGATGATGCCGTGAAGCTCGGGCTCCTCGGCCGGACTCACCTCTTTGACGCCGAGCGTGCCCAGCGCGATCTTGTCCGAGGCGAACAGCTGCAGCAGGAGCAGCGCGACGGCCACGACGACGATCACGCCCGCGCCCGCGCCCGCGGCGAAGAGGACGCCCACGAAGACGACGTAGAGCAGGCCGAGCAGGAACAGCGTGAACAGCATCCGCGCCTGCAGGCCGCCGTCTCTGCCGAAGCTCGATCGTCTGCCAGCCATGCCGGTGATTCTCGCAGACGATGATTCGGTTGCCCTAAAGTGCTGCTCGTCCCGATGCCGACCGCGAGCCGCAGATGAAGCCCGAAGTAGAACTGCTCGGCATCTCGATCAAGACCTTCGGAGTCACCTTCGCGCTCGGCTTCCTGTGCTGCGGGGCGGTCGTCGCGCGCCGCCTGCGCGAGATGGGCAGGCCGGTCGACTGGGCGTACGAGATCACCTTCGCGGCGCTGATCGGCGGGGTCGTCGGCGCCCGCGCCTACTACCTGATCGAAAAGGCCGGCTCGCTGCAGGGGAGCTTCCTCAGCAACGTCTTCTCGGGCTCCGGCCTGGTCTGGTACGGCGGCGCGATCGGCGGCGCGATCGGGGTGATCGGATGGATGCGCTGGCGGCGAGTGCTCGAACTGCGGATCCTCGACATGTGCGCGACCGCCCTCACGCTCGGCTACGCGATCGGCCGGATCGGCTGCCAGGTCTCCGGCGACGGCGACTACGGGATCCGCTCGAACCTGCCGTGGGCGATGGGCTACCCCCACGGAACCGTCCCGACGCCGCCCGGCGTGAAGGTGCAGCCGACGCCGATCTACGAGACGCTCGCGATGTGCCTGCTCGCGTACGGGCTGTGGCGGCTGCGCGACCGCGTCAGGCCCGGCGTGATCTTCGGGCTGTACCTGCTCGGAAGCGGGCTGGAGCGGTTGCTCGTCGAGTTCGTCCGCCGCAACAAAGAGGTCTTCCTCAGCCTCACCCAGCCCCAGCTCGAGAGCCTCGTCTTGATGGCGATAGGCGCCGCCTGGCTGTGGGTGCTCGCGCGCCGCGACGGCTTCCAGGCGCTGCGGCCGAGCCCCGCCTGAGCGGCCACGCGATAATCAGCTCCGCGATGGCAACCGGCACGAGCCTCTCACCAGTCTTTCCCCTGGGCAGCCGCCTGGACGAGCGCGGCGTGCTCGAGATCGGCGGCTGCGACACGCTCGAGCTCGCGCGCACCTTCGGCACGCCGGCCTACGTAGTCGCCGAGGACGACTTGAAGGCGAAGGCCACGGCCTTCGTCGAGGCCGCCCGCCGGCTGCGCCCCGACATGCACGTCGTCTTCGCCTCCAAGGCGTTCCCCTGCACGGCCGTGCTCGCGCTCTTCGCCCGCGAGGGACTGTGGTGCGACGCGGCCTCCGGCGGGGAGCTGCACCTCGCGCTCGGCGCGGGCTTCGCGCCCGAGCGGATCGTCCTGCACGGGAACGCCAAGTCCGAGGCCGAGCTGCGGATGGCGCTGCGCCATCGCGTCGGACTGATCGTGATCGACAACTTCGACGAGATCGAGCGGCTCGGCGCGCTCGTCGCCGAGGGGGAGGGGGTCGACCTGGGGGCCGGCGGGCAGCCGGTGCTGATCCGAGTGACTCCCGACGTGCGCGGGCAGACCCACGAGAAGATCTCGACCGGCCAGGCCGACTCGAAGTTCGGCTTCTCGATGCAGGCCGCGGGCGAGGCGATCGCCCGCCTGCGCGAGACGCCGGGCATCTCGCTGCAGGGGCTGCACGCCCACATCGGCTCCCAGCTGCTCGAGCTCGAGCCGTTCCGCCGCGCCTGTCGCGAGCTGGCCGCGCTCGGCGATGGGGTCGGAGGCTTCGACGTCCTCGACGTCGGCGGGGGGCTTGGCGTTCCCTACCTCGAGGAGCAGCCCGCGGGACCGGAGGTCGATGAGTACATGGGCACGATCGCCGCGGCGCTCGAGGGGTTCGACGGGCGCGTGCTGGTCGAGCCGGGCCGCTCGCTGACGGCGAACGCGGGCGTCACGCTCTACACGGTCGAGAGCGTCAAGCAGAACGTCTCACGGTGGGTCGCGGTCGACGGGGGCATGTCGGACAACCTGCGCCCGATGCTCTACGGCGCGCGCTACGAAGCCCACGTCGTCGACCGCTTCGGGGGCTCGACCGAGTGTGTCCTGGCCGGCAAGCACTGCGAGTCCGGCGACGTGATCGTGCGCGAAGCGCTGCTCGACGACCCGCGCCGGGGCGACGTGATCGTGACGCCCGCGACGGGCGCCTACGGGTTCGCGATGGCGAACAACTACAACGGCGTCCCGCGGCCCCCGGTCGTGTTCTGCTCGGGCGGACACGCCCGCGAGGTGGTGCGGCGCGAGTCCTTCGCCGACCTGACGGCGCGCGACGTGGCGGGCGCGTAGGCCGTGGGGGAGGGGACGTTCACCGTCGGCCTGCTCGGCCACGGCACGGTCGGCGGGGCCTTCGCCGAGCTGCTCGCCGAGCGCGCGGACGAGATCGAGCGCTTCAACGGGCAGCGGCCGGTGCTCGGCGGCGTGCTCACGCGCTCGCAGGGGGACTTCGAGGAGATCCTCGCCTCCTCGGATCTGATCGTCGAGCTGATGGGCGGCATCGATCCGGCGCGTGGATACCTGATGCGCGCGATGGAAGCCGGCAAGCACGTCGTCACCGCCAACAAGCAGCTGCTCTCCCAGCACGGCGAGGAGCTGTTCGAGACCGCCCGGGCGCGCGACGTGCGACTGCGCTTCGAGGCGGCGGTCGGCGGCGCGGTGCCGGTCGTCCGCGTGCTCGAGGAATCGCTCTCGGCGACCCCGATCGAGCGCATCCACGGGATCGTCAACGGCACGACCAACTTCATCCTCACGGAGATGTCGAAAGGCTCGAGCTACGCCGAGGCGCTGGCCGAGGCGCAGAGCTCGGGCTACGCCGAGGCGGATCCCAGCGACGACGTCTCGGGCCGCGACGCCGCAGCCAAGATGGCGATCCTCGCGCGCCTGGCGTTCGGCAGCCCCGTCCACCTCGACGAGGTTCGCTACGAGGGCATCGAGCACCTGAAGGTCGAGGATCTCCAGTACGCCAGCGAGCTGGACCTCGGCCTGAAGCTGGTCGGCACCGCCGAGCGCCGCCAGGGCGGCCTGTCGGTCTGCGTCTTCCCGACCTTCCTGCACTCCGGCCATCCCCTCGCGGCGATCTCGGGGTCCTTCAACGCCGTCACCGTGGAGTCCGAGATCATCACCGAGATCACCCTCTCCGGCCCCGGGGCCGGCGGCCGCCAGACGGCCAGCGCGGTGCTCGGCGACGTCGTCTCGGTGATGACCGGCGGCGCCAGGCCGCCCGCGCCGCCGCTCCCGCTGCGGATGATCGAGGACGTCGAAAGCGCCTTCTACCTGCACCTCGACGTCGAAGACCGGCCGGGCGTGCTGGCGACGGTGACGCGCGTGCTCGGCGAGCAGGAGGTCTCGATCAAGTCCGTCGTCCAGCGCGGCCTCGACGAGCGCGCCCGGCTCGTGATGGTCACCCACCCGGTGCTCGAGTCGCGCCTGCGCGCGGCGGTCGAGGCGCTCGTCGAGTTCGATTTCCTGCGTTCGGCCCCCCGGACGATCCGCGTCATCGAAGAGGAGTTCCTATGAGCTACCGCCCCGTCCCGCTGCCCCGCATCGAGGGCGCCGCCTTCCAGGGCACGCACGTGCCGCTGATCGAGCGCTACCTGGATCGCCTGCCGTTCGAGGCGGGCGACAAACTCGTGTCCCTTCAAGAGGGATCGACGCCGCTGCTCCGGGCTCCGGTGCTCTCGGACATGGTGGGAGCGACCGTCCGGCTCAAGCTCGAGGGGGCGAACCCCACCGGCTCGTTCAAGGATCGCGGCATGACCTGTGCCGTCACGGCCGCCGTGCGCGACGGCGCGAAGGCCGTGATCTGCGCCTCGACGGGCAACACGGCGGCGAGCGCGGCCGCCTACGCGGCCCGCGCCGGGATCACCTGTGCGGTGATCGTCCCCGAGGGCAAGATCGCCCAGGGCAAGATGGCCCAGACGCTGATGCACGGCGCGCGCGTGATCTCGCTGCGGGGCAACTTCGACCAGGCGCTGGCGCTCGTGCGGGAGCTGACCGCGACGAACCCGATCGTGCTCGTCAACTCGATCAACGAGTACCGCATCGAAGGGCAGAAGACGGCGGCCTTCGAGATCCACGAGGCACTCGACGGCGGCCTCGAAGCGCTCTGCATCCCGGTCGGCAACGGCGGCAACATCACCTCCTACTGGCGCGGGTTTCGCGAGATGGGGGCCGCGCCGCGGATGCTCGGCTTCCAGGCGGCCGGCGCGGCGCCGCTCGTCGAGGGCCACCCGATCGAGCACCCCGAAACGGTGGCGAGCGCGATCAGGATCGGCAACCCGGTCCGCTGGGAGGACGCGATGGCCGCGGCGACCGACTCGCGGGGCGCGATCCGCGTCGTCACCGACGAGGAGATCCTCGAGGCCTACCGCCTGCTGGCCTATCGCGAAGGCATGTTCTGCGAGCCCGCCTCGGCGGCGTCGGTCGCGGGACTGCTCAAGTACGGCGCCGAAGGCGCGGAGCAGATCGTGTGCGTGCTCACCGGGCGGGGGCTGAAGGATCCCGAGACGGCGATCGCCAACAACGACGGCCGCATGATCACCGCGGACGTCGAGATCGGCGCGATCGAGGAGGCGGTGCTTGGTGATCCCTGAGGCGCGCATCGAGCGCGCGCCGATCTTTCGCCGGGGCACGCGGAGCGGGCGCCGGTGATCCGACGCAGGGTCGTTCGGGTCCCGGCCTCCTCGGCCAACCTGGGGCCCGGGTTCGACTGCATGGCCGCGGCGCTCTCGCCGTCCCTGCGGGTCGAGGTGGAGGAGACGGGGAGCTTCGCGGTCGAGACCGACCTGCCCGTCGCGCGCGGCCGCGAGAACCTCTGCGTGCGGGCCTTCGAGCGCCTGCACTCGGCCGACGGCTTCACGTTCCGAATCTCCTCCGAG
>DATNBM010000046.1:0-3881 GCA_035571915.1 Solirubrobacteraceae bacterium | reverse complement strand
TTTGAGCATCGCGGAGCGGTTGGCGGCGTTGAAGTCAGACCACATCCCGGCCGCGCCCGTCAGGTTGACGACCGTCGTGCCCGAGGACACGGCGTGCAGCGGCCCCTTGAGCTTGTCCGCGGCGGCGACCATCTCGTTCGGGTTGCGGGCGGCGCCGGCCTGCACGATCGCGGTATGCCCGTCGCGGGAGATCGACACGCCGGCTCTGGGAGCCACGACGGTGCTGACGGCAGGGCTCGCGCGCAGCGTGCGCTCGACGCGAGCGACCGCCGCCCGGAAGCCCGCGTCGGAGGCGGTTTCGGTCGGCGAGTGGACGACGGCCATCAGCCCGTAGCTGCCGAGGCCGGCGAAGTCGCGTTCGATCAGCTTGCGCGCCTGGGTGGACTGCGAGCCGCTCGCTTCCCAGCCTGCGCCCGACAGCGCGGTCTCGACTTTCGGCGCGAAGAAGCCGAGCACGAGTGCGATCGCAAGCCAAGCGCCGAACACCGCCCGCGAGTGGCTCGCCGTCCAGCGCCCGAGCCGGCCGATCGGCCCCACCGTGAGCCGCTCTGCGACGATCGCAGGGACTGCGCGTGCGGGTTGCATCGTGGCCGTGCTCATCGCGGGGCCTCCTGTTCGCGGTAGATGACGGAGCGCAGCGAGAACCAGCGGCGCAGCACGATCGAGGCGGGGCATGCGCCGAGCGCGACGTAGAGCCACTGGTTGACGCCGACGAAAGCGGTCAGGAGCAGGAACCAGGGCGACACGACGGCCGCCAGCAGGGCGCTGAGCAGCGTCATGCTGCCGGCGAGCGCGAACAGCACCCGCTCAAGCGGCCAGCGCGTTCTCTCGGAGCCCGGCTCGACTGGAAGGCCGGCGCCGCATGTGGAGTGGAGGGTCATGCCCGCGAGCATAACACAACTCTACAATTGTATAGCTAGCTGGCTGTTCAGTTGTTCTGCGGGGCTGCGCCGCCGACCAGCGCCGCCAGCTCGGAGAGCTGCAGCTGCAGCCCGCCGCAGACCTGCTCGCAGAGCTCGTAGACGCCCCGGTCCGCGATCGAGTAGATCGAGCTGTTGCCCGACTTGTGCCGGGCGAGGATCCCGGCCTGCAGGAGGATGCCGAGATGCTTGGAGGCGTTCTGCTGGCTGGTGCCGAGACGTTCGGTGATCTCGCTGACGCTCAGCTCGTCCTCGCGCAGCATGTCGAGGATGCGGATCCTGGTCGGATCGCCGATCACGCGCAGGCGGGCTGCGATCAGCTCGGCGAGCTCGGGGGGTATCGGGCTGGGCAACTCCATCGTGATCCTCGGCGTCGTCGCGACCCGCTCGTGGTCTCGGTCCGCGCCAAAGCTGTTGCTCCAGTGTACAGGCTTGTAGTTGTGCTATCGGGCGTCCCGCGGAGCTCATCGTCGCGCCGGGACGAGGGCGATCGCCATCCGCACCTCGACCCGATCGGAGATGCCCGCGTCGAGGAGCTGGGCGGAGTCGATCCCGAACGCGCCTCTGCTCAGCTTGCCTTCGACGTCGAGCTCGATCGACTCTGCGTCGGCCGAGCGGCGCCAGGCGTGGAGCTCGATCGGCTGCGTCGTCGCCTTGACCGTCAGCTCTCCGCGGATGCGCAGCGACCGGGGGTTCAGCGCCTCGACGCTCGTGGTGGCGAAGACGATGCGTGGAAACTGCTCGGCGTCGAAGTAGTCGGGGCTCCGCAGCCGATCGTCGCGAACCGCGTCGCCGGTGTCGATCGTCGCCACCGCCACCGAGCCGCCGGCCCTCATCCTGCCGTCGGGCTCGACCTCGATGGATCCCTCGAAGTCGACGAAGCGCCCGCGGACCGGCACGAGCATGAGGTGGCGCAGCCTGAAGCCGACGGCCGACCGCGCGGTGTCGACGCGCCACGCGCCCGCAGGCAACGGCGCGGGGCTCTCTCGCCGTCGGAGCTGCTCGGCCGGGCGGGTCCCGGCGGTCATGGCGCGCCCGCCTGGCGACCGTCGCGGCTCGGTCGGTTGCGCTCTTCTCGGGGGCTTCGTCGTGGCACCTCACCGAGGTTAGGTTCGCCGCGGCGCGCTCGATCCGCGCCGCGCCCCGATCGGCGCTGTGGGTTTCCCACACGGATCTCACATCCCCGCGCCCCGCTACGTTCTCCTCACATGATCCACACGTTCACCACCGCGCTCGGCGTCTGCGGGCTGCGCTGGAGCGACGATGGGGTCGCCGCGGTCCTGATGCCGGGCGCCCCTGGGCTCGACGCGACCGCGGGCAGCGGCGGAGCGCCGGCGTCCCCCGAGATCGCGAGAGCCGGAGAGGCGATCGCCCGTCTGCTCGACGGCGAGCGGACGGATCTGCGCTTCGTGGCGCTCGACATGTCGGGCCAGAGCGAGTTCGCACGCGACGTCTACGAGGCTGCCCGGGAGATCGGGGCGGGGGAGACCGGCAGCTACGGCGAGCTGGCGGCGGCGGCGGGGCATCCCGGCGCGGCCCGCGAGGTCGGCGCGGCGCTCGCGCGCAACCCGTTCCCGATCGTGGTGCCATGCCACCGCGTGCTCGCCGCCGACGGCGCGCTCCACGGCTTCTCCGCTCCGGGCGGGCTCGCCACCAAGCGGCGCATGCTCGAGATCGAGCGGGCGCCCGGCTTCGAGCAGCAGCCACTCTTCGCCTGAGGGCTAGCGAATCGCCTCGGGCGGGATCCGCGCCTCGGCCATCGCGACCCGTTCGCCCTTGATCGGCACGCCCTCCGCGAGCAGGCGGGCGCGTTGCTCGGGGCCCTTCGGCCACGTCCCGTCGCTGCGCACGACCCGCCACCAGGGCACGTCCCGCGCGCCGGCGCCCGCGAGAACCCGTCCGGCGTGCCGCGGCGCGCCGGGCGAGAGGTCGCCGTAGGTCGTCACGAAGCCCGCCGGCACGCGCCTGACCCGCTCGTAGATCGTCTCCGCAGCGACCGCCATCTGTTCCCGGCACGCTAGCCCCCGAGCTCTCTGTTCGTCTTCGCGAGCTCACCATCTAGGCTCGGGGCGTGGCACGGCCCGGCATCCCACCCGACGGCCTGGCGAGAGACCCCGCGGGGACCGTCCGCTGCTTCTGGGGGGCGTCCGATCCCGACTACGTCCGCTACCACGACGAGGAGTGGGGCTTCCCGGTCGGCGAGGACGTGCGCCTGTTCGAGAAGCTGAGCCTCGAGGGCTTCCAGGCCGGCCTGTCGTGGCTGACGATCCTGCGCAAGCGCGAGGCCTTCCGGGCCGCCTTCGCGGGCTTCGATCACGCGCGCGTCGCCCGTTTCGGCGAGCGCGACGTGCAGCGGCTGCTGGCCGACGCCTCGATCGTTCGCCACCGCGGCAAGATCGAGGCGGTGATCGACAACGCGCGGCGCATGGAGGAGCTGCTCGAAAGCGAGGGGCCGCTCGCCTCATACGTCTGGGCCTTCGAGCCCGAGGCCCGCGCCGGCCCGCTCGACTGGAAGACGCTCGCCGCCCAGCCGCCTCCGCCCGCCGCGAGCGCGCTCGCCAAGGACCTCAAGCGCCGCGGCTGGCGCTTCGTCGGCCCGACGACCGTCTACTCGTTCATGCAGGCGATGGGTCTCGTCGACGACCACCTCGACGGGTGCGACACCCGGGCGCGCGTCGAGCGGGCGCGGGCCGCGTTCGTCCGACCCTGAGCGGGCGCCCCCGCTCGCCCGTTCCTCCATATGAGGGATCCGAACGCCCGCTCGGATGTCCTAACGTGGATGGTGCGCAGCGGTGGCCCGGTCGCCGACGCCCCCTTCTGGCGGCCGCACCCTCGCCGCTGTGCGCCCCGACCGCCCACAGGCTTTCTGACGAGAGAGGCCTCGCGGTCGGGGCAGCCTGTTCCGCGCGGGTCCGCCGCGCCGAGCTCCCCCCTCGGCGCGGCGGCCCGCCGGCGGGCCGG
>DATNBM010000045.1:0-8589 GCA_035571915.1 Solirubrobacteraceae bacterium | reverse complement strand
GTGCTCATGTTTCCCAGCGTACCCGTCGATCGCGTACTGTTTGCCTGGGCGAGACAGGGGAGGCTCCATCGATGGCTGACACGATCCACCGCCAGTGCACGCTCTGCGAGGCGCACTGCGGAATCAAGGTGGAGGTAGACGGCGGCGCCGTCCTGCGCATCACGGGCGACCCCGACGACGTGATCTCGCGCGGCTACATCTGCCCGAAGGCAGCGGCCCTGGCCGACATCCAGAGCGACCCGGACCGCCTGCGCCGCCCCGTCAAGAAGGTCGCCGGGCGTTTCGTCGAGATCGGCTGGGAGGAGGCGCTGACGCTCGCCGGCGAGGGCCTGCGGGGGGTGCAGGAACGCCACGGGACGGACGCGCTCGCGACCTACCTGGGCAACCCCGGCGCCCACTCCTCGGGCGTCTTCGCGGCGGCGCTCGTGCGGAGGCTGCTCGGCACGCGGAACAACTACTCGGCCACCTCGACCGACCAGCTGCCCCAGTTCATGAGCTCCTTCGAGATGTTCGGGCACTACTTCGTGCTGCCGGTGCCCGACGTCGAGCGGACCCGGCACATGCTCGTGATCGGCGCCAACCCCGCGGTCTCCAACGGGTCGCTGATGACCGCTCCCGGCATCCGCGACCGCATCAAGGCGATCCGCGCGCGGGGCGGGAAGGTCGTCGTGATCGACCCGCGGCGGACCGAGACGGCCAAGCACGCCTCCGAGCACGTCGCGGTCAGGCCGGGCGGGGATCCGTACCTGCTGCTCGGGATGCTGAACGTGATCTTCGCGGACGGCTCCGAGACGCTCGGGCGGCTGAGCGGCCGCTGCGACGGCCTGGGCGAGCTGAAGGCGCTGGCCGGCGAGTGGACGCCCGAGCGGGCCGCGCCGCACGCCGGCGTCGAGGCGCCGGAGATCGCGAGGCTCGCCCGCGAGTTCGCGGCCGCCCGGGGCGCGGTCGCGTACGCCCGCGTCGGCGTCTGCCAGCAGCGGACCGGCTCGGTCACGCACTGGCTCGTCAACGCGCTGAACGTCGTGACCGGCAACATGGACAGCCCCGGCGGGGCGATGTTCCCCTCGCCGCCCGTCGACCTCGTGCGGCTGCTCGAGATCGGCACCGGCAAGCCCCACCGCGATCGCTTCCGCCAGCGCGTCAGCGGGCTGCCGGAGTTCGCCGACGAGCTCCCGGTCGCGGGCCTGGCGGACGAGATCACGACGCCGGGGGCGGGGCAGGTCCGCGGGATGCTCGTCTTCGCCGGCAACCCGGTCCTCTCGGCTCCCGGAGGCGGACGCCTGGACGCGGCGATGGAGCAGCTCGAGTGGTGCGTGGCGGTCGACATGTACGTGACCGAGACGACGCGCCACGCCGACGTGATCCTGCCGCCGCTCGCCCACCTCGAACGGTCGGACATCGACATCGTCTTCCCGGCGCTGTCGGTCCGCAACCAGGTCCGCTACAACCCGGCGGCCCTGCCCGCGCCGCCCGACGGCAAGGACGACTGGCAGATCCTGATCGCGCTCGCGGGCCACATCGGGCGCGGCGCGAGGGGCCGGGTGACGAACGCGCTGCTGCGGGCGATCGGGCCGCACTACACGTTCGAGCGGGTCGTCAACCTGGCGATGCTCGCCGGGCCGTACGGGCGCCTGCGCTCGCGCCGCGGGCTGTCCGTCGGCAAGGTCAAGCGCGCCCCGCACGGGATCGACCTGGGCCCGCTCGAGTCGAGCCTGATCGAGCGGCTGCGAACCAAGGACCGACGGGTGCGACTCGCGCCGCCCGTGATGCTCGCCGAGGGCAGGCGCCTTCAGGAGCTCGCGGGGGAGCGCGAGGCGCAGCTGCGCGACGGCTTCGACCTGACGCTGATCGGCCGGCGCTCGCTGCGCTCGAACAACTCGTGGATGCACAACAGCCGTCGCCTGATCAAGGGCGCGGACCGCTGCACGGCGCTGATGCACCCCGACGACGCCGCCGGACGTGGGCTGAGCGCCGCGCAGCTCGTGCGGGTCTCCTCGACGGTCGGCTCGATCGAGCTGCCGCTGGAGGTCAGCGACGAGATTCGCCCGGGCGTGGTCTCGATCCCCCACGGCTTCGGCCACGGGCGCGAGGGCGTCGGCTGGCGCACCGCGGCCGCTCACGCGGGCGTGAGCGTCAACGACATCACCGACCCGGCGATCGTCGACCGGCTGACCGGGAACGCCGCCTACAACGACGTCGCCGTGCGGGTCGAGGCGGCGGCGCCGGCGAGCCTCGAGGCGATCACCGACCGAGCGCTGAGGCCGACCGAGACGGCGGCCGCGAGGTGAGCTGCTCGATCTCCACGTGGCCCATCAGCTGCTCGATCTCCTGACGCGTCCCGGTGCCGAGCCCGTGCCTGGTCGCGTTCAGGCAGCCCGCGGCCGTCGCCATCCGCAGCGCGTCCTCCAGCTCCTCGCCGCCGGCGAGGCTGACGGCCAGCGCGGCGAACATCGAGTCGCCGGTGCCGCGAGGCTCGATCGCCTCGACGCGGGGACCGCTCAGCTGCACGAAGCGCCCGGCGGCGCCGTCGAAGACGAGCGCCGGTCGCTCCGCCCGGGAGAGAAGGATCGTCTGCGCGCCGGCCGCGTGCAGCTCGCGTAGCGCCGCCTGCATCTGCTCGAGCCCGGGGCCGGCGGTCAAGCCGTCTGCCAGCAGCTCCTCTTCGCTGATCTTCAGCACGTCGACGCCGCCGCGCAGCGCGTGACGGAGGGGCGGGCCGGTGAGGTCCGCGATCACGGGCACGCCGTTGCTGCGCAGGTCTCGGGCCAGCCGGCGGTAGATGTCGTGTTCGAGGACGTCGGGCGGGTCGGTGCCGGTCAGCAGCGCCAGACCGTCGTCCAGCGCGGCGCTGAACGCGACCCCGTAGAGCTCGTCGGTCTCGTGCCGCGAAAGGCCGCGGCAGTGCGTTCGGGCGATCTCCTGCCGCGTGCCCTCACGGCGCACGTGCACGTACACGCCGTTGGGCGCCTGGCACTCGGTCGCGAGCAGCTCGACGTTCTCGCGGGCGATCAGCCCCCGCAGCACCGCGCCCGGCTCGCCGCCCAGCGTCGAGCACAGCCGGACCCGCGCTCCCAGCAGCGCCGCCATCCGGGCGACCCAGAATCCCTGCCCGCCGGCGTGCAGGTGGATCTCATCGTTTCCTCCGGCGCCGGCCTCGACCGTGATCGTCAGAAGAGGGGAGGGGGCGAAGACGACGACCGAGCGCCTCATCGCCGGATCGCCTCCAGCAGCCCCAGCATCGCCGGCTTCAGGCCCGGCGTGGACGCGATCGTGACGGCCGAGTCGATGCCGTGCTCGGACCCGTCCCAGTCGTAGGTCGCGCCTCCCGCCTCGCGGGCGAGCAGCACGCCAGCGCTGACGTCCCACGCGCGGTTGGAGAGCATCACGGTGGCGCCGAGGCGGCCTCCTGCCAGCCACGCTAGGTCGAGCGCCGCGGAGCCGTGCGTGCGGACCCCGAGCGCCCGCGGCGCGAGCTCTGACAGGAGCGCGATGTGCCGCGGGTTCTCGTTGGAGCGGTCGTCGGCGACGGCGAAGTCGGTGATGCCGACGACGGTGTCCTCGAGCGACCCTCCGGCGCTCACGTGAAGCCTGCGTCCGTTCAGGTACGCGCCGCCTCCGGCGCGGGCGACGTAGCGCTCGCCCAGCAGCGGCAGGTCGACGATCCCGAAGATCGGCTGGCCTTCGCTCAGCAGCGCCAGCGAGATCGCGCACAGCGGGCTGCCCTTGATGAAGTTCGTCGTCCCGTCGATCGGGTCCAGCACCCACAGCAGCGGCGCCCGCAGGTGTCCGCCGCGCTCCTCGCCGAGAAACGGGATCCCGTCGCCGAGCTCGGCCTTGACCATGTCCTCGATCTGGAAGTCGACGCGGCTCGCGTAGTCGCGATCGCCCTTCGCGATCAGGCCGCCGACGTGGGCGCGCCCCTGCCGCAGCAGGCGGGCGGCCCGATCGACGACCTCGCCCGCGCTCAGCAGCAACGCGTTGGCGTCGCGCTCGGCGAGCACCCGCGTCGCGGCTCGCGTGTCGGCCTGGAGCAGCGCGTCACTCGACTCCATGGAGGAAATCTACGGGCGCCGGATCTCCCCACCAGCCGCGGAAAGCCGCCGGCCGCGACGGTGAACTACGTAATCCCGCCGAGGAGGGCGTCGGCGCCCTTCGCGACACCCTCGATCTGCTCATCGAGCGATGCCCGGCCGTCGACCCGGGCGACGGCGAGGGCCGGGAGCTCGCGGATCTCCTCGAAGGCGTCGAGGAGGCGCGCGACCACCTCCGGCGTGGCGTCGGACACGTTTCCGGGCCGCTTCATCCGCTCGGCGGACCGCTCCAGGGCGGACTCCGGCGGCACCCGGCATTCCACGAACAGCGTCCGGGTCGGGTGCGCGCCCAGCGCCGCGAGCAGCTCGGCACGCGTGCTCCTCGTTCCACAGGTCGCGTCGATCACGACCCCCCTCCCGTCTTGCAGATGCAGGCCGGCCGCCTTCCCGAGCGCGCGATAGGTCTCGACGGTGCGCTCGGGGGTGTAGCGGTCGGGCGGAGCGCGCCGCGTCGGCGGGAGACCCGCGAGGCGCTTCCGAATGACGTCCGAGGAGACGACCGGGAGCCCTCCCCGCCGCGACAGCTCGGCGGCGAGCGTCGACTTGCCGCTCGCGGGGGGACCGGCGATCGCGATCGCGACCGGCCCCCGCGCCCGCCAGCGAAGCCGCTCCGCGAGCTCGAACAGGCGCGCCACGCGCTCGGGCTCCCGGGAGGAGCCGGGACCGTGCTGGGAGGCGGCGATCGTCGCGACCTTCGCGCGCACGAGCGCCCAGTGGGCGGCGAAGAACCACACCAGCTCATCGCCACCGGGATCTCCGCCCGCCCGCCGATACGCGGCCAACGTCTCCCGGCCGGCGTCGGCCCGGCCGGCGAGCTCGAGGTCCATGAGCAGGAACGCCAGGTCACAGCCGACGTCGACGCGACGCAACGCGGGATCGAACTCGATCCGGTCGACGACGCGCACCTGGGCTCCGAGCAGCACGTGCTCACAGCGCAGATCCCCGTGCCCGTCACGGACCAGCCCCGCAGCGGCGCGCCGGTCCAGCTCCTGCCGATGTGCGGCCACGAAGGCCTCCCCGAACCGCCGCGCCGCCCCGACCTGCGGACGGCCCGGGTCGAGCTGCTCGAGCTCGTCGAGGTTCGTGCGCCAGGCGTGCAGCGCCGCGTCAGCGCCGCCGTCCTCGCACACGGGCGCCCGCGCGTGGAAACGCGCGATCCTGCGCGCCACCGCATCGAGGTCGCGCTCGTCCACCCGGTCGGCGGCGATCGCCGCGGCAAGCGTCTCGCGCTCGTCGAAGCGACGCATCCGCAGCGCGTACTCGACCGCGTCCGGCGCGCCGTCCGGGGCGAACCGCGGTCCCTGCGGGCCGATCACGATCGCCAGCACCTCCTCGTATATGTCGCCGCCGAGCTCGCGGTTGACGTGGAGCTCCTCCTGGCACGCGCCGCGCCGTCGCTCCAGCGTGCTGTAGTCGAGGAACGCCAGGCGCAGCGGCTTCTTCACCTTGAACGCGCTTGCCTCTGCGAGGAACACCCAAGAGGCGTGCGTCTCGCACACTCGCACCGGCTCCGTCTCGCCGTAGGTCGTCGGATCGGTCAGAGCGAGGAGGAGATCCCGATGCACGGTGTCATCAGGCCCGGTAGCCGCTCGGAGGCATGTGGCTGATGATGCGCGCGGCTCGCATCGTGTGTGGCAGACGGTCGGGCACGTCTCACTCCTCGCCGACTTCGGCGTCGGGGACCTGCTGGGTGATGCAGTGGATGTTCCCGCCGCCGAGCAGGATCTCGCGCGCCTGGACGCCGACGATCTCCCGGTCGGGGAAGCAGCGCGCCAGGATCTCGGCGGCCTGCTCGTCGTAACGCTCGTCGAGCAGCGGGAACACGATGCGGGAGTTGCCGAGGTAGAAGTTCGCGTAGGAGGCCGCCATCCGGTCGCCGGCGCGGCGGGGGAGGCTGCCCTCGATCGCGTCGACCCCTTCGGCCTCCCGCTCGGAGATCAGCACGGGACCCGGCGAGGGCAGCTCGACGACCTCGATCGAGCGGCCGCGGGCGTCGGTCGCCGCGAGCAGGCGCTCGCGCGCGTCGCGGGAGATCGCGTACTGCGGGTCGCTCTGATCCGCGCACACCGTGAGCAGCACGACCCCCGGGCGGGCGAAGCACGCGAGGTTGTCGACGTGCCCGTCGGTCTCGTCGTTGTAGACCCCTTCTCCGAGCCAGATCATCTTCTCGGCGCCGAGGTGCTCGAAGAGGGCTCGCTCGATCTGCTCGCGCGAGAGGCCGGGGTTCCGGTTCGGGTTGAGCAGGCACTGCTCGGTTGCCATCACGGTGCCCTGCCCGTCGACGTGGATCGAGCCGCCCTCGAGCACCAGCGGCGCGCGGTAGCGATCGGCCCCTTCGATCTCCAGCACCTTGCGCGCGACGCGCTCGTCGCGATCCCACGGGAAGTACAGCCCGCCGTCCAGGCCTCCCCAGGCGTTGAAGCGCCAGTCGACTCCGCGCCGGCCGCCGTTCCCGTCGATCACGAAGGTCGGCCCCATGTCGCGGATCCACGCGTCGTCGGTGGAGATCTCCACGACCCGGATCGAAGGCGAGAGCATCGACCGGCAGTTCTCGAACTGCCGGTCGGACACGGCGACGGTGACCGGCTCGGAGACGTTGATCGCCTCGGCGACCTCGGCGTAGGCGCGCTGGGCGGGCTTCGCGCCGAGTCGCCAGTTGTCGGGGCGCTCGGGCCACGCGATCCAGCAGCCGGAGTGCCGCTCGAACTCGCCCGGCATCCGGTAGCCGTCGGCCGCCGGCGTGGAGTCGAGCGTCGTGCTCACGGACGCGTGGCAGGCCCGACGGCCATCGGGGGCTGCGTGGCGCCGCGCTCGGTGCGCTTGCGCCGCGGGTGGCTCATCCGCCACAGGATCGCCTCACCGGCCACGAGCGTCGCGACGACGATCCCGAGCAGCGGACCGGTGTAGGACCAGTCTTCGGGGGCGTGGGGGATCTCGGGCCACAGGAACAGCAGGATCCCGCCCGCGATGACGAGGCTCGTCACGACCGCCATCGCGACGACGACGCGGTCGCCCCCGGGGACCTTGAACGGCCGCTCCCGGTCGGGGTCCTTGTAGCGCAGGATCGCGCAGGCCGGGTACATCAGTAGGTACGGCAGCAGGAACACGACCGAGGACGCGGCGAAGATCGCGAAGAAGAGCGAGTCCTGCGTGTCGATGAAGAGGGCGCTGACGATCAGCACGACCGTCGAGATCAGCCCCGTCCAGACGAGCGCGCCGACGGGGGTGCGCCTCGTCGGGTGCTCGTAGCCGAGAACCTTCGGCAGCTCGCCCTCGGCGGCGGCCTCGACGGCGGAGCGGTTGGCGCCCATCGTCCAGGTCGTCATGTTCGTGAAGTACGTGTAGAGCGCGGCGATGCCGAGCACGTAGACGATCACCTCGCCGACGCCCGTGCGCCCGAAGATCGCCCTGAACGTTTCGACGAGGCCTTCGACGAGGCTCAGCTTCGTGAGCGAGAGCGCGAGCAGGATCCCGATCGTGGCGAACAGGTACAGGAACGCGATCGCGACCCCCGAGGTGAAGATCGCCCGCGGGATCTGCCGCTGCGGGTTCTTCACCTCGCCGGCCATGCTCGAGATCAGCTCGAAGCCGAGCAGCAGGAACACGATCACGGGGAGAAATTCCTTGGCGAGCCCGAACGAGGGGATGAAGCTGTCGCCGTTGATGTGGTTCGCGGCGCCGTGGCGGATCGCGAACACGATCCCGCCGACGCCGAGCGAGAAGATGATCACGATCTTCAGGAGCGCGCCGATGTTGTTGACCCACTTGCCGACCTCGAGGCGCATCACCCCGACGCCGACGACCAACCACACGAGCGCGACCGCCATGATCACCTGGGGCCACTTGCCCGCGGGCCATTCGGCCCAATGGTGGCCGAAGAGCTGGAAGAAGACGCCGGCGAAGAGCAGGAACACCGAGGGCATCCAGAGGGCGACGTTCACCCAGTACCAGTAGGTCGTGCGGGCGGCCCAGCGGCTGCCGAGCGCCTGCTTGACCCAGACGTAGATCCCTCCCTGGGTCGGGTAGGCGGTCGCGAGCTCCGCGGTGATCAGCCCGTACGGGATCAGGAAGACGACGATCGCGAGGATCCACCAGGCGATCGTTTTCGTGCCGATCGCGGCGGAGGCGGTCAGCGTTTCGACGACGAGCATCGCCGAGACGGTGAACAGCGTCACGTCGAGGATGCCCATCACACGGCGGCGCTCGCCACGCCCCTGCGGATTGCCGGTGGTCGCCGTCTCGGTGCTCATTGCCCTGCTCCCTCCTGTTGCCCCTGTTGGAAGTCGATGAGCTCGGCCACGCGGGGCGCGGGCTCGCTCTTCTTGATCGCCGTCGCGTCCCAGCCGACCTCGGCCAGGAACTCGCGCACGCGACGGTCGTGGAACCGCACTCGGTCCTCCTCGGGAGGCGCGAGCGTCGGATAGGTGAGCCAGACGAGGATCCCCTTCTCCGTGTGGAGCCGGTTCTCGGCCTGGTCGAAGACGATCGAGTTCTCGGA
>DATNBM010000044.1:0-25745 GCA_035571915.1 Solirubrobacteraceae bacterium | reverse complement strand
AGGAAGTGGCCTCGTGCGGCCCGCTTGACGATCAGCGTTTCGCCGGTGTGCGTGTGGCCGCGGCCGATCACAGGCTCCGTTTCGCGTTCTTCGAACGGCGACAGCGTCTCGCCCAGCTCTCGTCTCAGCCGGGTCGCCTCGCGGCCGAACGCGCCCAGCGAGGAGCGCACCGTGAGCCGCACCCGTTCGGCCTCCTTCTCCAGGCGCCGTGAGGCCGGCGACTCCGACGGGCGCAGCAGCGCCGTGGGATCGGGCACGCCGGGCGGTTCCGCGAACGCCGTTTCGAAAGAGGCGACGTAGGCCTTCGTGCCGGGCGCGAGCGTCCGGTAGCCGCTCTGGGCCCATCTGCGCAAGTCGCCGCACAGCGACGCCGAGGAGACCCGCGTCGTGGTGGCGCTGAACACGGAGGCTTCGAAGTCCAACGCCTTGCGGACGCGCGGGTCGGTCCAGTTGAGCTTCGCCGTCTCTGCCCGGAAGGCCGCGAAGGCCGCATAGGTCGACGCCGCTCCGGCCGAGCTGAGGGCGCCGTCTGCCTCGTCTTGCACGCTCGAGAGCTGCTCTTCGGCGCGGTCGAGTTCGCCGCGCTTGCGGGGCGAGGGCAGGGAGGAGAGTTCCTCGATCTGGGGGACGCCGTGGAGCACGTCGGGGCATTCGCGGCCGACGGCCGAGACGAAGGCGCTCCAGGCGGCGACCGCCGCGGGCGCCGCCTTCGCGATCGCCCGTTCGCGGCGCAGTTCGGCTTCGCGCAGCGCCTTCGTGGCGGCCACGTCGCCGGGCGTCGCGGCGAAGGCGCCCGGTGCGAGCGCGGCGGACGTCGCCAGCGCGGCAAGGAGCACGAGGAGAACGGGCAAGCGCTCCACTCCTCCTCGCGCCCCCCGCGTTCCAACCATTCGCGGGAGCATAACCGCCGGCTCGGGAGCGCACCCGCCCGTTTCGAACGTTCACGCGCCGGGGCCGAGGCGGCCCCTATGCTGGAAAAGACAGATGCTCAACGTGCTGCTCACCAACGACGACGGGATCGAAGCCGAGGGCCTTCAGGCGATGCGCCGCGCGCTCGTGGCGCTGCCGGGCGTCCGCCTTGCGGTGATCGCCCCCGACGGCAACCGCTCCGCGATGGCCCGGTCGATCACGACGCGGCGGCCGCTGTGGGTCGAGGAGGTGCCGTTCGCCGACGGCACGAGCGGCTACGCGACGGACGGGACGCCCGTCGACTGCGTGCGCCTGGCGAGCCTCGGTCTGGTCGAGGACTTCCAGGCCGACCTCGTCGTCGCGGGCATCAACCACGGCGCTAACCTCGGCGACGACATCACCTACTCGGGGACCGTCGCCGCGGCGCTCGAGGGGGTCGTCCTGAACATCCCCGCGATCGCGGTCTCCCAGCAGTCCGGGGCCCGCAGCCTCGACTACACCTTCGACGGGGGCTTCGGGTTCGAGATCGCCGCCTCGTTCGTCGCCTCCCTGGTCGAGCGGATCGAGGACGTGCCGCTGCCGCCCCGCACGCTGCTGAACATCAACGTTCCCGGCGGACGGCCCGAGGGCGTCGAGGTGGCGACCCTCGGCAAGCGGATCTACCGCGACGAGCTGAAGCTCGAGAAGGAGGAGGAGCACCGCCGCCGCTACTGGATCTACGGCGCCTACCCGGGCTTCCACGACGAGCCCGGGACCGACCTCGCGGCCGTCCACGCGGGCCGTATCGCGGTCACCCCGATCCACTTCGACCTCACCCACCACGCGAGCATCGAGACGCTTCGGGGCTTCGACCTGGAGGCCCTGCTGGACCCGCTCGCACCCGACGCGGCGTGAGCGCACGCGCCGGCGCAGCCGCCGCGCCCGCCGAGGTGGCCGCCCGCGCCGCCGAGCTGCGCGAGCAGCTCGAACGTCACGCCTACCGCTACTACGTCCTCGACGACCCCGAGATCGGCGACGACGTCTACGACCGCCTGCTCGACGAGCTGCGGGCGATCGAGCGCGAGCACCCCGCGCTCGCGACGCCCGACTCGCCGACCCGCCGCGTCGGCGGCGAGCCCGTCGGCAAGCTCGAGAAGGTCACGCACCTCGAGCCGATGCTCTCGCTCGGCAACGTCCGCTCGGCCGAGGAGCTGCGGGCGTGGGTCGAGCGGATGCGCAACCACCTCGCCCGCGAGGGCATCGAGCAGCCCCGCTTCGACTACGTCGTCGAGCCGAAGATCGACGGCCTGGCGATCTCGCTGCTCTACCGCGACGGGGTGCTCGAGCGGGGCGCGACGCGCGGCAACGGGGAGATCGGCGAGGACGTCACGCACAACCTCCGCACGATCGGCGCGATCCCGCTGCGGATCCGCGACGCGCCCCCGCTCGTCGAGGTCCGCGGCGAGGTCTACATGTCGCTGCGCGACTTCACCGCGCTCAACGAGCGCCGCGCCGAAGCGGGCGAGTCGACGTTCATGAACCCCCGCAACTCGGCCGCCGGGACGATCCGCCAGCT
This sequence comes from Solirubrobacteraceae bacterium, assembly GCA_035571915.1. GTDB lineage: Bacteria > Actinomycetota > Thermoleophilia > Solirubrobacterales > Solirubrobacteraceae > Palsa-744. The sequence continues at coordinate 23,281 of DATNBM010000044.1, read as the reverse complement.
CGACCCGGCCGACGCCGCGAAGCGACCGCTGTCGATCTGGTGCTACCAGGTCGGCGTGACCGAGGGCCTGCGCTTCGAGACCCACTCCGAAGGCCTGCGGTGGCTGCGCGAGCACGGTTTCCGGGTCAACGACGGCATCGCCGTGCTCGACGGCGAGGAGGCCGTGATCGAGCGCTGCGAGGGCTGGGAGCGCCGCCGCGGCGAGCTCGACTTCGAGATCGACGGGGCGGTCGTGAAGGTCGACGACCTCGAGCTGCAGCGCAGGCTCGGCGCCGTCGGCCGCGATCCCCGCTGGGCCGTCGCCTGGAAGTTCGCGCCGACGACCGCCGTGACGCGCCTGGAGAAGGTGATGTGGAACGTCGGCAAGTTCGGCGACATGCGCCCGTACGCGGTCCTCTCGCCGGTCGAAGTGGGCGGCGTGACGATCAAGCTCGCAACGCTTCACAACGAGGAGGACATCGTCCGCAAGGACCTTCGCGCGGGGGAGGACGTGATCGTCGTGCGGGCCGGGGACGTGATCCCCCAGGTCGTCTCGCCCGCGCCCCACGTCGCCGAGCACAAGCGCCGCCCCCCGCTGCCGCGGCCGCCGGAGATCTGCCCGTTCTGCGGCACGCCGACGGTCAAGAGCGAGGAGAGCATCTACACGAAATGCCCCAACCGGGTCTGCCCGGAGCGGATCTGGCAGCTGCTCAAGCACTTCGTCTCCAGGGGCGCGATGGACATCGACGGCCTCGGCGAGAAGCAGGTCGACCAGCTGCAGAAACGGGGGCTCGTCGAGACGGCCGCGGACTTCTACCGCCTGACCGAGGAGCAGCTCGTCGAGCTCGAGGGCTTCGGGGCGATCTCGGCGGGCAAGCTGCTCGCGGCGATCGAGGCGTCCAAGGAGCGGCCCTTCGGGCGCGTCCTGTTCGCGCTCGGGATCGAGGAGGTCGGCGAGGTGACCGGCCGCAACCTCGCGCAGTCCTTCCGCACGATCGACGCGCTGCTCGACGCCGCGGAGGAGCAGATCGAGCAGGTGCCGGGGGTCGGGGCGAAGATGGCCGTCCTGATCCGCTCCCAGCTCCACGACGAGCGGATGCTCGAGCTGATCGCGGACCTGCGCGAGGTCGGGCTGCGCTTCGAGGAAGAGGGACCGCCCCCCTCGGAGGGGCCGCTGGCCGGCAAGACGCTCGTGCTGACCGGCACGCTCCCCGAATGGTCGCGCGAGCAGGCGACCGAGCGGATCGGCGCCGCCGGCGGGCGCGTCACGAGCTCGGTCTCGAAGAAGACCGACTACCTCGTCGCCGGCGAGAGCCCCGGGTCGAAGCTCGAGAAGGCCGAGCGGCTGGGCGTCGCGGTGCTCGACGAGGCTGGCCTGCGGGCGCTGCTCAAGGGCGCCTGAGCGGCCCGCCCGGGCGCATTTCGTGCAGGCGGCCCCGGCGAGTTCGTCTCGGGCGAGGTCGATGGGAGTAGTCTCACGAGTATGGGTCGGAGGCTCCGATGGGTGCTGATCGCCGTTCCCGTGCTCGCCGCCGCGGCGATCGCGGCGGGGATGCTCGGAGTCGCCTCGGGCGAAGGCCCCGTCGGCTCGACGGCCTCGCGCGCGGTCAGCGTCGAGGGGGTGGGCACGATCGCGATCGGCAGCGACGACACGGCCGCCCAGGCGACCGCCGTCTACCGCGAAGCGATGGCGAAGGCGCTCGCCGACGCCCAGGCCAAGGCCGCCTTCCTGGCCGAAAAGGCCGGCGGCTCGGCCGGCGCGGCGGTCAGCGTCGTCGAGGACGGCGGCTACATCGAATGCACCTCGGCGGGATCGGAATACGCCGGCTACGAAGGCGAACAGCCCGACTTCGGCTACGGGCGCTCGACCGTCGTCGCGACTCCCGAGGTCGCCGCGTCCAAGGGCGCCGCGCCGCGCCCGACGGTCTCGCACCGCCCCCGGGTCAAACGCCGCCACAAGGCCAGGAAGGCCGCGGCGACGCGTTGCAACCTGACGGCGAACCTGTCGGTCGTCTACGGGCTGGCGTAGCGCTGGCGCCGGGCTCGCGCGGAGCGGCGGGCCGCCCGGGTCCCGGGTCGAGGGCCGCGGTTAGCGTCGAACCCGCGCGAGTTCCGCCGCGGGGATCCTCGAGTTGGCGATCGAGATCGTCATGTGGTCCTGAAAGACGTGAGCGGATTCGGTCGCGATCGCGTCGTTGAAGATCGCGAACGCGAGCAGGTCGCCGCCGGCCGCCTGGCAGTAGCCAACGAGGTTCGAGGCGCCCGTGAGGGTGCCGGTCTTGCCCTGGCAGCGGCCCGCGGCGCCCGTCCGGCGCATCCGTTTTTCGAGCGTCCCGGTGCGGCCCGCGACGGCGAGCGAGCCGCGCAGCGCTTCGCCGGTCGGCGTCCCGGAGAGGCCCGCGAGAAGGTCGACCACCTGGTAGGGGGAGGTGTGGTCCGAGCGTGAGAGCCCGGACCCGTCGACGACCCGGGGGCGGAAGCCGAAGATCGTCGAGATCTCCCTTTCGACGACCGTCGCCCCGGCGGAGGTCGTCCCCGCGCCGCCGTAGAGGGCCCCGAGGTCCTTCAGGAGGGTCTCGGCGAAGAAGTTGTCCGAGGGCGGGAGCGTCAGCCCGAGCAGCTGGTCGAGCGTCGGCGAGGGCGCGCTCGCGAGCAGCACGGCGCCGGGCGGGACGGCGGCCGCGCCGCTCGCGCCTCGGATGCTCACCCCGTCCGCTTTCAGGGCCCCCCATAGGGCCTTCGCGGCGTAGGCCGCGGGTCCGTGGGAGCCGCGGATCCCGCCGCTCGTCCCCCGGTTGAAGGCCAGGCCGCTGAGCGTTCCTTCGAGGAACGGGTCGGGGGCGTAGTTGGTGGAGGGCTCGCCGCGGCGGGCGTCGAAGAAGCCCTCGTCGCCCTCGACGGCGCCGGTGACGTGATGGATCCCCTGCTTCTTGACGAGTTCTGCGACGAGCGCGCTGACGCTCGTCCCGACGCCCCCGTAGTGGGAGGCGATGAAGGAGCTGGTGCCGAACGTCGGGTCGCCGCCGCCTCGCAGGTAGAGGCTCCCTTCCCACGTCCCGCCCGGCAGGAGCCGCCCGACCCCGTAGACCTGCGTCGCCAGGCGCGCGGTCGGGCCCATCAGGGCGAGCGCAGCGGTCGCCGTGTAGAGCTTCTCGACCGAGGCCGGCGCCCGCAACGTCGTGGCCCGTTCGCTGAACAGGGGCTTCTTGGCCGTCACGTCGTAGACGTAGGCGCCGTCGTGGGGGCCCGCGAGGGCGAGCTGGCGGCGCAGGTCCGCCTGCAGGGCCGCGAGACCGCCCTGGGCGCTCGCGGTCGCCGCCGGGATGAGCATCGCCGCGAGGGTTCCGAGGAGCAGAACCCACCTCGCTACAGACCGTTTCGGGGGCACTCGGGCCTAGAATGTTTGCGATGGGCAAGGTTGTCAAGCTGGAACCGAAGCTGAAGAGCGCTGAGGCCCGGCGGAAGGCGGAGGCCAAGCGGATGGCCGCCCGGGGGGTCGGACGGCCCGCGTCGGTCGATCGCAGGCGCCGGCCGCGCCGCGACAAGACCGCCCTCGTGCTCGGCGGCGGCGGCTTCACCGGGGGCGTGTACGAGATCGGGGCCCTGCGCGCGCTCGACCTGCTCGCCGTCAACAGCACCGTCAACAACTTCGACGTCTACGTCGGCACCTCGGCGGGGTCGTTCATCGCGACCCTCTGCGCCAACGGGGTGACGCCCGAGGAGATGATGGCGGTCGTCACGCGCAAGGGCACCCCCGCCTTCAAAGACATCGACCTCTCCGACCTGCTGCGGCCGAACCTGCTCGAGTTCGCGCGCAAGGGCGCGACGCTGCCGCTGAAAGTGGCCTCGGCGCTGAAGCAGTTCGCCTCCACCCGCGGCGGCGTCTCCGCGATGGACCTCGCGCTCGGCCTCGCCGACATCCTGCCCTCCGGCCTCTACACCGGCGCGGGCATCGAGAAGTACCTCGACGAGGTGCTGAACGAACCGGGCCGCACGAACGACTTCCGCAACCTCGACTGCGAGCTCTACCTGACCGCGACCGACCTCGACACGTGCGAGCGGGTCGTGTTCGGCGTCGAGGGCAACGACGAGACGCCGATCTCGACGGCCGTCCGCGCCTCGGGGGCGCTGCCGATGGTCTACACGCCCGTCGAAGTGGGCGACCGCGAGCTGATCGACGGGGGGATCGTCTCGACGACGAACCTCGACCTCGCCGTCGAGGCGGGCGCGAAGCTCGTGATCGTCATCAACCCGATCGTCCCGTTCGTCAACGACTTCGCGAGCACGATCAAAACGATGCGCGGGACGCGCCCCCGGCGGGTCTCGGACATGGGCTTCGCGCAGATCGGCTACCAGGTCTTCAAGCTCGTCGCCCACCAGCGCCTGCACGAACTCGCGAAGGGCTGGGAGGCGCGTTACCCGGGCGTCGACATCGTCCTGATCGAGCCCGAGTCGACCGACGAACTGATGTTCCAGACCTCGATGATGAGCTTCACCTCGCGCGTCGAGATCGCCCGCCACGGCTTCGAGTCGGTGACCCGCAAGCTGGCCGGCGAATACGACCGCTACCAGGACGTCGCCGAGCGCCACGGTCTCGAGATCAGCGCCAAGCGGGTCCGCCAGGTCGTCGCGCACTTCGACGAAGAGACCGAGGAGGTCTCCGCGTGGCGGAAAATCCTCGAAGGCACCACCGGCGCCCTCCTGCGCCAGGCCGGCTCGGGCTGATCGTCTAACAGCGCCCCACGCGCGCGGTACGCCCGCGCGAAGCCTCGGCGCCCCTCTTTCTCTAAATCGATTTCCTGATCGCCTCGAGCAGGCGATCGGTCGCGCGCGCCGAGCGCAGCGCGATGCGGACGTGGTGCGGCTCACCGAGCGCATCGCCGGCCGCCACCAGCACGCCCGTCTGGGCGAGCCGGCCGGCCAGCTCCGAGCCGCCCACCGAGGGGTGCGCGGCCCACACGAAGTTGGCCTGACTGTCGGCGACCTCGAAGCCGAGCTCGCGCAGCGCCGCGATCGTGCGGGGCCGCTCGGCTCGGATCGTCGCGATCCGCTGCTCGACGATCTCCGTCGTGCTGCGCAGCGCCTCCAGGGCCCCGACCTGGGCGAGCTCGGAGACGCCGAGGTCGGGCTCGAGCTCCGCCAGCAGCTCGCCCGAGCCGGGCCCGCCGATCACGTAGCCGATGCGCAGGCCCGCGAGGCCCCACGCCTTCGAGAAGGTGCGGAAGACGAGCAGCCGCGGGTGGCGCTCGAGCAGCTCCAGGGAAGTCGTCTGCGGCTGGGCGTCGGAGAAGTCGACGAGCGCCTCGTCGAGCAGCACCGCGACGCCGTCGGGGAGGCCCGCCAGCAGCGATTCGAGCTCGGCCGCCGCGAGCAGCTCCCCGCTCGGGTCGTCGGGGCTCGCGAGCGCGATCGCCCGCACGTCCGGGCTGCGGGCCGCCGCGAGCAGCTCCTCGACCCCGCCTTCGACGCGGACCGCCTGGCCGTGGGCGCGGCGGGCCATCAGCGGGAAGAGGGGGTAGGAGGGCCAGCGCGTCAACAGCTGCTGGCCGGGGCCGATCAGCGCGCGGGTCGCGCTCGAGAGCAGTTCCGCGGCGCCGTTGCCGAGCACGAGCCGCTCGGGCTCGACGCCGTGGCGCTCGGCCAGCTCGTTGCGCAGGTCGGTCCCACGCAGGTGGGGGTACTCGTGAAGGCCCCGCCGGGCCGCGAAGGTGAGGGCGTTGACCACACGGGGGTGGGGGAGCTCGTGCCAGGTCGTGTGCGAGAGGTCGAGCGGCTCGACCCGCGTCAGGGCTTTGCGGCGGCGCTCCGCGGCCTCCTCGCGGAGGTTCGCGTTGACCTCCTCGTCGGACAGCGCCTCGAACTGCTTGTAGTAGTCGAGCAGGCCCATCTCTCTGAAGGTTCTAGCAGCGGGTCCGGCCCGTCGTCAGCGGGCGTCTACGTCGGCTCGCGCCCGGGCCCCTCAGATGTTCGAGGAGCCGCCCGAGACGATGCTCGAGCCGGGGCCGTGGATGACGACGAACCAGAACGCGAAGACGACCGCGCAGATCGCCGCGGTGGTGCCGAAGATCTTGCCCATCACCCCGCTGCGCTGGTCGTACCCCGCGGCTCGCCGGACGAGGATCCAGGTGTTGTCCATCCGCTTCAGCAGCGCGAGCGCCCCGAACAGGAGCGCGAACAGCGCCGCGAACGCGAGCAGGATGCCGAGGCCGACGCTGCCCGAGAGGTAGTTGGCCTCCGAGCCGATCCACAGGCACGCGACGGGGATCGGTCCCCAGCAGAGGATCGAGACGAAGACCATCCCCGCGAACAGGCCGCTTGCGAGCGACCCGTCGACGCGCTGGCGCAGCTCGCCCTTGCGTTCGGGCGTGTCGCGGTAGTGGACCGGCGCCGTGCCGGGCCTCCGGCCGACGAACAGGCCGCCGTTTTCAGTCGGATCGGTGCGCATCCGTTCGCAGAGTCCCGCCGGCGCTCAGCCCGCGTAGAGGGCGTCGAAGAGCTCCGCGTACTTCTCGTTGACGACGTTGCGCTTGACCTTCAGGGTCGGCGTCAGCTCGCCCGTCGCCTGGGAGAGGTCGTGGTCGAGGATGCAGAACTTCTTGACCTGCTCGACCTGCGCGTATTTCGAGTTCGCCCTGTCGATCTCGCCCTGGATCAGCTCTCGGACCTTCGGCTCGTTGCAGAGCGACGCGAGGTCCTCCGGGAGGCCGTGCTCGCGGGCGAAGATCGGCATCTCTTCCTCGTCGAGGGTGATCAGGACGACGGGGTAGGGGCGGGCGTCCCCGTACATCACCGCCTGGGAGATCCACCGCGACTGCTTGAGGTCGTTCTCGATGTTCGCCGGGGTCAGGTTCTTGCCCCCCGCCGTGATGATGATGTCCTTCTTGCGGCCCGTGATCGAGAGGTAGCCGTCCTCGTCGAGCGACCCGAGGTCCCCCGTGTGGAGCCACCCCTCCTCGATCGTCCCGAAGCTGCTCTCCGCGCGGTTGTGGTAGCCCTGGAAGATGTTCGGCCCTTTGACCAGGATCTCCCCGTCCTCGGCGATCCTGATCTCGACCCCCGGGAGGGCTTTGCCGACCGTCCCGAAGCGGTGCTCGGCGACCGTCGAGCTCGTCGCCGCCGTCGCCGTCTCGGTCATCCCGTAGCCCTCGAGCACCGGTACCCCGCAGGCCCAGAAGAATTCGAGGATCTCTTTGGCGATCGGGGCCGCGCCGCTCGTCGCGTGGCGGACGTTGCCCCCGAAGATCGCCCGTACGTTCGCGAACAGCCGCTCGTCGGCCTCGTCGAATGCCGCCTGCATCTCCGCCGGGACGGCTTCGCCGCGGTTCATCATGTCGCGGACCTTCACGCCGAGGGCGATCGCCTTTTCCGCCCGCTCCCGCTCGGCCGGCTCCATCGCCTGGATCGCCCCGTGGGCGAGCGTGTAGATCTTCTCGAAGACCCGCGGGACGGAAGGCAGGTAGGTCGGTTTGACCTCCTGCAGCTCGGGGATGATCTCCTTCGTGTCGCCGCCGAAGTAGGCGAGCGTGCCGCCGAGGTCGAAGACCGCGAGCTGGATCAGCAGGGCGAAGGAGTGGGCCAGGGGGAGGTACAGGTAGATGACCTCATCGCCCTGGATCTCGCCCGCCTCGCCGACCATGTCGATGATCGCCGCGTAGTTGCCGTGGCTCAGCACGCAGCCCTTCGGCGGGCCCGTCGTGCCGGACGTGTAGATGAACGTGAAAGCGTCGCCGGGCTTGACGGCGGCGCGCCGCGCGTCGAGCTCCTCGGTCGGCCGGCCGCGCCCGAGCGAGCGGACCTCCTCGAGGCCGATCGCCCCGAGCGGGAGCGTCGAGGCAGCGCCGTTGCCCTCCGCCCCCGCCGGCGGCTCCATGATGATGACCGTCCGCAGCTTCGGGACCTGGTCTTTGATCTCGACGATCTTCTCCAGCTGCGCGGCGTCCTCGACGACGATTGCGACGGCTTCGGAGTCGGAGATCACCCACAGGCACTCCTCGGGGGAGTTCGTCTGGTAGATCGGCACGACCGTCAGCCCCGCCGAGGTCGCGGCCATGTCCGCGTACGTCCACTCCGGCCGCGTGTTGCCGAGGATGCAGATCCGCTCCCCCGCCTGCAGGCCCAGGTCGATCAGCCCGAGGCCGACCTCCTGCACGATCTCCCCGAGCTCTGAGTAGCTCACGTCGTGCCAGCTCCCGTCGCGCTTGAAGCGGATCGCGGTGCGGTCGCCGTGCTCGGCCACCGCGCGGGGTACCAGGCCGGCGATCGTCTTCGATCCCGCGCTCGTCGCTGCCTCCATCGGTGGTACTCCCCTCTCGCTCTCCGGGTACTGGTCTACTGATCTTAGAGGTTGGGGGGTGGGGTTTGGCCGGGCAGCTAAGAGGGCGACACACCCTCCGCTTGCCAAGAGGTTGCGGGCGGCCTCGGGCTCTAGACCGGGTTCTCTACTTCGATGTAGACGTGCTCTAGGGCGAAGCGGGCGGCGAGGAGCTCTCCGAGGGCCTTGATGCCGAGGGTCTCGGTCGCGTGGTGGCCGGCGGCGATCAGGCTGACGCCGAGCTCCCTGGCGGTCGCGGTCGCGCGCTCGACGGGTTCGCCGGTTAGGAGCGCCTGGGCGCCCGCCGCGGCGGCCTCGTCGAGGTAGTCCGAGCCCGCGCCGGAGACGATCGCCACGCGCTGGACGGTCTCCGGGCCCCCCGGGAGCAGCAGGGGGTCGCGTCCGGTGATCTCGGCGATGCGAGCGGTCAGGGCGTCGAGGGTGAGTCCCTCGCCCGGGAGGATCGCCAGGCAGCCGATCGTTGCGGCGCCGTGGGCGGCGAAGGGCTCGAGGCGATCGGCGCCGAGGGCGCGGCCGAGCAGCGCGTTGTTGCCGATCTCGGGGTGGGCGTCGAGGGGGAGGTGGTAGGCCGCGAGGGCTAGGTTCGCGTCGAAGAGGATCTGCAGGCGGCGCTTGAGGGGGGCGTCGATCGTGCGGACGCCCGAACCCCAGAAGAGGCCGTGGTGGACGAGGAGGAGGTCGGCCTTCTCTGCGGCGGCGCGCTCGAAGGTCTCGGCGTTGGCCGAGACGGCGGTGGCGATTGTGGTTGCCTCGGCCGGGCCGGGGACCTGGAGGCCGTTGACGCAGTAGTCCTCGAAGCGGGCCGGGTCGAGGAGCTCGTCGGCGGCGGCGAGGATCTGGGCGACGGGGGTGGGCATGGGGCGACGATAACGGGCGGGGGAGGGGTGGGGCTCGCACGAGAGGACGAGCGGTTCGGGTGGTGGTTCGTGGCGAGGCCGGCGGGAGGCGGCGCTCTCGCGGTCGATGCCCTGGTCGGTGGCGGCTCGACGCGCGGCGGGGCCCGACGCGTCGAAATGAGGCCCTGGTGTGTGGTACTGGCCGCTCATCGGGGCGTGGCGCAGCCTGGTAGCGCGCACCGTTCGGGTCGGTGAGGTCCCCGGTTCAAATCCGGGCGCCCCGATAACAAGAAAGCCCCGCAAACGCGGGGCTTTCGCCGTGTTCGGCCCCGTAAGTGGCGGTTGCGCGCCTACGTCGCTGAGCGTCGGCGCTCGACTGCCCGGTAACGTTTGACGGATGGGCGGAACGGTGCCGACAGTTTGGCTTGTACGGGCGGGAGGCCGCGGTCGTTACGCGGCCGACTTCGTTGAGCAGGGCGTGATCGCGATCGGATGGGACGCCGTGGGGTCGGCGGAGGGGCGTAGTCGCGCCGAGCTGCTCAGTGCCGTACGCGGCATCTATGGGAGCAAGGGCGCCCCCGGCGTCGCCGGCATGCTGTTTCGGTTTGCGAACGACATGCGCATTGAGGATCTGGTCATCACCCCGGACTCTGAGACGAGGGAGCTTCACATCGGGCGCATCAGCGGCGATTACGAGTTCCGGCCGATCCCCGTCATCCCACGCTATCCGCACACGCGCCGCGTCGTCTGGACCAGGTCATTTTCGAGGGACGAGCTACCGAAGAGACTCCTCTACCAGCTCGGAAGCCTGTTGACCGTCTCGACCCCGACGGCTCAGGACCAACTCCGTGCGTACCTGCTCGACAAGCCGACCGGTGTGGCTTCGGACGACGAGTCGACGGAAATAGCCGCCGGCATCGAAGCTGAGCCGCTCTACGACGAACTCAGAGCTCAGACGACTGAGCTCATTCGTGCCCAGGTCGCGGCGCTCGACGCCTATGAGACACAAGATCTCGTTGCTGGGATCTTGCGGGCCCTCGGGTATCACACTCGAACGTCGCCAGAGGGCGCCGACGGTGGGATCGACGTCCTGGCTTCTCGGGACGCCCTCGGGCTTGAGCCCCCGCTGGTGAAGGTGCAAGTGAAGGCGCGGCCCACTACCCACTCGAAACCAGAAGAGGTGCGAGCGCTGGCTGGCTTGGTCGCGGCCCCCGAGGAGAGAGGCGTCTTTGTCTCGACGGGTGGATTCACCCGCGAGGCGGAGAACGACGCGCGAGTTGCGCGCATCACTCTGATCGGCATGGATCGGCTGACAGAACTGCTCGTCGAGAATTACGAGCGGCTCGACCAGGACACGAGAAGCCTGGTCCCACTGCGGCGGGTCTGGGTGCCGTGATGAGCGCATTCCAACTAATCGATCTTTGAGCTAGACTCCCGCCGCGACCGGCCTTTGTCCGCCGCGCACGATCGGCCCGACGCCAGGGGGGTGCAGGATGGCAGCCAAAGCGAAGCCCGCGACGAGCTCGCTCCGCGTCGTCGCCTACCGCGGCGACGCCAAGACCCTTCTCGCGTTCGACCTCAGCCAGGCCGACGCGACCAACCTCGCCGGCTTCACGATCCAGGCAAAGCCGCCGGGCGTCGCCCCGTACTACCTCTTCAACACGCTGCGCTTCGAAACCCCCGGCACCCACGCCCAGGTCGCGAGCGAGTCGCCGAACTCGAGCGTCAACGCCCCCTTCCACAAGTTCCGCTGGCTGCACGTCCCCGGGTCGACCCACCAGGGCGTCGACCCCGTCTACGGGCAGTACACCTACGCCGTCACGCCGCGCTACTTCGATGCCGGGGGCTCCCTCCTGCCGCTCGATCCGGCGCTGACCGGGACCGTCGAGGTGGAGGTCGGTCCCCTCGACACGGGCGCCGTGCAGGTCGGCTTCACCCGTGGCTACGTCCAATCCCAGGCCTTCACCAATCACTTCGGCCTGAACGCGCGAATCCGCCCGGAAGGCGGCGACCTGCTCTTCGACACCTCGCAGCCCGCGGGGACGAGCGCCGACGGGCATCAGTACAGCTACGCCGAGGAGTACGCCTGGTCCGGCGCGAGCGCTCGCAAGCACGTCTTCTCGCTGCTCGAAGAAGTCCGCTCGAACGAAGCTCTGCGTCTCGACATGCTCGCCTACGACCTCAACGAGCCCGACGTGCTCGAAATCCTGCTCGAGCTCGCCAAGCAGGGGCGCGTCCGTCTCCTGCTCGACAACGCGGCGCTCCATCACTCGACCGCCAAGCAGACCCCCGAGGATCACTTCGAAGAACTCTTCAACAAAGTCGCCAAGGCGCCCGCCGAGATCAAGCGGGGAAAGTTCGGCCGCTACGCGCACGACAAGGTCCTGATCGTCTCGAGCGCGCGTGTCACTCGCCGCGTTCTCACGGGTTCGACGAACTTCTCCGTCACGGGTCTTTACGTCAACGCCAACCACGTGCTCGTGTTCCCGAAAGGCGACGTCGCCTCGAAGTACGCCGAGCTGTTCGAAACGATCTGGGCCGACGACGCGTCGCGCCCCGCTTACCTCGCCACACCCCTCGCCGGTGAAAAGTTCACCTTCTCCGATCCGCCCGCGACGATCACCTTCGCTCCGCACCCACCGGATTTCGCCGCGGCGGTGCTCGACGGGATCGTCAAGCGCGTCGAACGGGAGGCAGGCGGGTCGGGATCCACGGGCAGCGTCTTGTTCGCCGTCATGGAAATGTCGGGCAAGAACCCCGTCTACGACGCCCTCAACGAAGTCCACAAGCGCCCCGGCGTCTTCAGCATGGGGATCTCCGACAGTCCCGAAGGCATCTCCCTCTACAAGCCCGGGACCAAGGAAGGCGTGCTCGTCACCGGGAAGCCGACCAAAGTCCGCCTGCCCCCGCCCTTCAACCAGGTGCCCGGGATCGGTCCCGGTCACGAGATCCACCACAAGTTCGTCGTCTGCGGCTTCCCGGGAGGAGAACCGGTCGTCTACTGCGGCTCCTCCAACCTCGCCCGCGGCGGGGAAGAAGAGAACGGCGACAACCTGCTCGAGATCCACGACCCCGACGTCGCATCAGCCTTCGCGATCGAGGCCTTGAGTCTCGTCGACCATTACCAGTTCCTCGACCGTCTCGCGGAAGTATCGGGCGCTGCTGCGGCTCCGCCGAAAGGCCCTCCACCCGCCCTCAAGCAGGAAGCCGCCGTGTCCGCCGGCTGGTTCCTCTCGACCAACGACAGGTGGACGCGCCCGTACTTCGACCCCGAAGACCTGCACTGCCTCGACCGGCAGATGTTCGCCTGATCGCTCCGCGGCCCGGCTCAGTCGAACGTCGGGGCTCTGCCGGGCAGCACGCCCTGCAGCCCCGTCAGAGACAGGAGCTTGTCGGCCGCCCCTCTCCCGGACACCACGTAGCAGGCGGTGCCGCCTTCCGCGCACAGGTCGCGGCAGGCGAGCAGCGCCGCCAGCCCCGCCGAGTCGAGGAACTCGAGATCCCGCAGGTCGAGCTCGATCTCCTGCGCCCCGTCGACGGCCAGCCGCGCGAGCACCGATTCGAGCTCGGCGGCGCTGTCCAGATCGAGGCTGCCTGAGAGCATCAGAACGTGGCGCCCGGCACCCGCCCATTGGTCGATCCGCAGCTCGTGCATCGTCGGAGAGGTCATCTGATGCAATAGGAATGCAAACCCCCGCTGAAGGTTGGACGGCGACCTGCCACCAGGGGGGCGGGCGCCGGTCCTAACGACGCGGCTTGGCGGTCAAGGTTGGTGAGGCGTTGACAAGGCCGCCAGTTCCATACCAACGCAAAGGGGCCCGCAAGGTTGGGGGGAGGGCTCCAGTATGAGGACAGTTTCACCTAAATGGGTAAGCAAATCGCCCATTCGTGGGTCATTCGTTGTCGACGTGTGTAGAGGACCAACCTCGGTGAGCGTCGGAGCGTTCTATGTGTCGGTGCGGCAAGCACCGCGCTGTGACACTGACGTCAAACCATTGGAGGATGAATGCGTAGATTGACTCTGACGCTCGCCGCGCTCGTCGTGCTCGCCCTGGCGGGTACCACGGCTTCGGCCGGCGCCGCAACCACCGAGACCTGCGAAAACAACGCGACGGTTAAGCTGTCGCCCGGCCTGAGCAACACCGCGCAGGTCCAGAACATCTCGATCAAGGGCACGCTCAGCAACTGCACGGGCGAAGAAGCTCCGTTCACGAGCGGCAAGTACGTGGCCCACCTCAAGACGACCGAAGCGGTGACCTGCGCGACGCTCGGCTCCTCGAGCGCCACGACCGGCACGATCGTCATCAAGTGGACCCCGAAGGGCAGCGGCAACTCGAACGGCAGCTTCAGCATGGCCCTCACCGAACTCCCGACGACCATCAGCGGTCTCGTCGAAAGCGGCCCGTTCGCCGAAAGCGCGATCAGCGGCGCCGTCCAGCAGTCCTACGAAGGTGGCGCCACCTGCGGCGTCGCCCCCGAAGGCAAGAAGAAGGCCAAGAAGGTCAACAAGGGCAGCCTGACCGGCACCCTCACGGTCTAAAGGCGCCAGGTGCCCGGGGGACGCAGGCCCCCCGGGCACCCAGTCCTCGCGGCGAGCACGCAGGTCCGCGGGCACCCAGTCCTCAAAGCGGGCACGCAGGTCCCCTGGCACCGGGTCCTCACGGGCGCGCCTGCGAACCCCGCGGTGCAACGCGACATACCGCCCCCGGCTCGCTTACCCGGCGCCCGGAACCACGGCTGCGGCTAGAGTGGATGAAGAGGGTGGGGGCCCGCTCGTGCGGCGAGGCCTCTCGAATCCGGGAGAGACGATGGAGCGCCAGATCGCCAAGGCCCGATCCGCCAGGGCAAGGCCCGGGTTGATCCGCCACAGATACGCGAGCGACGCGCGCCTGGCCGCTCTCATCCGGCGCGGGGACGTGAGGGCATTCGAGGCGCTCTACGATCGCTACTCCCGCGACGTCCTGCTGTTCTGCGCCTCGATCGTCCATTCGCGCCCCGACGCCGAAGACGCCGTCCAGGCGACGTTCGCGTCGGCCTTCCGCTCGCTGCCCAGCGACGACCGCGAGATCGAGCTGCGGCGCTGGCTGTTCGTCGTCGCGCGCAACGCGTCGCTGAGCATCCTGCGCAGGCGTACCTCCACGCAGCAGGTCGAGGACTGCCTGCTGCCTCCGGCCGCCGACGCCGCCGAGGTGGCGGAGCGGCGGGAGAGCGTCGACGAGCTGCTCGCGGCCATCAAGCAGCTTCCCGAGAACCAGCGAACGTCGCTCGTCCTCGCCGAGCTCCTCGACATGAGCCACGCGGAGATCGGCGCCGTGATCGACGTCCCCCCGGTGAAGGTCAAGGCCTACGTCCACCAGGCGCGCCTTACACTCGCCGCCGAGCGCGACGCGATCGGCGCAGACTGCGCGGAGATCCGCCGGGAGCTGGAGGGCGCCCGCGGCGCGGGCCTGCTCAAGGGGCACCTCCGCCGTCACCTTCGCCGTTGCGAGGGATGCAGCGACTACGCCAAGGCCGTGCGCAGGCAGCGCGACGCGCTTGGCCTCCTGCTCCCGATCGCGCCCGCGCTCGGCCTCAGGCACCGCGTCCTCGCCGCCGCGAAAGCCACCCAGGCGGCCGGCGCCGGGAGCGCAGGAGGAACCGCCGGCGCCTCCGTCGTCGGCGCGACGGCGGATCTCCTCGGCGTCGCGGGCAAGGGGCTCGTCGCGAAGCTCCTGATCGGCGTTGCGGCCGTCGGGGCCGGCGCGGGTGCGAGCGCAGTCGTCGTGGACGCAGTCACGCCCCCCGCCCACAACGGGTCCCGGCTGCGCCTCGCCGACGTCGCTCACAGCCACGCCGGCGTCGCCTCCGTGGCGTTCCCCTCCTCCGGCGGCGATCCGGCACACCTGGGCCCGTCCCTATCGCAGAACGCCGCCACGACTGGCTCCCGCAGGGTCCACCAGTCGCCGTCGAGCTCTCTTCTCGGCCCGACGCAGGCAGGGGACGTACGCCAGACCCACGCCAGCGGCAACAAAGGTCAGACCGCAGGCGCGAGCGAACCTCACGGCAAGAGCTCCGAACCCCACGGCGGGAGCGCGGAAGCGCCCGGCAAGAGCGGCCGGCCGCGCGGCAAGGCCGCCGAAGCGAAGGGCCGCCAGGGCCGACCGCACGGCAACGGCGGCTCCCACGGCAGCGGCGGCTCCCACGGCGAAAGCTCCGCATCGCATGGCAAGAGCGCCGGATCACATGCCGGGAGCGCCGCCGAATCCCACGGCAAGAGCTCAGAAGTACCCCACGGGAGCGCGCCCGCCGCCCCGACCCGTCCCGCCGGCGGCGCGCCCGCCGCCCCGACGACGCCCCCGCCTGCAGCCGACCCTGCGCCGAGAGGCGAACCCGCGCCGAGAGGCGAACCCGCGCCGAGAGGCGAACCTGCGCCGGAACATCAGGAAGCGAGGACCCCCGAGGGCGGGACCGGTCACGACGGCGCCGGCCCCCACCCCGGAAAGCCCTGACTCACCCCCAGCGGCTCACCTCGCCCGCCGGGTAGGCCCCGAAGCAGCCGCCCTCGGCGCCGGATTTGAGGCTCGTCAGGTAGGCGCCCCAGTTGGTCGTGCAGCCGCCCATGAACTCGTTCGGCTCACGCCAGCCGGAGTGCTCGAACAGCAGCGTCGTGCCGTCCCCGGAGGGCTTCAGCGCGAACGCGATCCGCGTCTGGAGCCAGTCCTCGGGGCCCTCGACGCAGCGCCAGACGATCTCCTCGGGCGCGTCGCTCAGCACCTCCATCACCGCGGCCGGCGAGTCGCCGCGGCTGAAGTAGAGCTTCAGCCGTCCGCCGACGCCGCTGTCGCCCTCGACGGTTCGGCCCGTCCACCAGCTCTCGATGCCCTCGTTGGTCGCGATCAGCTCGTGGACCTCGCTCGGCGGGGCCGCGATCGAGACGCGGTGAAGTATCTCTGCCATGTTTCCTGCTCCTTTTCGTCGGGTGATTGGTGTGGTGGTGAAAGCCGTCGTTGCTCGGTCAGGCCGCCGCGGGCTCCTCGACCGCCGCAACCGGGTAGTGCCTCGCGCGCGTCCGCGAGCCGATCGCCAGGCCGCTGAGGGTCGCCAGCAGGGCGAACGCGGCGCACGCCCACATCGCGGGCCGGAAGCCGGCGGTGACGGCGCTCGGCGAGCCGAGGTGTCCGTAGGCGGAGAAGACCGCCGTCGCGATCGCGACGGCGAACACCGCGCCGAAGCGCTGAGCCATGTAGTTGATGCCCGAGGCCGTCCCCATCTCCTCCTCGCCGACGGAGTTGAGGACGGCGGTCGGTACCGTCGGAAGCGCGATCGAGATCCCGACGCCGGCGACGAGCAGCGCGAGGGAGATCTCGAGCCAGTCTGCTCCGAGCGAGCCGCGAGCCGCTACCCACGCGAACCCGATCGTCTCGAGTGCCATCCCGGCGACGATCAGCGGGCGGCGCCCGACGCGGTCTGAGACGGCGCCCGCGATCGGCGAGACGAGCATCGGCGTCGCGAAGAACGGCAGCAGCCGCAGGCCGGCCGACAAGGGCGAGTATCCGCGCGCGAACTGGAACTCCTGGGTGACGAGGAAAGCCGCCGCGAACGTCGCGCCCGACATCAGGAAGGTGGTCGCGTTGCCGAACGTGAACTCGGAGTTGCGGAACAGCCGCAGCGGCACCATCGGCTCGGCGACCCGGCTCTCCCAGAGCGCGAACCCGGCCAGCAGCGCCGATCCCCCGAGCAGCGCGCCGAGGACCTCCCCGCTCGAGGAGCCCGCGTCGTTCGCCCGCACGAGTCCCCACACGAGAGCGAGCACTCCGGCTGTGACGAGCCCGACACCGCCCAGGTCCAGGCGCTTGGCCGCGCCGTGGCTCTTCGGGAGCAGCCGCGCCGCGAGCGCGACGGCGAGCAGGCCGATCGGGACGTTGATCCAGAAGATCCACTGCCAGTCGATCCCTTGCGTGACGGCGCCCCCGACGAGCGGCCCGATCGCCACGGCCAGCCCCGCGAGGCCGCCGTAGACGCCGACGATCATCCCCCGGCACTCCGCCGGGAAGGCGGTCGTGAGGATCGTCAGGCTGAGCGGCAGCACGACCGCCCCGCCGAGTCCCTGCAGCGTACGCGCGGCGATCAGCGCGCCCCCGCTGGGAGCCAGCGCGCACGCCGCGGAGGCGACCGTGAACAGCGCCAGCCCCGCGCTGAAGACGCGGCGACGCCCGAAGCGGTCCCCGAGTGCCGCCGCGGTGACGATCCCGGCCGCGAACGCGATGCCGTAGGAGTTGACCGTCCACTGCAACGACGAGAGCCCGACGTGCAGGTCGTGCTGCATCCGCGGCAGCGCCGTCACGACCACGAGCGAGTCGAGAGCGACCATGAAATAGGCCGTCGAGGTGAGCGCCAGGACCCACCCGAGCCCGCCGCGGCCCGCGGACCCTCCATCGCGGATCGCCCTCCTCTTCGATGTTCTCTGCGCGCCAGTCATCGGACCTCCGTCGCTGTGCCGCCCCTTTTCGGCGGGTCTGCCCGGATGACGAACGGGTCCCCGCCGGACGGACATCGAGGCGCGAGCGGACCCCGACGGCGCTGCGAGGCGCCCGGATGTCCGTCGCGCGGCGCTCCGTTCGTCTAGTACTCATCGAGCCGGGCCGAGGAGCTCGGAGGAAAGCGAGATCACGGAGGTGCCGATGAAGTACGCACTGCTGCTCTACGGCTCGGCTGAAGCCGGCGAGAGGAACCCCGGGCGGCTGCGCGAGGTCGACCCCGGCGTCGCCGCCGTGCTCGAAGGCCCGAGCGTCGCCGACTGGGCGCGCCTTCAGGGCGTCGAGTCGGCGACGACCGTCAGGCGCCAGGAGGGGAGGACGCTGCTGACGGACGGCCCCTTCCTCGACAGCAAGGAGTACCTGGGCGGTCTCGTGATCGTCGAGGCAGCGGATCTCGACCGGGCGCTCGCGGTTGCGGAGGAACTGCAGGAGCAGCGGCCGAACGTCGTGATCGAGGTGCGACCGGTGCTCGAGACCGCGTAGCGCCGTGGCGATCGATGAGGTCTTCCGCGAGCAGTGGGGCCGGGTGCTGGCGACGCTCGTCGGGGTGCTCGGCGACATCGAGCTGGCCGAAGAGGCGGCCCAGGACGCCTTCGCGGCCGCTGCCGAGCGCTGGCCCCGCGACGGCGAGCCGGCGAACCCGACCGGCTGGCTCATCGCGACGGCCCGCAACCGCGCGATCGACAGGATCAGACGCCGAAAGGCGCTCGTCCGCAAGACCGAGCAGCTGGGGCGCGAGCTCGCCGAACGCCCGGAGCAGACGATGACCGAGACGACCGCCTTTCCCGACGAGCGCCTCGAGCTGATCTTCACCTGCTGCCACCCGGCGCTCGCGCTCGACGCCCAGGTCGCGCTGACGCTGCGCACGCTCGGGGGCCTCTCGACCGAGGAGATCGCGCGCGCGTTCCTGGTCCCCTTCGAGACGATGAGCAAGCGGCTGACCCGCGCCAAGCACAAGATCCGCGATGCGGCGATCCCGTTCGCCGTCCCGCCCGACCACCGGCTGCCCGACCGCCTCGACGCGGTGCTCGCGGTCGTCTACCTGATCTTCAACGAAGGCTGGGGCGGCGGGCGCGTCGACCTGGCCGCGGAGGCGATCCGCCTCGGACGCGCGCTCGCGGCGCTGATGCCAGACGAATCGGAGGTGCTCGCTCTGCTCGCGCTGATGCTGCTTGGCGACGCTCGCCGGGACGCGCGCATCCGCGATGGCGAGCTCGTCCGCCTCGACGACCAGGACCGCTCGCTGTGGGACGAGCGTCAGCTCGCCGAAGCCCGGCGGCTGCTCGAGCGCGCGGTCGCGCTGCGCGGGGGAGGGCCGTACTTCGTGCAGGCCGCGATCGCGGACCTGCATCTCGCCGAGCCTCGCGACTGGGGGCAGATCGCCGCCCTCTACGGCGTCCTTGCCGAGCTGACCGGCTCCCCGGTCGTGGAGCTCAACCGCGCCGTCGCGCTGGCGGAGGTCGACGGTCCCGCCGCCGCGCTCGAGCTGCTCGACGGGCTGGCGCTCGAGGACTACCGTTACTTCCACTCGACCCGCGCGGACCTCCTGCGTCGCCTCGGGCGCGGGGCCGAGGCCCGGGGCGCCTACGCGCGGGCGCTGGAGC
This sequence comes from Solirubrobacteraceae bacterium, assembly GCA_035571915.1. GTDB lineage: Bacteria > Actinomycetota > Thermoleophilia > Solirubrobacterales > Solirubrobacteraceae > Palsa-744. The sequence goes on along the minus strand of DATNBM010000044.1, from coordinate 4,014 downwards.
TGGCGCAGACCGACCCGGAGCGGCGCTTTCTCGAAGGCCGCCTCGCCTCGCTGCAGATGTCCGAGGACGGGTGAGCGCCGCGAGCGCCTTGCTGAGATGAGCCGCCGGCTCGCTCCTCGCGACCTGAGGCCGCCCTACTCGGTCTCCGCGCCCAGCAGCGACCTGAAGTCCCCGACCGGCCCGAGGTGGGCGAGCTTGTCGGGGTTGACGACCGAGCTGATGCTCTCGATCCGCCCGTCGGCGATCTCCAGTGAGATCACGCTGATCAGGCGCTGCTCGGCGTCGGTGAACACGACGCCGGCTCCGCCGTTGACCTCGACGGGCCGCCACGAGGCGCCCGGGAGGCGCGCTGCGAGGCGGAGCCAGTTGACGAGGGTGCGCGCGACGCGGGCTCGGCCGCGCAGCGAGCGGGCTAGCGCCGGAACCTTGCCGCCCCCGTCGCCCGTCAGCCGGACGTCCGCGGCGAGCAGCGTCTCGAGGCCGGCGAGATCGCCCTGCTCGGCGGCCGCGAGGAACCGGCGTGTCAGCTCCTCGCGCTGCTCGCGGGTGCTCTGGAAGCGGGGCCGGTGCTGCTCGACGTGGCGTCTCGCGCGGGTCGCTAGCTGGCGGACGTTGTCCTCGCTCTTGCCGACGATCCCGGCGATCTCGGCGTAGCGGTAGTCGAAGACGTCGTGCAGCAGCAGGACCGCGCGCTGCTCGGCCGAGAGGCGCTCGAGCAGCACGAGCATCGCGACGGAGAGAGAGTCGGCCATCTCCGCGCGGCGAGCCGGATCGTCCTCGCCGTCGGTGATGATCGGCTCCGGCAGCCATTCGCCGACGTAGCGCTCGCGCCGGGCGCGCGCCGAGCGCAGCTCGTTGATCGACAGCCGGGTCGTGACCGTCGCCGCGAAGGCCCGCGGCGATTCGATCTCCTCGCCGCTCTCGATCGCCTCGTGCACGCGGAGCAGCGCCTCCTGAACCACTTCCTCGGCCTCGGAGACGCTGCCCAGCATCCGGTAGGCGATCGCGAAGGCGACCGGTCGCAGCTCGTCGAGCAGCCGCTCGTCTTCGCTCATCGCGCCCGGCTCCTCACGCGGCCGGCGCGGCGGCCTGGACGACCTGCTCGACCCATCCGCCGGTCACCTGCCTGGTGGCCGCGTTGATGCGGTTGAACGCGTTGATCGCCGCGATCGCGACAACCAGCGAGGCGAGCTGCTCCTCGCTGTAGTGGCGGGCGGCCTCCTCCCAGACCTCGTCGGACACGGGGTCGGGGCGGTCGGCGAGACGCGTCGCGGCCTCGGTGAGGGCGAGCGCGGCACGCTCGGCATCGCTGAAGTAGGGCGTCTCGCGCCACGCCGCGAGCGTGTGGATCCGTTCGCCGGTCTCGCCCGCGTGCTCGAGCTCGCGCGAGTGGATGTCCACGCACACGCTGCAGCCGTTGATCTGGCTGGCGCGGAGGTGGAGGAGGTAGAGCGTCGTCTCCGGGATCCCGCTCGAGCTCGCGGCGGCGCCGAGCTCCTGAAGCGCGTCGAGCGCTCCGGGCACGCTCAGCGCCGGGTTCTTGATCCTCGCCTGCATGATGGCCTCCTTCGGCTCGTTCTGTTCGGCAACTACCCCTATGACAAGACGCGAGGCGCGAACGTGACACGTGACCGCCGGCGACCCGGGCGCCGCCTTCCGGCGAGATCCTGCTACCGTCCGTGAATCGGGTTGAGTCAAAAGGGCTCAACAAAGCAGTGGCCGCGCTCGTAGCTTTGCTCACAGCATCTCCGCGTTCGCAGCACATATCGACGCCGGAGGAAACAATGGCTACAGGAACAGTGAAGTGGTTCAGCGACGACAAGGGATTCGGGTTCATCACGCCCGATGACGAGTCCAAGGACCTCTTCGTGCATCACACCGCGATCGTCGGCGAGGGCTACCGCTCTTTGACCGAAGGCGCGAAGGTCAGCTATGAGTCAGAGGCTGGCGACAAGGGCCCCAAGGCGGTAAACGTCCAGGCCCTCTAGGGAGCTGCGAGCGTCTGCCGGCCCAAACGGCCGGCAGACGTCTTCCCTGTGCCACACGTCCTGATCGAGACGCGCAGGGAGTACCTGCAGGAGCAGGAGGTCGCGCTGATCGAGGCCGTTCACGCGGCGCTCCGAAACGCGTTTCGGATCCCCGCCGGGGATCGCCACGTCAGGCTGCTGGTCCACGAGCCGCACCGCTTCGCGGTCCCGCCCGGAAAGGCCCAGCCCGACCGCTTTACGCAGGTCAGCATCGACGCCTTCGCCGGGCGCTCGCTCGACGCCAAGCGCGCTCTCTACCGTGAGATCGTCGAGCGCCTCGAGCAGCTCGGCATCCCGCGAGATCACGTCTCGATCCTGCTGCGCGAGGCTCCGCTGGAGAACTGGGGGGTCCGCGGCGGCTTCGCCGCTTGCGACGTGGACCTCGGCTTCGACGTCAACGTCTGAGACGGCCGCGGCCTCAGGAGTGCCCGAAGCGGACGTCCGGGAGCACGCGCCGCGCCCAGCGCGGCAGGTACCAGGCGCTGGGACCCATCACGCGCAGCAGCACCGGCAGTAGAAGCAGCCGGACCAGGAAGGCGTCGAGCAGGACGGCGACGCCGAGGATGATGCCCATCTCCTTGGGCGGCAGCGGCCCCGACAGCGCGAAGGTGAAGAAGACGGCGACCATCACCGCCGCGGCGGCGAAGATCACCCGGCCGGAGTGCGCGACTCCGCCGACCATCGCCTCGCGTGCGTCGTGCGTGCGGTCCCAGTGCTCCTTGGCGCTCGAGAGCAGGAACACCGTGTAGTCCATCGAGATCGCGAAGATCATCGCGAAGAAGAACACGGGTCCCCACGCGTCGAGGAAGCCCTGCGGCTGGAAGCCCAGCAGAGAGTGCAGGTAGCCGTCCTGAAAGATCCACTTCGACACGCCGAAGGCCGCGCCGGTGGCGAGCAGGTTGGTGAGCACCCCGGCGGCCGCGATCAGCGGCGCCTGCAGGGCGAACAGGAGCAGCAGGAAGCCCAGCGCGATCACGACGCCGATCACGAGCCACGTCTTCGCCTTGAGCAGTTCCTGCAGGTCGTGGTTTTCGGCGGTCGCCCCGCCCAGCAGCGAGCCCGCCGCGAGGTGCGAGCGCAGTCGCGCGATCGTCCGCCCGACGGCCGGGTTGGACGGGTCCAGGCGCGGGATGGCCGTAACGAGGGAGCGGCCGCCTGCGCCCGCCTGGGCAGGGAGGACCTGGGCGATGCCGGGATCGGCCGCGGCGATGCGCGACACCGCCGCCGCTCTGGCGGCCGGGGTGAGGATCTGGATCGCGCCGGGTGCCCCGGGTCCCATCGCTTGCTGCACCTGGTGGTAGCCGACGCTCGAGGAGTCGCCGCTCGGCACGACCTTGATCGAGGGCATCGAGGTCCGCAGCTTCGTGACCGGGAATGCGAGCACAAGCAGCAGCGCGAGCGCGGGGATCCCGTAGAGGGCGGGGCGGCGCCACAGCCGTTCCCCCCAGCGGGCGAACCGCGCCGAGCGGTGCTCGCCGGAGTGCGCCCAGGGCAGCGCGAGCCGGTCGACCTTGTGGCCGAGCCGTCCGAGCACCGCCGGCAGCAGCGTCAGGGTCGCCGCCAGCACGAAGATCACCGCGAGCATGATCCCGAGGCTCATGCTGCGGAACGCGGGGCTCGGCACGAGCATCACGGCCGTCAGCGAGATCAGGACGGTGACGCCGCTGAACAGGACCGCCTTGCCGGCGGTGTCCATCGTCAGCGCGGTCGCCTCGCGCGGATCCATCTTCGAGCCGAACAGGGCGCCGCGGAAGCGGTAGACGATGAACAGCGCGTAGTCGATTCCGAGCGCGAGCGCGAACATCAGGGCGAAGTTCATCGCCCAGATCGAGATCGGCGTGAGGAGCGTGCCGAGATACAGCACGCCGGCGGCGGAGAGCAGGCCGACCATCGTCAGCATCAGCGGCAGTCCCGCGGCCACCAGCGAGCCGAACGCGAGCAGCATGATCGCGAGCGTCACCGGCCAGGAGATGACCTCCGATTTGAG
>DATNBM010000043.1:0-16121 GCA_035571915.1 Solirubrobacteraceae bacterium | reverse complement strand
CCTTCCGTCGTCCACTCTTCGAGCTTCTCGAGGCGCAGATCGGGAAGGGCGCGAAATGCCGCCGACACGTATGCCTCCACCGCCCCACGACCGACCATGGCTGCCTCGGGGGCGGCCGGGTCCTCATAGCGGACGTCGTCGACCATCAGCGCAGAGACGGCGTCCACGTCATGCGCGTTCCAGGCGTCGTACCAGCTGGCGAGAACGTCGCTCGGCTCTCGCTCCAGATGCTCTTGGGCATGTGCCATTCGCTCGTCCTCTCAGCTTCGACCACGGATCGCACGACGATGCCTCGGTGCAGTATCCCCCCGCCGGGCGCACCCCGACGGTGACCCTCGGCACACTGGCGCCGTCGGCGCGTCCGGCGGGGCGACCGGGAACCGACGGAAACGGAGCGTCTCGGACGACGCTCCTGCCCTACCCGACGCAGCGTGGTCGGCGCCCGGGCGCGGCGCTCCCGACCGGTTACGCTCGGGAGCGAGATGATCGAGGACCTCGTCGCCCAGATCGAGACCCGCTTCGCCGAGCTCGGCGAGCAGATGACCGACGCGGAGGTGATCTCCGACCGCTCCCGCTACGCCGAAGTCGGCCGCGCCTACCGCCAGCTCGAGCCCGCGGCCAAGCTCGCGGCGGAATGGCGCCGCGCCCAGGACGACGCGGCCGGCGCGGAGGAGCTGATCGAGGAGCTCGGCGAGGAGTCCGGGATGCGCGAGGAGCTCGAGCAGGCGCGCGGGCGGATCGAAGCGCTCGAGGAGGAGATCCGCCTGGCGATGGTCGAGCAGGATCCGAACGACGAGAAGAGCGTGATCGTCGAAATCCAGGGCGGCGCGGGCGGCGAGGAGGCGGGCCTGTGGGCCGGGGACCTGTACCGGATGCTGACCCGCTACGCCGAACGACTCGGCTTCCAGGCGGAGGCGATGGACGTCGGCGACGGCAAGTACACCTTCGCGATCAAGGGCGACGGCGCCTACTCGGTGTTCAAGTTCGAGGGCGGCACCCACCGCGTGCAGCGCGTGCCTCAGACCGAGTCCCAGGGACGGATCCACACCTCCACGGCGACCGTCGCCGTGCTGCCCGAGGCCGAAGACGTCGACGTGCACGTAGACCAGAACGGCCTGCAGATCGACGTGTACCGCTCCTCCGGCCCGGGCGGGCAGTCGGTCAACACGACGGACTCCGCCGTGCGGATCACGCACAAGCCGTCGGGGATCGTCGTCTCGATGCAGGACGAGAAGTCCCAGCTTCAGAACCGCGAGAAGGCGCTGCGGGTGCTGCGCGCGCGCCTGTACGAGCGGGCGCTCGCGGAGCAGCAGGCCGAGCTCGCCGCCGACCGGCGCTCGCAGGTCGGCACGGGCGACCGGGCGGAGAAGATCCGCACCTACAACTACGGCGAGCGTCGCGTCACCGACCACCGCATCAAGCTGACCGTCCACAACCTCGACCAGGTGCTCGAAGGCGAGCTGGACGAGCTGACGGCCGCGCTCCAGGCCGACGAGAAGCGCCGCCGCCTGGAGGCGCAGGCCGCGGCGTGACCCGGACCCCGCAGGGCACCCCGGCCGCCGACGCGCTGCAGGGGGCGATCACCGCCATCTCCGCGGCGGGCTGCGAAACCCCCCGGCTCGACGCCGAAGTGCTGCTCGCCTCGGTGCTCGGCGTAGGTCGCGAGCGTCTGATCACCGACCGCGAGCTGACGGTCGCGGGCCCCGCGGTGCGGGCCTATCAGGACGCTGTCCGCAGGCGTGCCGTGCTGCGCGAGCCGGTCGCCTACATCACCGGCCGACGGGCCTTCCGTCACTTGGAGCTGAAAGCCGACCGCAGGGCGCTCGTGCCGCGGCCAGAGACCGAGCTGCTGGTCGAATGCGGGCTGCGCCTGCCGGCCGGGGCCGCCGTCCTCGACCTCTGCACGGGCAGCGGCGCGGTCGCCCTGGCGCTGAAGGCCGAGCGCCCCGACCTCCGTCTGACGGGATCCGACATCAGCGAGCCGGCTCTCGAGCTCGCCCGGGAGAACGCCCGCGAGCTGGGGCTCGATGTCTCCTGGGTGGTGGCCGACCTGCTCGAGGGCCTGCCCGACGAGTTCGACGCGGTGCTCGTCAACCCGCCCTACGTGGCCGAGTCCGAGCGCGCCTCGCTGGCGCCCGAGATCCTGCGCCACGAGCCTCCCGGGGCGCTCTTCGCGGGGCCGGACGGCATGGCCGTGATCGAGCGGCTCGCCGCGCAGCTTGGTCCCCGCGCCCGCGTCGGCACGGTCGCGATCGAGGTCGGCCTCGGGCAGGCCGAGCGCACCGCCGGGCTGCTCTCGGACGCCGGCTTCCCGGGGCTGCGCTACGAGGTTGACCTTGCGGGTATAACCCGTGTGGTCGTCGGCGAAAGGAAGGGATATGAGCATGGCTCTTGACGATGACGCCGCGGAGCGCCTGCGCGACTGTGTCGAGCGCGGCGGGGTCGCGGTGTTTCCCAGCGACACGGTGTACGGGGTCTGCTGCGACCCGGACAACGAGGAGGCGGCCCGCCGCCTCTACGCGCTCAAGGGGAGACCGGCGGCGCGGGCCTGCGCCGTGATGTTCTTCTCGCTGGAAGACGCCCTGCAGCGGCTCGACGACCTGCACGAGAGCGAGCGCGACGTGCTGCACGCGCTGCTCCCCGGCCCGGTCACGCTGCTGCTCTCCAACCGCAGCCACCGCTTCGCGCCTGCCTGCCGGGTCGATCCCGGGACGCTCGGCCTGCGCGTCCCCGCTCTGAGCGGCGGCCTCGAGCCGCTGTCCGCGGTCGGGATCCCGGTGCTCCAGTCGAGCGCGAACCTGTCCGGGGAGCCGGACGCCCGCCGGCTCGAGGACGTGCCCGCCCAGCTGCGGGAAGGCGCCGATCTCGTCCTCGACGGGGGCGAGCTGCCGGGGACGCCATCGACGGTCGTCGACCTGCGCGAGCTCGACGAGGACGGCCACTGGTACGTGCTGCGCGAGGGCGCGATGCCGCGCGAGGAGGTCGAGCGCGCGATCGGCGCGCTGGCCCGAACCTAGGAGCGTTGAGGTCGGCGCGTCCGAGCGCGATGGACGGCGGACAACGTGATCCGCTACGTCGAACGCGGTTGAGCGGCGACCGCCGTGGTAGCCTCGTGAAAGCTGCCGCGACTGGCGCGGAGAGGTGGAATCGACCACCGGGAAGCGGACAGCGAGCACGCCGCGCGCCTGGGCACCAGAACCGTTCATCCACTCCCGAGGAGAGCGCCGTGTCCGAGCTGAGCCCCGACTACTTCAACCGTCCCCTCGCCGAGGTCGACCCCGAGATCGCCGACGCCCTCGCGGGCGAGCTGCGCCGCCAGCAGGGGACGCTCGAGATGATCGCCTCGGAGAACTTCGTGCCCCGCGCGGTCCTCGAGTGCCAGGGCTCGGTCCTCACCAACAAGTACGCCGAGGGCTACCCGGGCCGCCGCTACTACGGGGGCTGCGAGTGGGTCGACGTCTCCGAGCAGCTCGCGATCGACCGCGCCAAGGAGCTCTTTGGGGCCGAGCACGCGAACGTCCAGCCGCACTCGGGCGCGCAGGCCAACACGGCCGTCTACCACGCGCTGCTCCAGCCCGGCGAGACGATCATGGGCCTCTCGCTCGCCCACGGCGGGCACCTCACGCACGGCATGCGGATCAACGTCTCCGGGCGGCTGTACGAGATCGCCGCCTACGAGGTGGACCGCGAGAGCAGCCTGATCGACATGGACGAGGTCGCCAGGATCGCCCGCGAGCACAAGCCGAAGCTGCTGCTGGCGGGCTGGTCGGCCTACCCGCGGCAGCTCGACTTCGAGCGCTTCCGCGAGATCGCCGACGAGGTCGGGGCGCTGCTGATGGTCGACATGGCGCACTTCGCGGGCCTCGTCGCGGCCGGCCTTCACCCGAACCCCGTCGCCGCCGGGGCCGACGTCGTCACGACGACGACCCACAAGACGCTCGGCGGCCCGCGGGCGGGGATCATCCTGTGCAAGGAGGAGCACCAGAAGAAGATCGACTCGGCCGTCTTCCCGGGCCAGCAGGGGGGACCGCTCGAGCACGTGATCGCTGCCAAGGCGGTAGCGCTGAAGATCGCCGGCTCGGAGCTGTTCGCCGAGCGCCAGCGGCGCACGATCGCGGGCGCTCGGGCGCTGGCTGACGGCCTGCTCGACGCCGGCCACGGCGTCAACGTGCTGACGGGGGGGACCGACGTGCACCTCGTGCTCGTCGACCTGCGCGACTGCGAGCCGGAGCTGACCGGGAAGCAGGCCGAGGACCGCCTGCACGAGATCGGCATCACCGTCAACCGCAACGCCGTGCCGTTCGACCCGCGGCCGCCGATGGAGGCCTCGGGCCTTCGCATCGGCACCCCGGCGCTCGCGACGAGAGGCCTGCAGGCCGAGGACTTCGCCGAGCTCGGGGAGATCCTCGCGGTCGTCCTCACGCCCGCCTACGAGACGCGCGCGGCCGAGCTGGCCGGGCGCGTGCAGGCGATCGTCGAGCGCTACCCGCTGTACGAGAACCTGGGCGCAGCCGCGGTCGTGTAGGCGCCCTCGCGCGCCCGAGGAGGTCGGTCTTCGGACTCTCCCGACCCCCGGGCGTGCGATGCTGTGGCGAGCCGATGGCGCACCCTTCCGAGCTCGAAGCGCTCTACGCCTTCCTCGCGGCGCTTGCCATCGCCGCCGTGCTCACGCCTTTGACGATGCGGCTCGCGCGTGCGGTCGGGGCCGTCGACCACCCCCGCGAGCGTGGGCTCTCCGAACGCGACACGCCGCTGCTCGGCGGCCTGGCGATCTTCGCGGGCGTGCTCGTCGCCGGCCTGATCTGGCTGCCGTCCGGCTACGGAAAATCCCCCGACCTGTGGCGCGGCGTCCTGCTCGGCGCGGGGGTGATCGTGATCGTCGGCGCCCTCGACGATCGCTTCGACCTGCATCCTTTGGCGAAGCTGCTCGGGCAGGTCGTCGCGGCGGTGATCGTCGTCCACTACGGGGTCGCCGTGAAGGCGATCACGCTGCCGTTCGTCGGCAAACTGCACTTCCCCAACGCGGGCGTGACGAACGCCGGTCCGATCCTGACCGTGGTCGGCCTCGTGTTCATCATGAACGTCGTCAACTTCTCCGACGGCGTCGACGGCCTCGCGGCGGGCGTCTGCGCGATCATCGCCGCGGCGATGGCGGTGATCGCCTACGACCTGAGCCGCCAGCAGCCCGGCGTGCTGGCGGCGATCGTCGCGGGCGCCGCGATCGGCTTCCTGCTGTTCAACTTCCCGCCCGCCTCGAGCTTCATGGGCGACAGCGGGTCGAACCTGCTCGGCCTGCTGATGGGCGTGATCATCGTCGAGGCGGCGGTCAAGACGACGGCCGTCGTGTCCTTCGTGCTGCCCTTGATCCTGCTCGCGGTGCCGTTCCTCGACACGACCTTCGTGGTGCTCAAGAGGCTGAAGTACAAGCAGCCCGTCTACCGCCCCGACAGCGAGCACTTCCATCACCGGATGGCCCGGATCGGCTTCTCCAGCCGCCGCACGATCGCCTACCTCTACGCCTGGACGCTGATGCTCGCCGGCCTAGCCCTGGCGTTGCGCTTCGTCCCCTACAGCGACCACCACGGCCACCTGCGCACGGGTTGGACGATCGTGATGGCCGGGCTCGGCCTGCTCGCGGTCGCCGCCAGCGTCTACCTCGTCTACGTGCTCGAGATCCTCAAGTTCAGGCACCTCGACACGATGCGCCTGCGGCGGCTGCGCCCCGACGCCTCACCAGCGGAGATCGAGGCGCACGTCGCGAAGCACTTCGAGACCGGCGAATTCGACGCGGTCAGCCAGTCCGGGGGAGCGGGCGCCGGGGGGGAGGGCTCCGCCCGCGAGGCCGGGGCTGAGCAGGGGGTCGGCCAGCGGCAGGTGGATCAGCACGGCGTAGGCGCAGACAACGAGCGTGGCGGCGCGCAGCCGGCGGTCCCCGCAGACGGCCGCTAGCGGCAGCGGCCAGACCGCGTACCACGGCAGCAGCCAAGCCGTGCAGAGCAGCACGGCGAGCATCGCCCAGCCGGCGGACGCGCGCCAGTCGGCGCCCCGCGCGGTGCGCCAAAGCGTGTAGAGCAGCACGACGAGCAGGCCCGCCGCCCACAGGTCCCGCCACCAGGTGGGCGTGGGGTGGGCGGGGCTCCCGATCCCGACCAGCCGAGCCGTCTCGGCCGGGACGCTGTGCGTGGCGATGAGTTCCTGCTGCTCGCCGATCGCGGTCAGGAAGCCGAGCGCGTGGGGTCCGAAGCCGGCGACCCCGACGGCGGCGACTGCGAGCAGCCCCGCGCCGGCCGCGGCCGCGACGCGCAGCCGCCGGCGCAGGTCCGGCTCGCCGAGCACCTGGAACGGGAGGGCCAGCCCGGCCGTCAGCTTGACCCCCACCCCGGCCGCGACGGCGGCCGCCGCCGCTCGCGGTCGCGCCGCGGTCCCCGCGCTCAGGAGCAGCGCGAGCGCGAGCGCGGCGAGCAGCAGAGTGTCGTTGTGCGCGCCGCCGACGGCGAGCACGAGCAGGACGGGGTTCAAGCCGAGGAAGGCGGCAGCGAAGGCCGGCGAGCGTCCGAGGCGCTGAGCGGCGCGGGCCGTCAACCAGACCGCCGCGAGGCTCGCCAGGGCGAGCACGACTTTCAACGTCCACAGCGCGCCGGCGACGCCGAGCGGCGCGAGGGCGTAGCTCGCGAGCGTGAACAGCGGTCCGTACGGGGAGTGCTGGAAGGGCCAGCCGATGAAGCCGGAGACCGGGTCGCCCGCCGCTTCGGCCGGGAAGTGGGTGTAGGGGTCAAGGCCGTGCAGCGCGCCCATCCGCGCGAACGCGATGTAGCCGAAGACGTCCTGCGAGATCAGCGGCGGGCCGAGCGCGAGGATCGCGTGGGCCGCGAGCACGGTGACCGCGACGGCCCGCACGCCGAGCCGGCTCGCCGCCGAAAGGACCGCGAGGTAGGCCCCGCAGACGATCAGCATCAGCACCTGGAAGCCGCCGCCGCCGAGCCGCGCGCCGACCCCGGCGAGCGGTCCCGCCAGCCATCCCGGCCACCCGCCGCTGCGCGCCGGGACGTACTGGGACGGCGCTGCCGCGGCGTCGCAGGCGAGCACGGCGAGCGCCGCGAGCAGCACGAGCGCCGCCACGGCGCCCCCGAGGCGGGCCGTGTAGGCGCGTACGGGAGCCTCCTCTACCGAGGCCCGTCCGGTGTCCGGCGCGAGCTCGCCGGCCGGCGTGGCGGTCTGCATGAGCCCATTCTCACCGCTCGGCGCCCGGCGGGCGTCCATCGGTCCCGGTACGCTCTGTCCATCACTTCGCGCTACCGGGGACGCCCGGGAGGGCGGCTCCGCGCGCTGTAACCCGCAAGGGTCGGCGGGCTAATTCCTTTGATGCGACGCCAAAGACGCAAACGTGCCCTGCACGAGGCCCCGGACCCGGATCGCCCGCGGCGCGTACTGATCCTCTCCGCCGACGTCGGCGAGGGCCACGCCGCGGCGGCGCGGGCGCTGGCCGAGCAGATCGAGGCCTCCCCGGAGCCCGCCGAGGTCACCGTGATCGACGGCCTGCGCGCGATGGGGCGCGTCCTGCAGCCCGTCGTCGAGGACGGCTACCGGGTGCAGCTGCGGCTCTTCCCGTGGACGTACACGATCGTCTACTGGCTGCTGGAGCACGTCCTGCCGGTGCGGTTCGTCGCACGCAGGCTGCTCTGCCTGTTCGGCTCGCGGCCGCTGGCGCGGACGATCGCCGAACACGACCCCGACGTGGTCGTCTCCACCTACCCGGCCGTGACGGTCGTCCTCGCGCGCCTGCGCCGCCGCGGCGAGGTGAAGGCAGCGACGGTCGCGACGATCACCGACCTCACGGGCCTCTTCTTCTGGGCCCAGCCCGGGATCGACATGCACCTCGTCATGTACGGCGAGTCGATGCCGTCGGTCGAGCGGATCGCGGGCGAGGGCAGCGTGCGGCTCGTCAAGCCGCTGATATCCGCCGAGTTCCTTCAGCCCCGCTGCCCGACCGAGGCGCGACGCGAGCTGGGTCTCCCCGAGGACGGACGGATGGTCGTCGTCTCAGGGGGCGGCTGGGGCGTCGGCGACATCGCCGGCGCCGTGCGCGAGTTCATCCGCACGCCCGAGGTCACGAGCATCGTCTGCCTCGCGGGCCGCAACGAGCAGCTCCACGAGAAGCTGAGCGCCGCCTTCGCCTCCGAGGACCGAGTCCACGTCCTCGGCTTCACCGACAAGATGCCCGAGCTGCTCGCGGCGGCCGACGTGCTGGTCCACTCGACCGGCGGGGTGACGTGCCTGGAGGCGAGGGCGGCCGGGACGCCGGTCGTCTCCTACGGCCTGCCGGTCGGCCACGCGCGGCTGAACACCCGCGAGATGGCGGCGCTCGACCTGCTGCGGCTCGCCAACGACACCGACGAGCTGCGCGAGCACGTCGTCGCGAGCTTCGCCGAGGAGGAGCCCGCCGAGGCGGCGTCCGGCCCGGCCCCGGCCGCCGACCCCGCCGCCGTCGACCTCGTGCTGGCCGTGCCGCGCCGGGTCAGGCCGATCCCGCGCTGGCGGCTGCGTCTCGTCGCGCTCGCCACGCAGTTCGCCGCGATCGCCGTGCTGGGCTCGTGGATGATGTCGACCGACGAGGTCACGAGCCTGGCCGCGAAGGTGCTGCGGGTGCACCCGCTCTCGCACGTGAAGACCCACCAGCGGGCCGTCGCGGTCGTCGTCCGCGCGCCGTCGGCGGACGTCTCGGTGCTCGCCTACCAGCTGGCCGAAAAAGGCATCCACGTGTCGTTCGCCGACGACGCGGGCATCCCCACCCCGGAGCGGATCGCCGAGCTGCAGAGCCTCCGCGACCAGCTGCTGCCGGAAGTCCCGAAGTCCTCGCCGCTGCGCTGGCCCGGCACGCGCGGCACGCTCCACGCGCAGGCCCGGGCGCTCGGGCTTCACCACCGCTTCTACTACGTCGAGCCGCCCAGCGGGCTGTCGGTCGGCCAACTCGTGCTGGCGCGCACCGACGGCGCCACCCCGGTCCAGGGGGCGGTTCGCATCAGCGCCCGCCAGGGGCTGCCTCAGCGGCCCATCCGCGCGGGCGACGTGCTCGTGGTCGAACTCGACGGGTCGGCCGAATCGGTCGCGGGGCTCGAAGGCGTCGTCTCGCGGCTCGCCTCCAGGGGGCTCGCGACCGAGCCGCTGGACTCGTTGACCCGCTGAGGCTCCATCAGCGCGAGCAGCAGCGGCGAGCGGGCCATCAGGGCGGCCCCGACCAGCAGCAGCAGCAGTGAGGCCGCGAGCGGGACGCCCCCCGCGGGCGAGTTGGTGAAGTGCTCTTCGAGCAGCGTCGGCGCGAGCACGATCGGAACGACCGTCTGGGTGACGAACACGACCGGCGCGACCTGGATCGCCGGGCGCGACTGCAGCGCGCTCATCTCGCTGAGGGTGCCCACGGCGGAGGCCGCGGCGGTCGCGAGCGCCCAGCCCAGGGCGACCGCGAGATGGCTGCCGTGGAGGTCGTCGGAGGCGAGCTTGGTGGCGACGCCGCTCCAGCCGAACGCGAGCCCCGCGCAGACCATCGTCAGCTCGGGGCGCGGGCGGCCGACGAGGCGCAGCAGGTACGGAAGCAGCGCCGTGGCCGCGAGGACGAGGAGCACGAGCGCGATCGTCAGACGCTGGGAGGTGTGGGTGACGCTGTGCGGCGGGGCGCACAGGCCGGCGCCGATCACGCCGACGATGATCGCGCTCATCGCGATGTACTCGTAACGCCCGGGCCGCTCGTGCAGCATCCGCTCGCCCATGAACATCAGCGCCAGCAGACCGACCGCGAGGGCCGGCTGCACGACGACCAGCGGCGCCAGGTAGAGCGCCAGCACCTGCAGCGGCCAGCCGAGGATCGACAGGCCCGTGCCGAACAGCCAGCGCGACCGCCGCACCAGGTCCCGCGCCAGCGCAAGGCGCAGGTGCGCGTCGGAGGGCGCCTCCCGGGCGCCCATCGCCTGGAAGCCGACCCCTAGGCTGTAGAGGGTTGACGCCCCGATTGCGGCGGCGATGCCCAGAACGAGATCGACCATGTCCACCGACGATCATCGCACTCGCCGCGCCCCGATCGCCGGAGCGCTCGCCGCGCTCTCGTGGGGCGCCTACGCGCTCCCCGGCCTCGCGGGCGCGTGGCCGGCGCTGCGCGCCCCCCTCGGCGTCGAGGACCGGACCGCGAGCGGAAGCGGCTACGCGCTGACCTTCGACGACGGTCCCCACGCGCAGGGCACCCCGGCGGTGCTCGAGGTGCTCGCCGCCGAGCGCGTCCGGGCGACCTTCTTCCTCGTCGGCGAGCAGATCAGGCGCAACCCGGCGCTGCCGCGCGAGATCCTCGACGCGGGCCACGGGATCGCGCTGCACTGCGACCGGCACCGCAACCTGCTGCGGCTCGGGCCGCGCCAGGTCCGCGAGGACATCGCCCGCGCCGAGGAGGCGATCGGCTCCTCGACCGGGCGCGCGCCGGAGCTGTACCGGCCGCCCTACGGGGTGCTGAACGGGGCGGCGCTGCGGCTCGCCAACTCGCGCGGCTGGCGGACGCTGCTGTGGAGCCAGTGGGGGCGCGACTGGGAGGCGCGCGCGACCGCCGAGTCGATCGCCGCCAAGGTCACGGCGGGAGCCGGGGAGGGGTCGGTCCTGCTGCTCCACGACGCCGACGACTACTCCGCGCCGGGCTCGTGGCGACGGACTGTCGCGGCGCTCCCGGCCGTGATCGAGACGATGCGAGCGCGCGGCGTCGAGCCGATCGATCCCTGATCCGGCCCCGCCCGGACGCTTACCGACATCGGAGGTCGCGGCTAAGATCGTTGGCTTGTCGACCGCAGTCTCCTCGCTCGACACGACGCTCGACGCCCCGGCCGAGGACACCCTGGCCGCCGGGCGCGGCGCCGCGCTGCCCGTAGGCGCCTCGCTGGCCGCCGGAGCGGCCGTGGCCGGCGCGAGCGCCCGCACCGCGGCGGGCGAGGCCGTCGCGGCGGTTCGGCGCAGCCGCTGGTGGGTCGAGGCGCTGACGATCGCCTGGCTGTGCTGGCTGTATGACGCGGTTACGAACCTCGCCCCGCTGCGCCTCGGGGCCGCTCTGACGCACGGCCGCGACATCCTCTCGGCCGAGAGGACCCTCGGCATCGCGCCCGAGCACGCGCTCGACAGCTGGCTCGCGGGCCGGCACGCGCTCGGGGTGGTGGTGTCCTACTACTACGACAACGCCCACTTCCTCGTGACGCTCGGGCTGCTCGGCTTCCTGTGGTGGCGGCGGGCGGACATCTACCGGCCGCTGCGCAGCTCGCTGGTCCTCATCAACGTGCTCGGCTTCGTCGTCTTCTGGCGCTATCCGGTCGCGCCCCCGCGGATGCTGGGCGGCTTCACCGACGTCGTCGCCACCAGCCACGCGCTCGGCTCATGGCACACGGGGGCGCTGGCCTCCGACGCCAACCAGCTCGCGGCGATGCCGTCGCTGCACCTCGCCTGGGCGGTCTGGTGCACGATCGCGGTGTGGCGGATGACGCGCCGCGTCGCCTGGCGCGCGCTGGCGGCCGTCTACCCGTTGCTGACCGCCTTCGCGGTGCTCGCGACCGGCAACCACTACGTGCTCGACATCTTCGGCGGCGCGATCCTGGCCGTCGCCTCGGTCCTGCTCGTCGACGCCGCCCCGCAGGGGTGGCGGCGCCTGCGCGGGAGGGCGCGCCTGGCGCCCTCCGTCGCGGACTGAGCCCCGAAGGGGGCGGATTCCGCTCAACCGCCCCGCGTGGCGCATGTCACAAAGTTGTTACGAAGTCGCGTTTCGGCTACAGTGGCGGGGCCGTCGGGGCGTGTTGAGGGACACAGCCGGCGGATCTGTCACCTACAGAGCGGTTTCCCCCTTGCCTCTGTAGGGTGGCCCCGGTCACATGCCCGATTTCGACGCCAACGACGACATCCGCCTGCCCGGCCTGCGCCCGGAGCGCGCCGAGGAGCCCGTGGAGGGACGCCCGCCGCAGCTCGGCGGAGGCTCCGCCGCGCCGCGAGCGCGCCGGGCCGCCGCTCGCTCGCGCCGGATCGCCGGCGCGAGCTACGTGCTCGCCTCGCGCCGCCGTCCCCGCCGGCTCGCCTGCTTCGCCACGCGGCCCCTCTTCGCCGCCCCCCGCAACCGACGCGCCGGCTGCCAGACGCTCCCGGCCCCGCCCCCCGGACAGCGAGGCTGAGATGGTCATCCTGCGCTACCTCGACGTGTGCCTGGTGCTCGCGACGGCCCCGTTCGTGCCGATCGCGGGCCTGCCCCTGTTCGGCTACCTGATCGCGGCCGTCGCCTGGCTGCTGACGCGCCTCGGCACGACGTTCGTGCAGGAGCGGGCGCTGCGGGTCGGCGACGCCAAGCTCCGCGCGGGCCTTCAGGTCGGGTCGATGATGGGCCGGATCTGGGTCGTCGCGCTGGCGATCCTCGTCGCGCGCTTCGCGGGCGGCAAGGACGACGGGATCATGGCCGCCGCGCTGATGCTCGCCGCCTTCACCGTCTACTTCGTGATGTCGTTCTTCGCCCGCAACCCGCTCGCCGGGCCGCCCGGGCCTCCGGCACAGGGGAGCCCGAGCACGTCATGAGCACGGCACAGACGGGGGGAGCGGCGCCGCAGGCCGGGCAGACCGGACAGGCGTCGCAGCCGGACACGCACGCGCCCGGGGCGAAGCGTCCGAGCGGCAAGAAAACGCTCTGGCTGCTGGCCGGGGTGTGGATCGGCGGAGTGATCGTCCTGTACGCGATCTTCGGCAGCGGCGGGCGCAACAACGACTTCAAGCCGCAGAACGAGTTCAAGCTCGACAACTGGATCCACGCCGGCATCTTCTCGGTCAACAAGGCCGTCCTTTACCTGTTCCTGGCGGCGATCGCGACGTGCGTCTCGATGATCTACGTCGCCAACCGCATGCAGGCCCGCCCCAACAAGGTCCAGACGGCCGTCGAGCTGCTCTTCCAGCTGATGCGCGACAACATCACGGGCGGGAACCTCGACGAGAAGATGGCGCGCAAGTGGTTCCCGTTCATCGCCACCCTGTTCCTCTTCATCCTCTTCTCGAACCTCGTCGGCTACATCCCGCTGCCGACCAACACCGAGCACAAGATCAACGTCCTCGGCGCGCACATCCCCTCGTTCTCGCTCTACGCGGCGACCGCGAACCTCTCGATCCCGCTGGTGCTCGCGCTGCTCGTGTTCTTCTCCTACACCTTCGAAGGCGTCCGCAAGAAGGGGCCGATCGGCTACCTCAAAGGGCTGGTCCCCGGCGGTGTGCAGGGCGGGATGGCGGTCGCCATCTTCTTCCTCGAGCTCCTATCGAACTTCATGCGGATCCTCTCCCTGACGATCAGGCTCTTCGCGAACATCCTCGCGGGCCACCTGATCATCCTGTTCATGGCGGGCGCGCTCGCCGTGATCCTCGGGGTGTCGGCGCTGGCCTGGTTCACGATCCCGGCCGGGATCGCGCTGTTCGCCTTCGAGGTCGGCCTTGTCGCGGCCCTGCAGGCATTCATCTTCGCCACCCTCACAGCTATCTACCTCGGCGGCGCGGTCGCCGAAGACCACTAAAGGAGCCAATCGACGTGCACATCGCCCTTATCACCATCCTCGCCGTGGCCGAAGAAACGGCCAAGGCCGGCAAGTCGATCGGCCTCGGCGTCGGCGGCGGTCTCGGTGCCGTGGGCGCCGGCGTCGGCATCGGCATCATCTTCGGCAAGGCGATCGAAGCGATCACCCGCCAGCCGGAGATGCGCGACGAGATCACGCAGCTGCAGTGGCTCGGCTTCGCCCTCACCGAGGCGTGCTTCTTCTACGGGCTCGTGGCCGGCCTGCTCGCCGCGTTCATCGTCTGAGTCATGCTCGCCACGACGGCAACAGTGATCGCGTCCAGCGGCGGCTTCCTGATCGAACCCGGCATCGGGTTGATGGTCTGGACCCTGCTCGTCTTCGGGGCGACGATGTTCCTGCTCTCGAAGCTCGCCTTCCCGCGCATCTCGGAGGCGCTCGGCAAGCGCCAGAAAGCGATCGAAGACTCGATCGACACGGCCGAGCGCACCCGCAAGGAGGCCGACGAGCTGCTGGCCGAGTACCGCGAGCGCCTGAAGGAGGCCCGCGAGCAGGCCGACGAGATCGTCCAGCGCGCCCGTCAGGCCGCCGACACGCACGAGCAGGAGGGCAAGAACAAGGGTCAGGAGCTGATCGCCGAGGCCTCCAAGCGGGCCGCGCGCGACATCGAGGCGGCCTCCGAGCGGGCGCTCTCGGACATCCGGCGCGAGGTCGCCGACCTGACCGTGCTCGCGACCGAGAAGGTCACGAAAAAGACGCTCACCGACGAGGATCAGCGGCGGCTGGTCGAGGAGGCGCTGGCGGAGCTCGACTTCTCCGGCATCTCCTCGGGCGCGCAGAACAACTGATGGAGGAGCTCGCCCAGGTATACGCGCGGTCGCTGTTCGAGGTCGGCCGCGAACAGGGGAAGCTGGACGTGCTGCGCGAGCAGCTCGGCCAGCTCGCCGACGCCCTGGACGAGCGCCGCGAGCTGGCGACGTTCTTCTTCTCCCCCTACTTCTCCACGAAGGAGAAGCAGGAGGGCCTCGCGCGCCTGCTCTCGGACGCCGACGAGAGCCTCGTCAACTTCGTCAACCTGCTGATCGAAAACCACCGTATGCCCGTGATCTTCCGCATCCGGCTGGAGTACGACCGGCTGTGGGACGAGGAGAACCGCGTCCTGCCGGTCGAAATCACGAGCGCGATCGAGCTCGATCAGGCGACGACCGAGAACCTCGGACGCACGATCGGCGAACGGGCAGGCCGCAAGGTGCAGCTGGCAGCGCGCGTGGACCCCGACATCCTGGGCGGCATCGTGGTCAGGGTGGGCAACTCGATTCTCGATGCATCGATCCGAAACCGACTGGAGCAGCTGCGCAGGCAGGTTGCCCAAGGAGCCAACTAGTCATGCAGATCAACCCCGACGAGATCACAAGCATCCTCAAGAGCCGCATCGAGGGCCTCGGCGGCGGCAAGGCCGAGCTGACCGAGGTCGGCACGGTGCTGTCCGTTGCGGACGGCATCGCGCGCGTCCACGGCCTCGAGAACTGCATGTCCTTCGAGATGCTCGAGCTGCCCCACGGCGTTACGGGCCTCGCCCTGAACCTCGAGTCCGACAACGTCGGCGCGGTGCTGTTCGGCGAGTGGGAGCACATCTCCGAGGGCGACACCGTGCGGCGCACCGGCAAACTGCTCGAGATCCCGGTCGGCGAGCAGCTGCTGGGACGGATCGTCGATCCGCTCGGCCGCCCGCTCGACGGCAAGGGCGACATCGACGTCAGCGAGACCCGTCCGGCGGAGTTCAAGGCGCCGGGGGTCGTGCAGCGCCAGCCGGTGACCGAACCGATGCAGACCGGCCTCAAGGCGATCGACGCGATGATCCCGATCGGCCGGGGCCAGCGAGAGCTGATCATCGGCGACCGCCAGACCGGCAAGACCGCGATCGCGATCGACGCGATCATCAACAACAAGGACACGGGCGTCGTCTCCGTGTACGTGGCGATCGGCCAGCGCATGTCGACGGTCGTCGCCCTCGCCCAGACGCTCGAGGAAAACGGCGCCCTCGACAGCACGATCATCGTCGCCGCGCCGGCCGACGAGGCCGCGCCGATCAAGTTCATGGCGCCATATGCGGGCTGCGCGATGGGGGAGCACTTCCTCTACGAAGGCAAGCACGCGCTGTGCGTGTACGACGACCTGACCAAGCACGCCTATGCCTACCGGCAGATGTCGCTGCTGTTGCGGCGGCCCCCCGGGCGCGAGGCCTACCCGGGCGACGTCTTCTATCTGCACTCGCGGCTGCTCGAGCGCGCAGTCAAGCTCAGCGACGAGCTCGGCGGCGGCTCGCTCACCGCGCTGCCAGTGATCGAGACGCAGGCGGGCGACGTTTCGGCGTACATCCCAACGAACGTGATCTCGATCACCGACGGGCAGATCTTCCTCGAGTCGTCCCTGTTCAACTCGGGCGTGCGGCCCGCGATCAACGCCGGCATCTCGGTGTCGCGCGTCGGCGGAGACGCCCAGATCCGGGCGATGAAGAAGGTCGCCGGGCGCCTGCGCCTCGACCTGGCCGCCTACCGCGAGCTGGAGGCGTTC
>DATNBM010000042.1:0-82822 GCA_035571915.1 Solirubrobacteraceae bacterium | reverse complement strand
CGTCAAGGTGCAGTACCCGGGCGTGGCGGACGCGATCCGCAGCGACCTGCAGAACCTCCAGCTGATGTCGAGCTTCATCGGCCTCCTCGCCGGCTTCGCGCCGTTCCGGGTGAAGATGGACGTCGGGACCGCCGCGCGTGAGATCGGGGCGCAGGTCCTCGACGAGCTCGACTACCGGCTCGAGGCGCGCAACCAGATGCGCTTCGCGCGGCGCTACCGGGGGCACCCGTTCATACACGTGCCCGAGGTGATCCCCGAGCTGTCGACCGCTCGCGTGCTTACGCAGGAGCTGTGCGTCGGGCGACGCTGGGCCGAAGCGGTCACGGCCGATCAGGCCCTGCGCGATCGCTGGGCCGAGGCGCTGTGGCGCTTCGTCTACGGCTCCTACCTGCGCTTCGGGCTGCTCAACGCCGACCCGAACCCCGGCAACTTCCTGTTCGGCGAGGACGGCAGCGTCAGCTTTCTGGACTACGGGAGCGTCAAGCGTCACAGCAGCGAGCAGGTCGCGATTCGCGCCGAGGTGGTCCGGGCTTGCGTGCGCGGCGACGCGGGCACCGTTTGGAGGTTGTGCGTGGAGGAAGGGTGCTGGCGAGCGACCGATCCTGTGAGCCCGGCGGAAGCGCTCGCTTACTGGCGCGAGCCATTCCGCTACGTCTGGGACGAGCAGCCGTTCACGCTCACGCCCGAGTACGCGACGAGCTGGATCGAGTGTCGCTCCTCGCTGACCGGCCCGTCGGCCAACGCGATCCGTCATATGACAATGCCGGTCGATGACCTGGTCTGGCCGCGCTTGGAGCTCGGCCTCGCCTCGATGCTCGCCGAGCTGAACGCGACCAACGACTGGCGCGCGATCCACCACGAGTACGCCGAGGGCGGCGAGCCCACCGGTGAAATGGGCAGGCTCGACCGCGCCCATTTCGACTCAGTGCGGCAGGGGTGAGCCGGCGATGAAGAGGAACCAGAGAACGAACGCGAGCACCGCCAGCTGAACGCTGATCACGATCGCCCGCTCGACCCCCGTCAGCTTGGGCCGACTGCGTGGATCGTCGGGTGTGTCGGCCAGCGGGCTCATCCATCCCGGCTGGTGGCGCTCCTCGGGCGTGGCGCTGAGGCGCCGATAGGCGTCGTCCAGCCGCACGAGCAGCACCGCCATCAGGTAGATCGTCGCGGCGAGCACAGCCATGACCACACCGACCGCGCCCATCGAGAGCGCGATCCGGCCCACGAGCCGCGAGCCGATCCAGAGGGCGAGCAGCGGAGCGCCCGTCCAGATGTTCACGGCCACGAAGGCGCTCAGCGCGACGAGCATCGCCCGCTTGACGTTCATCTCACCCTCCGATCGGGGCCCTCGCGTTGCCGCCCCAGAACACGGCGGTTCCGAGCATGCCGATCAGGTGCACGAGCACGAGGTTCAGCACCATCGACTTCGCGGTTGCCCGTCCCACGCCGACGGGTCCGCCGCTCGCGTTGTAGCCGTAATAGGCGGCCACGAGCACGATCGCCGTCGCCATCGACATCGCCTTGACGATGCTGAACAGGCAATCGGTCGGACTCTGGAACTGCCAGAACACGAGCAGGTAGCCGCCGCCCGAGACGTACCCCACCTGCCTGACCACCGCGACGTAGGAGGCGAGGAAGGCCGCTCCGATACCGGTCATGTAGACGAACGGCAGCACCATCCACGACGCCAGCAGCCGCGTCGCGCACAGGAACGTCCTCGAGTCGACGCCCATCACCTCGAGCGCGTCGATCTCGTCGTTGATGCGCATCGCGCCCAGCTCGGCGACGATTCCCGTCCCGACCTTCGCGGCCATCATGTAGCCGAACGCCAGCGGCGTCACCTCTCGCAGGTCGCACAGCGCGGTAAACAGTCCAGCCGCGGCGGGCGCGCCCTGCGCGGCGGTGAAGTACGCCCCCTCGATCCCGCACTGCAGGCCGAGGATGAACATCAGCGTCCAGATGATCGCGGTCGAGCCGACGATGATGATGCCGGCCTGGCGCAGAGCCTCGCCGAAGAAGGCGGCGACCCGAAGGCCCCACACTTCCCTCAGCACGCTGCCGGCGAACTGGGCGATCTCGGCTGTCGCGAGCAGCCCCTGGCGAGAGGGGGCGCGCAGCTCGTTCACTTGACGACCAGGATCTGAGGGTGCGTTGCCAGCAGCGTCTGCGTGAACACGTAGTCGAACGAGAAGATCGCAGTGAACGCGAGCACGACCGCCTGGTTGACTGCTCTTCCCACGCCCTCGGGGCCACCGGAGGCGGACATTCCCTTGTAGCAGCAGACGATCGCGATGATCGCCCCGTAGAGAGTGCACTTCAGCACCGAGCCCCACAGGTCGGTGGTCGTCGCGTTCGCGAACAGCGTGGTCCAGAAGGGGCCGAGCGGCTGCCCGAACTGCACCGCCGCGATCAGCCCCCCGAAGATCCCGAACAGGAGCGCGTAGACGTCGAACAGCCCGGTGACCGCCATCAGGGCGAGGAACCGGGGCACGACGAGGTTCTTGACCGGGTCCACGCCGAGAACCTGAAGCGCGTCGAGCTCCTCGCGCACCTTGCGCGCCCCGAGATCCGCGGTGATCGCCGTGCCCGCCACCCCCGCGACGACGATCGCGGTCACCGTCGGGCCGATCTCCCGGATCGCCCCGAGCACGAAGATCCCACCGAGGCGGTCGAGCGCTCCGAAGATGATCAGGAAGTCGGCCGCCTGAAGCCCGACGGAGCCGTAGCTGAAGCAGACGGTCGAGATCAGCAGCGGGAGCCAGCACAACCGGACCGCGAACAGGAACTGCGCGACTAGCTCACCGCCGTACGGGTAGGGAGGACGCAGCGCGGAGGCGATCGTGCGTCCCGTCAGCAGGACCATCTCCCCGGCCTCCTCGAGCTGGGTCCGCATCCTCGGGGCGACCGCCTCCATCAGACCGCGAGAGATCCCCGCCCCCCGCACGTCGCGGGTGGAGCGGCGGCCCCGGTCCTCGCCCGAGTGCCCCGCCTTGGAGAGAGTTTTGGGAGGCACGTCCACCTCGACCAAGCATACACTTAGGAAAACTATGTAGCTAGTTGGTAGCTATGAACGATCGGTCGCGTGCGGTCCGGTCCCCGGAGAATCCCGATGACATCTCCGCGACAGGTTCGCTGCAACGGTCCGCGGCTCTACGCCGCGAACTCCAAGAGCTGCCGGGGAGGTCGAGCTTCCTCGTTCAGGCGACGACGGGCGGTCGCTAGCCCGCGCGCGACAGCGCGATGCCCAGCTGCAGCCCGTCGACCGTCGCCGCCTCGGCGTGGTCGAGCGACGGCGTCCCGTTCGCCTCGCCCAGCGAGAGCTCGACCGCGAGCGTCTCGCCGGCGATGTACTCGCGGTGTGTCCGCGCGGCCGCGAGCAGCGCCTCGTCGCCCTGGAGGGAGAGGGCGATGCGGTCCTCGACGGCGAGGCCGGCGCTCTTGCGGGCGTTCTGGACGGCGTGGACGATCTCCCTCGCGCGGCCGCCTTCCCTCAGGTGCTCGTCGATCTCCAGGTCGAGGGCGACCGCGTGGGCGCCCTCGCGCTCGACCGAGTAGCCCTCGGGCGCGCGCATCGTCAGGAGCACGTCGTCGGCGGCGAGCGTGTGGTCCTTGCCGGCGACGCTGATCCCGATCTCGCCGCCGTCGCGCACCGCCGCGGCGACGTGGGCGGGGTCGAGCCCGGCGATCGCCTCGGCGGCGCGGGGCATGTCCTTGCCGAACTTCGGCCCGAGGGTCCGGTAGTTGGCCTTCACGTCGTAGCTGCCGAGCTCCTCGGCCGTGGCGACGAAGCGGACCCGCTCGACGTTCAGCTCCTCGCGGACGACGTCGACGAGGCGTTCGATCGCCTCGCGCTCGCGCGCGTCGGCGACGACGGCCGCCTCGCGCAGCGGCTGGCGGATCTTGATCTTGGCCTTGCCCCGGGCGCCGAGGCCGAGCCGGACCGTCTCGCGGGCGAGCGCCATCGCCGCCTCGAGGTTCTCGTCGCGCGGGCCGACCTCCTCGGGCTTCGGGAAGTCGCAGAGGTGGACGCTCGGAAGGTCGCCGTCGAGGTTGTCGTAGATCTCGTCGGCGATGAAGGGGCAGAAGGGGGCGAGGATCTTGCTGAGCGCGAGCAGGCACGTCCGCAGCGTTCCGAAGGCTCCCGGGTCGCCGTCCCAGAAGCGCCGGCGCGAGCGCCGGACGTACCAGTTGGAGAGATCGTCGAGCAGCTCCGCGATCGCTCGTCCCGCGCTCGTCGCGTCGTAGGCGTCGAGGCGCTCGGTCACGTACTCGACGGTGCCCGCCGTCCGCGAGAGCGCCCAGCGGTCGAGGTCGGAGAGCTCGCCCTCCTCACCGGCGCCCCGTAGCTGCTCGGACGCGGCGTGGGCGTAGAGCGCGTAGAAGTAATAGGTCGACCAGAGCTGCTTGAGGAACAGCCGCACGCCCTCGCCGATCGTCTCCTTGGAGAAGCGGTAGCCGTCCCAGGGCTGCTTGGAGGTGAAGAAGTACCAGCGGAAGGCGTCCGCGCCGAAGGCGTCGAGCACCTCCCAGGGCTCGACCGTGTTGCCTTTGGACTTCGACATCTTCTGTCCGTCCTCGTCGAGGATCAGGCCGAGGCAGACGACGTTCTTGTAAGGCGCGCCGTTGCCGAGCAGGACCGACTCGGCGAGCAGCGAGTAGAACCAGCCGCGCGTCTGGTCCTGGGCCTCGCAGATGAAGTCGGCCGGGAACTGCGCCATCTCCTCCTGGCCCTCGAAGGGGTAGTGGTGCTGAGCGAAGGGCATCGCTCCCGAGTCGAACCACACGTCGATCACCTCGGGGACGCGCCGCATCGTCTCCCCGCAGCCCTGCTCCGTACAGGGGAAGCCGGCCTCGTCGACGTAGGGGCGGTGGTGGTCCCCGAGGGTCTCGCCCGAGCGCTCGGCCAGCTCGGCGAAGGAGCCGACGACGTGGACGTGGCCCTCCCCGCAGCGCCACACCGGCAGCGGGGTGCCCCAGTAGCGCTCGCGGGAGAGCGCCCAGTCGACGTTGTTCTTCAGCCAGTCGCCGAAGCGGCCGTGCTTGACGTGGGGCGGGTGCCACCCGACCGTCTCGTTGGCCGCGAGCAGCTCGTCGCGCAGCGTCGAGGTGGCGATGTACCAGGACGGTTTGGCGTAGTAGATGAGAGGGTTTCCCGAGCGCCAGCAGTGCGGGTAGGCGTGCTCGTAGTCGGCGACCTTCAGCAGCAGCCCGCGCTCGCGCAGGTCCTCGATCAGCTCGCGGGTGACGTCCTCGCCCTTGACCGGCCGGCCCTCATACGACTTGCCCGCGTGGTTGCGGACGGTCTCGTCGAACGTCCCGTTCGGCCGGACGGGGTTGGGCAGCGTCCCGGCTTGGGTCGGGTCGAAGGCGACCCGCTCGGAGGCCCCCGCGACGCGGTAGTCGTCCTCGCCGAAGGCAGGCGCGAGGTGAACGATCCCGGTCCCGTCCTCGGTCGTCACGAAGCCGTCGGTGAGCACCGGGAACGCGTCCGCCTCGCCGACGGCGAAGATCGGCCCTTCGTAGGAGGGGTAGCGCTCGGCGAGCTGGGCGCCGGACATCCGCTCGAGCACCTCCGCCTCCTCGCCGAGCACCGCCGTCACCCGATCCTCGGCGAGCAGGTAGGACTCCCCGGATGCGCGTGCGAGCGCGTAGCTCGCCGTGGGGGAGACGGCCACGGCCACGTTGCCCGGGAGCGTCCACGGCGTCGTCGTCCAGACGAGCAGACGCTCGGCGCCGCCCGCCACGGGCAGCTTGAGGTAGACGCTCTCGTCGACCACGTCGCGGTAGCCCTGCGCGACCTCGTGGGAAGAGAGGGTCGTCTCGCAGCGGGGGCAGTACGGGACGACCTTGTGGCCCTCATACAGCAGCCCCCGCGAGTGGATCTCGGAGAGGGCCCACCAGACCGACTCGATGTAGGTCTCGTCGAGCGTCCGGTAGGCGTTCTCGAGGTCCAGCCAGAAGCCGATCCGCTCCGTCAGGCGGTCCCACTCCTCTAGGAACGCGAACACCGAGTCGCGGCATTCGGCGTTGAAGCGGCCGATCCCGTAGGCCTCGATTTCGTCCTTCGATTTGATTCCGAGTTTCTCTTCGACGGCGATCTCGACGGGCAGGCCGTGGCAGTCCCAGCCGCCCTTGCGCTCGACGCGGTAGCCCCGCATCGTCTGGAAGCGGGGGTAGATGTCCTTGAAGACGCGCGAGAGCACGTGGTGGGAGCCCGGGGGGCCGTTGGCGGTGGGCGGGCCCTCGTAGAAGACCCATTCGGGCGCCGAGGCCCGGGCCGCGAGCGAGGCGCGGAACACGTCGCGCTCGCGCCAGCGTGCGAGCACGTCCTGCTCCATCGCCGGCAGCTCCCGGCGGGGGTCGACCTCGCGGCCGGGGATCAGCGGATGGGAGGCGCTCACGGGGAGCCCTAGTCTAGGCGGACGATCCCGGTGAGATTCGGGGGTCGCCGGGGAACCAGGGGCCGCGTTGAGACGAGCAGTCCGGCGAGGCTCCCGGCGCCGGCTTCCCGGGCGCCTCCGATGCGCGGCAGGCTCAGCATGTCCTCGATCGTCCCGAGGACCCCGTAGTGGTCGACCGGCGCGCTGATCCGCGCTCCCCTGCGCGCGCCGGGGCCGGCGAGGATCGTCGCGATGTGGCCGCCGTGAGCGACGCCGCAGCAGCCCTCCTCGCTCGAGCCCTCGTCCCACGTCAGGATCAGAAACCCGTGCGGTCCGAGCTCGCGGAGCAGCGCCGGGACGGTGCGGGCGAGGAAGCGGTCGGCGGTGCGGGGCGCGCAGTCGTGTCCGTCGTCGCAGAGGTTCGGGCTGATCCACGCGAACCTCGGCAGGCGACCCGCGCGCAGGTCTGAGGCGAGCGCGCCGAAGCCGACCACGTGCCGGCAGCGCTTCGGGTTCTCGGCGACGTCCCGGTAGTAGAGGAAGGGGTCGTGCTTCTTGGCGTACCCGCCCGCGGAGGCGCCCTTGAAGCACGGGTGGGGGAGGTCCTCCATGTAGGCGCGCCAGGAGATCGACGCGGATTCGAGCTCGTTGACGAGGTCGGTTCCCGTCAGGACCGCGCAGTCGGTGCAGTCGGATTCGATCCCCTGCGTGGAGCCGCTCGTCAGGGCCAGGTAGTTCGGCAGCGAGGGGTGCGTGATCGCGTATGAGGCGCTCGCCAGTCCGTAGCGGCGCGCGAGCGAGTTGACGTAGGGCATCTGGGAGCTCCCGATCACGTCCCCGTACTCGGCGTTCTCCATCACGAGGACGACGACGTGCGAGCTCGCCGAGGCGGGCAGCGAAGCGGGCGGGGGGAGGTCCAGCGGACGCCCGGCGCGAGCGGCCCCGCCGCAGCCGCCGAGCAGAGCGGCGATTGAGGCGAGCAGGGCGGCGAGCAGCGTCGTGGGGTGGGATCGACTCATGGGGAGATCCTTACGCGTCCGGACCTACGATGGGGCCGTGCGGCTGCGCCTCTACCACCACGCCGACGGCGCGAGGGTCGCCTACAGGGAGGCCGGCACGGGCCCGCCCCTGGCGTTGCTGCACTCCGGGCTGCTCTCCCACAAGGAGTGGGAACCGGCCGTCGAGCAGCTCTCGGACCGTTTCCGCGTGGTGCTCCCCGACCTCCCCCTGCACGGCGACTCCGAGCAGCGGCCCCGCCATCCCTACACGCTCGACTGGTTCGCCGAGGTGATGGCGGGCTTCTCGGCCGAGGTGCTGGGCCCGCGGCCGCTCGTCGCGGGGCACGACGCGGGGGCGGAGATCCTGCTGCGTGCGGTCGAGCTGAACCTGATCGCGCCCGCGCGGATGGTCCTGATGCCCAACCGGATGCACGCGCCTCCCGTGGGAGGGGGGGCGCGCGCGGCGGCCCAGTCGCTGGCGGGGATCGCCGCCGTCCCGGGTCTCGACGCGATCCTCTCCTACTTCGCGGCCTTCGCGTTCCGGCCCCAGCGGGGCGTGAGGCTGAGCGCGCGGGTCAACCCGGCCGCGGCCGATCTCTTCCGCCAGGCCTTCGCCGACGTGCCGGGCAACTCGAGCCTGCTGAGGGCGTGGGCGCGGTGCGCGCGGCACTGGCCGCGGGGCGCGCAGCGCCAGCTGCTCGACCTCTACCCGCGGCTGGAGATGCCGGTCCTGCTGCTGTGGGCCGACGAGGACCGCCGCCACCCTCTGGGGCCGGCCGAGGAGGCGCTCGAGCTGCTGCCCGCGGGCCAACTGCGGGTCCTTCAGAACACGGGCTTCCTGATGGCCTACGACGATCCGGTCGGCCTGGCGAGGGAGCTGTCGGCCTTCTGCGGGTAGATTGGGGCCCGCCCAACCGGCCGGTCAAACCAACTGCGCGGCCGGCCGTACCCCCCGATCAGGAGAGAAGATGCCTACCGAGAAACAGCTTTGGGGCGGTGAGACGAGCAAGGCCGTCGAGAACTTCCCGATCTCCGGCGAGACCGTCCCCGTCGAGGTGATCCGCTGGCTGGCCCGCCTGAAGGGCGCGGCCGCCGCCGTCAACGGCGAGCTCGGCCTGCTGCCGAAGGGCAAGGCGAAGAGCATCGAGCGGGCCGCCGCGGAGGTCGCCGCGGGCAAGCACGACCGTCAGTTCCCGATCGACGTCTTCCAGACGGGCTCGGGCACCTCCTCGAACATGAACGCGAACGAGGTGATCGCGAACCTCGCCGCCGGAGGCGTGCACGCCAACGACCACGTCAACTACGGCCAGTCCTCGAACGACGTCTTCCCCTCGGCCGTCCACCTGGCTGCGCTCGACGTCGCCCAGAACGAGCTCCTCCCCGCCTTGAAGCAGCTCGAACGCTCCTTCGCGCGCAAGGCGAAAAGCTTCCAGAACGTCGTCAAGGCGGGGCGCACCCACCTGATGGACGCGGTCCCGGTGACCCTCGGCCAGGAGTTCGCGGGCTACGCGGCCCAGATCGCGCTCGGCATCGAGCGGGTCGAGTCGGCGCTCGTCCACGTCGGCCAGATCCCCCTCGGGGGGACCGCGACGGGCACCGGCCTGAACACCCACGCGAAGTTCGCCGAGAAGGTTCGCGCGCGGCTGAAGAAGGAGTCGGGCCTGAAGCAGATCGCCCCCCCGAAGGACCCCTTCGAGGCGCAGGCGAACCGTGACGCCCTGGTCGAGCTCTCGGGTGCGCTGAAGGTGATCGCCGTCTCGCTGACGAAGATCGCGGGCGACCTCGCGCTGATGGGGTCCGGTCCTCGGGCCGGCATCGGCGAGATCTTCCTGCCGGAGCTGCAGAAGGGTTCCTCGATCATGCCCGGCAAGGTCAACCCGGTGATCCCGGAGGTCGTCCTGCAGGTCTCCGCGCAGGTGATCGGCAACGACGCGGCGATCACGATCGGCGGCCTGCAGGGCCAGTTCGAGCTGAACGTGCGCATCCCGTTGATCGCGCGGAACCTGCTGCAGTCGCTGAGGCTGCTGAGCGCGACCTCAATCGTGTTCGCCGAGAAGTGCGTCGACGGGATCAAGGCCAACAAGGCGGGGACCGACGCCTCCGCGGGCAACACCCTCGCCGTGGCGACCGCCCTGAACGGGGCGATCGGCTACGACAAGGGCACCGCGATCGTGCAGAAGGCGACCGCCACCGGGCGTCCGCTGCGCGAGGTCGCGCTCGAGGAGGGCGTCGACGCGAAGCTGTACGACGAGACGATCGACCTAAGGAAGATCGCGGCGGGGAACAAAGGGTGAGTCCGCAAAGAGGCGCGTGCCAGGCGCTGGGGTCGAAGCAGAGCGGTGATGAAGCTGCGCGTCAGCAGACGACAGTCGGAGCTCCGTCACCGCACCGGCCGTCTCTTGGCTAGCCTCGCAACGACCCGACGGACCAAGTCAGAAGAGGTTGAAGCCACCAAAACCATCCACCCTGGGTTACGGGTGGGCTCAAGCGCCCAGAGATCGGGAAACCTGCGCAACCGTACTTGAACCGTTCGTTTTGTATCTCGACTTCTCGCTTCGACAGGAGAGACTCCACGCGTTCAAACGCACGCATGAGGGCTTCGTAAGCGATCACCTCGGCTCCGTACTTTGCTCGGCCGGCTGCGTTGCGCCCCTGGTTCGCCAAAACGGCGCGAGCCCCGAGAACTTCGAGGTAGCTCCTATAGGCCAACCAGCCCGCTGCCTGCTTTAGTGCGAAGTAGCCCGCGCGCGCAGCAGTCAGGGAGGCGCAGATACCCGCTTTTTCTATCGCGTTGCTGCAGGTTCCGGTGTAATCCGAGAGGGTTTCCGGGTCGTCCTGTCCGTAGGCGTACGGTTCCCCGGTCGCAGGCAACGCGGGATCGGACGTGAGAAACTGTGCGGTGATGGGATCGTAGGACCTCGCTCTGAGGTAGATCAGTCCGGTGTCGGTAGAGGCGTATTGGCCGTCGTAGCGGAGTGGTGTGGTGGCGGTCCCGCTGGTGGCGAGGGTGGCTCCGTACGCTGTGTAGGTGTAGGTGGTTTCGGTGGCGCCGGCGGTATTGGTGAGTAGGCGAGTGCTGGCTTGTTGGTCGTGGTGCAGGTAGAGCGTGGCGCCGCCGGAGCTGATCTGCTCGACAGGAACGCCTTCGGGCCCGTAGACGTAGCTGTTGGTGTCGTCGGTGAGGAGTAGGGGGAGGGGTTCGGCGGTGTCCCAGGTGAGGTGCGTGGTGGTGCCGTTGATGGTTTGGGTTTGGCGTAGGTTGGCGCCGTCGTATTTGTAGGCGTCTTCGATTTTCGGGATCAGCCCTTCTTCGGGGCGTTCGACGCCCGTGAGGTTGCCGGCCTGGTCGTAGCTGTAGGTGGTGGTGGGACCGGTTTCGGGTTTGGTTTTGGTCCGCTGGCCGTCTTCGTCGTAGGTGTAGGTGTTGCCCGCGCCTTTTTCGAGTTGGTCCGCTTCGTTGTAGGTGTAGCCGGCTGTCGAGTCGATCTTGGTGGGGTTGTTCGCGGCGTCGTATTCGTAGGTTTTGCCTTGGCCTTCGGTGACTCGATTGTTTTCGTCGTATTTGGCTTCGGTGGTTTCGGCGCCGGGGAGCCCGGTCTGGGTTGCTTTCTTGACTTGACCGTCGTTGTCGCGCGTGTAGACGAGGCCGGCGAGGGTGGCGGCTTCGTGTTTGTAGTGGATTTCGGTTAGCTCGTCGGCTTCGTCGTAGGCGTAGCTGTCTTCGTTTTCGGTGCCCGGGAAGGTGGTCTTTTCGGCCTGGCCGTCTTTGTTGTATTTGAAGCCGATTTCTTTGCTGTTCCAGTCTTTGACCTTTTCGAGGCGGAGGGCTTTGTCGTAGCTGCGGGTGACGGCTTTTTCGTTGGGGTAGGTGATCTTGGTCGTCTCGCCGGCTAGGTCGTATTCGTATTTGACGACCTTCCCCGCTCCGTTTTTGGCTTCTGTGAGACGATCGAGTTTGTCCCAGGTGTTTTTGGTTTCCCCGGTTTCGTCGGTCATCTTCGTGACCTTCGAGTCTTTGTTGTATTCGTATTTGACTTCCGAAGGTTTGCCGGTCGAGTATTTGACTTTGGTCAGCCGGTTCGCGTTGTCATAGCCATATTCGGCCGTGTGTTTTTCGGGGTCTTCCAGGCTTTCGAGGTTCCCGGCTTTGTCGTATTTCTTCTTTGTGAGCCTTCCCAGCGGGGTTTTTTCTTCGGTGACCTGCTCGAGCTGGTCGCGTTTGTATTCCCAGACGTGTTTGTTCCCGTCCGTGAAGCTCGTCTTCTGGCCTTCTGAGTCGTAGCCGGTTTCGACGATGGTTTTATTCGGCTCTTCGACTTTGGTCGGAAGGTCTTCTTCGTTGTAGGTCGTCTTGGTCGTGTGTTCGTTCCCGTCGGTTTCGGATTCGGCGTTCCCGTCCCCGTCGTAGAGGTATTTGGTCGTGTGGCCGAGCGGGTCGGTGATCTTCTTGCGTCGGCCCTGTTCGTCGAGTTCGTATTTCGTCGCGAACCCGCGCGGGCTGGTTTCTTCGGTCAGCTGTCCGTCTTCGTTGTATTTGTATTTTCGTTCGTCGCCTTCGGCATCTTTTTCGCTCGCCCTGTCGCCGTATTCGTCGTAGGTGTATTTCGTGACGTTCCCGAGCGGATCGGTGACTTCGCTCAGGTCCCCGTTTTCGGCGTATTTGTATTTCGTTTTCTGGGTTTCTTCCCCGACCGGCCGTTCCACGACTTCCGGTTTCCCTGAACCGGTCAGTTTGATCGTCGTCGTCTCGCCTTCCGGGGTCGTTTCGGATTCGACGTCGTGTTTGGCGTCGTATTTCCATTTGCGTTCGTCGCCGGCCGGGCCTTTTTCGCTCGTCTTGTTGCCTTCTTCGTCGTACCCGTAGGTCGTTTCGTGTTTCAGCCCGTCGAGCATCTTCGTGCGCGCGAACGTGGTCCCGCTGTATTCGTATTCGGTCGTCGTTTCGACCCCGGCGACGCCTTTGGCGCGCGTGATCTTCGTCGGCTCGCCGGCCGAGTTGAACGTCTCGAGCGTTTCGGACCCGTTCGGCTCGGTGATCTTGGTTTCTTTCGTTTTGTATTCCCATTTGCGGGTGTGGCCGGCTCGGGTCTGTTCGGTCGCCCTGTGGGTCGTCGCTTCGTATTTGATCGTCGTCACGTGCCCGCGACCGTCCGTGAGTTTCGTCAGCAGATGCGGAGATTCGTATTCGAATTTCCAGCGTTCTTTGCCTTCGATCGTCACCGAGGCGAGCTGTTTGGAGGAATACGTGTAGCTCGCGACGTGTCCCATCGGGTCTTTGACGCTTTCGACGAATCCTTCCCCGTTGTATTTGAAGGTCAGTTTCCGCCCCGCCCCGTCCGTGACCGTTTCGAGTTTCCCGCTCGCGTACGCGAGCGTGTTCGCGTTCCCGTCCCGATCGGTTTCCTTGACGAGCCTTCCTTCCGTGTTGAATTCCTCTTTGCTCTGGTCGGGAAGCGTCAGCGTGTAGTTCGTGCTTTTGGTCAGGCGCGCCTGGTCCCAGCCGCCCTGCGTGTATCCCGTCCCCGATTTGAAGAATTCGATCACGCTTCCGTCCGCCTGGCGGATCAGCGTCGTTTCCCCGCTCACTTCCAGCTTCGCCCCATAGGGCATGCTCCAGCCGATCCCAAGCGGGCCTTCTTTGCCTTCCGCCGCTGCGAACGAGTCGTACGAGCGCTTCAGCGCGAGGCCGGGGCCGCGACCCGCGATGAAGGTGTCCGTCTGTTCCTCGGTCTCGTCCCCCGTGGCGTTGTTCACGGGTTTCCCAACGCATGCCAGTTCGAGATTCGGCGAGGTCGCGTTGCATTTCTGTTCTTTTTCCGGCGGTGCGGACGGCGGGCCGCCCGTCCCTTCACAGGCCAACGCCGCAACCGCCGACACCCCGAGGCAGGCGACCAGCACCGCGAGCACCGACGCGAATCGGCCCGACCTGGAACCGCGACGCGATGCGCCGGCCGCCGGTAGGCGCCGTGATGCGTGATTTGCGAGCAACGATCCCCCTTCGCGAGGAGCTCGACGCCCGACCCCCCACCGGGTCGGTCACCACACCGGTCTCCTGCGCGCGCGGACGCTACGCCTTTCTCTCGCTTTCGCAAACCCGAGTCCGACCGCGGCCCGGCTCCGCTTCTGGAGTTTCACCGAGCCGCGGGGTAGGTGACAGGCGGCTGGAAGGCCGGGATCGCACCCCACTGTTTCCCACATCTTGTCTGCCGCGGCTGCGCGCGCAACACTCCGGGCGGCGGCGCTTCTCGACCGTCACGGCAAGAAAGGAGGAACGCCATGAGTCGCCCGAAGCAGAACCTGCCGAGATCCTTCAAGGCAGGCGTTCAGCGAGCACCGGCGAGCCCGGCTTCGAGCCGCCGCCGGTGGCCGCTTGTGGCTCTCGCGGTTCTGCTTGCCGGCGTCCTGCTCGTCGCGACGCAGCGCCGAGGAGCGGACAGCCGGGGCATCTCCGAGCGCAGGATCGACCGCGAAGTCTCCGGTTTCCTTGCGGGCATCCCCCAAACACAAACCCGACTCGGCGCCGCCACCGCGCCGGTGACCCTTCAGATCTATCTCGATCTGAAGGACCCCGACTCCCGTAACTGGTTGCTCAAGGACCTTCCCGCGATCGTCCGCGACTTCGTGCGACGCGGCGAGCTGCAGCTCCTCTACCGGGCGTATAAGACCAACACCTTCGACCCTGCCGAATTCGTCCGCGACCAAACCGCCGCCCTGGCCGCCGGCAACCAGCACAAGCTCTG
The DNA here is from genome assembly GCA_035571915.1 of Solirubrobacteraceae bacterium. Lineage (GTDB taxonomy): Bacteria > Actinomycetota > Thermoleophilia > Solirubrobacterales > Solirubrobacteraceae > Palsa-744. Next base: position 68,704 of record DATNBM010000042.1, on the reverse strand, counting down.
GAACTACATCTACACCTTCTACGCCGAGCAGCACAGCGAGTTCGTCCGCTACGCGACCGAGGCCTATCTCAACCACATCGCCGCCCAGATCCCCGGTCTGGACCTCGCCCGCTGGCATACAGATCGCCGCGGCGGTCGCCGCGAAGAACAAACCACCGCCGAAGACCAAGCGGCACGAGCTCTTCACCTGCACGTCACCCCGTCGTTCCGCATCGGCCGAACCGGCGGGCCCCTACACAACTACTCGGGCCACACGATCCTCAAATACGGCGACCAACACCCGATTGCCTTACCCGACACAACCGACGTCGCCAAGATGATCCACGACCTGCACTGACCGTTCAGCCCGCCGGCAGCGCCTTGAACAGCGCCCCCACTGTCGCCGCCGCCGGCTTCGCCTTCCCCGAGTAGGTGAACAGCCCCTTCTGGTTCAGCCCTTCGATCAGCTTCAGGCCCTTGATCACACGGTGGATCGAGCCGCCGCTGAAGCTCGGCGTGAGGGGGTAGTCGCGCAGCACCCACACGAGCTGGGCGGTCAGGTTCGGGGTCGCGGAGTAGACGCGGATGTGGTTGGCAAGGAGCTGGGCCTGGAAGGCGTAGCTGCCGGGCGTTCCGGGCTTGTTGAGGGTGTTCGATTCGGCCCCGAACTCGCTGATCACGAGCACCTTCGACGGGAACGTCCTTTCCATCGCGGTGAGTCGTTCGCGCATCCGCGCGGCCAGCTGCGCGGGCGTGTCGTGGGGGACTTCGTACCAACCCGTGTAGTCGGTCTCGGCGACCGCGTCGACTTCCTTGTAGAGCGGCCCGGCGGTCTTCGGGGGGTCCCGGCCCCAGATGTCGACCGCGACGAGCCGGCCCGGGTCGTTCGAGTGCAGCCATCGCGTCGAGTCGCGTACGTAGCGGACCTCGGCTTCGTCGCGGCCGTTCTTGGCGACCTCGTCGACGAGGTTCCAGGCGAAGATCGACGGGTGAAGGGCGGCGGCGGTCGCGGCGGTGCGGACCTGCTGCTCGGCTTCTTCGGTCAGTCTCGGGGTCGTCGAGTACCACATGCCCGCGCCTTCGACCGGCCCGACGCCCTGCCAGACGAGCAGGCCCGCTGCGTCGAGCCGTTCGAGCAGCGCCGGGTCGAGCGGGTGCTGCGCGCGGACGGCGTTCGCCCCGATCGCCTTCAGATCGGCCACGATCCCGTCCTGGTCGCTCGGGGTGAGCGCGTCGCCGTGACCCGGCACGTCCTCCTGAATCGTCGCCCCGTGCAGGCGCAGGCGGGACCCGTTGAGGAGCAGTTCGTGGCCGCGCCAGGTGAGCTGGCGCAGGCCGACCCGGGCCGAGAAGCTCGACTCGGTCCCGACCGCCAGCTGCAGCTCGTACAGGTTCGGCGCGGCCGGCGACCAGAGCGCGGGGGCCGGGATCGTCGCGGTCGCGCTCGTCCGCACCGCGCCGCCCGCGGGGATCGTCACGGGCGCGAACTTCAAGGGCACCGTCTGTGTGCCGTCGACGAGCGAGCCGTCGGTCACGATCGAGCGCGTGGCCGCGTAGTTGTGGACGAGCACGCCGACCGTCACGCTCGCTTGACCGCTCGCGCCGAGCGTGGTCGTCAGCGTCGGCGCGGACAGTTCGCTCGCGCCGACAGGCCGCACGTCGACCTCGCCGTCGAGCCCGCCCCAGTTGAACCACGTTCGGTGGAAGCCTTCTTCGGCCTGTTTGCCGGGGAAGCGCCAGTCGACGCGGACGACAAGGGTGTGCGTTCCGGCCTTCACGTTGGCCGCGAAGGAGAACGGCAGGTAGGAGCCCCGGTGGGTCCCCAGCGGGCGCCCGTCGAGGAAGACTTCGGCACGGTAGTTCGCCGACTGGAAGCTGAGCGCGTAGCGCCCCGCGGTCGCGGCGCGGAACGTCGTCCGGTACCACGCGACCGAGCCCTGGTAGTTGACGCCCCCGGGTTTGCCGCCGTAGGGGGTCGGGTTGACGACGTTCGGGACCTTCACCGAGCGGCCCGAGAAGCTCCCCGTGGCCCAGCCGAGGCCCTTGCCCCTGTTCGCCGGGTCGCGGCGCAGGATCCATTCGTTCAGGGGCGTCCGCCCGCCCGGGCCTTCGAAGACGAGCGTCTGGTTGGGCGGCGCCTGCGCGGCCGCCGCGCTCGCGGCGAGCGCCACGCAGGCGAGGACCGCGGCGAGGAGCGGCTTCTTTTTGATCTTGGCGGGCAAGGTCGCTGCGAAGCCGGTCACGAGCAGGGACCTTCCCGGGCGCGTCCGCTTCTCCTTCCCAAACAGCTCGGACCGCCGATCAGAGCGCAGGAGCGGTCTCGGGTCGGGGGGAGGACGCCAGCAGGGCGTCGAGCACGAGCAGGGCGCCGGCCTTCGAGAGCGGCTCGTTGAGGTTGCCGCACTTCGGCGACTGCACGCACGAAGGGCAGCCCGACCGGCACGAGCAGCCGGCGATCAGCCGCTGCGCGTCGGAGCACAGCTCCTCGAAGCGCTGGAAGGCGATCCGGGTGATGCCGACGCCGCCCGGGTGGCCGTCGTAGATGAAGATCGTCGGCACGCCCGTCTGGGGGTGGAAGTTCGTCGAGAGGCCCCCGATGTCCCAACGGTCGCACATCGCGATCAGCGGCAGCACCGCGATCTGGGCGTGCTCGGTCGCGTGGAGCGAGCCGAGCAGCTGCTCCATCGAGACCCGCTCGGCGAGCTCCTCGGCGTCGAGCTCGAACCACAGCGCCTGCGTCTGGAAGCTCGTCGGGGGCAGGTCGAGCGCGAACAGGTCCAGCTGGGAGTGGTCTGCGAGCTTGCGCCGCTGGTAGGCGAGGACGGTCTCGGTCACCGATACCTCGCCGAAGGACAGCGTCACGCCGAGCGCCTCGCGGCGGTCGAGCAGCCGCACGATCTCCGTGTCGGTGCTGCGCTTGGGCTGCGTGTACCACTCGCCCGAGAAGGGGCTGACCATCGCCCGCCGCCGGTCGAGGTCGAGCTCCCGGACCTCATACGAGCGTCCGAGGTGCATGTAGACGGCGCCCTCGTGGACGGTCGAGTGGGCGCGCGCGGCCTCGGTCGTGCCGAGCAGCTCGCCCGAGGAGACATCGACGATCGCGAAGCTCTCCGCCGAGGCCGAGCGCAGCGAGACGTCCCCGGCCGGGTAGCGGTCGGGATGACGGGGCACGAACGTCTCGCCCGTGACCTTGCCGGCGCGGCGGCGCAGCTCGCCGGCGCTCTCCAGCTGCTCGGCGGCCGCCTCCCAGCGGGGGCCCAGGAAATCCGCGTCCGAGCGCGAGAGCGGGCCCTCGTGTGCAGCGCAGAGCAGGTGCTGGCGGTAGATCAGGGGGCTCTCGTGGTCGAGGATCGCCGCCTCGACGGGCCGGTCGAGGAACTCGTCGGGGTGACGGCAGAAGAACTGGTCGAGCGCGTCCTCGCCCGCCACGTACACCGCCAGGCCGCGCCCCCGCCGTCCCGCGCGGCCCCACATCTGGCGCAGCGACGCGACCGTCCCGGGGAACGTCACGACGATCGCCGCGTCGAGCTCGCCGACGTCGATGCCGAGCTCCAGGGCGTCGGTCGTGACGATCGCCCGCAGCTCGCCACCCATCAGGCGCTGCTCGAGCTCGCGGCGCTGCTGGGCGGTGTAGCCCGCGCGGTAGGGCGCGACGCGCTCTGCCAGCTCGGGGTCGCTCGTGGCGAGGTCGTCGTGGACGAGGCGGCTCAGCACCTCGACGCCCTTGCGCGACTTCATGAAGCAGATCGCGCGGGCCCCCTCGCGGACCAGCCCCGCGAGCATCTCCGCCGCCTCGCCGAGCGCCGAGCGGCGGGCGCCGCTCGCCTCGTCGGTCAGCGGCGGGTTCCAGATCGCGATCCGCCGCTCGGGTTTCGGCGAGCCGTCGCGGTCGATCAGCGTGAAGTCCTCGAGGCCCGTCAGGCGCTCCGCCAGCTCGACGGGGTTGGCGATCGTCGCCGAGGCGAGCATCACGCGGGGCTCGGTCCCGTAGGCGGCGGCGATCCGCCGCAGCCGCCGGATCACGTTCGCGACGTGCGAGCCGAACACCCCCCGGTAGACGTGGGCCTCGTCGATCACGACGACCGCGAGGTTCGCGAACAGGTCCGCCCAGGCGGCGTGGTTGGGGAGGATGCCGACGTGGAGCATGTCGGGGTTCGTGAGGATCACGTTCGCGCCCCGGCGGATCTGGGCGCGCTCCTCGCGAGGCGTGTCGCCGTCGTAGATCGCGGGGCGGACGACGCCGCTGAGGGCGAAGGAGGAGAGCGCCCGCGCCTGGTCCTGGGCGAGCGCCTTCGTCGGGTAGAGGTAGATCGCGCGGGCCCGCGGGTCGCGGCAGAGGACCTCCAGCGTCGGCAGGTTGAAGCACATCGACTTGCCCGACGCCGTCCCCGTGGTGACGATCGTCGGTCCCTCCCAGGCCGCGGCGAGCGCTTCGGCCTGGTGTGAGTAGAGGCGTTCGACGCCGGTCCGGGCGAGCCCGTCGAGCAGCTTCGGGTGCAGATCGTCGATCAATGGGGCTGGCGTGCCCGGGCTCGCGCCCTCGCGCGCCTCCCGCACCAGGCGGCCGTCCTCCCGGCCCGTGTCGAGCAGCTCGCTCCAGGGCTCTTTTCTGCGGTCGAGGGCCAAGGACTTGAGATAGTAGAGGCGATGTCAGGCGCCGCGGCGGGGTTCCCTCCCAAACTCCGAACGTTCCACCACGCGGCATATCCGGCTGAGCGGATCGCCGCCGAGCGGGAGGCGAGCGTCGCCGTCTGCCTGCCCGCGCGGGAATGCGCCGCGACCGTCGGGGCGATCGTCCGCGCCCTCGGGGAGCTGCGCGAGGCGGGCGCGCTGGATGAGATCGTGGTCATCGACGCGGCCTCGGTCGACGGCACCGCCGAGATCGCCGCGGGAGCCGGCGCGCGGGTCCTGCAGGAGGCCGACCTGCTGGCGGGCTGCGGTCCCGTCCTCGGCAAGGGCGATGCGATGTGGCGCTCGCTCGCGGCCGTCGAGGCCGACGTGATCTGCTTCCTCGACGCCGACACGGAAGACTTCTCGGCGCACTTCGCCACCGGCCTGCTCGGCCCGCTGCTGTGCGAGCCGGGCGTCGACTTCGTCAAGGCCTTCTACCGCCGACCCCTGGCGAGCGATGCCGAGAAGCCGGGCGAGGGCGGCGGGCGGGTCAACCACCTGACGGCTCGACCAGCGCTCGCGACCTTCTACCCGGAGCTCGCCGAGGTGCGCCAGCCGCTCGCCGGCGAGATCGCCGCGCGCCGTGAGCTGCTCACGAGCCTGCCGTTCGCGACGGGCTACGGCGTCGAGATCGCGATGCTGATCGACGTCTGGCGGGCCGTCGGGCTGGGGAGGATGGCCCAGGTCGACCTCGAGGAGCACCGCAACCCCCACCAGTCCCTCGCCGCGCTCGCGCCGATGGCGGCGACCGTGCTCGCGACGATCGCCCGGCGACTGGAAGCGGACGGGCGGCTGACGGGCGGCGCCGACGGCGAGGTCGGGGCCGCGGGTCGCGGCGCGCCGCTCGAACGGCCCGCCCTGTTCGCCCTCGCGGAGAGCGCGCAGCGGGTGACTGGCACGTGAGCGGGGGCGCGGGGGCGACGCGCTGCCTCTACCTCGATCTCGACGGGACGCTCCTGGGCAGGGGCGCCTCGCTGCTGCACGACGGCGAGGGCGGCGTCACGATCGACGGCGTGCGGGCGATCCAGGCGTGTCTGCGGGCGGGCGTCGAGGTCGTCCTGATGTCCGGCCGGCGCCGCGTCCAGGTCGCCGAGGACGCGCGCCTCCTCGGCCAGGCCTCGTACATCTTCGAGGCCGGCGCCTGCCTGGTCCTCGACGGCGAGGAGCACTGGCTGACGGGCTCGCTGCTGCCGGGAGAGCTGTCGATCTTCGAGCAGGTCGAGGCCGCGGGCGCGCCGGACCTGCTGCTGGAGACCTACCGGGGGCGCCTGGAGCACCACGAGCCGTGGCACCTTCACCGCGAAGTCTCACACCTGTTTCGCGGTCTCGTCGACGCGGCCGAGGTGGATCAGCTGCTCGCGTCCCACGGGCACGATCTGCGGCTCGTCGACAACGGCGTCGTCCAGCGCCGCTCGGAGGCGCTCGCCGCGCTCCCGCACGTTCGCGCCTACCACCTCGTGCCGATCGGAGCGTCCAAGGCGGCCGCGGTCGCCCTTCACGCACGGGCTCGGGGCTACGCGCGGGAGGAGACGTTCGCGGTCGGCGACTCGCGCGAGGATCTGGCCTGCGCGGATCGGGTGGGAACGTTCTGGCTGGTCGGCAATGCCGTCGAGCGCGACCCGAGCATCCGCGAGGCGATCGGCGGACGGGAGAACGTCCGGGTCGCCGAGGCGGGGCACGGGCCGGGGGTCTACGAGGCCGTCATCCAGACGCTGATGGGAAGTGGCGCTTGAGCCAGGCGTCGATGTCGGCGTCGGCATCGCTTGTATCCGCGCGCTCGGGCGGCGGCGGCGTGGGTGACAAGGGCGACGGCGGAGCTCCCGGCACCTGCTCGAACGGCGGTGGTCCCGGGACGATGCCGGCGCGTCGCTCCTCCTCGTAGAGGCGCTCGACGACGAACTCCTTCAGCAGCGTCTGGTAGCCGACGTTGTGCAGCGTCGCGAGCGTCTTCAACCGCCGGACCGTGAACTGGTCGAGCCTGATCGCGATCGGCTTCGTGCGCTTGGGCCTGATCCGGTCCTGCATCTCGAGGATCCGGTCCCGCTTCTCCTCCGCCTCGAAGAACCTGTCGAGCTCCAGGGAGACGCCGCGGAGAGGGTCGAAGTCCTCGCTCATTCCGGGGCGACCGATCGCGATGCGCCTGTCCGTTCGGTCGAGCCCGGGCGCTGTGGGGTTGTCCCCGGATACTCCGCGTGCGCGATGGTATTTGCGCGGTCGATACCACTGCTATCGCGAGACGTTCCGTCAGTCACAAGAGCTCCTCGGGTCGATACCACTGCGATCGGAGCTTCTTTCTCCGTCCCGGTCGCGCCCTCCGGGACGGACGCCTCAGCGCCCCGCCATACGCCGCCACACGCGACGCCAGAACCCCGGCTGGGGCCGGCGCCGCCACAGCGCGGGCGGCGGGACGGTCGCACGGACGAGCGCGACCCAGTCGTCGAGCGGTAGCTCGCCGGAGATCAGGCGCCCGAGCGCGCCCGTGACGGGCGCGTGGACGCCGGCCCGCTCGATCGCGGCCGCGAGCAGGGGCACCGACTCGAGCGCCTCGACCGCCTGGCCGACCCGTTGCGGGATCTCGGCGGCCGGGACGCCCGCCGCGAGCAGCTCGCCCGCCCGCCGGTTGCGGCTCTCGCGGGCGAGGGCCGTGGCGACCAGGTCGCCCGCCCCGGCCAGGCCGATCATCGACTCCGGGCGCGCCCCGAGGCCCTCGGCGAAGCGCCAGACCTCGGCGAAGATGTGCCCGGCCGCGGCGCCCGCCGCGTTCAGGCCCTGGGCCTCGGTCGCGCCGGCCGCGAGCGCGGCGGCGTTCTTGGCGGCGCCGGCGAGCTCGACGCCGACGGGATCGTTCGACTGCTCGCAGACGACCCCTGCTCGGGTGAAGATCTGGGCCAGCGAGCGCGCCAGGTCCTCGTCGACCGACGCCGCGACCAGCGCGGCGCCTTCGCGGACCATCTCGCGGGCATGCGCGGGTCCGCCCAGGCAGGCGACGCGGGAGGCGCCGAAGCGCTCCGAGAGGACGACCGTGGGCGGCTGGCCCGCGGGGGGCACGAGGCCCTTGGCGACGGACACGATCGCCGCTCGCGGGGCGAGGCCCGACGCGACGAGCGAGTCGATCGCCTCGCCGAGGGCGCGCGATGGCACCGCCAGGAACACGTAGTCGGCGCGGGCGGCCCCGGCCGTCGAGGGCTCGACCCGCATCCCGCCCGGCAGGGGGACGCCCGGCAGGTAGGCGCGGTTCTCGCGGTCGCGGTCGATCGCCGCGGCCTGCTCGGCGCTGCGCGTCTGCAGGGTCGTCCGCAGGCCCCCCCGCGCGAGCAGAACCGCCAGGGCGGTGCCGAACGAGCCCGCCCCGATCACCGTCGCGCGCCGCACGCCGGGCGTCGGCAGCGAGCGGGCGCGGGGAGACGCGCTGCCCCGGACGGCCGGGCTGGCGGTAGGCTCGGGCTCGTCCATCTGATGAGCGAGCCTAACGACCAAGCCGCCGCCGCAGCCCCGTGGCGAAACTGGGCCGGCGATCAGACATGCCGCCCCGCGCGACGCGTCGCGCCGGCGAGCGTCGAGGAGCTCTCGGCCGCGCTGCTTCAGGCGAACCGCGAGGGCCTGCGGGTACGTGTGGCGGGCGCGGGGCACTCCTTCGGGGACGTTGCGCTGACCGACGGCGCGATGATCTCGCTGGAGCGGATGCGGGCGGTGCTCGACGTGGACGCCTCCTCGGGCCTCGTTCGCGTCCAGGCGGGGATCACGATCCACGAGCTCAGCCGGCGCCTCGCCGCCCACGGGCTCGCGCTCGAGAACCTCGGCGACATTGACGTCCAGTCGATCGCGGGCGCGATCTCGACGGCGACCCATGGGACCGGAGCGCGGCTCGGCAACATCGCCTCCCAGGTGAGGGCGCTGACGCTCGTCCTCGCCGACGGCTCGCTCGTGCGCTGCTCGACGGAGCAGGACCCGGAGCTCTTCAGGGCCGCGCGGGTGTCGCTCGGCTCACTCGGCGTCGTCGCCGAGGTCACCCTGCAGTGCGTCCCCGCCTTCACGCTGCGCGGCGTCGACGCGCCGGCGCCGCTCGCCGAGGTCCTCGACGGATTCGAGCAGCGCGCGCTCGGCAACGATCACTTCGAGTTCTTCGTCTTCCCCCACGCGGACGTCGCGCTGACCCGCACCAACAACCGCACCGACGAGCCGCCCCGGCCGCGTAGCCGCGCGAGCGCGTACCTGAACGACATCGTCCTCACCAACCACGTCTTCGGGCTCCTCTGCCGCGCGGGGCGACGCGTGCCCGGCGCGATCCCGCGGCTCAACCGGCTCGTGACGACGCTCGCGGGCAGCTCGACGAGGGTCGACCGCTCGTTCGAGATCTTCGCGAGCCCGCGGCTGGTCCGCTTCACCGAGATGGAGTACGCGCTGCCGCGTGAGCGCACCCCGGAGGCGGTCCGGGCGGTCATGGAGATGATCCCCCGCGAAGGCTTCGCCGTCCCCTTCCCGATCGAGGTCCGCACGGTCGCGCCCGACGACGCGATGCTGAGCACCGCCGCCGGCCGCGAGAGCGGCTTCGTCGCGGTGCACATGTACGAGGGGATGGAGTGGCGGCCCTACTTCGAGGCCGTGGCCGAGATCATGGACGGCCTCGAGGGGCGGCCCCACTGGGGCAAGCGCCACTTCCAGACCGCCGCCGGCCTGCGCCCCCGCTACCCCGACTGGGACGCCTTCCAGGCGATCCGGGCGCGGCTCGACCCAACCGGGCTGTTCGTAAACGGATGGAGCGAGCGCGTGCTCGGCCCGATCGGCTCCGCGCCGGGTGTCCCCGCGCCGGACTCCGCCGGAGCGCCGGGAGCGGGGCAGGGCTCGCCGCCCGCGGCATGAGTCCCGAGCAGCGCTACGCCCGCCTGGAGCGCGCGACCGAGAGCCTGCGGGCGCCCTTCGCCCTCGTCGACCTCGACGCGCTCTGGTCGAACGCGACCGAGATGGAGGGCCGGGCGCGGGGCAAGCCGATCCGCCTCGCGAGCAAGTCGGTCCGCTGCCGCGAGCTCCAGCAGCGCGTGCTCGCGCGTCCCGGCTATCGGGGGACGCTCGCATTCACGCTGCCCGAGGCGCTCTGGCTCGCCTCGAAAGGCGGCGGGGACCTGCTCGTCGCCTACCCGAGCGCCGACCCCGTCGCGCTCGCCGAGCTGGCCCGCTCGCAGGCGGACGTCACCGTGATGGTCGACGGGGTCGAGCAACTCGAGCTGATCGAGCGCGCCCGAGCGGCCGCGGGGGATTCGGCGGTGGATGTCTCCGTCTGCCTGGACATCGACACGGGCTGGATCGCGGCCGGAGGGCGACTCCGCGCCGGGGCCCGGCGCTCGCCCGTGCGGACACCCGAGCAGGCCGCCGCGCTGGCACGCGAGGTCATCGCCCGGCCGGGCCTTCGGCTGCGCTCGATCATGGCCTACGAGGCGCAGATCGCGGGCGTCGGGGACGACCCGCCCGGGAGGCCGATCAGGGCCCGCGCGATCAGGGCGATGCAGGCCCGCTCGGCCGTCGAGCTCGCCGCGCGGCGGGCCGCGATCGTCGCGGCGGTCGAGGCAGAGCTGGCGCGCGCCGGCGCGGCGCCGCTGCGGCTCGTCAACGGCGGCGGCACGGGAAGCCTGCAGACGACGAGCGCCGAGGCGGCTGTGACCGAGCTGGCCGCGGGCTCGGGCCTCTACGGCCCGACCCTGTTCGACGCCTACCGGGCGTTCGCCCCGCAGCCCGCCGCGCTGTTCGCGCTGCCGGTCGTTCGAAGGCCGGGTCCGGGTGTGGTCACGGCGCTGGGCGGGGGCTATCTCGCCTCCGGGCCGGCCGACGCCGCGCGCCTGCCCCGCCCGTACCTGCCCGCGGGCCTGCGACTGGACGGCCAGGAGGGCGCGGGGGAGGTGCAGACGCCGCTGCTCGGCGCCGCCGCGGACGGTCTTGCGATCGGCGACCGCGTCTACATGCGCCACGCCAAGGCCGGCGAGCTGTGCGAGCGTTTCGACCGTCTATACCTGCTCGAAGGCGAGGAGATCGTCGGCGAGGCGCCGACCTACCGTGGGGAGGGACAATGCTTTCTGTGAACGGGCACGACGCGATGGAGCCGGTGCTGCGCGAGGTCGTCGAGGCGCTCGCCCCGCTCGACCGCACGCCCTGCTCCCCGGGCGAGCGCGAGGCGGCCGAGTGGCTGGCCGCGCGGATGCGCGCGATCCCCGGGGTCGAGGTGGCGCTCGAGGACGAGCCCTCGTGGGGGATCTTCCCCCCGACCTCGGCGCTCGTCGGAGCGCTGGGAATGGCCGGCGCCTTCGCGGCGCTGCGTCGACGCAGCGCCGCCGCCGTCGGCCTCGCCGCGGTATGCGCGGGGGGGCTTCTCGACGAGGCCCAGAACGGCCCCCGGGTCCTGCGCCGGCTCGTCCGGCGACGCCGCAAGACGGTCAACGTCGTCGCCCGGGCGGGCGACCCGGAGGCCGTCGAGACGGTCGTCGTGATCGCCCACCACGACGCGCCCCAGACCGGGGTCCTGTTCGACCAGACGCTGCTGCGGCGCGCGTGGGAACGCAACCCGGAGCGGATGTCCCGCGCGAAAACCTCGCTTCCGCAGTGGTGGATCGGCCTCGCCTCCCCGCTCGGAGCGCTGCTCACCGCCGTGACCGGCCGGCGCGGACCGGCAAGGGCGGGCCTCGCGCTCGGCACGCTCGGCACGGCGCTCGTCGCCGACGTGTGGCGCAGCGCGACCGTGCCGGGGGCGAACGACAACCTGTCCGGCGTGGCGGCGCTCGTCGCGCTCGCGGAGACGCTCTCAGCGGAGTCGACGCCGGGGCTGAGGGTGCTGCTCGTCTCCTGCGGAGCGGAGGAGACGCTCCAAGACGGGATCCGCGCCTTCGTCGCGAGCCACCGCGAGCGACTCGACCCCGCGCGGACGACCTTTCTGAACCTCGACACGATCGGCTCGCCGCACCTGATCATGCTCGAGGGAGAGGGCCCGATCTGGATGGAGCGCTACACCGGCCCGTGGCTGCGCGACCTCGTTGCCTCGACGGCCGAGCGGCTGGGGATCGAGCTCGAGCGAGGCTTCCTGGCGCGCTCCTCGACGGACTCGGTGATCCCGAGCCGCGCGGGCTACCCGACCGCGACGCTCGTCTCGATCACCGACTGGCGGGCGCCCGCCAACTACCACCTGCCGAGCGACGTCCCGGAGAAGCTCGACTACGGCACCGTCGCCGACGGGACGCGGCTGGTACGCGAGGTGATCGCGGAGCTCGCAGCTCGCGCCACCGGCGGGCGCCGCGAGCAGGCTTTGTCATCGTAGGCGGGTGCCCGAGGGCGACACGATCCACCGCGCCGCCGGTCGCATCCGGGCGGCGCTGCAGGGACGCGTTCCCGAGCTGATCGAGACCCCGCAGGCCCGTCACCGCCACGACCGCTGGCCGGAGAAGCTCGCGGGGCGAACGCTCACCGCGGTCGACGCGCACGGCAAGCACCTCTTCCTGCGCTTCGAGGGCGGCCTGACGATCCACTCGCACCTGCGCATGACGGGCTCGTGGTCGGTCAGGCAGCTCGACGCCGCTCCGCGGCGCTCGCGGCGACGCGCGTGGCTGGTGCTCGCCGCGGGAGGCTGGGAGGCCGTCGAGTTCGACGGCCCGGTCCTCGAGCTGATGAGCGACGCGCGGGCGCGCACCGATCCCCGCCTCGCGGGCCTCGGGCCCGACGTGATCGGGGAGCGCTTCGACGAGGGGACGTTCCTCACGCGTCTGCGCGAAGACGATCCGACCCGTCCGATCGGCGACGCCCTGCTCGATCAGCGCACGATCGCGGGCATCGGCAACATGTGGAAGGCCGAGTGCTGCTTCGCCGCGCGCCTCGATCCGTGGCGAGCGGCCGCCGAGGTCGCCGACGCGCAGGTGCTCGAGGCCGTTGCATTCGCCCGCGCCGAAATGTCGCGCTCGGTGCGCGAGGGCACGCACACCCGCCCCCACGCCGTCTACCGCCAGGCGGGACGACCGTGCCCGCGCTGCGGGACGAAGATCCGCCAGCGGGGGCAGTGGGAGAACAACAGGGTGACGTTCTGGTGCCCCGCCTGCCAGGTCTGAGGGGGGACGACGAGGCGCGATCCGTCGGAAGCGCCAGAGGGCGCAGCGTTGCCCTTCAAGTTTCGTCATGCGGGATCGGTCCGGCGTATAGTCGCAATACAGCTACGACCTGAGGGGGATGGCGTGTCGGTGATGACGAGAGGGACGCTGAGCGGCGCTCGAGCTGGACTTCGCGCGCTGACGACCTTGCAAGACGCACTTGCGCTCGACGATCTATGGACGGCGTATCTGGCGAATATGGATTTTGACGACACCGCGCGGTTGGAACTGGACGTGCCGGAGCTCGTGTCGCTGGTTGGCGCGATGTTGGGCAGGATTGGTCAGGGCACATCTGACGTCCGAGAGCTGCGGAACGTTCTGGACGGTTACACCAGCGATGAGTTCGAAGAGGCCGTTGCGGGGCTCTTCGCGGACCGGCAAGTCGAGGGCGCTCAAGTCGAACGCAACCTCGCCGGAGTTCGGGAGGATTGGGAGCTGCGTGGCGCAGTGATCGCGGCGTGCCGGTACATCGAGGCCGAGACGCCGAGTGTGATGGCGGAAACGGCCCAGCAGCTCGCCGGGCTCGCCGCTGGATTGTCGGCGCCGGGCGATTTCCCGCCCCCTTTCCGTTGTGCGCTCTTCCTGGCCGTCGTGGGCGCAGGCATTGTGGGAAGCATCGGTCCGCACGGTCTCATCACAGCTCCGACACTGGTAAACGCTGTGGCGGGTGGTGCGCTCGGGTGGGGCTCAAGCGGCTGCGGGGAGACGCTCGAGGCGCTCGCGCGCCACCGGCGCTGAGCGCGACGACGTTGCCTCGCCCCCGCGGGTTCGTCCGACGCTTGCGGCAGCGGGCGTAGATGCTCCGCCTTCGGCCGCCGGCTCAGATCACGCGAGCGAGCTCTTGCCCAGCTCGCCGCAGTGCTGCGGGGCCGCGGGCCTTGACGACCTTCTGCAGGTCGAGGATGCGCAGGTCGAAGCTGTCGAGCTCGACGCTCGCGGCGACGGCGTAACAGGGGACGCCGGACTGCCGCGCGAGCGTCGCGATCTCGAACGCGGCGCTGCCCGCGAGCGTCCGCTCGCTCAGGGCGGGCACGGCGAGCACGACCGCGCGAGCGGCTCGCATTCGCTCGTGGAACCGCTCGTGCTCTAGCAGCGCGGCGGTCTCTCGGTCGTCGGTGGGGGCCGGCAGGACGATCTCGTCGGGCTCGGGCCTACCGGCCTCGCGCAGCCCCGCGGCGAGAGCCACGGCCACGGCGCGGGCGCCGAGCCGGGCCGAGAAGGGCTCGCAGACGAGCAGGGCGTGCTGGGGGATCCCGCGGGTGCTGGGGCTCACGATCGGGCATCCTTCCACCAATGGCTCCCTCGACCGAGCACGAGATCCTCGACGTGAGCGGCCACGAGGTCCGGGTCAGCAACCCCGGCAAGCCGTACTTCCCGGCGGCGGGGATCACGAAGCTCGACCTCGTCAACTACTACGTGGAGTGCGAGCAGGCCGTCGTGCGGGGCCTGAGAGAGCGCCCCACGGTGATGAAGCGCTGGGTCGACGGGGTGGAGGGCAAGCCCTTCTTCCAGAAGCGCGTGCCCGACAGCGCTCCCGACTGGATCGAGACCGCGACCGTCACCTTCCCGAGCGGCCGGCACGCCCGCGAGCTCGTCCCCAACGACGCCGCCCACCTCGTCTGGGGGGTGAACCTCGGCGTGATCGACTGGAACCCTTGGCCGGTTCGTCGTGCCGATCTCGACAAGCCCGACGAGCTGCGGGTCGACCTCGACCCGTGTCCCGGCGTGCCGTTCGACGAGGTGCGGCAGGTGGCGCTCGACGTCAGGGAGGTGCTGGAGGCCCACGACCTGCTCGGCTTCCCGAAGACGTCCGGCTCGCGCGGCATCCACATCTACGTGCGGATCGCCCCCGAGCACGGCTTCGAAGAAGTCCGCCGCGCCGCGCTCGCGCTTGCGCGCGAGGTCGAACGGCGGATGCCGGGGAGGGCGACGAGCCGGTGGTGGAAGGAGGAACGGGAGGGGGTCTTCATCGACTACAACCAGAACGCCCGCGACCGCACGATCGCCTCCGCGTACTCGGTCCGCGCGGTGCCCGACGCGCGCGTGTCCTGCCCGCTGGAGTGGGACGAGGTCGCGGCGGTCGAGCCGGAGGAGCTGACGCTGCGAACGGTCCCCGCCCGCCTGGCCGAGCGCGGCGACCCGGCGGCGGCGATCGACGATCGACCGGGGAGCCTCGACGGCCTGCTCGAGCTGGCAGCCCGCGACGAGCGCGAGGGCCTGGGCGACGCTCCCTGGCCGCCCCACTTCCGCAAGCAGAAGGGGGAGCCCAAGCGCGTTCAGCCGAGTCGGGCGAAGGGCGAGCAGGCGAAGCCCACGAAGACCTCGAAGACCTCGAACGCGGCGAAGACCGCGGAGGCTGAGGGTTGAGCCTCCCCCTGGAGCCCCCTCTGAAGCCCCAGCTCGCGCTCTCGCGCAAGGAGCTTCCCGAAGGGCCGGTCTACCGCTACGAGATCAAGCTCGATGGCTTTCGCTGCCTCGCCTTCGTGGACGGCGAGGAGAGCTTCCTGCAGTCGCGCAACGGGAGGCCCCTGAGCCGCTACTTCCCCGAGCTCGCGCTGCCTGCTGGCCGTTACGTGCTCGACGGCGAGATCGTCGTGCGCGACGGGGAGGGCCGGGAGGACTTCGACGCGCTCGGCCAGCGGATCCACCCGGCCGTCTCGCGGATCGAACGTCTCGCGGGGGAGACGCCGGCCGTGTTCGTCGCCTTCGACCTGCTCGCGCGCGAGGACGAGGTGCTGCTCGATCGCACTTACGACGAGCGTCGCGTCGCGCTCGAGGAGCTGCTCGCCGAGCCCGCGTTCGCCGCGGCGCCGGTCGAGCTGATGGAGGTCAGCGACGATCCGGCGCGGGCGCGGGAATGGCTGCAGGGCGCCGAGGGGGCGATCGCCAAGGAGCGCGACGCGCCCTACCGGCCGGGGGAGCGCAAGGGGATGGTGAAGATCAAGCGCGTCCGCACGATCGACGCGGTCGTCGTCGGCTGGCGTCCCGGCAAGGAGGAGGGCACCGTCGGCGCTCTGATCCTCGGCCTCTACGACGGCGGCGAGCTGCGCGTCGTCGGGCACTGCTCGGGGCTCTCCGCGAAGGAGAAGAAGCGCCTCGTCGGGTTCTTCGAGCCGTATGAGTCTGGCGAGCGCGGCTCGGCCGACCCGAGTCGCTGGTCATCCGGCAAGGATCTCGAGTGGGTCGGGCTGCGCCCGGAGCTCGTCGTCGAGATCGACTTCGACCACGTCTCCGCGGGGCGGATCCGCCACGGCGCGAAGCTGCGCCGCTGGCGCGAGGACAAGCCCCCTTCGGAGTGCACCTACGAGCAGCTGCGCGGCTGAGCCGGTCCTCTAGAGTCAGCCGCGTGAGCGCCGAGACAGCGACCGTCGCCGAGGAGGAGTACCTGCAGATCCTGTTCTGGCTGCAGGAGGCGGGCCTGCCGATGACCGGCGCCAACGTCGCGCGCGCGATGCAGCTCTCCCCGCCGACCGTCCACGAGATGATCGGGCGCCTCGAGCGCGACGGGTACATCACGCGGGGCTCCGACCGCGCGATCGCCTTCACCGAGAGCGGCGCGGGGCACGCCGAGGGCATCGTGCGCCGTCACCGCCTGATCGAGCGCTTCCTGACGGACGTGCTGGGGGTGCCGTGGGACGAGGTCCATGAGGAGGCCGAGCGTCTCGAGCACGCGATGTCGCCGGTGCTGGAGGAGCGCATGCTGGCCGCGATCGGCGACGCCAAGACCTGCCCCCACGGCCACCCGATCGTCGCCGGGCAGCGCCTGCAGGGCGTGCCGCTCGCCGACGTCGAGGTCGGCGCGTCGGTCAGGATCCTGCGCTTCGAGAACGAGGCCGAGGACCTGCTGCACTACCTGAAGGCCTCGGGGATCGAGCCGGGGATGGACGCGGAGCTGGCCGAGCGCGACGAGGCGAAGGTCGTCCTGCGCCGCGCCGACGGCACGATCTGCGCGGTCACCCCGTCGGTCGCCGAGACCGTCTCGGTGATCGCCGATCCCTCCCCGCCGCCGCGCACTGCGCTGCCCGAGCAGCTCGTGCTGGGCCAGCGCTACGGTCGCTGAGCTCTCGGGCCTCGCGGCGCACGGGGCTGCGGCGCGGACGCTCAGGCTACGGCGTTCAGCGCTCCGGCTTCGACTTTCACCAGTTTGATCGTGTCGGCGCGGCAGTAGATCTGCAGGTCGTACGTTTCCCCGCCGGCGAGCGAGACGTCGGCCGTCATCGGGATCTCGATGGGCACGGGTGCCTGTTCCCCCGGGGATGGCAGTCCGACTTCGACGGGCGTGCCGAACAACACCGCGGGTCCCGTTCCGGCGATGCCTTCGTAGCCGAACTGGCAGGTGATCACGTAGCGTTCGGGCCCCGGGTTCGTCACCCGCAGCGACGCGTTGAGTAGCGCGTGCGCGCTGGAGGCCAGCACGAGGTTCTTGCCGCCGCCGCTGGTCTTGGTGCTGAGGACCAAGACGTTTTCCAGCGGCAAGGAGATAGGCGAGCCGAAGCTCATCTGCACGAACGCCGTCGGGACGTCCGCGGGCGTGCCCGCCGCACCGTCTTTGCCGGCCGCGCCGTCTTTACCCGTGGACCCCTTTGGTCCGGCGGGGCCCTGCGGTCCGCGAGCCCCCGTCGCACCGCGCGCGCCGCGGAGCTTCCTGAGCACCTTCGGGTTGATCTGCTTCGTCGAGTTGATGAGGTAGTGGCCGGCCGCGAAGGCTCCGCCGCTCATCGCGAGCACCAACGCAAGCGTGGCGGCGACGTTCGCGTAGGTCTGTCTCCTGCGCATGCCTACGTCCCCATCCGATTCCAACCGCGCGAAGACCGCTACAGCGAGCGGTACGCCTCGGCGAGGCGCCTCACGCCCGTCTCGATCTCCTGCGGCGTGACGCCGGAGTAGGCGAGTCGGAGCGTGTTCTCGCCGCCCTCGAGCAGGAAGTCGGTGCCCTTCACGAACGCCACGCCGCGCTCCGCGGCCGCGTCGAACAGGCGGTTCACGTCGGTGCCCGTGGGCAGCGTGACCCACAGGAAGTAGCCGCCCTGGGGGGCGACGAACTCGGCCTCGGGAAGCTCGCGGCGCAATGCCTCCCCGAGCGTCGCAGCCCGCTCGGCCAGCGCCCGCTTGACGGTCTCGATCGAGTCGACGATCTTGCCCGAGGCGCAGAACTCGTAGACGAGCGACTCCGAGACCATGTTCGGCGAGATGTAGGTGTTCGTCGCCCGCTTTATCAGCGCCGCGATCAGGTCCGGGGGGCCGACGAGGTAGCCGACGCGCACGCCCGGGGCGACCGTCTTGGTGAACGACGACGCGTAGACGACGTGGCTGCCGTCGATCGAGAGCATCGTCGGGACCGGCTCGCCGGTGAAGCGAAGCTCTCCGTAGGGGTCGTCCTCGAGCACCACGAAGTCGTACCGCGCGGCCAGCTCGAGCAGCTCTTCGCGCTTGCGCAGCGAGAGCGTGTAGCCGGCGGGGTTCTGGAAGTTGGGGATGACGTGGGCGAGCTTCGGCCGCGCGCCGCCCTCGAGCAGCGCCGCCAGCGCCCGCGTGTCGATCCCGTCCGTCTCCAGCGCCACCGGGTGAAGCTGCGCGCCGCGCTCGCGCAGGCCTAGCAGCGTGCGGTCGTAGGTCGGGCTCTCCACGACGACCTCGTCGCCCGCGTGGACGAGGTGGTCGAAGAGGAAGGCGTCGGCCTGCAGCGAGCCGTTGGTGACGAGCACCCGCTCGGGCTCGACCCCGTGCTTGTCGGCGATCCAGGCGCGCAGGCGCGGGTAGCCGACGGCCGTGCCGTAGGCGGTCGTCCCTTCCGGGTCGCTCTCGAACGCCCGCACGGCCGCTTCCTTGAGGCCGTCGACGTCGATGATGTCCAGCGACGGGACGCCGCGGGCGAAGGAGATGGTCGGTCCGGTGGTCGTAGGCATAGCGGCGTAGCTTAGGCGTCCGAGCAGCTCGTCGTAGTCATGTGTCAGATCGCGGGCCGCCCGCTCCAGCCGTTCGCGGAAGCGCAGCAGCTCGGCCGGCGCGGGGGCGGCGGGGCGCTGGGTGCTCGGCGGGGATGGCGTCGCGGCGCGGGGAGGGGGCGGGGTGCGGGCCGCCGGTGCCGGTATGCCGACGGCGGGTTGCGGCGGCCGGGCGAGGCCCTCCGCCGGAGGCGACGGACGCGCGGCCTCGACGGACTCGTCGACGATCCTCCCGAAGCCGGTCCGGCGGGGTGCGAAGGCCGGCTCGATGGGTCGCTCGGGGGGCTCGGGCCGCATCGGCGGACTTGGCTCGGGTACTCCGGCAGCGGCGTGCAGCGGCGCCGTCCGAGGTTCTCCGGCGGGCTCGGGCGACCCGATCGCGTGCAGCGTCCGTTCGAGCTCCCCGAGCTTGCGCTCGAGCTCCTGAATCGTCTGCGTGAGGGCCCGCTCGTCCATTCAGGCCAAGCGTATCGGCCGTCCCCGGCGCGACGGCGGGCGGCAGCCGGGAGGGTGGCGCCCTACGGGCGCTGTGGGTGAAGCCCGGCGGGCGCTGCGCGGGACTCGCGTCGGGCGCTGTGGGGGACTCGCGTCAGGCGCTGCGGGGGACTCGCGTCAGGCGCTGCCGACGGAGGTGCCGCCGAGCACCTCGACGGCGATCTCGGCGGCTTCGGTCGGCGTGCGGCCGACCCGCACGCCCTTTGCTTCGAGCGCCTCGGCCTTGGCGGCCGCGGTGCCCGAGGAGCCGGAGACGATCGCCCCGGCGTGGCCCATCTGCTTGCCCGCCGGAGCCGTGAAGCCCGCGATGTAGGCGACGACGGGCTTGCTCATGTGCTCGGCGATGTAGTCGGCCGCCTCTTCCTCGGCCGAGCCGCCGATCTCGCCGGAGAGGACGACGAGCTCCGTCTCCTCGTCGGCCTCGAACAGCTCGAGCACGTCGACGAAGGAGGAGCCCGGGACCGGGTCGCCGCCGATGCCGACGATCGTGCTGCAGCCGAAGCCGGCCTGGGCGATCTCGTTGCCGATCTGGTAGGTCAGCGTGCCCGAGCGCGAGACGACCCCGACGTTGCCGGGCTTGAAGAAGGAGGCGGGGATGATCCCCACGTTGGCCTTGCCCGGGGAGAGGATCCCGGGGCAGTTCGGGCCGACCAGGCGGGTGCCCGGGAAGTCGCGCCCCAGCGTGTTGTAGACGCGGAGCTCGTCGTGCGCGGGGATGCCCTCGGTGATCGCGATCACGAGCGCCACGCCCGCGGCGGCGGCTTCGAGGATCGAGTCCGCGGCGAAGCGGGGCGGCACGAAGATCATCGCCGTGTTCGGCTGCGCCTCGGTCGCGGCCTGCTCCCAGCTGTCGAAGACGGGGATCCCCTCGACGTCCTGGCCGCCCTTGCCGGGCGTGACGCCGCCGACCACGTTGGTGCCGTAGCTGCGGTTGTTGAGCGTGTGGAAGGTCCCCTCGCGGCCGGTGATGCCGGCTACGCAGAGACGGGTTCCCTCGTCGATCAGAACGGACATCAGACCGGCGCCCCCGCGGCGCGGCCGGAGGCCAGCGCGACGACCTTCTCGGCGGCTTCGTTCATCGTCGAGGCCGGGTAGACGTTCGGGAGCGCGGCCTCCTGCAGCAGCTTGCGGCCCGCCTCGTCGTTGGTGCCGTCGAGGCGGACCACGAAGGGGATCGATTTGCCGTGCTCGTCGAGCTGGCCGAAGGCTGCGATCAGTCCTTCCGCGACTTCGTCGCAGCGGGTGATGCCTCCGAAGATGTTGAAGAGGACTGCCTTGACGGCGTCGTTGGCGAGGATCAGCTCGACCGCCCCGCGGATCTTCTCGGCGTTCGATCCGCCGCCCGCGTCGAGGAAGTTCGCGGGACGCCCTCCGGCCTGGGCGACGACGTCGAGCGTGGACATGACGAGCCCCGCGCCGTTGCCGAGGATCCCGATGTCGCCGTCGAGCTTGACGTACTGCACGCCCTCTTCCTTGGCGCGCCGCTCGAGCGGGTCTTCGTTGGCGGTGTCGGAGAGGTCCTGGTTCTCGGGGTGGCGGTAGAGCGCGTTGCCGTCGAGTGAGACCTTCGAGTCGAGCGCCTTCACTTCGCGCTCGGGCGTCACGATCAGCGGGTTGATCTCGGCCAGGGTGGCGTCCTCGGACAGCCACACCTCGTACAGCGCGACGAGCGCGTCGGCGACGCCCTGCTGGACGTCCTCCTCGGCGCCTCCGTCGCGGGCGATCTGCAGCGCCTCCTCGTTCGAGAGACCCACGAGCGGGTCGACGTGGCGGCGGATCAGCTTCTCGGGGGTCTTCTCGGCGACCTCTTCGATGTCGACGCCGCCCTCGACGCTGAACATCACGAGCGGCTTCTTGGCCGCGCGGTCGAGCAGGACCGACGCGTAGTACTCCGAGGCGATGTCCGAGGCGTGCTCGATCCAGACTTTGTGGACCGTGTGCCCCTTGATGTCCATGCCGAGGATGTTCCGCGCGTGCTCGCGCAGCTCGGCCTCGTCGGCGGCGAGCTTCACGCCGCCCGCCTTGCCGCGGCCGCCGATCAGGACCTGCGCCTTGACCACGACGGGATAGCCGATCTCCGCGGCAGCCTCGACGGCCGCCTCGACGTCGGTCACGGCCTTCCCGGAGGAGACCCGCAATCCGTGGCGGGCGAACAGCTCCTTGCCTTGATACTCCAACAGGTCCATCGCGGCGCGGGACTCTAACGCAAGATGAACGGAGGCGTACACGACGGGCCCTCTGGGACCCCGTGCCGCGGTCGAAGGCTCCGGCGCGGCATAATGCCCGCTCGATGGCGCTGCCAAAGAACGTTACATTCGTCACTTTCGACGTCTACGGGACCCTGATCGACTGGGAGACGGGGATCTACGAGGCGTTCGCGAAGGAGGCCGCTCGCGACGGGGTCGAGATCGACCGCGCGACGCTGATCCCGATGTTCCACGAGATCGAGCGTGAGATCGAGGGCGGCTCCTACGAGCTCTACGCGGAGGTGCTGAGGCGCACCGCCCTGGAGATCGCCAAACGGCTCGACTGGGCGCTCGAGCCCTCCCGCTCGGGCTTCCTGCCCGACTCGGTCCAGCGCTGGATGCCGTTCAAGGAAACGGCCACCCAGCTTCAGAAGCTCGGCAAGAAGTACAAACTCGGTCTGCTCTCGAACATCGACGACAAGCTGCTCGGCCAGACGCGCCGTCACATCGGGATCGACTTCGACCTCGTGGTGACGGCCCAGCAGGTCCGCTCCTACAAGCCCGAGCCGCCCCACTTCACCGAGTGCGCCCGGCGGATCGGCGGCAAGCGCGGCTGGGTCCACGTCGCGGCGAGCCACTACCACGACGTCGCTCCGTGCGTCAAACAGCGAGTCCCCGTGATCTGGGTGAATCGCGGCAAGGAGACGCTCGAAGCGTCCGCCAAGAAGCCCACGGCCGAGGTCGCGAACCTCAAAGAGGCCGCGAAGCTGCTCGGCGTCAGCTAGCCCTCGTGCGGGCTCGCGCCCTGCACGCCGACGCGATCGTCATCACGAGCTCGCTGCTGCAGGTCAACTGCGTGCTGCTGCGGGGAGGCGCCGCGCGCCCGGGCCAGGCGCCGGAGGGTCCGTTGAGCGTCGTCGAGGTGCCGGCCGGCGGCGCCCCGACGCCGCAAGGCGCCGAGACGTTCGTCGTCGACTCGCCGGTGCTCCCGGAAGAGCTCGAGCTGCTTCCCTCGGTGCTCGCCCAGGCAGGCTTCCCCGAGCCGGCGGCCCTGCTCGCGACCCACGCCGACTGGGATCACGTCCTCGGCCCCCTTGCCTTTCCCGGGACGCCGCTGGGCTGCGCGGAGAGCAGCGCGGCCCGGCTGCGGGCCGAGCCCGGCGAGGCGCAGCGCGAACTGCGCTCATTCGACGAAGAGCTCTACCTGGAGCGCCCGCGTCCCCTCGGGCTCGGCAGCGTGCAGGCGCTCCCCGTCCCCGGTCATCTCGAGATCGGGGAGCAGAGCCTCGAGTTGCACGCGACCGGCGGGCACACGCCCGACGGGATGGCGATCCTCGCGCCCTGGGCGGGCGTGCTGATCGCCGGCGACTACCTCTCGGCGGTCGAGATCCCGATGCTCAACCCGGGCGGCGAGGTCGACGGCTACCTCGCGACGCTCGAGCGCCTGAGGCTGCTGCTCTCCCGCGTCGAGCACGTCGTGCCCGGCCACGGCCCGATCCTGGGTCCCGAGCGCGCCGCAGAGGTGCTCGAGGAGGATGTGGCGTACCTGCGGGCGCTCGCCGGCGAAGGGGCGGACGCGCCGCTGCCCGAGGGGCGTCGCTCGGCCGAGATGCGCAAGCTCCACGCGCGCAACGTGTCAGCGCTGGCCGCGCCCTAGTAAGGCGGCGCCAACGCCGCTGCCGGGCAGAGCGGCGGGGGTCAGCCGTCGCTCTTGATCGTCGCGATCGGTGCGCCCGCCTGGATCGGCGCGCCCTCCTCGATCGGCAGATCGACGATCGTGCCCGCCTTGTGGGCGGTGATCTCGTTCTCCATCTTCATCGCCTCGATGATGCAGAGCAGCTGCCCCTCGGTGACGACGTCGCCCTTCTTGACGAGGACCTTCCACATGTTGCCCTGCAGCGGCGCCTCGAGCGTGTCCGGGCCTCCCCCCGCGGCGGCTTTGCGCTCGCTCCGTTTGGCCTTCGCCGCCGGCGCGGCGCCGTTGGCGGGCGCGACCGCGCCGCCGCCCGCGAACGGGGGTCCCACGACGCGCACGTCGAACCGCTTGCCCGAGACCTCGACGGCGTAGGTCTGCTCGACCGTCTCGGCCTCCTCCTCGCCGCCGGCCGGTGCAGTCTTCTCGAAGGCGAGCGTCTTCAGCCACTGCTTGTCCTCGAGCAGGTCCTTGCAGGTGCTGCCGCGTTTCCAGTCGTCGGTCGCGAGCAGGGCCTGGTGGAAGGGGATCAGCGTCTTCAGGCCCTCGATCTCGTATTCGGAGAGCGCCCTCAGCATGCGCTGTGTGGCCGCCTCGCGGTCGGCGTCCCAGACGATCAGCTTCGCCACCATCGGGTCGTACATCGGCGAGACTTCCCCGTTTTCGCCGACGCCCGAGTCGACCCGCACGCCCGGGCCCGTCGGCTCGCGGTAGCGGCCGATCTTGCCCGGCGCCGGGGCGAAGTTCTTGGAGGCGTCCTCGGCGTTGATGCGGCACTCGATCGCGTGCCCGCGCAGCTCGACGTCCGCCTGGGCGTATGAGAGTTCCTCGCCGGCCGCCGCGCGGATCCCCTCCTTGACGATGTCGATCCCGGTCGTCATCTCGGTCACGCAGTGCTCGACCTGCACGCGCGTGTTCATCTCTAGGAAGAAGTACTCGGGCTCGCCCGGCTCCCCCTGGTGGGTCGAGAACAGTCCCTCGATCGTCCCCGCGCCGACGTAGTCGACAGCCCTGGCGGCGTCGACGCCGATCTTGCCGATCTGCTCGCGGATCTGGGAGTCGACGACCCATTCGGGCGCCGGGGACTCCTCGATCACCTTCTGGTGGCGGCGCTGGATCGAGCAGTCGCGCTCGCCGAGGTGGATCACGTTGCCGTGACGGTCGGCGAGGACCTGGACCTCGACGTGGCGAGGGTCGTGCAGGTAGCGCTCGAGGTAGACGGTCGGGTCGGAGAAGAACTTCTCGCCTTCGCGGCTGGAGCCCTCGAAGGCGCCCTCGAGCTCGTCCTCCGAGAGCGCGACGCGGAAGCCCTTGCCGCCGCCGCCGCCCGCGGCCTTGACCGCGACGGGGAAGCCGATCTCCTCCTTGGCGATGCGCAGCGCATCGGCGACGGTCGCGACCGGCTCGGTCGTGCCGGGCACGATCGGCACGCCGGCGGCCTTCATCAGCTCGCGGGCGCGGGTCTTCGACCCCATCGCCTCGATCGCGCTCGCGGGAGGGCCGATGAAGACGATGCCCGCGTCCTCGCAGGCCTGCGCGAACGGCGCGTTCTCGGCCAGGAAGCCGTAACCGGGGTGGATCGCCTGGGCGCCGGAGCGCGCGGCGGCGTCGAGGATCTTCTCGATGTGCAGGTAGTTGTCCGCGGCGGGGCCGTCGCCGAGGTTGTAGGCCTCGTCGGCTCGCGCCACGTGCAGCGCGTCGCGGTCCAGCTCGGAGTAGACGGCGACGCTCGCGATGCCCATCTCCTGCAGGGCGCGCGCGATACGGATCGCGATCTCGCCGCGATTGGCGATCAGGACCTTCTCGAACATCGGCCGCGGAAGCTTAGCGATGACGGGCGCCGCGCTCCGTGGCGAGCCGCGTCGCCCCCCGCGCCGAGAGCCCTCGTGCGGGCGCCACGTCTACCCCTTGATCGTGAAGGCCCTGGTCGCGCCCTTGCCGTTGCCGGCCGCGTCGTGCGGCACGGCCCGCAGGCTGTAGCTGCCTCGCGCCAGCTTGCGGCCGTGGAGCCTGCCGCTGAAGTGGAGGCTGTCCGCCCCCGCCACGTCACTGTGCGTGAACTCGCCCAGAGCGCGCAGGAACGTGCACTTCCTGCCGTGCTTGTTCGCCTTGCTCGGCTTCTTGCACGAGTGGCCTTGGCGGCGGCCCGCGACCGGGATCAGGACGGTGAAGGTCGTCGTGCCCGCCTGGGTGTCGCGCCAGCTGATCTTCGTGCCGTATCTCCGTTTGGCGGCGGACACGGTCGCTCCCTTAGGGGCAGCGAAGAACGACGACGGCGAGAGCGCGAGGCCGGTGATCGTGCCGGGGACCGGCGTGGGGCTCGGTTTTCCGGGCCCCGGGATGGCTTTGCACGGCGCGGAGTGGCCCTGGAGCTCCAGTGCTCCCTTGTCCTGCGCCGCGGCGCAGTCGCCGTTGCCGTCGACGACGCGCGCGGCGCCCGCGAGGTCGGTGCTCGACGCGACGATCCCGAACGGCAAAGGCAGGGCGCCCGCGGGGACCGCGTCGACCGCCGGGGAGCCGGCGAGCAGCCCGTAGGCCGAGATCGGTTCGGTGGCGAGGGCGAAGAGGGCGGGCAGCGGGCCGGGTTCGGCCTCGCCGGGGCTGCTCGCGCCGCACCCGATCGCGCCGAGGGACGGCGTTTCTGCCTGGGTCTGCAGCGGGGCGTCGGAGTAGGCGCACGAGACAGACGCCTTTGCCCCCGTCAGAGTCTGCGCGACCTGAGGCTCGAGCACGATCGAGCCCTGGATCGCGACGCTCGCGGCGCTGGTCGCGGAGCTTTTCCCGACCGCCTCGACGCCGGTGGTTTCAAACGCGTCGTTGACGGTCCCGGGGACGCCGGCGTCGATCGTGGAGGCCGACACCGTGAGCGTGCGCGCGGCGCCGCTGGCGCTTTCGAAGAAGACGCCGGTGTGGCCGCCGAGGATCTCCGAGGAGTCGATCGTGACGTTCGAGTTACCGCTCTGCAGAGTCGCGCGACTGGCCGTCGGGCCGGCCTGCAGGAGGGAGCGTTGGATCACGAGGCCCTGGCCTTCGCCCGGTCCGATGTGGGTCAGGGCCGGCGAGCTGCTTTCGAGGTTGGTCGTGAGCCTGCTGTCGGTGAGTGTCGTGTTGCCTTCCCCGACGAGCATCGCCTGGCCGCTCCAGGTCCCGCCGATTTCGACGTGTTCGAGCGTCGACGTGACGGCCGCCGTCTCGAGCAGGTTCAGCGCGGTGCTTTTGCTGGCTTTGTTGCTCATCGTGATCGCCAGGCCCGAGATGTGGGCGGGAGCGCGTGAGAGCAGGACGGCGAAGTCTTTGTTGTCCACCGCGATCGAGTCTTCGTGGAGCGTCACGGAGCCGTCTTCTTCGGCCACCAGGCCGTCGTTCGCTTCGCTCAGCCCGCCTTCCTGAATGATCTTGGTGCCGCTGATCGACAGCCCGGAGCGTTCGCTGCCGACGCCGCCGGCTTCACCCAGGCCGGCGTCCTTGATCGTGGCGCCGGCGATCGTCAGCGCGGTTTCGGTGGCCTGCACGCCGAAGCCCGAAGCGCCGTTTTCCATTTCGACCGTTCCGCCTTCGATCGCGATCGAGCCTTTGTGGCCTTCGACGCCGTTTTTGCCGCCCGTCGACCCGTTTTCGACGAACAGGTTCTTGAGGGCCACTTCGGCGCCCGTCTCTTCGATCGCCGCGCCGGCTCCGGTCTCGCGCGCGACCTTCATGTCGGAGATCGTGATCGCGGTGGCGGGGGAGGTGACCGTGAAGACGGGACCGGTTTCGTTGGCGACGATCAGCCCTTCTTCGCCGTTGATCGTGAGGCCTTTGTCGGTGGCTTTGTTGAGCACGACGGCTTCTTTTTCGTAGCTGCCTTCGGCTTCGACCTCGATCGTGTTGGGGCCCGCGACCCCCTCGGCCACGAAGACCGCGTGTTTGATCGTTTCGCACGGCTGCGCTTTGCTGCAGGGGCTCGTGTCTTCGCCGCCTCGCTGGTTGACGTAGAACGTCGCCGCCGACGCCGTGCCTGCGGTCGCGGCGAACAGGCAGGCGGACAGGAGAGTCATCCAAAGCGCACGGCGGGTCTCGGTCATCTCGCCTCTCGGGGTCGTTGTCGCCGCCTGGCGGACGGCCTTGAAGAGCCGGCGACCCCCCTTCGCCACGCGTCGTCAGATTACTGACAGGCCAGGATGGCGGAAGGCGATATGGACGAGTGGCTAGGCGGCGGCGGGCGCGATCATCCCGGCGGCGACCGTGGCGTTGCTCGCCTCGTCGATCAGGATGAAGCTGCCGGTGCGGCGGTTGGCGGAGTACGGGTCGAACGCGAGCGGGGCGCTCGTGCGCAGCCGGACCTTGCCGATGTCGTTGAGGCCGAGCTCGGCAGGCGGTCCGAGCCGTTCGAGCGAATGGGTGTCGAGCTGGTCCTCGAGCGACTCGACGACCGCGGTGACGGTCCGGGAGGTGTGCTTGAGCACGTACCTCCCGCCGGGGCGCAGCAGGTCGGCCGCCATCCAGCAGATGTCGGCGCGCAGCTCGCGCGCGACCTCGGGGGCCTCTTCGGGGTGGCAGATCAGCTCGCCCCGGGAGACGTCGAGCTCGTCCTCGAGGCGCAGCGTGAACGACATCGGCGCCGTCGCCTCCTCGAGCGGCCCGTCGAAGGTGTCGATCGCCGCGATCCGCGAGCGTCCGCCGCCGGGCAGCACCGCGACCTCGTCGCCGCGGCGCAGCAGGCCGCTCGCGAGCTGGCCCGCGTAGCCGCGGTAGTCGCCGCCGTCCCCGTTCGCGGGCCGGATCACCCACTGCACGGGGAAGCGCGCCGGGCGCTCGCCCGGGTGGTCGTAGGCGACCTCGACGCTCTCCAGGTGGTCGAGCAGCACCGGCCCGTCGTACCAGGGCATCTCCGGCGAGCGCGACACCACGTTGTCGCCGTTCAGCGCCGACATCGGGATGTAGGTGATCGAGGAGACGCCCGTGAGCTTCTCGGCGTAGCCCTCGAACTCGGCCCGCAGCTCTTCGAAGCGCTCGCGGGAGTAGTCGACGAGGTCCATCTTGTTGATCGCGACGACCATCTCCGGGATGCCCAGCAGGGCGCTGATGAAGGCGTGGCGCTTGGACTGCTCGAGCACCCCGCGGCGCGCGTCGAGCAGGACGACCGAGACGTCGGCGGTCGACGCGCCGGTGACCATGTTGCGGGTGTACTGCTGGTGGCCGGGGCAGTCGGCGATGATGAAGCGCCGCTTGGCCGTCGCGAAGTAGCGGTAGGCGACGTCGATCGTGATGCCCTGCTCGCGCTCGGCGCGCAGCCCGTCGGTCAGCAGCGCGAGGTCGAGCGTCCCCCCGCCGCCGCGGCGCTCGCTCGCCTGGGCGACGTGCGCGAGCTGGTCTTCGAAGACCTGCTTGGAGTCGTAGAGCAGCCGGCCGATCAGCGTGCTCTTGCCGTCGTCGACCGACCCGGCCGTCGTGAAGCGCAGCAGGTCGAGCGTCATGGCCTAGAAGTAGCCGGCCTTCTTGCGGTCCTCCATCGCCGCCTCCGAGACGCGGTCGTCGGCGCGGGTCTCACCGCGCTCGGTGATCCGCGTGGCGGCGATCTCGAGGACGACCTCCTCGAGCGTGGCGGCCTTGGAGATGACCCCGCCGGTGCAGCTCATGTCGCCGACCGTGCGGTAGCGGACCGTGTCCCGGTAGACCTCCTCGCCCTCGATCAGCTCCGTGACCTCGGGGTCGTAGGCGTAGAGCATCCCGTCGCGCGCGAACACCTCGCGCTCGTGGGCGAAGTAGATCGAGGGGACCTCCAGCTGCTCGGAGTCGATGTACTCCCAGACGTCGAGCTCGGTCCAGTTGGAGAGCGGGAAGACGCGCACGTGCTCGCCCTTGTGGATGCGCCCGTTGTAGAGGTTCCACAGCTCGGGGCGCTGGTTCTTCGGGTCCCACTGTCCGAAGTCGTCGCGGAAGGACATGATCCGCTCCTTCGCCCGCGCGCGCTCCTCGTCGCGCCGCGCCCCGCCGAAGGCCGCGTCGAAGCCGTGCTCGGCGATCGCGTCGAGCAGGGTCACCGTCTGCAGGCGGTTGCGCGAGGCGCGGGGCCCGGTCTCCTCGACGGCGCGGCCCTTGTCGATCGACTCCTGAACGCTCGCGACGATCAGCCGCTCACCCAGCTCGGCGACGCGCCGATCGCGGTACTCGATCACCTCGGGGAAGTTGTGGCCCGTGTCGACGTGCATCAACGGGAACGGGAACGGGGCCGGGCGGAAGGCCTTCTCGGCCAGCCGCAACAGCACGATCGAGTCCTTGCCGCCGCTGAACAGCAGCACCGGCCGCTCGAATTCCGCCGCGACCTCGCGCATCACGTGGATCGCCTCGGACTCGAGCGCCCGCAGGTGGCTGAGCTGGGGTCGCGTGGCGACGCTCATCAGGGCTCGACCACCTCGACGTGAAGACCGCACTCCGTCTTCTCGGTCCCGGCCCAGCGTCCCTCGCGGCCGCTGCCGGGCTTGGTGCACGGGGCGCACCCGATCGACTCGTAGCCTTGGTCGTGGAGCGAGTTGTAGGGCAGCTCGCGCTCGTGGATCCGCCGCCACAGGTCCTTGTCGGTCCAGTGCGCGAGCGGGTTGTACTTCCACAGACCCCGCTTCTCGTCGCGTTCGATCAGCTGCGTCTCGGCGCGCGTCGGGCCCTGCTCGCGGCGCAGGCCCGTGATCCAGCCCTCGGCGCCCCCGAGCGAGCGCTCGAGGGCCGCGACCTTGGCGACCGAGCAGCAGTGCTCGGGGCCGCTCCACGGAACGTCGGGACTGGACGCGTCGAAGACCTCGATCTCCACGCCGAAGCGCTCCTCGAAGGCCCGCCAGGTCTGCAGCGTCTCCTCGAACAGCACGCCGGTGTCGATCGTCACGATCCGAACCGAGGAGCCGGTGCCCTGATCCAGGCGCATGAGCTCGTCGATCAGGACGGACTCCTCCTTCTGGAAGGAGCACAGCAGGACGGCGTCGCGGCCGTGCCGCGCGGCCTCGCGCAGCGTGTGCGTGAGGCTCAGCGCGGGGTCGACGCTGGTCTGGCTCTGGGGTTGGGTGCTGTTCAGTGGTTGCATCTGATCCGGCCTCGTTTCCTCGTCTCCTGGCCCAGTCATCGAGTTGGCTCTAGACGGCGCACTCGCCCTCGCCGCGAATCACTTCAAACGGAACATCCCGGTTCCAGTCGATGAACTGGTTCATCGTCTCCAGCCCGAAGTCGACCGGCATCGAGAGGTCCTTGACCTGTGCCTCGAGCTCGCCCGT
Organism: Solirubrobacteraceae bacterium; assembly: GCA_035571915.1. Taxonomy (GTDB): domain Bacteria; phylum Actinomycetota; class Thermoleophilia; order Solirubrobacterales; family Solirubrobacteraceae; genus Palsa-744. The sequence goes on along the minus strand of DATNBM010000042.1, from coordinate 38,377 downwards.
TCCCACACGCTCGGCGAAGGCGCCCCATGTCTCTCCGCTCTCGCGGTTGGACTCATAGTGGCGGATCCAGCGCTCGATCGCGTCGGGTACTCGCTTGGACGGCAGGCGCAGCTTCAGACGCGTCCCGAACTTGACCTCGCCGCCTTCCCACACTCCCCCGACGTGGGGGATGTAGGCGGGAATCGTGTGGTCGCCGACTTTGATCGAAGCGCCCGTGAAGCCGATGCTGCCGACGTGGTGCTGACCGCAGCCGTTCGGGCAGCCGCTGATCTTGATGTTCAGCTCGCGCGTCAGCTCGTCGGCGATCTCCATCGATTCGATCCGCTCCTGAACGGCGGCGTTCAGACCCATCGAGCTCGTGATCCCGAGCTTGCACGAGTCGGTTCCCGGGCAGGAGACGACGTCGACGATCTCGCGCGCGCCGGGCTCGCCGAGCCCGAGCTCCGAGAGCGCCCGCCACACGTCGTATACGCACTCCTCGCGCACCCAGCGCAGCACGATGTTCTGCTGGACGGTCGTGCGGGCGTAACCGCCGGAGAAGTCGCGCATGATCTTGGCGAGGCCGCGGAACTGCTCCGGGGTCAGGTCGCCTCGCGTCACTTTCACCTCGACCGTGACGTAGCCGTCCTGCTTCTGCTCGGCGACGTTGGTCGAGGAGAAGCGCTCGAACTCCGAGAGGTCGCCGTTCGGGGTGCCGTAGCTGGCGGGCGCGGCCGGGGCCGACTCGCGCTCGTCGTCGAGGAAGAGACGGTGCTCGACCGAGAAGTCGCGTTCGGCGACCCAGTCGCCCTTCAGCTCCTCCTCGACCTGGTTGCGCAGCTCCTCGATCCCGTACTTGTCGACGAACACCTTGATGCGCGCCCGCGCGCGGTTGGCTCGCAGCCACTCCTGACGGTCGAAGATCCGCATCACGGCCTCCGTCACCTTCAGGTACTCGCCGTTGTCGAGCTGGAGGAAGTCGTAGAGGGTCGGCGCGACGCGGGGCATGATCGAGGTGCCGCCGCCGACGAGCATCTCCACGCCGCGGACCTCGCGGCCGTCGATCTCCCTGACGCGCGCGCGGAAGGCGACGTCGTGAATGCCGCTGATCGCGCGGTCGCGGGGGCTGCCGTCGAAGGAGGTCTTGACCTTGCGCGGCATCCCCTGCGTCGTCGGGTGGCGCACGAAGTAGCGCACGTACGCGCCCGCGTAGGGGGTGAGGTCGAAGAGCTCGTCCTTCGCGACGCCCGCCCACGGGTCGCCCGTGACGTTGCGCATCGTGTTCCCGCAGCCCTCGCGGCTCGAGAGCCCCGACTCGCCGAGCTCGCGGATCAGCTTCTCGGCTTCGGGCAGCGGCACGTGGTGCATCTGGATGTTCTGCCGCGTCGTGACGTGCCCCTTGCGCAGCGGCACGTACTTCTCGACGACGTCCGCGAACGCCTCCATCTGCTCCGGCGTGACGCCGCCGAAGGGGAGCTTCACGCGGATCATCTGGACGTCGGGCTGGCGCTGCCCGTAGACGCCCTGCTTGAGGCGGAACTTGATGAACTCGTCTTCCTCCGTCTCGCCGGCGAGGAATTTCGTCGCCTCGGTCTTGAAGTCGTCGTACTCCCGCTGGAGGATCGGGATGATGTGCCCGGGGACGTTCTTGAGGATCTCGGGGTCCTCGAGCGTTCCACGTTCGGTCGGCACGGACACTGGCTCCATCTGGCGAAAACCTCCTGTCCGGGCCGCGGCCCGGATCGATCGGGTCGGCGCCCCCGTCGGCGCCAGAGACGATATTGAGCTAAAGCCTAGCGGCTTTCAGGTATTTATCCAGGGGTCCGGCAGGTCCGTCTCGGACTCGCGCGAGACGCCCTCGATCCGGGCCGCGCGTACCCAGCCGTCGAGCGGCGCCGGAGCGGCCACGAGCACCGGCGCGGTGGCGCGCATGAAGCGCTCGAGGGCCGCCACGACGGCGGCCGCCTCCTCGGGTGAGGCCGAAGGGGCGATCAGGGTGAGGCTGGAAGCGGGACTACCCATGTCGCGTGATTGTGACCGAAGCGGCGGGTCGGGGGCCGGGTCGCTTCGTTCCGGGTCTCTCCGCGGCGCGCGCGCGAAGAGCCGTCGCCTCCGATCAGGCCCGTGCGTCCCGTCCGGGCTTCGCTCCCCCGCGCCCCCGCTGCGCCGGCCGCTGGTCGAGCCGGCGGCCGAACGCCGCCTCGACGGCGCCGGTCATCGTCTGTTGGAACGCTGCGGTGACCGCTTCGGAGGCCAGGGGACGCAACTGGTCCAGGGCCTGCTGCACGCGCGGCCAGTCGCCCTCGGGACGCTCCGCCGCGTCGAACGGCTCCCAGATGTAGGAGAGGAACAGCTGGACGAAGACCTCTGCGATGCGCTCGGTCTGCCGCCGCAGCTTCGCCGTCGCCTCCAGCGCGGCGCCCAGCGGCACGCCCAGGCTCACCAGCCGCTCGCCGGCGGCCAGAAGGGTCGGGCTGGGGACTTCGTAGGAGCCCTCGCCGACCGGGACCACGAGGTTGAGCTTGCAGGCCCTGGTCAGCAGCCCCGAGTCGAGCTCGCCGCCGAGCCTCTCGACGAGGCCGTCGCGGTCGACCATCTCGGGCGTCTCCGTTTCGAACGGCGCCATCAGCGAGCGCGTGAAGCCGAGCACCTGCTCCTCGGCGCCGCTGGCCTGCTCGAGCAGATGAGCGATCGCGGTCAGGTTGAAGCCCTGCGCCTGCATCTCGCGGATCAGCTGCAGCTCGGCGAGATGGTGGGGACCGTAGTAGCCCACCCGGCCCTGCACCTGCGGAGGGGGGATGAGGCCGCGCGACTGGTAGCTGCGCACGTTGCGCACGGTCAGCCCGGCCTCCTGGGCCAGCTCGTCGATCGTCATTCGGCGCTCGCTCCTGGCGCCGCCTCGCTCCCGGTTCCGGCTCCGCGACACTCTCGGATCCTAACAGAGACCAATGTGACATAAAATGATGTAACATAGGATCATGTTCAGGCGCGCGACGTCGAGGAAGCAGCCGGTGCGGGTGCTGATCGCCTGGGCGGTCGCGATCGTGGCGCTCGCGGTCCTCGGCACCGGCGTCGCCGACCGCCTCGCGCCGATGTCCCTGGACGTGCCGGGCACCCCCTCCTCGCGGGCCGAAGCGCTCCTCCGCTCGAAGTTCGGCAACACGATCCCGATCGCGATCCTGCTGCGCGGTCCCCCCGCCGCCACCGACCGCGAGGGCAGACGCCTCGTGGCCGCCCTGCGCAAGCAGCTCGACACGCAGGTGCTCTCGCCGTGGGACGAGTCCAGCGCGATGTCCTCCGCGACCGTCGGCTCGCTGCGGCCCGCCCCGGGGACGGCCTTCGTCCTGGTCGACTACGTGCGGCCTGCGAGTCAGGCGATGGCGGTGGTGCCGTCGACCGAACTCATCGTCTCCCGCACCGTCGGCGCCCCCGTCCGCAGCTATCTGACCGGCGTAGCGGTGATCGGCCGAGCGATCCAGCAGGAGACTCTGGCCGACACCGCGCGGGCGGAGACGATCGCCCTGCCGATCCTGATCCTCGTGCTGCTGGCGGTCTTCCGCTCCCCCGTGGCCGCCGCGGTGCCGCTGGCGATGGGAGCGGCCACCGTCACCGCCGGGCACGGCCTGCTGTGGCTGACCAGCTACCTCACGCCGATCAACTCCCTCGGGGTCGCGATCGCGGCGATGATGAGCCTCGCGCTCGGGGTGGACTACGCGCTGCTGATGGTCTCCCGCGTGCGTCAGGAGATCGCGGCCGGCTGGGACCACGAGAGGGCGGTCTCGACGGCCTCCCGGGCGGCGGGTCGAACGATCGTCGCGGCCGGCGGCACCCTCGCCCTGACGATGCTCGCGGCGAGCGCGGTAGCCACCCCCGGGCTGCTGGGCCCGGTCGCGATCGGGGTGGTCATCTCGGGCCTGCTCAGCGTCGCGCTGGCGATCTCGGCGATGCCGGCTCTGCTGCGCCTGCTCGGCCCGTGGCTGAACCGCTGGGAGATCCGCCTCCCTCGCCGCGGCGACGGACGGCGCCCCGGCGGCGCCGGCGCCCTGGCCGAACGGCTGATCTCCAAGCCGGCCGTCGCCGCGCCCCTGATCCTCGCCGTCATGTTCGCGCTGGCCGCCCCCGCCGGGGGGCTGCGGCTCGGCCCCCCGGACGCCGCCGAGCTGCCCGCGTCCAGCCCCGCTCGTCAGGCCGTGGCGGTCGTCGAACGCACGATCGGCCCGGGCTGGTCGGCTCCGTTCGTGATCGTCGCAAACGCCCGTCACGGCGCGATCACCACGCCTTCGCGGCTGCGTGCGCTGATGCGCTGGCAGGAAGAGATCGCCCGCGCCCCCGGCGTCGCGACCGTGCTCGGACCGGCCTCCGTGGCCGGCGCGCAGGCCAAGCTCGACGAAGCCCGGGCGGCGATGAGCTCCGCCCCGGCGCGACTGCGGGGAGCCGGCCGCGGCATCGCCGACCTGCGCTCGGGACTGGCAGACGCAGGCGACGGCGTGGCCCGCCTGCGCAGCGGCCTTGCCGCGGCGGCGGCCGGCGCGCGCTCGCTCGACGGCGGCGCGGCGCAGGCCTCCACCGGAGCGGGGCGCCTGGCCCACGAAGGGGTCCGCGCCGCCGGCGGCGCCGGGCAGCTCGCGCACGCGACTGCGCGCGCGCACTCGGGTGCGACGCTGCTGGCGCGGGAAAGCCGCCGTACTCACGCCGGGGCCCGTCGTCTGGCAAGCGAGACCGGTCGGGCTCGCGGCGGAGCGCGCCGGCTACATGAAGGTCTGGGGCAGGCTGCAGAAGGATCGGCCCGGCTGGCCGGCGGCCTGGACGAAGCGGCGGCCGGTGCGCGGCGCCTGGCGGCCTCCGACCACGAACTGGCGACCGGGGCCGGGCAGCTGGCGCAGGGCATGGACGCCTTCGACGCCGCCGTCCACGTGGCGCTGAAGCCGGTCGAACTGCTGGCGGGCGAGCTCGGCTCGCTTGCGGCGAGACTCTCCGCGCTGCAGGAATCAAGCGCGCTGCTGGGTGCACGGACCCGCGCCGCGATGCGCGAACTGCGGGCGATGCCGGCGGCCGCCGGGGACGCCCACTACAGGATGCTGGAACAGGACCTGGCCGCGCTCGAAAGGCTGATCGAAGAAAGCGACCTCTCCCAGCTCGCCGGCCTCGAAGCGCAGCTGGCGCAAGGGCTGCAGGCGCTCGCCGGCCTGCCCGCCGAGATCTCCCGGTTGACGGGGACGGTCGACCGGCTGACGGCCGGCGCCGACCGGCTCGCGGTGGGCACCCGGGAATCGGAACAGGGCGCGCTCCAGCTCAGCGCCGGCCTGCAGACGTTGTCCGCGGCCGGGCACACGCTGGAAGGCGGGATGGGAACTCTCGACGGGGGAGCAGGCGAACTGGAAGGCGGGCTGGTCGGGCTGGAGGCGGGCGATCGCCGCCTCGCCGGCGGCCTCGGCAAGCTCTCGGCGGGAAACGGCCGGCTGGCCGGCGGGCTCGCCCGGCTCGCCGGCGGCGGCGAACAGCTCGCGCACGGCCTGGACAGGCTGGCAGGGGCGGACACCCGGCTCGCCGACGGGCTCGGCTCGCTCGCCGCCGGTGGCGAGAAGCTGGCGGGCGGGCTGTCGGGCGGCGTGGGCAGCTCCGGGCGACTGGCTTCGGGCCTCGCACGGACGCAGGGTCCGCTGCGCAGCTACGCGACGATGCTCGCCGCCTACGAGCGCGACTACCGGCTGCTGCACGGTGACGCCCCCAACGCGCTCGACTCCGGCTATCTGGTGCTGACAGCGCTCGACGGCACGGTCTCGCCGATGCGCGAGCAGGTAGCCCAGCTCGTCAACGTCGACAGCGGCGGGCAGGCAGCGCGGATGGTGGTCGTCGCCTCCAGCGCGCCCGGCTCGCCGGCTACCGCCGCGCTGAGCAGGAAGTTGCGTGCGAGCCTGCCCTCGCTGGCTGCCGCGACCGGCAGCAGGGTCGAGATCGGACAGGGAGCCCAGTACCTGCTCGACTACAAGAACGCGAACACGGCCCGCGTCCCGTGGCTGGTTGCGGCGCTGGCGCTCGTGGCGACGCTCACGCTCGTCGTCGTGCTGCGGGCGGTTCCGCTGGCGCTGCTCGCCGTCGCGCTCAACCTGGCGACGATCGCCGTCGCGCTGGGGGCGCTGCAGTTTCTCACCGAACGGCACGTCCTCGGCGGCCCCGGCTATGTGGACGCCGCCTCGGGAGCGGGGATCCTCGCGATCATGTTCGTGCTGTCGATCGACTACGAGGTCTTCCTGCTGACCCGCATGCGCGAGCACTGGGTCGGCGCGGGCGACCACGAAGCCGCGATCCGTCACGGGCTGCGCCACACCGCCGGTGTGATCACCGGCTCGGCGGCGATCATGGCCGCGGTCTTCGTCGCCTTCGCGGGCGCCGGCGTCATCCCGCTGCGCCAGTTCGGCGTCGGACTCACGATCGCCGTCGTGCTCGACGCCACGATCGTACGGCTCGTGCTGCTGCCGGCGGTGATGCGCCTCGCCGGCCGGCGCGTATGGTGGCTGCCCGGCTGGCTGGACCGCAGGCTGCCGGTGCTCGAGTAACCCGCTAGAGCGGGATGTTGCCGTGCTTGCGCTTCGGGCCCGGTTCGCGCTTGGTCTGCAGCGTGTGCAGCGCGGTGATCAGCTTCGGGCGCGTCTCGTGGGGGACGATCACGTCGTCGATGTAGCCGCGCTCGGCCGCCGTGTAGGGGTTCGCGAAGCGCGCCTTGTAGTCCTCCATCAGCTTCGCCCGGCGCTCCTCCGGCGTCGGGCTGCCGGCGATGTCGCGCCGGTAGATGATGTTGACGGCGCCCTCCGCCCCCATCACGGCGACCTCGGAGGTCGGCCAGGCGAAGTTGAAGTCCGCGAGCATGTGCTTGGAGGCCATCACGTCGTAGGCGCCGCCGTAGGCCTTGCGGGTGATCACCGTCAGCTTCGGGACGGTCGCCTCGGTGAAGGCGTAGAGCAGCTTGGCGCCGTGACGGATGATGCCGCCCCACTCCTGGCTCGTGCCGGGGAGGAAGCCGGGCACGTCGACGAAGGTGAGAATCGGGATGTTGAAGGCGTCGCAGGTGCGCACGAAGCGCGCGGCCTTGGCGGAGGCGTCGATGTCGAGCACGCCGGCGAGCTGCGCCGGCTGGTTGCCGACGACGCCGATCGCGATGCCGTCCAGGCGCGAGAAGCCGCAGATGATGTTCTTGGCGTGGTGTTCGTGCACCTCGAAGAACTCGCTGTCGTCGACGATCAGGCGCACCACGTCGCGCATGTCATACGGCTTGTTCGGGTTGTCCGGGACGACGTGGTCGAGCTCGGGGTCCATCCGCTGCGGGTCGTCGGTGGGGGCCACGCGGGGGACCGTCTGCATGTTGTTCTGGGGCAGGAAGCCGATCAGGTAGCGGCAGTCCTCCAGGCACGCGTCCTCGTCCTCGGAGGCGAAGTGCGCGACTCCTGACTTGGTGTTGTGCGACATCGCCCCGCCCAGCTCCTCGAAGCCGACCTCCTCGCCCGTGACCGTCTTGATCACGTCGGGGCCGGTGATGAACATGTGCGAGGTCTCCTTGACCATGAAGATGAAGTCGGTGATGGCCGGCGAGTAGACGGCCCCGCCGGCGCACGGGCCCATGATCAGCGAGATCTGCGGGATCACGCCCGAGCAGCGGACGTTGCGCACGAACACGTCGCCGTAGGCGCCGAGCGAGACGACGCCCTCCTGAATGCGCGCGCCGCCGGAGTCGTTGATCCCGATCACGGGGCAGCCGATCTTGGCCGCCAGATCCATGATCTTGACCATCTTCTCGCCCATCACCTCGCCGAGCGAGCCGCCGAAGACGGTGAAGTCCTGGCTGAAGACGCAGACCGTGCGGCCTTCGATCGTGCCGTGCCCGGTCACGACCGCGTCGCCCCAGGGACGGTTCTTCTGCATGTCGAAGTCGTAGGTGCGGTGGCGCACGAACGTGTCGAGCTCCTGAAAGGAGCCCGGGTCGAGCAGCTTCTCGATCCGCTCGCGGGCGGTGTACTTGCCGCGCGCGTGCTGCTTCTCCTCGGCCTCCGGCGCCGAGTGCAGGGCCGCCTCGCGCAGCTCGTGCAGCTGGGCGAGCTTCTCCTCGTAGGTCTCGGGGGCCTTCTGGCGAGGCTCCTTGCGGTGCCCGCTGCGTGAGGTCGCCAGCAGGGCGGCGTCGGCCTGGCGGTCGTGGGGGCTGCTCGACATCGGCGCAGGATCTTAGCCGGAGCGGGACGGCGGCCCCGCAGCGCCGGGATCGGGTCGAGCGCTAGGCGCGCGAGAACGGGCGGTGGTGCGCCGCGCCGAGACGGTCCAGCACGCCGGTGAGAATCGCGGTCACCTCCGCGGCGGCGCTCTCCTCGGCCGCCTTCAGCTCGGCGGCGATGTCCTTCGCGCCCGGGCGTTCGGGTGCCGGCTCCTCCCCGGCCTCAGCGGCGACCGCGATTGCCTCGGTGTCGGTGTCGGTGTCGGTCGCGTCGGCGTCGGCGTCGGCCTCATCGACCACGTTCTCTGCGGCCTCCGCGTCGGGCTCTGCGGCAGGGGGATCCTCGCTGGGCTGCGCCGCGGCGGTCTCGACGACCTCGGCCTCGGCGACCGGAGGCTCGTGCTCGGCCACCACGATCACGGGCAGCGCCTCCTCGGGGGAGACGGGAAGGTAGTCGGGCCTGGGCTCGGAGATCGCCTCCGAAGACGCCGGTCGCAGTTCCTCGTCGCTCTTGGCCGCGGGCGCCGGCGGGACCTCGGCCTGCGCCTGCGCCTCGGTGCGCCTGCGCCTGCCGCCGAAAAGGCGGGCGAAGAAGCCCCTGCGGGGCTCGGGCTCGGCGCGAGTCTCGGGGGTGGGCGCGCCGGCCGCCGGTTGCGTCTCCTCGGTTTGGGCCGGCGCAGAGGGCCAGGCGGGGGGCGCTGGCGCGACCTCACGCGCGTCGGCTTCGGCCGCTCGCAGCGCGCTCTCGATCGCGGGGGCGTCCCCATCCGGTCCGGGCCAGCCCGCGGCGCGCCGCGCCGCCTCGGTCGCGGGCGCGGGCCTCGGCTCCTCGGTTCGGATCTCGTCGGTGGAGGACGCGCCGGCGGACTGCTCGGTCTCCTGCGCGGCCGGAACGTCTCCCGCCTCGCGCGAAGGCGGGGCGTCGGCCTCGGCTTCGACGCTGCTCTGCGCTTCACCCTCGGCGCCGGTTTCGCGGGCAGCGTCGGCCCCATCCAGGGCGCCAGCTTCGTCCAGGGCGTCGGCCTCGTCCAGGGCGTCGGCCTCGTCCAGGGCGTCGGCCCCGTCCGGGGCGCCGGCCTCCGCCAGGGCGCCGGCCTCGCCCGCGGGGCCGGCCTCCGCCTCGGTCTTGGACTCGTCCTGTGCCTCAGCGCCCGGGTCTGCCTCGGGCGCAGCCGCCGTAGGCAGCTCCCGCTCGACCGTGAGCGTCACGCGCGTACCCCAGCCGGACGGCTTGATCGCGACGGTGCCCGTCATGCCCGCGGCCTCCCATTCCACGAGCTTCTCGGGCTCCGACCGCGTGATCGCTATCTCGCCCAGCTCGCCGAGGTGGCGGGCCAGGGAGTCGGGGTTGCTCAGCTCCGCCCACAGCTCGGGCGGCGACTTGACGAGCGTCCGCTGAACCTCAGAGGAGATCATCAGCTGACGTGTTCGCTCCCCGTCCGGCGACTCCTCCCGGTGGGCGCGAGGCCCCGCGGATCGGGTCTAGGAGACGTGGACCCAGCGGGCTTCCGAGGGGGTGCCCCTGGCGTCGTTGACGAACAGCATGTACCAGCCGGCCGGGATCAGCCCTGCGCCTTCGGGGACCGTGACGCGGATCGCGCCGGCTTCGCGCGCGAAGCCGAGGGCGATCGAGCGTTGCTCGGGGTCGGTCACGTGGGTGGTGGCGGCGGGGCGCAGGAGGTTCGCGGTGGCGACGGTGGCCGCGTCTGAGACCTGGAAGCTCGCGGAGGCGCCCCGCGTGAGGCTCGCCGGGCCGCCGGTGATGCGCGGGCGGGTCCCGTGGTAGAGGTACGGCGGCGAGTAGATCTCGATCGCTTTCTGGAAGTAGCTGGGGGCGGTGTCCTGCTTGTCGCCGAACAGCGGGTTGCTGCCGAGCGTCACGATCCGGCCGTCCGGGAGGAGCAGCGCCTCGGAGTGGTAGTCGCGACCGATCGTCGGGCTGGCGAGCGTCGTCAGCTTGTTCGTCGCCGGGTCGAAGGCGTGGCATTCGAAGATGTCGCTGCCGTGCTCGCCGCGGTAGTAGCGCGAGCCGCCCGCGATGATCACCTGGTTGTCGGGTGCGATCACGGTCTCGGGGTAGCGTGTCGGGACCGGCAGGTTGCCCGCCGGGCTGTAGTGAGGCGTGGGCGAGCCCAGTTCGGCGACGTCGATCCGCGAGGTGGCGGATTCGGATTTCCCGACCCCGCCGCCGCCGACGATCATGTAGCGCTGAGCCTGGGCGGGGGGGAGCAGGACGGTGCCGCTCGTCTCGAGGTCCTGCGGGTCGCGAACGCCCGGGACCACTTGGAAGGAGTTGTCGCTCAGGTTCCAGATGCCCGGCGTCCGGTATTTGTCGGCCGGGCCGTAGCCGGAGCTGCCGCCCGAGAAGAACAGGTTGCCGGACGGCAGCAAGAACAGCGCCGGGAAGGTCGGGAACTGACGCTCGAGCTTCGGTTCGGGGCTCCAGCGTCGGGTCGCCGGGTCGTAGATCTCGTTCTTGCCGGGGATGATCTGGCCGAACTTGTCGAGGCCCGAGACGGCGAGCACCTTGCCGTTCTTCAGGCCGACGAGCGTCGGGTACCAGCGCGCGAGGCTGAGATCGCTGACCCGTTCGTAGCTTTCGCTCGCCGGGTTGAAGAGGTAGGACTTCTTGGAGGCCCAGAAGTTCTCCTCGTTCAGCGTCAGGCTGTTGGCGAGGCCGAACACCTGGCGGGCCTCCGAGCCGTGCAGGCCCGCGATCGAGAAGCGGGTCGCCGTGCCGACGATCGCCTGCTTGCCCTTTTCCATCGCTTCGACCCAGATTTCGCCCTGGCCCGCTTTCAGCTCGCCGCCGTGGCGGGTCGCGGCGGGCACGCTTACGGCCTCCACCGAGCGGTACGGGCGTCCCCCGGGACCGACGAATTCCGACCCGGCGGGGAGCCGCACGGGGCGCCCACCGACGCGTTCGTTGAGGATCACCATCACCCCGGCCGCGCGCACGATCCGGCTCGCGAGGATCTCGTAGCGGCTGGTGCCGCCGGCGATCAGCAGCTTGCCGTCGGGCAGGAAGGCGTGGCCTCCGCAGAACAGGTCGCTCGGCGTGTGGATCAGCTTGAAGCGGTTGTTCGCGGGGTTCCAGACGATCGACTTGAAATGGCCCGCGCGGAAGGCGCCCGCGTCGTTGCCGGAGCCGGCGACGATCAGGACCTTGCCCGTGTAGAGGAGGGCGGCGTGGACCGCGTTGATGCGGAACCTGGCGGGAACGTCGAGGACCGACCAGTGGCCCTTTTCTTCCTTGTAGGAGCGGGTGTTGATTTCGATTTCGTGGATCTCGCTGGAGGCAAAGGAGATCACCGCCGGCCCGTTGACCGCGAGCAGGCCCGCGAGCAGCGCCAGGCCGACCAGCCAGCGCAAGAAGTGGTCGCGCCGGCGCGGCGCCCGGCCCGTCACCGTCGTGCCCCGCTCACGTCAGCTCGAGGCTCGTCGACTGCGCCCTCGCCGGCGCTTGGGCGTCCCGCCTGCGGAACGTCTCCGCGCGCCAGATCGCGACCGGGAGCAGGCAGATCACGAGCGTGAGCGCGACCCACACGTACATCCACGGGTCGGGCGTCCCGCCCAGGAACGCGACGAGGATGATCGTGAAGGAGATCGCCGCCCAGCGCAGGTGGCGGCTGAAGGTCCTGATGCCGTCCTGCTTCTTGGCCTGGCCCTTGGCGGTCACCACGAAGCTCCCGCCCCGCCGCGTCAGCGAGCCGCCGAGCGCCGAGACGAAGACGGGCGTGGAGAGCATCGAGATGAACATCCCGTGCGAGCCGAAGGACCCCGGGCTCTCGTGGGGGCTGACGTTGTGCCGGCGGTTCCAGACGTAGAGCCCCGCCTGCAGGGCCGCGGCGTCCAGGTAGAACATCAGCCAGAGGTTCACCGGCACGACGATCCCTTTGGCGCCGAGGACCATGAACAGGGCCCCGTTGAAGATCCCGAGGACGAACGCGATCGCGGTCGTGGGGTAGTAGGAGGTCAGGAGCACGTAGTGCACGAAGCGCCGCGGCGAGAGGCGGTGGGCGCTGCGCCAGAAGCGCGTCAACAGCAGGTCGAAGGTGCCGCGGGACCAGCGGTACTGCTGGCTGAAGTAGTCGGTGAAGGTCGTCGGGCCCTCGCCGACGGCGATCACGTCGGGGGTGTAGACCGAGCTCCAGCGCCGCCCGGTCTCGGGGTTGCGCGCGGTGTGGATCGCAAGGCCCGTGGCGATGTCCTCGGTGACCGAGTCCTGCAGGCCGCCGACCCCCTTCAGCGCCGAGATCCTGACGGCGAGGTTCGTGCCGACGAACATCGGCGTGCGGGTGCGGTTGCCGGCCCGCTGGACGAGCGAGTGGAACAGGAACTGCTGGGACTCCGCCGACTTCGTGACGAAGCCGTCGAAGTTGCCATAGACCTGCGGCCCGACGACGAACGCGACGTCGGGGTCGCGGAAGTAGCCGAGGAACCGCTCCGCGAAGTTCGCGAGCGGCACGTGGTCGGGGTCGACCGAGATCAGGTACTCGTAGTCGTCCCCGTGGGCGTCGAGCCAGGCGTTGTAGTTGCCGTGCTTGCTGCGCGCCTTGAAGGCGCCTTTCGAGCGGTTGTAGCGGGCCATGCCGCGCCGGCTGAAGTAGCGAACGCCCAGCTCCTCGCACATCTCCCGTACGTCCTCCTCGCCCCCCTCGTCGAGCAGCCACACGTCGAACGGGCCGTCGTGACGAATGCGCAGCGCGGCTTCGAGGGTCCGCCGCACGATCTCCCGCGGCTCCCTGTCCGGGACGATCGTGGTCGCGAAGGCGACCGGCGAGCCGGGCGGGGGCTTGACCGGCACGGGATTGCGGGCCGCGAGCGAGGCGCGCCCGATCGTCGTCACGTTGACGAGCAGGAACAGCCCGATCAGGCCGGTGTTGAGCGTCATCAGCACCGAGGCGGCCGCGAGCAGGCCGGACTTCGCGCCGTGCGGCCAGTGCGAGGGAAGCATCAGGAAGACGAGGAAGCCGCCGACGACGCCGAGGGCGAGCATCACGAGCAGCGAGGTGCGCAGCGGACGTCCGTCGCCGAGGCGCGTGAACTCCACGCGGTAGGGCTCCCCGGCCGGGGGCTCACGCAGAGGCCCGGCGAGTTCGCTGTAGGCGCTGTAGTCGTAGCTGTGCCCGACGGGCGGCGGAGGGGCGCCGTCGCGACCGTGCAGGACCGTGTCCGTCGTCTTCAACTCATGTCTTCCGTAACCGCTTGGCCCCCTCGCTCGAGCGCCGCGATGCGCCCGGCGAGCTCCTGTTCAATACACGCTTTAGCTAAGCGTTTTCTTCTGGACGATCGTTGGGACTGCCGTCTAAGGTCTGCCGATGCGATTTGGATTCGCGGCGCTGCTCCCGGCGCTCGCGGCGCTGACACTCGGCGCTTGCGCCTCCGGTCAGGCCGCCTCAGGAGGCAGGAACCCGCTGGCCGGCCAGGCCTTCTACGTCGAACCGAACGGCATCGCCGCCCAGCAGGTGAGCGAATGGCGCGAAACCGACCAGGGCAAGGACGCCGGGGTGCTCGAACGGGTCTCGACGCAGCCCGTGGCCGCCTGGTTCACTGGCGAGGCCGACGTCGAGCGCGAGATCCGGGGCCTGACCGCCAAGGCCGCCTCGGCGGGACGCAGCGCCCTGCTCGTCGCCTACGACATCCCCGGGCGCGACTGCGGCGCCTTCTCCAAGGGGGGCGCGAGCTCGGCGCGCGGGTACCGCCGCTGGATCGAAGCCTTCGCCGCGGGCATCGGGGGCGCCCGGGCGACGGTCGTGCTCGAGCCCGACGCTCTCGCACAGACCCTCTCGCGCTGCCTGCCCGCGGGGCTCGCCGCGCAGCGCTACGAACTGCTGGCGTTCGCCGTCGGGGTCCTGCGCAAGCAGCGCAGCACGAGCGTCTACATCGACGCGGGCAACCCCGGCTGGGTCCACGACCTGCGACGGCTCGCGGCGGCGCTGAAGCGGTCCGGGATCGGCGGCGCGAACGGCTTCGCCCTGAACGTCTCGAACTTCTACCGGGTCCCGACCGTGACGGGCTACGGGACTCGGCTCTCGCGCCTGGTGGGCGGCAAGCACTTCGTGATCGACACCTCCCGCGACGGCAACGGCCCCGACACGGCGGCCGCCGACGCGCCCGACTGGTGCAACCCGCCCGGACGGGCGCTCGGTCCGAACCCGACGACGAAGACGGGGATCTCCCTCGTTGACGCCTTCCTGTGGGTCAAGCAGCCCGGCTCGAGCGACGGCTCGTGCCGTCCCGGGGAGCCGAGGGCCGGTCAGTGGTGGCCGAACTACGCCCTCGAACTGGCCGAGAACGCGGGCGGCTGATCAGCCTGCGGAGTTGACCGCGAGTTCGAGCGCGGCCGCCGGCCACCAGCTGCCCGCGGCGGGCCCGCCGTTGCAGGTCCCGTCGGACGTCCCGGGGTGCTTGACCCAGAGCAGGGCGTCCGTCTCGGCGTTGCCGGCGGCGGCCGTCGGCGCGGTGCCGAGGCCACGGCCCGGCGGGTTGCACCATTCCCCTCCGGGCGCCGCGCCGCGCCCGTTGCGGGAGGTGTCGATCACGAAGTGGGCCCCGCCGCCGAGAGCCGCGACGATCGCTTCGCCGTAGGACTCCTCGGCCGCCGTGGCGCCGAAGCTCGAGACGTTCAGGGAGAAGCCGCGCGCCCCCGCGACGCCGGCTTTCTTCAACCGTCCCGCGATCGTCGCCGCGGGCTGCCAGCCGGCGTGGCCGGCGTCGAGGTAGACGGCTGTCGTGCCGCCCTTGGCGAGCGTCTTGACGGCGTAGGAGAGCAGGGAGTAGTAGGAGGACTGCTGTTCTGAGCCGAGGCATTCGAGCTCCGAGAGGGCGTCCGGCTCGAGGATCACCGCGGCGCTCCGTCCGGCGATGCCGGCCGCCATTTCGTCGATGAACTTCTTGTAGGCCGCCGCGTCGGCGGCTCCCCCCGAGGAGTACTGGCTGCAGTCGCGCCAGGGGAGGTCGTAGGCGACCAGCAGCGGCAGCCGCCGGGCCGCGGCGGCCTGCCCGACCCACCAGGAGACGTCGCCCCCGGCCCCCCCGTGCCCGTAGGTCCAGTCGCCGAACCACTTCGCCACCGGCCGCGTCGCGATCTTTTCGATCTGCGCCGCTTCCGCGCTGCGGCCTTCGCGTGCCCATTCGGCGGCCGTCTGGGAAGCGGGAGAGCCCGGTTCGACGTAGAGGCCCGTAGCCGCGAACGGGTCGGCGGGGGAGCGTTTGGCTTCTTCGGCACCCGGCCCTTCTTCGCCGGCCGGTGCTTCGCCGCCCGCGGGGCCTTCTTCTGAAGCGGGCGCTTCGCCTGCAGGTGGGGCGCCCGTGCCGCCCGGGGGCCCGGCTTCTTCGACCGGCGGGACTTCGCCGACCGGCCCGGTCAGTGGCGGTGACGGTTCTGCGACTTCACGGTGGTGCTTGGCGCGTTTGCGGGCGTGTCGGCGGGCGTGCCTGACAGTGTGGCGATGGGCGCGTGCCGCCGTTGAGCCGCGCCGGGCGCCGGCGGGCGGGGCGAGCACGAGCGTCGACGCCGCGCAGGCGAGCGCGAGAATGGACAGCACGAGATGGCGTCGAGCGGCGCTCACACGGGCGGATCGGCGATGGCGCGGGACGATGTGAGCGATTCGGCGCGGGCTCAACGCTAAGGCTGGCCTGCCAGCGCCGCCCCGCTCGAGGAGAGCTGACCGCGCTCGTGGAGGAGCTCGGCTATCTGCACGGCGTTCGTCGCCGCCCCCTTGTGCAGGTTGTCCGCCACGATCCACATGTCGAGGGCACGCTCGTGTCCAGGGTCGCGGCGGATCCGGCCGACGAAGACCTCGTCGCGCCCCGCGGCGTTGATCGCCAGCGGGTAGGACGCGGCGGCGGGGTCGTCGAGCACGACGACCCCGGGCGCGGCCGCGAGCAGCTCGCGGGCCCGCTCGGGGGAGAGGTCCTCGCGGGTCTGCACGTTGACCGCCTCGGAGTGGCCGGTGACGACGGGCACGCGCGCGCAGGTCGCGCTGACGCGGATCGAGGGGTCGCCGAGGATCTTGCGGGTCTCGTTGATGAGCTTGCGCTCCTCGTCGGTGTGGTCGTCCCCGGGCGGGAAGCTGCCCGCGTGGGGCAGGACGTTGAAGGCGATCTGGTGGGCGTAGGCGTCCGGCGGCTCGATGTCCCGCTCGTGCAGCAGCGCGTGGGATTGGTCGAGCAGCTCGTCGACGGCCTTGCGGCCGGTGCCGGAGACCGCCTGGTAGGTCGAGATCACGAGCCGTTCGATCCCCGCCGCGTCGTGGATCGGCTTGAGCGCGACGACCATCTGCATCGTCGAGCAGTTCGGGTTGGCGATGATGCCGTGATGGTCCGCGAGCGCCTCGGGGTTGACCTCGGCGACGACGAGCGGCACGCCGTCCTCCATCCGCCACCGCGAGGAGTTGTCGATCACGATCGCGCCGGCCGCGGCGAAGCGCGGCGCCCACTCGCCCGAGGTCGTCCCGCCCGCCGAGAACAGCGCCACGTCGAAGCCCTTGATCGACTCCTCGTCGAGGCCCCGCACGATCAGGCCGCCCTCGAGCTCGCGTCCGACCGAGCGCGCGGAGGCGAACGGCACGATCTCCGACGCCGGGAAGCCGCGCTCGCGAAGCAGCCGCAGCATCAGCGTTCCGACCTGACCGGTCGCTCCGACGACCGCGACTCTGTAGCCCTCGCTCATCGGCTCAGGGTACCGAGGACTCGCCCCGGCGGCGCCTTTGCGGGCGGGCGGGCGCTAGGCGCCGGTCTGGGCGGTCATGAAGTAGATCGTCAGCAGTACGAGCACGCAGCCGAGGATGTTCACGCGCAGGACGCGGGCGCGCAGCGCCTGGTACTCGGCGCTGAAAGCGACCGGACCGTCGCCGGCTGCTTTGACGTCGCGCTCGGCCAGCTCGGCGAGCTTGCGCTCGTTGGGGGCGAAGAAGGCGCCCCCGAGTGCGCCCAGCACGATGATCACGCCCAGGCCCCACTGCACGTAGAAGTCGCTCCAGGTGTGGAGTTTGCTCGCCAGGTAGATGCCCGCGAGCAGCGCGAGCCCGAGGAAGGGCGAGATCACGAACTTGCCGACCGAGTCCTGAATGCGGTGGACGCCGGGCATCGAGCGCGGCTCCTTGCCGATCCCGACGGCGTACATCACCGGGTAGGCGAAGGTCACGCCGAAGGCGATCACGATCGCGGCGATGTGAACCGCCAGCGCGAACGTGTAGAAGGTGACCGCGGGCTCCATCGCCGGTAACCCTATGCGGGCGGGCGGCGGACCGTCTACGGCTTGATCGTCATGAAGAGGATCGTCAGCAGGACGAGCCCGGAGGCGATCGACCCGACGAGGTTCAGCCGGCGGGTGATCTCGCGGTACTCGCGCCCCGGCGCGAACGCGCCTTCCCCGTTCCACGCCTCGAGGTCGCGCGCGACCGCCTCCTCGGCGCGCTTGGCGGCGGGCATCAGCACGCTCCCGACGAGCCCCCCGATGACGACGATCGCGGCGAGCCCCCACTGCACGAAGAACTCGCTCCAGTGGTGCCCATCGCTCGCCAGGAAGATCCCGGCGGCGAGGATCACGACGAGCGCCGGGTTCAGGATCCAGCGCGAGACCATGAATTCGACGCGATGCAGCAGCGGCAGGCCGCGCGGGTCGCGCTTGGCGGCGACGGCGTACACGAGCGGCAGCGAGAACGTCCAGCCGAAGGCGATCACGACGGCCATGACGTGGACCGCCATCACGACGTCGTACCCGGTCACGGCGGGGACCAGCACCGCAGCGCTCAGAAGGTCGGCGCGTACTTGCCGAAGACGTCCTGCATCGCTCCGCAGACCTCCCCGAGCGAGCAGCGGTCCTTCAGCGCCTGGCGGATCGAGGGCAGCAGGTTCTCGCTGCCGCGGGCGGCGGCGCGCAGCTCCTCCAGCCGCTTGCCGACCAGCTCCTGGTCGCGGTTCGCCTTGAACTCCGTCAGTCGGCCGACCTGTTCGCGCTCGGACTCGGGGTCGACGCGGAGCAGGTCCGGGACCTCGAGATCCTCCTCCTCGAAGGCGTTGACGCCGACGACGACGTCCTGGCCGATCCGGTAGCGCTCCTGGTAGCCCCAGGCCGACTCGTCGATCTCGCCGGTGATGAACTGGATCGCGTTGACCGATCCGCCGAGCGCGTCGACCTTCGCGATCAGACGGTTCGCGCGCTCTTCGATCTCGTCGGTCAGCGCCTCGACGAAGTAGGAGCCGGCGAACGGGTCGACCGTGTCGGCCGCGCCCGACTCGTGGGCCAGGATCTGCTGCGTCCGCAGAGCGATTTTCGCGGCCCGCTCGGTGGGCAGGGCGAGCGCCTCGTCGAAGCCGTTGGTGTGCAGCGACTGGGTCCCCCCGCAGACGGCCGCGAAGCCCTGCAGGGCAACCCGCACGATGTTGTTCTCCGGCTGCTGGGCCGTGAGAGTCACGCCGCCCGTCTGGGTGTGGAAGCGCAGCATCGTCGACTTCGGGTTCTTGGCGCCGAAGCGCTCGGTCATGATGTGCGCCCACATCCGTCGCGCCGCGCGGAACTTCGCGACCTCCTGAAAGACGTTGTTGTGGCCGTTGAAGAAGAACGCCAGGCGGGGCGCGAAGTCGTCGACGTCGAGGCCCTTCTCGATCGCCGCCTGCACGTAGGCGATGCCCGAGGAGAGCGTGAAGGCGACCTCCTGAACCGCCGAGCAGCCCTTCTCGCGGAAGTGGTAGCCGGAGATCGAGATCGTGTTCCAGCGCGGGACCCGTTCGTTGCAGTACTGGAACAGGTCGGTCGTGAGCCGCATCGTCGGCTCCGGGGGGTAGATGTAGTTGCCCCGCGCGATGTACTCCTTCAGGACGTCGTTCTGAGTCGTCCCCCGCAGCTTCTCGCTCGGCACGCCCTGCTCCTCGCCGACCAGCTCGTAGAGCAGCAGCAGGCAGGCGGCCGGCGCGTTGATCGTCATCGAGGTGGAGACCTGGTCGAGCGGGATCCCGTCGAAGGCGGTGCGCATGTCGTCGATCGTGTCGATCGCGACGCCAGTGCGGCCGACCTCGCCCAGGCAGCGCGGGTTGTCGGAGTCCAGGCCGAGCTGGGTCGGCAGGTCGAAGGCCATCGAGAGGCCCGTCGAGCCCTTCGAGATCAGGTACCGGTAGCGCTCGTTCGACTCCTTCGCGGAGGCGTAGCCCGCGTACTGGCGCATCGTCCAGGTCTGCTTGCGGTACATCTCGCGGTGGACGCCGCGGGTGTACGGGTAGGACCCCGGCTCGCCGAGGTCGAGCTCGGCGGGAAGGTCGGATTCGTCGTAGAGCTCGGCGATCTCGATGCCCGAGTCGGTGAACCGGCGCGGGTCGTCGGGGCCGACGATCGGCGCGACGCTGAGGTCCTGGGAGTCGCTGTCGGGCTCTGCTGTGGTTGCCATGAACCTGATGATATGGCCCCGGGGCGGCCCGCCGCGAGGCCGCCGTCGCCCGCCGCAATAAGTCTGGCGGCCGTCTGCGCGCCGGAGAGCCAGGGTATCCTCCGCACCATGGCGACCTGTCTAGTAACCGGGGGCGCGGGGTTCCTCGGATCACACCTCTGCGACGAGCTGCTCGCTCGAGGCCACCGCGTGATCTGCGTGGACAACCTCGAGACGGGCTCGCTCGCGAACATCGCGCACATCCGCGACCCCGAGCGCTTCACGTTCCTGCACGTCGACATCACCGACCCGTACTTCGTCGAGGAGGACGTCGACTTCGTCTACCACTTCGCCTCGCCGGCCTCGCCGATCGACTACCTGCGGCTGCCGCTCCACACGCTGAAGGTCGGCTCCCACGGGACCCATCACACGCTCGGCCTGGCGAAGCTCAAGCGCGCGCGCTTCCTGACGGCCTCCACCAGTGAGGTCTACGGAGACCCCCTCGAGCATCCCCAGTCGGAGAGCTACTGGGGCCACGTCAACCCGATCGGCCCGCGCGGGGTCTACGACGAGGCCAAGCGCTACGCCGAGGCGCTGACGATGGCCTACCACCGCCAGCAGGGGGTCGACACGGCGATCGTGCGCATCTTCAACACCTACGGGAGCCGCATGCGACCCCACGACGGCCGCGCGATCCCGACGTTCCTGCGCCAGGCGCTCGCGGGTCGTCCGATCACGGTCTTCGGCGACGGCAGCCAGACCCGCTCGTTCTGTTACGTCAGCGATCTGATCAGGGGCATCATCGCGCTCGCCGAGTCCGGTTATCATGACCCTGTGAACATCGGGAATCCTGATGAGTTCACGCTGCTGGAACTTGCGGAGACCGTTCGCGAGCTGACGGGCGCCAGCTCCGAGATCGTCTACGAGGCCCTCCCGATCGACGATCCCAAGCAGCGCCGCCCGAACATCTCGCTCGCCCAGGAGCTGCTCGGCTGGGGTCCCGAGGTCGCGCTGCGCGACGGGTTGCAGCGGACGATCGAGGACTCGGGCGTCGAGGTCCTGATCGGCGGTGGGCCGCGCTGAGCCGCGGCCCCGCACCCGCCGGGGGGGCGCGATCGCACGCCGCCGGCGTCCGCGTCCACCGCTCCGTACGCGGGCGGCGGGTGTTCTGATGGACGAGATGGGAACGCGTATGTCGGGGACGTCGACCCCTCAGGCCCGAAGGGTCACACCGGCCACCGCGCCGCCGCGAGCGACGCGCCCCGGCCCGCTTCTGCGCCCGGAGCTCAACAGGGCTCCCTCCGAGCCGCCCCCCGAGCGCGACGTCCGGGCCAAGCGCCCGCCGGTCCTCGGCTTCCTGCTGCGCTTCACGACGATGCTCAGAGGAGGACGGGTGCTGACGCTGCTCGCCCTCGACTTCGCTGCCGTCGCGCTCGCGATCTTCACCGCGCTCGTCCTGAAGGAAGCGGTTCACGGCGGCGTCGCCTTCTCCAGCGACCTGCACGGGACCGAAGACTTCCTGCCCTTCTCCTACCTGCTGACGGCGCTGCTGTTCGCCAACTCGGGCCTGTACGCCGAGCGGGCGCTGCGCCCAGGCCTGACCCGCGTCGTCGGCTCCCTGTTCGAGGTCGCGGTCGTCGCGCTGATCTTCGCCGTCGTCAACGGCGAACACTTCTCCAGCTACTACCTCTTCTACGGCTCGCTCGTCTTCGCGATCTTCTACGTCTCCGCCTTCCGGGCCGCCTATGACCGCGTGACGGCGATGCTCCTACGCGCGGCCGGGATGCGCCGCCGCGCCGTCCTCGTCGGCCGCGGTCGACAGATCGCCGACGTCGCCCACGCCCTCTCCGACGTTCCCCACTCGCAGATCGAGGTCGTCGGGTTCCTCTCCCCGACGCCGCTCGCCGCCGACGGGCTGCGCGCGCTCGGCGGCCTCGAGAACCTCGAGCGGGTGCTCGAGTCAGAGCCCGTCGACGAGGTCATCATCGCCGACCCCGACTTCCCCCAGGAGGCGGCCGTCGAGCTCGTCGACCAGTGCCACCGCCGTGGCGTCCGCGTGCGGCTCGCGCCCTCCACGATGGAGATCCTGATCCATCGCGCGGAGTTCGTCCCGGGCCAGTCGCTGCCCCTCTTCGAACTGGGCCCGCCGGCCTTCGAGGGCGTCGACTTCGCGCTCAAGCGGACCTTCGACATCGTCGGCGCGACACTCCTGTTGATCGTCCTCAGCCCCGTCTTCATCGCCCTCTCGCTGGCGGTGGCCGTGACCTCGCGAGGGCCCGTCTTCTTCCGCTCGGTGCGCCGCGGGATCGGCCAGAAGCCGTTCCCGTGCCTGAAGTTCAGGACGATGCACAGCAACGCGGAGGAGCAGCAGGCCGATCTCGAAGAGCTCAACGAGGCCAGCGGCGCCCTGTTCAAGATCCGCGAGGACCCCCGCCTGACGCCGGTCGGGCGCTTCCTGCGGCGCTTCTCGCTCGACGAGCTTCCCCAGCTGATCAACGTCCTGCGCGGGGAGATGTCGCTCGTCGGTCCCCGCCCGCTGCCCGAACGCGACTACGCGATGCTCGAGGACTGGCACCGCAAGCGCTACCTCGTCCTCCCCGGCATCACCGGCCTCTGGCAGGTCTCGGGTCGCTCGGAGCTCGACTTCGACGACCTCGTCCACCTCGACTTCCTCTACCTCGAGCGCTGGTCGCTGGCGCTGGATCTGACGATCCTGTTGAAGACGCTGCCGGCTGTCATCTCGCGGCGCGGGGCTTACTAGGCTCCGCTGCCACGCGCGATGTCGGCTTGCTCACTTCTAGATCTCTAGGCCGCCGGCGGGACGGCGGCGCAGCGGCTGGGCCGTGCTGCGGGTCGCGCCCGCGTCCTTCGCTGCCTCTGCGTAGACCGCCCAGGTCGCGCGGGCCGCGTCGTCCCAGCTCCAGCTCGGGGCCGGCGGGGCGGGGCGGGTGCTCCGCTGCGCGGCGGCTACGAGAGCTGCCATGTCGCCCGCCGGGACGAACGTCGCGCGCTCGCCGAGGACCTCGCGCAGCGCGGGGCCGTCGGCCGCGACGACCGGGGTCCCGCACGCCAGCGCCTCGACGGCCGGTAGGCCGAACCCTTCCTGCTCGGCGGAGACCATCAGGGCGTGCGCGCCGCTGTAGATCGCGGCCAGCTCCTCGTCGGGGACCTGGCCGGTGAGGATCACCCCCGGCAGCCGGTGCGCCCAGGGCCTGGTCGGACCGACGAGCACGAGCGGCAGCTCGCGCGGCGTCGCGGCGAGCTGGGCGATGTGGGTCCCCGGGTCGGGATGCTCGAGTCCCCCGACCCACAGCAGGTAGCGGTCGGGCAGCTCGTAGCGGGCCCTGACGGCTCCGATCGTCTCGGCCGGTCGCGGGTACATCGACTCGTCGGCCGCCTCGGGGATCACGACCACGCGGCCGCGCTCGAGGCGCAGGTGCGCGATGGCATCCTCGGCGACGGCCTCGGTGGGGACGATCACGCTGGCCGCGCGCTGCAGAGCGAGCGGGCGCAGGCGCTGGCGCAGGCTGTTGCGCAGGTGCTCGCTGCGTCGCTTGTGGACCGCCATGTCGTGGACGGTCACGACCATCGGGCACGGGCTGTGCAGCATCGCCCCGTCGATCCAGGGAGAGTGGAACACGTCGGGGCCCTTGGCCCGCACGGTCGCCGACGGCCGGTTCGTGTCGAGCACCTCGTCGCTGGAGGCGGCGGTCTCGCGCAACGCCTTCAGGATGCACCGCGAGTAGCGTCCCACCCCGCCGAGATCGGAGCTCGGACGGCTGTCGAGCGCGACCCTCATAGGCTTCCCAGGGGCCTCCGCCCGCTGCGCGATCCCTCCCGAACGCTCACGCGGTCCAACATAATCGCTGCGCCGAGGAATGGGTAGATCTGACAGCTTCTCTGCAGCTATGACCCGCTCTCACCGAGAAGACATCTGGCGTTCGCTTGCCCCGGGGCTCGAGCCCGAGAACCTGCAGCTGCGGCGCGCCTTCCTGCTCGGCGCCGTCGCGACGGGCGAGCGGGTGCTCGATCTCGGCTGCGGCGAGGGCGTCTTCGCGGCGGCGCTGCTCGCCGCCGGGGCGAGCGTGATCGCGGCCGACGTCGCCGAGGAGCCGCTGCGCCGCGCCCGCGACGCCCATCCCGGGCTCGAGACGGTCCTGCTCGAGAGCGAATCGGAGTGGGGCTTCCCCGACGCCGCGTTCGACGTGGTCTGGGCCGGCGAGGTGATCGAGCACGTCGCCGACACCGCCGGCTGGCTCTCCGAGCTGCGCCGGGTGCTGCGCTCAGGCGGGCGCCTGCTGCTCAGCACGCCGTCACTCGGCGCCCCGCAGCTGCTCGCCGCCGCCGTCTCGAGGCGGGCCTTCGCGGCTCGCTTCGACCCGCGCTCCGACCACCTTCACCACTACAGCCGGGCGACCCTCGCGGCGCTCATCGCCGATTTCGGCTTCGAGCAGATCGACGTGCGCGCCGCAGGGCCGCGCGGCGCGCGGCGAGTGCTTCTTGCGAGCGCCGTGCGCGCGCGGTTCTGAGCGCCGTTTCGCGCTGGGCGACCGTGCGTAGCGCCGTCACGTATTCGTTGTAGATCTGGATCGCTTCCTGGTGGCCGGACGCGAGCGCTTCGGGGGAGATCGAGGCCGGGTCGAGGTAGATCGCGGCACGCAGCTCGCCGAGCGCCGCCGTCGGATCGCTCGCGAGGTCGAAGCGGCCGAGCATCAGCCACGTCTGGGGGTTCGACGGCTGCAGGCGGACCGCCTTGCGCAGCGTCGCCCGCGCCGTCGTCCTGTCCCCCGCGGCGCTCTGCACGTCGGCGAGCGTGAACAGGGCTTCGACCGACAGCGGGTCGCGCGAGACGGCGCTGTGCGCCGCCGCGAGCGCCCCCTTGGTGTTCTTGGCGGCGAGCTGGGCGAAGGCCGCCTCGCCGGCTTCTTCGGAGCGCTGCGGCTGCCACTGCACCCACGCCGTGAGCAGCGCCGCGACGAGCGCGGCGACGGCGACGGCGATCCGCAGCGATCCCGGCCTGCTCTCGAGGAGCCGCTCGCGCAGCTCTTGCAGCGAGGCCGGCTGCGGCTCCGCCTCGCCACCGGTCGCGTTCGCGAGGAGCGGCCGCGTCGGTCCGCGGCCTGCGAGCCACCCGGCGCACGCGAGGGCGGCGACCGCCACGCCCGGCACGTACCAGGTCCAGTCGATCAGCGAGTGCGCGCCGAAGACGACGACGACGCAGACCATCGACAGGAGTCCGACCCGCTCGGGGCCGTAGCGCCGGTCGGCGGGGTCGGCGAGCCGCCGCCACCCCGGCCTCGACCCCGAGCGGATCTCCCGCCACGAGCTCCAGCGGCGGTTGAACGGGTGCGTCGCCCGTCCGGCGGCCGCCAGCCAGCACGCCAGCAGGGCGAGCGAGAGCGCCAGCCCCACGAGCCCGAGGTCCGCGAGCGTCTGGATCACGAAGCCGTGCGCGTGTTTGACGGGCAGCGGCCCGGTCCGGTAGCGCAGCCGGGCCACTTCGTAGCCCTGCGCGCCGACCCCCAGCGCGGGGTGCGATTTGAACACCTTCAGGCCCTCGTCCCAGTACTGCGCCCGCACGCTCGCGATCGCCGTCAGGCGCCCCGGCGTGTTCGGCACTTTCGCGTGCGTGTCGGTGAGCTTGTCGTAGGCATGGGAGATGCTCCCGGTGAAGCCGCGGTGACTGACAGCGAGGGCTCCCGCGAACGCGACCACGGCGAGCGCGACGGCGCCCAGCAGAATCGCTCCCGCTCTCCTGCGCACGGCGGCCGGGGGCGGGCGCCGGCCGGTCAGGAAGACGACCGCCACTCCGACGGCGGCGAGGAGCACGATCATCGCCAGCAGCAGCGCGCCCAGCTCGTGGCCGGCGGACGTCGCTTCGGCGATCGGGATGTTTTCCGAGCTGAGGGCGTGTTCCTTGAAGTCCCACGCCGCGATCGCTCCCGCGCAGACGCCGCCCGAGAGCAGCACCGCGGCCCCGCGCAGCCGCAGGGGCACGAGCGCGAACCAGGCGACCGTGCCGACCGCGAGCGCCACGAGAGCGCCGCGTGAGTAGGCGAGCAGCAACGTCACGAGCAGGATCCCCATCGCGGGGTAGGCGAGCGCGGTCAGCACGGCGTGGCCGGCCCGCCGCGCGCCGAGCCACATGCAGCAGATCGCGCCGAGCGCCGCGATCAGCCCGAGCGCGTTCCAGTAGCCGAACGGTTCGTAGAGGCGCGCGTAGCGGTTGGCCTCGGGGAAGTGGCCGGGCAGGCACTTCGCGAGCAGCGCGTAGCCGCAGACGAGCACGGAGGCGGCCGCGATGCCGCCGAGCAGCGCGGGCCAGCGGCGCGGGGCGAGCCGGGCGAGCGCGACTCCCGAAGCGAACACGCCTGCGTAGGCGAGCAGCCGGGAGGCGTCGCGCCAGCTACCGTCCGGCTGCACCGACCAGACGATCGAGACGCCGCTCAGCAGCGCGAACGCGAGCAGCAGCAGCGCCGGCCAGAGCCCGTAGGCCGGCGAGCCGGCTCGCAGGAACAGAGCCGCCGCGGCCAGCACGAGGCCTGCGCCGATCGTCAGGCCGAGCTCCGTGTAGGTGATCGTTTCGAGCTGAAGGCCCCCGCTCGCGTAGAACGAGAGCACGCAGAGGAGCGCCGCGAACGTCCCCGTCCAGATCCAAAGGCCGCGCCCGCGGATGCTCCCGGCCCCGGCCGGCAGTCGCCTCCGGGGGCGCTCCCGTGCGGGCGCGAGCGGCGGCGCCACCCCGAGCGCCGGCGCGACCGGCGCCACGGTCTCAGTCGCCGTGTCCGTCACGGAGCCGGCGATTGGCGTAGCGACCCACGTAGGCGAGCAGGCAGGCCAGCAGGAAGGCGAGCAGGACGAGCAGCGGCGTCGGCAGCGTGCTGAACGCGGAGGCCACGTCCGCGTGCACGACGCCGGGGTGGATCTTCTGGCCGCCGAGGCTGACCGGCGCGCCGCCGCTGCTCGCCGCCCGCGCGAGCGACTGCTGCTCCGCGGGAGTCGCGCTCACCGGCGCCGGAGCAGCGCCGCCCTGGCTCGCCGGCGCGCTGCCGTGGCCCTGCGCGGCGGCGGCCATCGCGGCCCGGATCAGCTGGCCGCAGTCGCTGTACTCTTCGGTCGTCGCGCTGATCTCCTTCAGCGCTTTCGCGTAGGCGCTCTGCGGGTATCCGCCCAGCGACTGCCCGGCGGTGCAGAGTTTGATGATCTTGTGGCCCACGTCTTCGGCCCGCGCCGTCGCGGGAGCCGTCGTGAGCGCCGCCGCGACGAGCAGGGCCGCCAGCGGCGGGCGGCGTCTGGGCAGGCGGGGGATTCGCATCTTCAGGTCTTCGGAACCTATCAGCGGTCTCGGGCGAGGCCGAGCGAGGCGAGCGCCGCGGTGAACCCCTCGGCCCACGCTCCGGCTGTGTAGCCGCGCACGTTCTCTGCGCCTCTAACACCCATCTTCGCCCGAAGCTGCGGATCTCCGGCGAGCCGCTCGATCGCGCCCGACAGCGCCGCGACGTCGCCGGCCGGGACGACGAGCCCGTTCTCGCCGTCTTTGACGAGTCCGCCGGCCGCCGCGCCGACCGCATCGCTGGCGATCACAGCCAATCGTTGGTTCATAGCCTCGTTCACTACCAGGCCCCACGGCTCCCGAAACGTCCGCGTCGCGATCGAAGGGAGGACGAGCACCTCGCAGGCCGCGTAGACGTCGCGCAACCGCTCGCGCCCGACCGTCCCGAGCGAGAGCGTCCCCGGTCCTTCTCCGTGGGCGCCGCCGGCCAGCACGAGCGCGATCCCGGGAGCACGCTCGCGCGCCCGGCGGAAGGCGCGGCGCAGCACGTCGAGGCCCTTCTCCGGCGCGTCCCGGCCGACGAACAGGAATCGCGTGGACGCGTCGGAGGGCCACCCCTCGGGCAGGGCCTCGCCCGAAGCAGGGGCCGACCAGAACGCGTTGTCGACGTTTTGAGGTGCGACGTGGACGTTGTGCGCGCCGCGCGCGGCCACGTAGGCGCTGACGTGCGGCCCGTACGTCACGACCGCGTTGGCCGAGCCGTACAGCCGCCGCAGCGCCGGATAGCCGAGCATCTGGGCGGGCGAGCGGGGATGCGCCCAGAGCGAGGCCCACAGGACCACCGGCACGCCCGCACGGCGCGCGCCCGCCCAGGCGGCCAGTGGCGCCGTGCGGCCGGCCGTCGAGACGACGACCGCACGGTAGCCGCCGGAGGCGGCGAGGCCGAGCAGCTCTCGGGGCGCGACCGTCCGGCTCGGGATCGGCAGCCCGTCGTCGGGCCCCGCCGGTCCGCCGTGCAGGGAGCGCCCGCCGAACGTGGCGAGCTCGAGGCCCTCCCGCTCGTGCAGCAGCCGCAGTCCCTCGACGCGGTAGCCGGGAACGTTGCCGGTGACGAACAGGACGGGCTTCAACGCAGTGCCTGCCGGTAGGCGTCGAGCGTCTCGGCGCCGCACCGCTCCCACGTGAAGCCCGCCGCCACCGTCGCCCGCGCCCGCTGCCCGGCCTCCCGCATGCGATGCGGATCGGAGAGCAGCTCGTCGATCCGCTGCGTCAGGCGCTCGATGTCTCCCGGGGGGACGAGCACGAAGCCGTCCCCCGCGGCCGCGATCTCCTCCGGTCCCGGCTCGCCCCGGCAGCCGATCGCGGGCAGGCCCCCGGCCATCGCCTCGATGTAGACGACGCCGAACGCCTCCTCGGTCGAGGGCATCACGAACAGCGTGCAGCGGCGCGCCTCGTCGAGCGCCTGCTGCGGGGGCAGCTGGCCGAGGAAGTCGACCCGCTCGGAGACCCCGAGCCTCGCTGCGAGGCTCTCGAGGGCCGCTCGCTCGGGACCGTCGCCGATCACCCTGTAGCGGAGCCTCGGGTGACGGTCGCCGAGCACCGCCAAGGCCCGCAGCACGTCTGCGTGGCGCTTGCGGGCGATCAGGTGCCCTACCGTCACGAGGCTCGGATCCTCCCCGGGTGCGCGTCGTGCGATCGCGGGCAGGTCGGTCCCGAGGTGCACGACCCGCGTCTCCCGTGCGCCGTGCGCCTCCGCCAGCTCGGCGATCCCCTGGCTGTTGGCGAGCACGAGCCGCGCCGCGCCGAAGCTGCGCGCGACGGCTTGCGCGCCGCGCGCGCCACGCGCCGCCGTGTGGAGGACGTCCCCGCCGTGCACGGAGACGACCATCGGCACGCCGATCCGCGCGCGCCTGACAGCGTCGGCGGCCGGGACCGCGTTGTGGGCGTGGACGAGCTGAAACGGGAACCGCGCGCGCAGGCGTCGCAGCGCGAGCGCGAGCGGCGGCGCCGCCCACGCGCCCCACTCGGGGTAGTGGCGATCGCGCGGGGGAGAGACGTACGGTAGGTAGTGCACCGCCAGCCCGTCGAGCACCTGTCGGCGCGGCTCGGAGAGCAGCTCTCGCAGCGCGCTCACCGCGCCGGCGGCACCCGACTCGAGGGCGGCGCGGGGTGGCACGAGGCGGTGCAGCACGATCACCTCGATCTCGGCGCCCGCGTCGCGCGCGGCGAGCGCCTGGCGGTGCGTCCACACCCCCCACACGGGGTCGCGGCGGCTCGGATAGAACTCCGCGACGACCGCGACGCGCGTCACGTCGCCCGCCAGCCCGCGTGGGTCGTGAGGGTCAGCTGGGCCTCCGCCGCCGTGATGTGCGGCCGCTCGGCGAGGAACTCGCGCGCCTCGGCCACGGCCGCCTCGCGTCCGTATCCGGCGGCCGCAGGGGCCAGGCGGTGGTGGATCGCCACGGCGTCGACGATCCCGCAGCGCCAGCCTTCCCGGCGCGCCACCGCGGCCCAGTGCATGTCGAGGCCCCAGCCCATGCGCAGCGGCGGGAAGGGCAGGAGCACCTCGAAGCTACGCCGCGCGAACGCGGTCACCGGTCCGATCTCCACGAAGTTCGTCTCCCGCAGCACGCTTCCGGGGCGCCTCCTGGTCACCTCCCACGCCGCGTGCGAGTGCAGGCGATGGGCCGGCTGGGCGAGCGTCAGGTCGAACCGATCGCAGAGGAACAGGAAGCGGTCGAGGAAGCCCCGCGGCAGCTCGATGTCGTCGTCGACCACCAGCAGCCAATCGTGACCCGCAGCGGGGTGCTCGGCCAGCAGCGCGTTGAGGTTCTCGAACTTTCCCGCCGTGCCGGCGGCCGTTGTGTGCATGCTCACCTCATGGCGGGAGCGCAGCAGCTCGGCGCGGATCGCCGCGGCGCTCGCCGCGTGCTCCGGCCGCGTCACGCCGAGCACGAGCACGCGACGCAGCGGCGGCGAGTGACGCGCGGCCAGCGCGAGTCTCGCGTTGCGCGCCCCGAGCAGCTCCCCAGTCTGCGCGAGCGCGTCCAGCCCGCGACGCCGGACTGCGTCCAGCCCCCCGACCGTCCCGCTGCTGCCCGACAGGAAGTCGTCGACTGGAGCGCCGCCGTTCGCGGGGGGCGGGCCGGATCGCCCGGCGCCGGTCTCGTTCGGTCCGCCGACCGGGAGGCGGCGATGCGCTCGGTCCGCGAGCGCCTCGCGCAACCTGCCCGCGCTGTGGGCGGCCATCGTCAGGCCCGCCGGGCAGCGGCGGCGAACGACGTGGCCGAGGCAGCCGGCGAGCGTGCGCAGCTCGGCTGCAGTGCCCGACGCCGCGCCGCGCCGGTCGTCGAAGCGGCGCGCCCCGCGGCCGCGCGCGTAGGAGGCGCGGCACAGCGAGCGGAGCCGCGCGTCGACCCCCTCCCTGCGGTGCTCGACGATGGCGGCCGCGACGTAGCGGGCTCGCGGCTCGGCGGAGCCCGCGTGCCTTTCCTGCCACTCCTGCTCGTCTCCACCGTCCCCCAGCGTCTCGTCGAACGGACCCGTCGCTTCGAGCGCGGCCCGGCGGATCGCCATGTTCGAGCCCCACGCGAAGCGCGTCGGGCGGTCCTCCTCGCCGAGGTCGAGGGTCGTCACCGGCGGCTGCTCGCGGCCGCAGCTGCGCGGCGCGTCGCCCTCGAGCGAGGCGAGGATGCGGCCCGCGAACACGTCTGCCTGCGGGTTCGCGGCGGCCGCGGCGAGCAGCGCCGCGAGCCATCCCGGCCGCACACGGACGTCGTCGTCGAGGAACACGACGAGCGCCCCGCGCGTGTCGCTCACGCCGCGGTTGCGCGCGGCGTTGAGTCCCAGGTGGGACCCCAGCGCCGCGTGGCGCGCGCCGTGGCGCGCGGCGGCAGCCTGTGTGACGGCGCTCGCCGGGCCGTCCTCGACGACGAGCACCTCGGCGCCGGCCGCGGCCGCCTCGGGCGCGAGCGAGGCGAGCGTGACTTCGAGGTAGGACGGGCGGTCCCGCGTGGGGATCACTATCGAGGTCGGCGGCTCCATGATCGGCTAGAGAGTCTAGGTTTGACGCCGCGATGGTCCTCTTCCTGCACAACCGCTACCGCACGACCGGTGGCGAGGAGCGGGTCGTCACGGACCTGATGGCGCTCGTGCGCGACGAGCTCGGCGAGCCCGTTTCGCTGCTCGGAAGGGACTCGGCCGTCACCGGCCCCGCCGCGGCCGCGCTGGGGCTGCTGCGCGGGGGGCTCGACCCGGGGGAGGTCGAGGCGGCCGTGCGGCGCGAGGGCGCCCGCATCGTCCACGCTCACAACCTGCTCCCGGGCCTCGGGTGGCGCTCGCTCGCGGCGGCGCGGCGAGCCGGAGCGCGCGTCGTGCTGCACCTGCACCAGTACCGGCTGGTCTGCGCGGTCGGCGTCTGCTTCACCGACGGCGAGGAGTGCACCCGCTGCCACGGCCGCAACACGCTCCCGGGGGTCCTGCGCAACTGTCGCGGGAGCCGCGCCGAGGCGCTCGCCTACGGCGCCTCGCTCGCGCTCTGGCAGCGGCGGCTCGTCGCCGCGGCCGACGTCGTCGTGGTGCCCTCGCGGTTCGCGGCCGCGCGGCTGGGGGCGCTCGGCGCGCCGCTGCCGCACGCCCCCTGCGTGCTGGCGCCGCCCGTCGAGCCCGGCCCGCAGCTCGCGCCCGACCCGAGCGGCCCTGCGCTGGTGGTCTCTCGCCTCGCGCCGGAGAAGGGCGTGGACGTGGCGATCGAGGCCTGCCGGATCGCCCGCCGGCCGCTGCGGATCGCGGGCGACGGCCCCGAGCGCGAGCGCCTCGAAGCGCAGGCGCGCGGGGCCGACGTGAGCTTCCTCGGCGCGGTGGCCGCCGAGCGGCTGGCCGAGCTGCGCGCCGGGGCGGCGCTCGCGCTCGTGCCGTCCCGCTCGGCGGAGACCTTCGGCATCGCCGCGGCCGAGGCGATGGCGGCGGGCCTTCCCGTCGCGGCGAGCCGCGTCGGCGCTCTGCCCGAGCTGGTGCCGGGGGACTGGCTCGTGCCTGCCGGGGACCCCGCGGCGCTCGCGCTCGCGATCGACCGCCTCGCGGGCGACGCCGAGGCGGGCGAGCTCGGCAGGCGCCGCGTCGAGCAGCTCTGCTCGCCGCGGACGGTGGCGGCGGGCCTGCGTGAGGTCTACGCTCGCGCGAGCGGGGCGCAGGGCGCCGGAGCCGCGCCGGCCGATCCCTCGTAAGCTGGGCGCGTGTCCGGCTCCCCCACCGCCCTGATCACGGGCATCAACGGACAGGACGGCTCGTTCCTGGCCGAACTGCTGCTCGACAAGGGCTACGAGGTGACCGGCTGGTCGCGCGCCGGCGCAGACGGCCCGCTCGGGCCGAGCGAGCACCTGCGCGACCGGATCGCCCTGCGCTCGGGCGATCTTCTCGACTTCGACTCGCTTCGCTCGGCGGTGCTCGAGCTGCGTCCGAGCGAGATCTACCATCTCGCGGCCCCCTCGTTCGTCCCCACCTCGTGGACGGAGCCGGCGGTCACGATGGTCGCGATCGCCGGCGCCTGCGGGGCCCTGCTGGAGGCGGTGCGCGACGCGTCTCCCGCCAGTCGCGTCTTCGTCGCCGCCTCGGGGTCGATCTACGGCGAGGCGCCGGAGAGCCCGCAGAACGAGCAGACGCCGTGCAGGCCGACCAACCCGTACGCGATCGCGAAGCTCGCCGCGCACCAGCTCGTCGGCGCGATGCGTCGCCACGACGGCCTGCACGCGAGCTCCGGGATCGTCTTCAACCACGAGTCCGAGCGGCGTCCCGAGCGGTTCGTCACGCGCCGCATCAGCCGCGCGGCGGCGGCGATCGCGCTGGGCCTTGAGACCGAGGTCACGCTGGGCTCGCTCGACGCCGTGCGCGACTGGTCCTTCGCCGGGGACGTGATGTACGGGGCGTGGTTGATGCTCCAGCAGCGCGAGCCGGGCGACTACGTGCTCGCAAGCGGCGTCCCCCACACCGTCGCGGAGCTCGCCGAGACGGCGTTCGCGTGCGTCGACCTCGTCGCCGAGCGTCACATCAGGATCGACGAGACGCTCGTCCGCGAGCCCGAGCGCACCCATAACGTCGGCGACCCGACGCTCGCTCGCACCGTGCTCGGCTGGCGCGCGGAGCTCGGCTTCGAGCAGCTCGTCGAGCGGATGGTGCGGGCCGACATGCGTGAGCTCGAAGCGGTCGTGCAGAGCCGCTGAGCGCGCCGCTCGGACCGTGGGGCCGGGCAGCGCCGTGGGATCGACCATCTAGACTGGCGCCGTTGCGCACGATCGGCATCATCGGGCTGGGCTACGTGGGCCTGCCGCTGGCCGTCGCGTTCGCTCGCGAGGGGTGCGAGGTCATCGGCGTCGACGTCGACGCGCGCAAGGTCGCGGACATCGAGGCGGGGCGCTCCTACATCGAGGACGTGTCAGACGGGGAGCTTGCCGAGGCGCTGCCGCGCCTCCGCGCCGCGACCCGCTACGCGGCGCTGGCGGATGCCGAGGCGGTCCTGATCTGCGTGCCCACGCCGCTCAGCCGCAACCGCGAGCCCGACCTCGGTCCCCTGATCGAGGCCGGTCGGGCGCTCGCGGGCGTGCTCGCGGCCGGCCAGCTGGTCGTGCTGGAGTCGACGACCTACCCCGGGACGACCCGCGAGCGGCTGCTGCCGCTGCTCGAGGAGTCGGGGCTCTCCGCCGGTCGCGACTTCCATCTCGCGTTCTCTCCCGAGCGGGTCGACCCGGGCCGCGTCGACTTCACCCTGCGCAGCACGCCGAAGGTGATCGGCGGATTGACCGAGGCCTGCGCCGAGCGCGCGGGGGAGATCTACGGAATCGTCTGCGACGAGATCGTGCGGGTCTCGAGTCCCGAGGCGGCGGAGCTCACGAAGCTGCTCGAGAACGTCTTCCGCTCGGTCAACATCGCGCTCGTCAACGAACTGGCGATGCTCACCGACCGGATGGGCATCGACATCTGGGAGGTCGTCGACGCCGCCGCGACGAAGCCCTACGGCTTCATGCGCTTCGAGCCCGGTCCCGGGATGGGCGGCCACTGCCTGCCCGTCGACCCCTTCTACCTGTCCTGGCGGGCCCGGGAGTTCGACATGGCGACGGAGTTCGTCGAGCTCGCGGGGAAGATCAACCAGCAGATGCCCTACCACTGCGTCGCCAAGGCGCAGCGCGCGCTGAACGACAGGGGCCTGGCCGTCAAAGGCGCCCGGATTGCGATCGTCGGCGTCAGCTACAAGCCCGGCACCGCGGACACGCGCGAATCGCCCGCCCTGAAGATCATCGGCCTGCTCCGCGAGCTAGGGGCCGAGGTGATCTACCACGACCCCCACGTGCCCGAGCTGCCCGACGCGGGCCTGCGCTCGACGCCCTTCGAGCAGGCCGTCTCCGACGCCGACCTGGCCGTGATCGTGACGGCCCATCCGAGCGTCGACCACGAGGAGATCGCACGGCGTGCGCGGCTCGTGGTCGACCTGCGGGGCGTCACGCGCTCCGCCGGAGCGGCCGCCAACGTCGTAAAGCTGTGAGCGGCGCTCGTCGGTAGGCGCGTCCAGGGGGAGGCGTTTTCGGGGGTGGCGGCGAGTGTGCCTCTCGGAGGAGCAAAGTTGAACCGTTCGGTTCAACTTTGTCCTTCGCCAATGATCTCAGGCTGCCCGCCGGGGCGCGGAGGATCCGCTACGCCGTCGCCCGCAGCGCCGCCACGACCTCGCCCGCCATCTCCCCCGTGAGCAGCGGGCTCATCGGGATCGCCAGGTGGCAGCGCGCCGCGTGTTCGGTCGCGGGCAGCTCGGCGCCTGCGCCCCACTGGCGCATCGACTCCTGGCGGTGGACGGGCGTGCGGTAATACGGCTTGTGGCCGATTCCGGCGGCGGCCAGGGCGGCTTCGGAGCGCTCGACCTGGGTGTCGCCGATCACATACAGGTGCCACGCGGGCGAGGCGCCGTCAACCGGCACCGGCAGTTTGACCAGCTCGCCGAGCCCCGCCTGCTCGTAGTGGCGGCCCCCCTCGCGGCGGCCGTCGGCCCACCCGTCGAGGTGGGGCAGCTGGACGCGAAGGATCGCCGCCTGCAGCTCGTCGAGGCGCGAGTTGTAGCCCACGAGCTCGTAGGAGACCTTGTCGTGGGAGCCGTGGAAGCGGAGCACCCTGACCCGTTCGGCCAGGTCAGGGTCACGGGTCGTGATCATCCCCCCGTCGCCGAACGCCCCGAGGTTCTTGGAGGGGAAGAACGAGAACGTCGCGGCTGTGCCGAGCGAGCCCGGCCGTCCCGCCGTCGAGGTCGAGCCGGCGGCCTGCGCCGCGTCCTCCAGCACCGGCACGCCGAGCGCCTCGATCTCCGCGACCGGGGCGACGTTGCCGAACAGGTGAACCGCGATCACGGCCTTCGTGCGCGGCGTCAGAGCCGCCTTGACGGTCTCGGCCGTCACGCAGTAGGTGTCCGGGTCGACGTCGCAGAAGACCGGGGTGGCGCCCGTCGGGGGGATCGCCTCGGCCGAGGCGTAGAAGGTGAACGACGGGACGACGACCTCGTCGCCGGGCCCGACCCCCATCGCGCGCAGCGCGATCGTGATCGCCTCGGTCCCGTTCGCCACGCCGACCGCGTGCGCCGCTCCGCAGTAGGAGGCGAACTCCGTCTCGAACGCCTCGACCTCGGGGCCGAGGATGTAGTGGCCGCTGTCGAGCACCCGGGCGACCGCGGCGCGCAGCTCGTCGTGCAGCGGCGCGAGCGGCCCGGAAGTGTCGAACAGCGGAACCCCCACCGTCTCAGCCCTTCCCAAGGGTGTCGAGGTCGGCCCTCGTCATCAGCCGGATCAGCTCCTCGAACGTCGTCTCGGGCTTCCAGCCGAGGTCGCGCCCGGCCTTCGAGGGGTCCCCGATCAGGTGGTCGACCTCGGCGGGGCGCACGAACGACGGGTCGATCGTCACGTACTGCTCGAAGTCGCCCAGGCCGGCCTCGTCGAAGGCGACTTCGCAGCACTCGCGCACCGAGTGGGCCTCGCCTGTCGCGATCACGTAGTCCTGCGGGTCGTCGCGCTGGAGCATCAGCCACATCGCTTCGACGTAGTCCTTCGCGTAGCCCCAGTCTCGTTCCGCGTCGAGGTTGCCGAGGCGCAGCTCATCGGCGAGTCCGTGCTTGATCGCGGCGGCGTGCCAGGTGATCTTGCGGGTCACGAACTCCAGTCCCCGGCGGGGGCTCTCGTGGTTGAACAGGATCCCCGAGGTTGCGTGCAGCCCGTAGGACTCGCGGTAGTTGACCGTGATGAAGTGCCCGTAGACCTTCGCGACGCCGTAGGGCGAGCGCGGGTAGAACGGCGTCGTCTCGGTCTGGGGAACCTCGAGCACCTTGCCGAACATCTCGCTCGAGGAGGCCTGGTAGAAGCGCGCCTCGGGGCAGACTTCCCGCATCGCCTCGAGCATCCGCGTGACGCCGACGCCGGTGAACTCGGCCGTCAGGGTCGGCTGGATCCACGAGACGGCGACGAACGACATCGCCGCGAGGTTGTAGATCTCCTCGGGCTCGGAGGCGCGCAGCGTGTCGACCAGCGAGCGCTGGTCGAGCAGGTCGCCCTGGTGGAGGGTGATGCGGTCGCGCAGGTGCTCGATGCGGTCGAACTTCTCCGTCGAGGCGCGCCTGACCATCCCGTGGACCTCGTAGCCCTTCTCGAGCAGGAGCTCCGCGAGATAGGAGCCGTCCTGCCCGGTGACACCGGTTATCAGCGCTTTCTTGGTTGCCATCCGGCGGAACCCTATCGACCGCCACCCACCGCCCGGCGGCGGCCGCGGCGGGGCGGACGGCGCGCGGTCTCCCGCGCGGCGTGCAGCTCGCGCAGCCACGCGACGGTGGAGGCGATGCCATCCTCGACCTCGATCTTCGCCTCCCAGCCCAGCAGGCGCTTGGCCTTCTCGACGGACGGCCAGCGCCGCTGCACGTCGACCTCGAAGGTCGGCAGGTGCTCGAGCTCGAAGCGCGCCGGATCCTCCCCGCACGCCTCCCAGACGACGCGCGCGATCTCCGCGACGGTCATCTCGCGGGAGGCCGAGACGTTGAAGTCCTCGTTCAGCCCGGCGGGCGAGGACATCGCGGTCACGATCCCGTCGGCGATGTCCTCGACGTGGGTGAGCGTCCGCGTCTGCTCCCCCGAGCCGAAGATCTGCAGCGGGTGCTGGCCGGAGAGGACCTTCTCGATCAGGTCGGGCACCGCGTGCGCGATCCCCGGTTCCGCGTCGGGCACCTCGCCCGGCCCGTAGGCGTTGAACGGGCGGCAGATCGTGAAGGGGAGCCCGTGCTCGTCGTGGGCGGCGCGGCAGTAGACCTCGCCGGTCAGCTTCGAGAAGCCGTACGCCGAGACCGGCACCGGGCAGCGGGGCAGGTACTCCTCGGTCGTCGGGTACTCCTCGGCCCGCTCGAAGACCATCGAGGACGAGACGTACACGAAGCGCTCGGTCCCGCAGTCCAGGGCAGCGCGGAAGACGGCGTTGTAGAGGCCGTTGTTGACCTCGGTGAGGGTGTAGGGGAGCTTGTGGAAGTTCGCGATCCCGCCGACGATCGCGGCGAGGTGGATCACGTGCGAGCAGCCGCTCATCGCGGCTCGGGCCTGCTCGAGCTCCCGGAGGTCGCCGGTGTGGACCTCGCAGCCCTCCCGCATCCACTGCGGCGCGAGGCGCTGGTCGGAGACCCGCACCTCGTAGTCGGGGTCGGCGAGCAGGCGCCTGACGACCGCGGCGCCGATCGTGCCGGCGCCGCCCGTCACGAGCACGCGGCTCACGGCAGCAGCCTCGGGGGCGCGTCGCGCAGCGCGGAGAGCTCGGAGGCGTAGCCGAAGAGGAGCGCCGCGCCCCAGCAGTCCCAGGGGTCGACGATCAGGCAGTCGGGAGCGGCCCGCTCCGCGATCGCTTGCAGGGTGGCCTGGTCGCGGAACTCGGAGTGGTCGGCCGCGACCACCACGACGTCCGCTCCCTCGAGCGCGTCGGCGAGCGGCACCGTCGGGGTCGGCACGTGCGGGTCGTGCACGACGACGTCGGCGAGCTCGCGCTCGAGCAGGCGGATCAGCTTGTGGGCGAGCGAGTCGCGCTCGTCGTCGGTGTCCGCCTTGAAGGCGAGTCCGAGCACGGCGACGCGCTTGTCCGCAAGCGATCCGAGGCGCCGCTTGGCCCCTTCGAGCAGGAACAGCGGCACCGACTCGTTGACCCGCGAGACCGCCAGCAGCATCCCCGGCGCGTTCGAGCGCTCCTCCGAGAACGTGAAGTCCTTGCGCAGGCAGGTCCCGGCCGTGAACCCGGGCCGTGCGATCCCCCCGCGGGGGTAGTCGCGGTTGATCAGGTCGATCACCTCGAACACGTTCGCGTCGTAGCGCTCGCAGTCCATCATCAGCAGGTTCGGCAGCGCGAAGTTCGTGTAGCGCAGGATGTTCGCCCAGATCTTCGCGAGCTCGGCCTGGACGGGCGTGGTCTGCACGATCGGCGCGTCGAAGACGCCGAACAGCTCCGCCGCGACCTCCCCGGAGCGGGCGCCGACGCCCCCGACGATGCACGGCAGCGTGTCGATCTCGG
>DATNBM010000041.1:0-8030 GCA_035571915.1 Solirubrobacteraceae bacterium | reverse complement strand
AAGTTGTCGTAGGCGTTCTTCTCGTCGAGCAGGAAGTCGATGAACCGGTGCGCCAGGACCGGGCTCTTCGCCGCCTTGCCCACGCAGAAGAAGTCGTTCTGGACCACCCCGTTCTGGTCCGGCCCCCAGAACGAGAGCACGCTGGCGTCGACGCCCTTCGGCATGTAGTAGAAGGCGCCGCTCAAGAGGTCGCCCGACCACGAATGGTGGAGCACGGTCTTGCCCTCGGGCAGCGTCTGGTAGTCGGTGATCGCGACCTTCGGGTTGCAGATGGCGCCCAGCTGCGACAGCTCCTTCTCGGCGTTCGAGATCACGGCCGGGTCCTCTGTGTTCAGGTCCGGGCGTGCGCCGGTGCGCATCGCCTCGCGCTGCATCGGCATGCTCAGGGCATCGCGGCGGTCGTCGAGGATCCCCACCTGGCCGCGATACGCCTGTGCCTGCCAGAAGATGTCCCACGGCACGTCCATCCCGGCGATGTCCTGCTTGACCTTGTCGTTACGCCAGCCGATGCCGTCCATCCAGACCACGTACGGCACCGTGTAACGGCTGCCACGGTCATAGAAGGGATCGGCCAGCTCCGGCCAGACGTTCTTGAGGTTCGCCAGGTAGGAGTGATTGAGCGGCATCAGCAGCTTGTGCGCGATCAGGTCGACGATGTTGGAGCCGGTCAGGCCCATGATCACGTCGAAGGCGACCTGGCCCGAGGCCAGCTTCGCGATGGCCTCCTCGGCGGAGTTGTAGGTCGCGACCTGCACCTTCGAGCCGGTCAGCTTCTGGAACTTCTTGACCGTGACCGGATCGACGTAGTCGGCGTAGTTGTAGACGCGCAGCGAGCCGCTCTCGGCGGGGCGACCGTCGGGGATCGGCTTGTTGTCGTCGGTGATCGCCCAGGTCACCGAGTTGTCGGTCCGGGGCAGCGGCAGCCCGCCCGGACCGGTCGGCTTGGGGACGACGAGCTTGGCGGCCGCGCCGGCGGGGCCGCCCGCACCAGCGCCGATCGGAGTGGTCGTGTTCTCGCAGCCGGCGATCGCGCCCGCCACGCCCAGCCCGGCCACCGCACCGAGCGATCCGCCGATCAACTGGCGCCGGCTGATGCCGGATTGGTCCTTAGGGTGCTTCACCTCGACCCCCTCTCCAACGAGCCGCGAGTCCCCGAGCGCCGCGGTGGTACAGGCGTACTATACGTATTTACAGGTTCGCGATCCAGGGGTTCGGGAACACGCGCGGCAGGCGCCCTGGGAAGTCCGGCACGAGTGCTCGCGAGTACCCGCCCGACGGCCGCTCGTCGATCCCCTCGCGCAGGTCGTCGAAGCAGAGGAGCAGCCGGACGCTGGTGGCTATCTGGTAGTCGGCCGCCGTCGGCGGATTGCCGCCGAGCACGCCCTCGGCCAGCAGGGCGTCCACGCGGTCGAGCAGCGCCGGCAGGGTCTCCAGATCGCGACGGACGGTCTCGTCATCGGCCTCGTTGATGCGCTGCTCGGCCCATACGATCGGCCCAGCGGTCTTGATGGCGGGCCCGAGCGGCACGTGCAGCCGCGCACCCTCCGCAAAGCTGCGCATCGCCGGGCGGTCGCGGCGCAGCGCCCACCAGGACAGCCGGCGCGGGACCGGCTGGAGGACGGCCTCTCCCCATGCCTCCGCCTCCTCCACCCGCGCGCGCGCCTCCGGGTCAGACGGGAACAGCGGCGGCTCCGGGCGCATCTGCTCGAGCACGCGCGAGAGCTCGAGCGAGCTCTGGATGCGGCGCCCGTCGATGCGCAGCGCCGGCACCGTGGTGCCGCTGAACCGCAGCGCCCGCAGCAGCGGCTTGTGCAGCCCCGGGATCAGGTCGATCCGGCGGTACGCGATCCCCTTGTGCTCGAGCATCAGCCGGCCCGCCATCGACGGGTGCGAGCCCGGGACTACGTAGAGCGTCGCCGCCAGACCGCGAACTCTAAGACGAGAGCGGCGCGGCGGTGAGACCGCCGCGCCGCTCCGTTCCTCGTCGTCTCCCCGACGCTCAGTAGTTCATCTGCGAGACGTGCACGCTCGCGCACAGCGCCCACTGTCGGATCTGGATGTCGTGCGAGCTCTTGTTGTTCGCGCGGACGTACCAGCCGTCGAGCTCCAGGGTCGGATGGGTGGCGGTGATGTACAGCTGCGTCGAGTCGCCAGAGGTGACCTCCAGGCCGCCCGAGATGGCCGTCGTCGGCGTCTCGCCCGGGTTGGCGGGGGGGCAGGGGAGCGTGCCGTACATCTCGGCCCCCGCGTGGATGGTGCCGGCGGTCACGCGCCAGGTCAGGCCGTTCAGGCCAGCGCCCTGCGGGCCCTGAGGGCCCTGGTTCCCCGGGTCACCCTGCGGGCCGGGAGGGCCCTGCGGGCCGGTGTCGCCCTTGGCGCCCTTCTCGGCGGCCGTGCCGGCGGGGCCGGCCGGTCCGGCCGGGCCGGTGTCGCCCTTGGGGCCGGCGGGACCGGCGTCGCCCTTGGGTCCGGCGGGACCCGCCGGGCCGGTGTTGCCCTTGGCGCCGGGCGCGCCGGCCGGGCCGGTCTGGTTGAACGTGATCGGGTTGTCGTGCCCCAGACAGCGCGGCGCCGACGTGGGATTGACCTTGACGTTGTAGAAGGCGCCCAGGCTGTGGTTCAGGCAGCCCTGGAACAGGTTCCCAGATGAGCTGCTCGTGGCGAGGGCCGCGGCGGAGCCGCCGCCCGCGACGGCGGCGACGACTGCGCCGGTCGCGAGAAAGCGTCGGGTTCGAGTGGTGATGGCCATGGTGGTTCCTTTCGAAGTGGTGGGGAGTCAGGAGGCGTGGACGGCACGGAGCAGGGACATGACGCGTGAGCGCCTGGGCCGGCGTGCGACCAGCAGGTCCAGCTCGTGCTGCATTCCGTCGAGCGCCCGAGTGAGCGCCGCCTCGCGCCGCAGCTGGGCGGCGTGGGCCTCTGCAGCAGAGTGGATCAGTGGGGAGGTGGCGGTCATTTCGGGGGCTCCTTGGTCGTGCTTGCGATCTGCCGGCCAAGCTACGGCTAAGCCCCTGGCACGCCTATTGGGCGAATTCAGCGATCGCGCCTTACGCAGCCGCTTACGCGCTTACGAAACGGGCGGCTGACGCTTACGAGGAGTGTTCGGAGCCCGATTCGACCGCGAGCCCGAGCGTGTGCGCGATGCCCGCCGCCTCGGCGCGGTTCGCCGCGCCGAGCTTGGCGAGGATCCGCGAGACGTGGACGCTCGCCGTCTTCTCGCTGATGTAGAGCGCCTCGCCGATCTGGCGATTCGTGCGGCCGGCCGCGACCAGCGTCACGACCTCACGCTCGCGGTCGGTCAGCCCGAGCTGCTCCGCGGCGGACTGATCGTCCGTCGGCGGCGCCCCGTCGCCGACGTCGAGGCGCGCGCGCCGCGCGAGGGCTGAGATCTCGGCCAGCAGCGGTTGCGCCTGTAATCGCGTGGCCGCCCGCAGGGCCGAGCGCAGCAGCGGCTGCGCCTCCTCCGAGCCACCGGAGCCGACGATGGCCTCCGCCGCTCGCCATTCCGCATAGGCGACCCGGTACGGCTGCGATGCCTCGCGCCAGTCGCCGGCGGCGGCCAGCCAGGCCGCGGGATCGTTTTCACCGAGCAGCCGGGAGAGCTCCGCGAGTGCGGTCCCGCGCTCGCGCGCGACCTGTCTCACGTTGTCCGTCTCGGCCACCTCGAACTGCTCGAGCAGGCGGCGGGCCGCCGCCGCGGCGGCCTCTGCCTCCTCCTGCTGCCCGAGCGCGCGGGCGCGCGCGGCGCGGTCCGCCTCGGCGCGAACGCCCAGCGTCCAGAGCGGGGCGGTGAAGACGAGGAACGCGGAACCGCCGATCTGCTCGACGCCGGTGTCGACCACGCCGCGCGCCCCATCGACGTCCCCCTCCCAGAGCGCGCAGGCCGCGAGGATCGCCAGGTTGGGCCCGGCCCACATCGGCCCGCCGGAGCTCTCGCTGATCTCCTCGCTGAGGGCCACGTGCTGCTTCGCCTCGGAGAAGTCGCCCCGTTCGGCGGCTATGCGGCCCAGTGCCGTGTGTGCGGAGGCGGCGTTGAGCGAGTTGGAGCTGACCTCGAGCACGTCGGCCGCGAGGCGAGTGGCCTCCTGCCAGTCGCCGAGTGAGAGCAGGCGATCGGCGGCATCGGCCGCGAGGTAGTCGCCATACATCCGCTGGGCCCCCAGCTCACGCGCCCGGGCGATGCCCTCGAGCCCGACCGCGACCGCTTCCTCCAGACGCCCGAGCTCCTCGAGCAGGTGGCTCTCGTTCACGTAGCTGCGCCCCACCTCCTCCACCGCCCCGAGCTCCTCCGCGATCTCCCTTGCGAGGCGCAGGTTGGCACGGTCCTGGTCCATGTCCCCCGTGGCATGGGCGGGGCCGAGCGTGTTCAGCACGCTGGCCTCCACGAGCCGGTCGCCGATCGCCCGTGCGATCTCGAGAGCCTCCGCCCCGCTCGCCCGCGCCTCGGGAAGGCGGCCTAGAAGCATGAGCACGCGCGCGTGCGCGGCCAGCACCTCGGCGCGCTCCTTGGACGGCTCCGGT
The DNA here is from genome assembly GCA_035571915.1 of Solirubrobacteraceae bacterium. GTDB lineage: Bacteria > Actinomycetota > Thermoleophilia > Solirubrobacterales > Solirubrobacteraceae > Palsa-744. Next base: position 3,509 of record DATNBM010000041.1, on the reverse strand, counting down.
GGGACCAGCTCGAGCGCCGCCTCGTAGTGGCCGAGCGCCGCATCGCCCTCGCCTCCGAACCAGAGATAGCGCGCAAGTCTCGCGTGAGCGAGACCGGCGGCGGTCGGGTCGGCTCCCGCGTCGGTGTCCGCCACCAGCTGGCGGGCGAGCGCGACCGCTCGCCGGTGGCCGCCGGACAGCAGTGCAGCGTCGGCCGCTCGCCGCGCGACGTCGGCCGCGGCGACGCCGTCCGGCACCTCGTCGGCAGGCACGCGCTCGAGCAGCTCCAGCGCCCGCTCGAGGTAGCGGCTCGCCTCCGCGTACGCGTGCACGCGCTCGGCCTGCTCCGCCGCCTCGAGCGAGGCCGTCAGGGCGAGGCCCGGCCGTCCTCCCAGGTAGAGGTGGTGTGCCAGCTCCGCCGCCACGCGGTCGGAATCCGCGAGCCGGCGGTCGGCGGCGATCGCGTCACCGAGCGCCGCGTGCAGCGCGGTCCGCTCTCCCGGGAGGAGGTCCTCGTACACGGCCTCGCGCAGCAGCGCGTGCCGGAACTCGTAGCCGGAGCCGTCGTCGGTCGGCACGAGGACCCGGTGCTCGGCTGCCTCGCGGAGGGCGTCGCGCAGCTCGGCGGGATCGAGCTCGCTGGCCACGGCCAGCAGCTCGTGCGCCACCGGACGGCCAACGGCCGCCGCCAGCTCGAGGGAGCGCCTTGCGGGGTCCGACATGCGCTCGACCCGCAGGAGCAGGACCTCGCGCAGGGAGTCGGGCATGAGGCCCCGGTCCGCCGCGGCGAGCAGCTCCTCGGCGAAGAACGGATTTCCCTCCGACCGCTCGAGCAGCCGCTCGACGAGCTGTGGCGCGGGCTCCTCGCCCAGGATCCCGGAGAGCTGCTGGCGCATCTCCTCTGCGACGAACGGCGGCAGCGTGACCCGCTCGGCCCGGCCGCTGCGCTCGAGCTCGGACACGAAGGGATGGAGCGGATGGCGGCGGTGCACCTCGTCCGTCCGGTAGCTCGCGATGAAGAGCACCGGCTCCCCGCGCGAGTTCCGGATCAGGAACGTGAGCAGGTCGCGCGTGGAGCGGTCGGCCCAATGAAGGTCCTCCACGACCACCACCAAAGGCCGCTCGGCCGCGTGGGCCGCGATCAGCCGGTGGACCGCCTCGAAGAGCTGACCCTGCTCGAAGGCCGGCCCGGTCAGCCCACCATCGGGGTCGCTCAGCTCCGGCCAGAGCCTGGCGAGCGCGGCGCGTGCGCCCGGGTGAAGCGCATCCACCGGACCGTCGGCCGCGCCGGTGGCGAGGGGCCGCAGGGCCGCGACGACCGGGCCATAGGGGAGCTCGCCGTCGGCCAGCTCCACGCACTGCCCCACGAGCACCTCCGCCCCCGTCTCCCGAGCCCGCTGCTCGAACTCCGCCACGAGGCGGCTCTTGCCCATGCCCGCGTCGCCGCCCAGCAGCACGGCGGCCGACTGGCCGGCCGCTGCCCGTTCGAGAGCGGCGGCGAGCGCCGCCAGCTCCTCGGCGCGACCGATGAAGCTCGGGCTCGAGACGCGAGCGGGCACAAAGGCATTATCTGCGGCCCGGCAAGCGGAAGCGCGCCCGAGAGGATTCGAACCTCTGACCTTCGGTTCCGTAGACCGACGCTCTATCCAGCTGAGCTACGGGCGCTCGCAGCAGAAGCCTAGCGAGCGTCCCGCTCACGAACGAGGGCGGTCAGACGGTCCGCCTCGCTGACCGGATCGCCGCGAAGCGGAAGCACTCGCGTGCCCTTCAGGTCGGGGCTGGCCGCCGCCGCGCCGCCCAGCGCCACTCGGAAGCGACGCGCGAGCGCGCGGAGCTCGGGGAGCGCCGGGGCGATGCAGTCGTCGCTGATCGCGCTCAGGATCACAAAGGCCGGCCGCAGGTCGCGCGCGGCCTCGCTGAGGGTCTCGACAGGCGTATCGGGGCCGAGGTATGCGATTCGCCAGTTGCGCGCCCGAAGCGACAGGCCGAGCGAGATGAGACCGAGGTCGTGGTGCTCACCCGGCAGGCAGGCGAGGATGGCGAGCGGGCCCACGCCGCGCCCCCAGCCGCGGGCGAGGCCGAGCAGGCGGCCGCGCAACACCGCTGACGCGAAATGCTCCTGTCCGACCGATATCTCGCCCCGCTCCCAGCGATCGCCCAGCTCCTCGAGGTACGGCAGGACGATCTCGGCGAGAAAGCTGTCGACCGTCGACACGGCGAGTGCGCGGTCGAGGATCGCCTGCGCCTCGGGTTCGTCGAAGCTCTCCAGCGCCTGGGCGAGCTCAGCACGAACGGCCGCGGGCAGCAGGACCGGCTCGTCCTCCTTCGAGGCGCTCGACGCCAGCGCCGCCGCCTCTGCGGCCGCGAGTCCCTCGGCCAGGTGCTGCTGCATGACCCGCACCCGCTCGAGGTCGGCGGGCGTGTAGAGGCGCAGCCCGCCAGGCGAACGCTCCGGGCGCAGCAGCCCGTAGCGACGCTCCCACGCCCGCAGCAGCTCGGGGCTCACGCCCGAGCGCTTGCTGAGCTCGCCGATCCGCAGGAGTTGAGCCGACGCCATCGCGCCTATTTATACATCAGTTGGACAAGACCTCGACAAGTTTGCTACGGTGCACCCTCGCTGTACAAGTTCTATACAGGAGGTGTACACAACATGAAAGGGCTCAATTCGCTGGCAGGCGTTCTGGTGATCGTCGGGGCTCTCAACTGGGGGCTCGTCGCGATCGCGGAGTTCGATCTGGTGGCCTGGATCTTCGGAGAGGACTTCGGCTCGACCAACCCCGCCAGCCGGATCGTCTACGGGTTGGTGGGCCTCGCGGCCGTGTACCTGATGGCCGTGTTCGCCACCGGGCGCCGCCACGCCGAAGCCGGTGGCCACGCAGCCACCGCGTCGCACTAGGAGGCAGACATGAGACGAGCACAGATCGTCCTCGCCGCCTGCGCCCTCATCGCGGTGACCGCCGTGTCGACCGCAGGCGCCGCGATGACCCCACGCAAGAACCTCGTCGAGACGGCGGGGGCCGCCGGGCAGTTCAAGACGCTCACGTCGCTCTTGAAGACCGCGGGCCTTGCCAGGACGCTCGAGGGCAAGGGCCGCTACACCGTCTTCGCCCCAACCGACGCGGCGTTCGCCAAGGTCCCGAAGTCGACGCTCGCCGCGCTGGCCAAGGACAAGGCGAAGCTGCGGGCGGTGCTGCTCTACCACGTGGTGAAGGGCAAGCTCAGCGCGGCCAAGGTCGTGAAGCTCCGTTCAGCCAGGACGCTGAACGGCCAGAAGGTCCGGATCACCGTTCGCGCCGGCAAGGTGCGCGTCGGCGGTGCGCGGGTGACCGCCACCGACATCGGCGCCTCCAACGGCGTGATCCACGTCCTCGACAGGGTGCTGATTCCGCGCTGACGCGCCCCGCACCAGATCGCCCGGCGCGTGTGCCCCGCGCGCGCCGGGCGAGTCGAGGAAGCGTCGCGACGGGCTCGCGAACTCCTTCAAATGGGCCGCAGGATCGCTTGCAAATGGAGCTTTTGCACGGGGTCGG
>DATNBM010000040.1:0-19471 GCA_035571915.1 Solirubrobacteraceae bacterium | reverse complement strand
GTCCAGGCAACTATCGACCCGCTGCGGGGCAGGCCGAGCGGGTTGTGGACCGATCCGACCTTGACCTGGAAGCCGGTCGTGCGACTGACCGCGAGGCACGGGCTGTTCGGGCAGCTCGCGACCGTCGCCGGGTTGGTCGTGCCGAGCACGCCCACTTCGGTGAGCTGCGCGGGAGCCACGGCGGGGACCGCGAGGGCGAGCAGGATGCTCGCGAATATGCCGTACCTGAAACGTCGCATCTGAAACCTCTTGAACACGTCGATCCGCCGTATGTAGCGGTAGGACTAGTTCGCTATTCCCCCGCCAACTCCTGCGCGGCGGCCGCGATCTCGTCGGGATCGCCCGCGGATGGTATCCACGGCAACCGCAGCGGGTCGTCACGGTAGCGCGGAATCACGTGCATATGCAGGTGAAACACCGTCTGCCATGCCGCCTCTCCCGAGGAGTTGAGCAGGTTCACGCCGTCGGCCCCGAGCCGCTCGCGGATCCTCGAGGCGAGGCGCTGGGCGGCGGCGGCCACCGCACGGACGTCCTCGGGATCGGCGTCGAAGACGTCCCGCGAGTGGGCGCGGGGTATCACGAGCACGTGTCCCCTCGTCGCCGGCGCGATGTCCATGAAGGCGAGCGTCCGCTCGTCTTCGTCGACGATCCGGGCGGGGAGCTCGCCCGCGGCGATCTTGCAGAAGATGCACCCCTCCTCGGCCACGCCGTGATCCTAGCCAGCGGCGGGACGACGGCGCGCCGCGCCGCTCGCCGACCTCACCGACCCGTCTCCGCGGCGCGCCGCCCGGACCAGATGTCGGCGCACTCGACGCACGCCCGCTCGGGCACGATCCCGGCCCGCATCAGCAGCGCGAAGACCTTGCAGCCCAGGCACAGCCCGAACGCCGCCTCCAGAAACGCGGCCGCGAGCACCAGGGCGAGCAGCGCATCGGCGGCGGCGCCGTCCCCGAAGCCGAGCGCGGCGGTCGCGGCGCCCACGGAGAACGCCGCCCCCATGCCCTGCGCGAAGCGCTTGGGCGGTCCGGGCACCGGCTTCTCCGGGCCGAGCCTGGGAGCGATGACCGCGCTCGCGAGGCGGCCGAGCGGGCTCAGCGTCGGCCCCGTCGCGACGCGCGCGAGGAAGCCGTAGGCGAGGACCACGGTCAGCCAGTAGGCGGACGTCGCGAGCGTTAGCGCAGTGAGCACGCTGACGACCGCCGCGACGGTGCGCGCGGCCTTCTCGTTGACCGGATTGGGAAAGCTCAGTAGGTCGGTGAGCATCTCTGAAGGAAGGATAGAACGCCCGTGAGCTCGGGCCGCGCGTCGCCTCTCAGGCGCCTCTGAGCACCCTCCGCGCGTCGCGTCTCAGGCGCGCTTGAGCACCGTCCGCGCGTGGGCGAGGGCCTGCTCGGGCGTCTCGATCTCCCCCGCGTAGCGAGCCGCGGCAAGCTCCTCGAGCAGCTCGCCGAGCCCGGGGCCGGGCTCGATGCCGAGCGCGCCCGCGAGCTCGTCGCCGCGCAGCATCGGCGCCGGCGGCCCCTCCGCGCGCCAGCGCAGCGCGTCGGCGAGCATCGCCCGGGCCAGCTCGAGGTGGGCGGCGATCGCGCGCTCGGAGCTGCGTCCGCGCGTGGCGAGGCGGTCGCCGACCGAGAGCACTGTCACGTCCGCCCCCACCGGCGCGCACGCGCGCAGGTAGGCGTAGACGGTGCGGCGGGCGAGCGGCTGGGGCTCGTGGACGAGGAAGCCGAGGCGGAGGTGGTGGCGGACGAGCCCCGCTACGTGGCTCCGCATCCGCTCGCTCGCGCGCAGCCGGGTCAGGACGTTCCGGGCGAGCTCCGCGCCCGCGCGGTCGTGGCCCATGAACGTGACCCGCCCGTCGGGCCGGACCTCGCGGGTCTGGGGCTTGGCGGCGTCGTGCAGCAGCGCCCCCCAGCGGAGCGCCTCGCCCCGGGTCGACTCGTCCGCCAGCGGCTCGGCCAGCAGGGCCGTGACCTCGTCCCGCTCGGCCGAGAGCGCGGGGTCGGCCTCGGCGCACGCGGGACCCCCGGGAGCGGTCAGCTCGACGCAGCGGTCGAGCACCTCGAGCGTGTGCTCGTACACGTCGGCGTGGTGGTAGGCGCTCTGCTCGACGCCGCGCAGCGCGGCGATCTCCGGCAGCGCGACCTCGAGCGCCCCGACCTCCGCGGCCAGCTCGATCCCCGCGCGGGCGCGCGGGGTGGCGAGCGTGCGACGAAGCTCGGCGAAGATCCGCTCGCCGGACACCCCGGCGAGGCCGGCGGCCGCCGCTCGCGCGCCCGCCAGCGCCTCCGCGTCGGGACGCAGGCCGAGCTCGACGGCGACCCGCACGAGACGCAGCACGCGCAACGGGTCGTGCTCGTAGGAGGACGGTCCGGCGACCCGCAGCAGCCCGGCGCGCAGGTCGGCGGCGCCGCCGAGCGGGTCGACCGGCTCACCGCCCCCGAGCGGGCGGGCGATCGCGTTGACGGTGAAGTCGCGCAGGGCGAGATCGCCCTCGAGCGTCTCGGCTCGCAGCGGCTCGACGTCGACCTGCCAGCTGCCGTCGCGGGCGACGACGCGCCAGCTGCCGAACTCGGCCGAGAGCGGGAAGCAGGCGGCGCGGCCCGCGGACCGCGCGACGGCCCGGGCGGCGCGCTCCGGGTCACCGGCGACGACGATGTCGTAGTCCGCGGTCGGGCGGCCGAGCAGCTCGTCGCGCACGGCCCCGCCGACGAGCCAGGCGGAGTCCCCGCCGAGCGCCTCGCGCGCGGCCTGCAGGGCAGCCGTCACGCCGCGCCGCTCCAGGCGGCCGTCGCCGCGGCGTCGACGTTCGCGAGCGCCCCGTCGCGGTGATAGACGCGCCTCACGCGCGGCGTCAGCCCGCACGTGATCTCGTAGTTGATCGTGCCCAGCCGGCGCGCGACCTCCTCGGCGGTGATCCGCTCGCTGCCCTGAAGCCCGATCAGCACCGCCGGCGCGCCGCGCAGCTCGTTCGCGTCGGGCCCGACGTCGACGGTCACGCTGTCCATCGAGATCGTCCCCACGAGCGGGTGGCGCGCGCCGCCGATCAGCACCTCGCAGTTGTTCGTCAGCCCGCGCCGCCAGCCGTCGCCGTAACCGACGGGGATCACCGCGATGAACGTGTCGCTCGCGGCGACGAAGCGGCGGCCGTAGCCCGCGCTCTCCCCCGCCCGGCACTCCTTCACCTCGGCCACGTAGGAGCACAGCTCGAGCGCGGGCTCGAGCCCGCGCAGGGCCGGGTCCTCGCCGAACGGATCCATCCCGTAGATCGCGATCCCGGCCCGCGCCATGTCGAACTGCGCGCCCTCGTCGCGCAGCATCGCGGCGCTGTTCGCGGCGTGGACGAGCAGCTCGGGACGGCTCGCCTTCAGCGCACCGGCCCAGCGCTCGAACGTCTGCAGCTGCTTGGCGAAGTAGCCGCCGTCCCGGAGCTCGTCGGCGGTCGCGAAGTGGGTCATGACGCCGGCGAGGGTGACGCCCTCGGCCCGCTCGGCGGCTTCGGCCACCGCCGTCGCCCGATCGGGATCGCGGGTGCCGAGCCGGCCCATCCCCGAGTCGAGCTTGACGTGCACCCGGCCGCCCCCCGCCGCGGCAACCGCGGCGAGGTCGCGCTCGTCCCACACGACCACGTCGCCGCCCGCGGCGAGCGACTCCGTGAGTTCGCTCGGCGTGAGGGCGCCCATCACGAGCACCGGCGCCTCGATCCCCGCGGCACGGAGCTCGCGCAGCTCGGCGGCCGCGACGACCGCGAGCCACTCCGCCCCGCCTGCCAGCGCCGCCCGCGCCGTCGGCACGGCGCCGTGGCCGTAGCCGTCGGCCTTCACGACCGCGCACAGCCTCGCGCCAGCGCGCAGGCCCGACCGCAGCCGCCCGCAGTTGCGCTCGATCGCCGCGAGGTTGACGCGCGCCTGCACCCGCTCGAGCGCCGGTCCCTCCATGCTCGAACCCGGCTCAGCCACCCGTGCCTTCCTCACCGCGGGCACGCGGCAGCGCTTCGATCACGTCGCCGGCGACCACGCCCTCGGGGGCACCGACCGCGCGCGCGGCGAGCCGTCCGGCCCGGGCGTGCATCAGCACGGCCGCGCAGGCGGCGGCGAACGGCTCGACCTCCTGGGCGAGCAGCGCCGCAACCACACCGGTCAGGACGTCGCCCGTGCCGGCGGTCGCGAGGGCCGGGCTGCCGCCGCGGCTGACAGCGACCCGGCCGTCGGGGTGCGCGACGAGCGTGTCGTCGCCCTTCAGCACGACGATCGCCCCCGAGCGGGCGGCCGCGTCGCGCGCGTGCGCGAGCCGCTGCGCCTGCACCTCGTCCGTCTCGGTCTCGAGCAGCCTCGCGAGCTCGCCCGCGTGGGGCGTGAGGACCGTCGGCGCGGGCCGGTGCGGCAGCTCCTGCAGGCGTCCCGCGTGCGCGTTCAGGCCGTCCGCGTCGAGTACGAGGGGCACCCGCGCGGCCCGCGCGAGGCGACGCGCGAAGACGCTCGCCTGCTCGTCGCGGCCGAGGCCCGGGCCGAGCGCGAGGGCGCCGCCCCGCGCCGCCGCTTCCAGAACCCGCTCGACGCCGGCCTCGCTGAGCGCGCCGTCGGCTTCGGGCAGCCCGCGGGTCATCAGCTCGGGGATCCCCGAGCCCGCGATCACCTGCTGCAGCCCCGCCGGGACGAGCGCCGTGACGTACCCCGCGCCGGCCCGCATCGCGGCTCGCGCCGCCATCGCGGGGGCGCCGGTCAGGCCGAGCGAGCCGCCGACGACGAGCACGTGCCCGGAGACGAACTTCGTCGAGTCGCCCTCCCGGCGGGGAAGCAGCTCGAGGACGCGCTCGTCGATCAGCCCGATCGCGGCCGCGGACGGCGCGCCGCGGGGGATCCCGATCGGCGCCACCTCGACGTCCCCCGCGTGCGCCTTGCCGGGCCTGATCCAGAGCCCCGGCTTGGCGGCGTGGAAGGTGACAGTCGCGTCGGCGTGCACGGCGTCGCCCTCGACGACGCCGGTGGAGGCGTCGACCCCGCTCGGCACGTCGACGCTCACGATCGGCGCCTGCACGCGCCCCAGCGCCGCGATCGCCTCGGCGACCTCGCCGTGCGGCGAGCCGGCGAACCCCGTCCCGAGCAGCGCGTCGACGACCGCGACCGCATCCGCCAGCGGAGAGCCGGACGCGCCGGAAGGCTCCGCCCCGCCGTCCCACGGCGTGCCGTCGAGCCGGACGGGGCCGGGGCCGGGCAGACGCTCGAGGTTGGCGAGGGCGTCGCCCCGCATCTCGCCCGGAGGCCCGATCAGGATCGTCGCCACCTCGCGCCCGGCCTGCCGCAGCAGCCGCGCGACGACGAGGCCGTCGCCGCCGTTGTTGCCCTTCCCGCAGAGCACCGCGACCGGCCCGTCGGGGGCGACGCGTTCGACCGCGGCGGCCACGGCGGCGCCGGCGCGCTCCATCAGGTCGAGGCCGGGGACGCCCTGCTGCTCGATTGCCCAGCGGTCGATGCCGCGCATCGTCTCGGCGTCGGGCAGGGGCTCGAGAAAGTCGGGCAGCTCCTCCACGAGAGCGATGCTAGATGGTCGCTACTCGACGGTGACGGTCTTGGCGAGGTTGCGCGGCTGGTCGACGTTCAGGCCGCGACGGCGTGCGATCTCGTAGGCGAGCAGCTGCAGCGGGATCACGGCGAGCAGCGGCTGCAGCATCCAGTCGAGCGGCGGCACGCAGATCGTCGCCTCCGACTGGGCGGGAATCTCCTCGTTGCCGTCGGTCGCGATCGCGATCACGTGCGCGCCGCGGGCGCGGACCTCCTGCATGTTCGAGGCGACCTTCTCGAGGACCGGGGAGTCGGTCGCCACGCAGACGACGGGCGTCGAGTCGTCGAGCAGCGCGATCGGACCGTGCTTCATCTCCCCGGCCGCGTAGGCGTCGGTCGCGATGTAGGAGATCTCCTTCAGCTTCAGCGCCCCCTCGAGCGCGACCGGCAGGCCGACGTGGCGGCCGATGTAGAGGAAGAAGTCGTCCTGCCAGTGCGCCTCTGCTATCGGCCGGACCTGCTCGCCGGCCCGGCGGAGGACCTCGTCGATGCAGTGCGGCAGACGCTTGACCTCGGCGACCAGCTCGGCGAGACGCTCCGGGGCGAGCTCCCCGCGCAGCTCGGCGAGGCGCAGCGCGAGCGTGTACATGACCGCGACCTGGCAGATGAACGTCTTGGTCGCGGCGACCCCGATCTCCAGGCCGGCGCGCGTGAACAGGGTTCCGTCGGCGTCGCGGGTGGCCTGGGAGCCCATCGTGTTGGTGATCGCGAGGATGCGGGCGCCGCGCTCGCGGGCCAGGCGCATCGCGGCGAGCGTGTCGGCCGTCTCGCCGGACTGGGAGATCCCGATCACGAGATCGTCGGGGCCGACGACGGGGTTGCGGTAGCGGTACTCGGAGGCGATGTCCATCTCGACCGGTACGCGGGCCCACTCTTCGATCGCGTAGCGGCCGATCAGGCCGGCGTGGTAGGCGGTCCCGCAGCCCACGATCACGATCCGGCGCAGCCCGTTCAGGATCGACTCGTCGAACACGCCCTCCTCGTCGAGGTCGATCCCGGTGCTTCGCGCGGTGCGCCCGGCGATCGCGTCGGCGACTGCGTCGGCCTGTTCGTGGATCTCCTTCAGCATGAACGTCTCGTAGCCATCCTTCTCGGCGGTGTCCTCGTCCCAGTCGACGAGTTCCTCCTCGCGCTGCACCGGCTCGCCGGCGGCGGTCATGATCCGAACCTCGCCCGGTCGCAGCACGACGATCTCCCCGCTCTCCAGGTACTGCACGCGACGGGTCTCGGCGAGGAAGCCCGGGACGGCCGAGGCGATGAACTGCTCGCCGTCGCCGCGGCCGACGATCAGCGGGCACTCCTTGCGGGCGCCGACCAGGACGTCGGGCTCGTCGAGGCTCATCGCGACGAACGCGTAGTGGCCCTCGAGCTGGTTGAAGGCCGCCCTGACGGCCTCGGCGAGGTCGCCGTCGTAGAGCTCCGCCACGAGGTGCGCGATGACCTCCGCGTCGGTCTCGGAGCTGAAGCTGTGGCCGGCCTCGACCAGACGCTGCTTGAGCGCCATGAAGTTCTCCACGATCCCGTTGACGACGACGTGGACGCGGTCGGCGTCGTCGGAGTGCGGGTGCGCGTTCTCCTCGCTGACGCGGCCGTGCGTGGCCCAGCGGGTGTGCCCGATCCCCGTGAACAGGCCCTCGCCGGCCCCCCGCTCGGCGACCGCGACGCTCCCCCCGCCGTCGGCCAGCTTCTCGCGCAGCGCGCCGAGGTTGCCGACCGCGCGGACGGCCTCGATCCGCTCGCCGGCGATCACGGAGATCCCGGCCGAGTCGTAGCCCCGGTATTCCAGCCGTGTCAGGCCCGCCAGCAGCAGGTCACGGACGGGGCGACCGCCCACGTAGCCAACGATGCCGCACACCCGTTCGAAGATACCAAGGGGGTGCCTCGCGCCTGGGACGCGGGCTGCACGTGGGAGCCAGGGTCACCCCGCCCTGTTCGGCTACTGGGTGAGGCGGTTGCGGCCCGGGCCGCCGTCGAGGAAGTCCCTGCCCGGACCGCCGATCAGGACGTCGTTGCCGCCTTCGCCGTTCAGCAGGTCCTTGCCGGGTCCGCCGATCAACCGGTCGTTGCCGGCCGCGCCGCCCAGCTCGTCGTTGCCGGGCCCGCCGTTCAGGTAGTCGTTGCCGAAGCCGCCGAACATGATGTCGTTGCCCGCGTCGCCGTAGTAGCGGTCGCCGTGACTCGTGACGCCTTCGCCGTCGATCCCGTCGTTGCCGGGCCCACCGTGGACGACGTCGGCGCCCCCGCCCGGCTTGATCTGGTCGTTTCCCGCGCCGCCGAAGATGACGTCGGCTTCGCTCGTGCCGGCGATCTCGTCGCGCCCGCCCGCTCCTTCGATCCTGTCGCCGCCACCCGGAGCCTCTTCTTCGGGCGCGTTGAAGCGCTCGCCTTCGGGGCCGCCGATCTCGGTGTCGGCTCCCGGGCCTCCGAAGATCTGCAGTTCGGTCGTGCCCTGATAGCCGGCCAGCTGCGCGAACCCGGCCGCCTTGGTCGCGGCGGAGACGTCGATTCTGTCGTTGCCGGCTTCGCCGTCGACAGTGATCGCCTGGGGACCGGGGATCGGTGCGGTGCCGTACGCGGCTCCGCAGGGCATCGTCTGGCCCGTGTTCGTTTTCTCGATCGCTTTGCCGTCGACTGCGACGAGCCCTTCCTTGCAGGAGAGGACGATTTCGTCGGGCCCGGCGGTGCCGTGGATCGTGAGGGTGAGGAGATTGGTTTCCTCGGAGCGTTCGTATTCGATCTTGAGACCTTCGCCCGCGGCGGCGGATTGCGCCGGAGCCAGCAGCGACGCGACTGCCAGGCACAGCCCCGCCACGCGGCAGACGATCGTTCTCATGCCGTTCCCCCTTGCCGAACTTTCCCGAGGTGCGACACGAAAGGCTATCTGGAGGAGCCTCAGCTGCCGAGCTCGGACTCGACGAGCGCGACGAGGCGGCCGCAGATCGCGTCGGCCTCCTGCGCCGTCGGCGCCTCGACCATCACCCGCACGAGCGGCTCGGTGCCGCTCGGGCGGATCAGCACGCGCCCGCGCCCCTGCAGCTCGCCCTCGGCCTCGCGGACGGCGGCGTGGACGGCGTCGGCGCCCGCGATCGCGTCGCGGTCGCGGACGCGGACGTTGACCAGCCGCTGGGGCAGCTTGCTCATCGCGGTGCGCTCCGCGAGGTCGCCGCCGGCCAGCGCCTCGAGCGTCAGCAGCGCGCCCGCGATCCCGTCCCCGGTGCGGTTGAAGCCCATCTCGATCAGGTGTCCCGACTGCTCGCCGCCGAGCGCGAAGCCGCTCGCGCGGAGCTCCTCGAGCACGTAGCGGTCGCCGACGTTCGTGACCTTGACCTCGATCCCCTCGCGCTCCATCGCGGCGTGGAAGCCGTAGTTCGTCATCACGGTCACGACCACGCCGCCCCCGGGCAGACGCCCGGTCTCGCGCAGGTGCAGCGCCCCGAGCGCCATCAGCTCGTCGCCGTCGACGACCCCGCCGCGGGAGTCGACGGCGAGCACTCGGTCGCCGTCCCCGTCGAAGGCGAAGCCGAGCCGGTGGCCGCCCGCGAGCACCTTCTCGGCGAGCCGCTCGACGTGGGTCGAGCCGCAGCCGTCGTTGATGTTGCGCCCGTCGGGGCTGCCCGCGAGCACCGTCACGCTCGCGCCGAGGCGCTTGAAGATCTCCGGGGCGAGGAGGTAGGTGGCGCCGTTGGCGCAGTCGAGCAGCACGTCGAGGCCGGTCAGGTCGAGCTCGCGGAAGCGAGTGTGGAGCTCGCGCAGGTAGTCCTCGGCGGCGCCGCGCAGCTCGCGCACGCGTCCGATCGAGGCGGCGGGCGGGGCGGGCTCCTCGAGGGCCCGCTCGATCTGAAGCTCGGTCTCGTCGGAGAGCTTGTAGCCGTCGCCCCCGAAGAACTTGATGCCGTTGTCCCGGTAGGGGTTGTGCGAGGCGGACAGGACGACCGCGAGGTCGAACCCGTAGCGGCCGAGCAGCAGCGGCGCGGCCGGAGTCGGGAGCACGCCGCCGAGCAGGGCGTCGCCGCCCGCAGCCGCGACGCCCGCGGCGACGGCGGCCTGCAGCATCTCGCCCGACTCGCGCGTGTCGCGGATGATCAGCACCTGCGGGCGCTCGGCCTGCACGCGCGCGGTCGCGGCTCGACCCAGGGCGAGAGCCAGCTCCGCGGTCAGGAACTCGCCGGCGACGCCGCGTACGCCATCGGTCCCGAACAGCTTGCGGGCCATCCTCTCCTCCTCTTTGCAGCGCGACCTAGCGCTTGGAGAACTGCGGGCGCTTGCGCGCCTTCTTCAGCCCGGCCTTCTTGCGCTCCTTGGCGCGCGAGTCACGGGTCAGGAAGCCGCGCCTCTTGAGCTCGCCGCGAAGGTTCGGGTCGGCCTCGAGCAGCGCGCGGGAGACGCCGTGGCGAAGCGCGCCGGCCTGGGCGGAGATGCCGCCCCCGTGCAGGCGCGCGACGACATCCATGCGGTCCTCGTAGCCCACCGTCTCCAGGGGCTGGCGGATGTTGCGCTGAAGGGTCGTGCGGGGGAAGTGCTCCTCGAGCGTGCGGCCGTTGACGAGGTAGGTGCCGGTCCCCGGGCGCAGCGTGACGCGGGCGATCGCGGTCTTGCGCTTGCCCGTCGCGCGGTAGCGCGCTCCCGAGGCGAGGTCGATCGCGACGCTCGAGATCGGCTCGGAGATCGGCTCGTCCCGGTCGGACTCGCCGCCCTGCGCCTGCTCCTCGCCCTCCTCCTCGACGGCGTACGGGTCGACGTACTCCTCGCCCTGGCTGAGCGGGTCGACGCCCTCGGGGACGATGTCGACCTCGAGGTGCGCGCCCGGCACGGCCGGTTTCTCGCGCGGCGGCGCCTCCTCGTCGAGCTCCTCCTCGCTCTCGGCGATCGTCTCGGCCTCGGCGTCCTGCGCCTCCTGGGCGGCCTCGAGCGCGGCGTCCTCGGCGGACCCTGCGATCTCCTGCGCCTCGGCGGTGGGCACCGCGTGGCCCTCGCCCGCGGGCTCGACGGCGGCCGGCTCGGGCGCCTCGGCGCCCGTCTCGGCGGCCTCCTGAGCAGCCTCCAGCGGCGCGTCCTCGGCCGATCCGGCGATCTCCGCGGCGTCCTCGCCGGGGACTGCGTGCTGCGGGGTCTCCTCGTCTGTCATCAGGCCTCGATCTCCAGGGGGGTGGGCTGCTGCGCCACGTGCGGGTGCTCGGGCCCGGCGTAGATCTTGAGCTTCGTAAGCTGCTTGCGGGCCAGGCGGTTGCGGGGCATCATCCCTTTGACGGCCAGGCGGATGATCTCCTCCGGGCGCCGCGCCTGCATCTCCTCGAAGGTGCGCGACCGCAGCCCGCCGGGGTAGCCGGAGTGCCGGTAGTAGCGCTTGTCCTGGCGCTTGTTCCCGCTCACGTGGATCTTCTCGGCGTTGATCACGACGACGAAGTCACCCGTGTCGATGTGCGGCGTGTACTCGGGCTTGCGCTTGCCGCGCAGCAGGTCCGCCAGCTGCGTGGCGAGGCGGCCGAGCGTCTTGCCGTTGGCGTCGACGATCAGCCAATTCCGCTCACGGTCGGTCGGCTTCGCTACGTAGGTCTTGGTCGAGGGTGCCATCGCGTGAAAAAGGCCACGCGTAAGCGCGCGGCGAAGCGAACACAATAGCCAATGTCGGCGCCGATCGCCTGGGTCCCCCGCGGACCCGGCGGTTCGCGCCGGGCCGGGGACGGCGCCCCGCCCGGCTATGCGGCCGCGCGCCGGCTCTCGAGGACGACGCGGGTGCCGTGCGCCGGCACCATCGTGACGTTTCGGTGGCGGACCGGCTCCGGCGCCGGATCGACCGCCGCGAGGTCCGTCCGGGCGGCGATCGCGCGCAGCACGACCCGCTGCTCGGCCATCGCGAGGGTCGCCCCGAGGCAGCGGCGGATGCCCCCGCCGAAGGGGATCCAGGTGTAGGTGCCGGGCTTCGCGCCGAGGAAGCGCTCAGGCAGGAACGCGTACGGCTCGGGGTAGAGGTCCTCGCGGTGGTGAAGCAGCAGGATGCTGATCAGCACCGGCGTGTCCGCGGGCAGCGAGTACTCCCCGAGCTGCCAGGGGACGGTCACGCGGCGGCCGATCAGCGGGATCACGGGCCTGACCCGCATCGCCTCGTGGATCGTCGCCTCGACGTAGTCGGCTCCGGCGTCGGGGTCCTCAGCCCGCACCTCCTCGCGCAGCCGCTCGTAGGCGGCCGGGGTTCGAAGCAGGCGCTCGAACGCCCAGGCGAGCGTGTTCGCGGTCGTCTCGTGGCCGGCGAGGACGAGCGTCAGGAGCTCGTCGCGCAGCTCCTGGTCGGACATCGGCTCCCCGTCCTCGTAGCGGGCCTTCAGCAGCAGCGAGAAGACGTCGTCGCCGAGCCCCTCCTCGCCGGCCGCCCGGCGAGCCGCGATCGCCGCGTAGACGGGCCGCTCGAGGTTCTCGACGAAGCGCCTCGCGATCCTGATCGGCTCGCGGCGCCCGATGTTCAGCAGTTCGAAGAACTGCGTGCTCGGTCGCGAGGAGAGCGCCACCGCGGCGCGGATCGTCTCGCGCAGATCGCGCTCCGGGGTGCCCTCGGCGGGGGTCCCCTCGACCCCGAAGATCCCCGACATGATCACGTCGAGCGTGATCGCCTGCATCGCGGGCCCGAGCGCGAACGGCTGTCCGACCGGCCAGCGGTCGATCTCCCGCTCGGCGGCCTCGGCGATCATCGCGGTGTAGCGCTCGACGGCCTCGCCGTGGAAGGACGGCAGCAGCAGCTTGCGCTGGCGCATGTGCTCCGGGCCGAGCAGCGTCAGCACCGAGTTCGGCCCGACGATCGGGCGCAGCGGCGACTCGCCGGTCAGCGACGGCGCGAGCGCCGGGTCGGCGGTGAACAGCGAGCGCACGTGGTCGGGGTGGCTCGTGACGACGGCGTCTTCGCCGGTCGGCCCGTACATCCCGAAGATCTCGCCCACCTCGCGCCTCGCGCGGAACATGAAGCGGGCCTGGCGCCAGTTGATCCGCACCAGCTGCAGCGCCCGCGGCATCCTCAGCCGCGTCGGCATCCGCACCGGCTCTCCCCCCGTCAGAGGCCCGGCCGGCGAGGCGGGCGCCTCGCCGAGCAAGCCGACCGGGAGCACGGCGTCGCGGGGCTCGGCAGCGCGACTCGGAGCGGCGGCTGTTGCGGGGGGCACGGCTACCTCCTGGGGGACGGGAGCAGCTATTGAACGAAAGTCTAACAAGCGCGGGGCGGGACGCGCGAGCCTAGAATCGAGCGGTGGCCGGGACGCGCACACGGATGGACGTCGACGCTCGCCGCGAGCAGCTGCTCGAGGCGGGGATCGCGCTGTTCGCGGTTCGCTCGTGGGAGGAGATCTCGATCGATGAGATCGCCGCCGCGGGAGGCGTCTCCCGGGGGCTCCTCTACCACTACTTCGCGGGCAAGCGCGAGTACTACGTCGCCTGCATCGAGCACATCGTCGAGCGCTTGCTCGCGCTCGAACCCGACGCCGGCATGCCGCCCGCCGAGCAGCTGCGGGTCGGCCTGCAGCGATGGTTTACGAGCATCGAGGAGCACCCCGAGATGCACCGCGCGCTGCGCCGGGTGGCGCCCGCCGACGTCGAGGTGGCGAAGATCCTCGAGCGCGACCACGAGGCCTTCACGGCGCTGGTCCTGGCGGGGATGCCGGGCGGCGCACGCGGTTCCCCGCTGGCGCGCGCGACCGCGCGCGCCTGGCTCGCCTCGGTTCAGGCCGCGGGCCTGGACTGGCTGGAAGGCCACGACGTTCCGGCCGAGCAGCTGATCGACATCCTCTCCTGCTCGCTGGCCGCCTCGATGATGGCCGCCGCCGCCCTCGATCCGACGATCCGGCTCCCCGAGTTCCTGACCGGCCTCGAGCCTCCGCCGATCGGCCCGCGGGCCTAGGTTCGCTCCCGCGCTACTCCCACTCGATCGTGCCGGGGGGCTTGGAGGTGATGTCGAGCACGACCCGGTTGACCTCCCGCAGCTCGTTGATCATGCGCGAGGCGATCGTCTCGAGCAGGTCGTAGGGCAGCCGCGCCCAGTCGGCGGTCATCGCGTCGTCGCTGGTGACGGCGCGAACCACGACGACGTAGCCGTACGTGCGCTCGTCCCCCTGGACGCCGACCGTGCGGACGTCCGGCAGGACGCAGAAGGACTGCCAGAGCTCGCGGTAGAGGCCGGCCTTGCGGATCTCCTCCTGAAGGATGTGGTCCGCCTCGCGGAGGACGTCCAGGCGCTCGCGGGTCGCTTCGCCGCCGACGACGCGGATCGCGAGGCCGGGACCGGGGAAGGGCTGGCGCCAGACGAGCCGCTCGGGCAGGCCGAGCTCGGCGCCGACCGCGCGCACCTCGTCCTTGAAGAGGGCCCTCAGCGGCTCGACGAGCTCGAACTGGAGGTCGTCGGGCAGCCCGCCGACGTTGTGATGGGACTTGATCGTCGCCGCGCCGGTGCCGCCGCCGGACTCGATCACGTCCGAGTAGAGCGTGCCCTGCACGAGGAACCGGGCGGCGGGGTGGGTGGGATCGGCCAAAAGGGAGGCCTCCTCCTCGAACACCCGGATGAACTCGGCCCCGATCGCCTTGCGCTTGGCCTCGGGCTCGGTCACCCCCTTCAGCTTCTCCAGAAACCGGGTCTCGGCGTCGACCGCCACGAGCGGGACCTTGAAGGTGTCGCGGAAGGTCTTGATGACCTGCTCGCCCTCGTCCTTTCGCATCAGGCCGTGGTCGACGAACACGCAGGTGAGCTGGTCGCCGACCGCGCGGTGCACGAGCAGCGCGGCGACGGAGGAGTCGACCCCGCCCGACAGGCCGCAGATGACCTTCCCCTCCCCCACCTGGGCGCGGATCCGGCGGATCTGTTCCTCGACGATCGAGGCGGCCGACCAGTTCGGCTCACACTCGCAGACCTCGGTCAGGAAGCGGGTCAGGATCTGCTCGCCGTAGGGGGTGTGGACGACCTCCGGATGGAACTGGATCCCGTATATCCCCCGCGCGGCGTCCTGAACGGCCGCGACCGGCGAGCCCGTGGAGGAGGCGAGGGCGGTGAACCCCGGCGGCGGCTCGTAGACGGTGTCGCGGTGAGACATCCAGCAGGTCTGCTCGCGCGGCAGCCCCTCTAGCAGTACTCCCGGCTCGGTCACGGTCAGCTCGGAGCGGCCGAACTCCCCCACCTCGGCCTCCTCGACGCGACCGCCGAGCGTGTGGACGAGCAGCTGCATCCCGTAGCAGATGCCCATCACCGGGACCCCCAGCTCGAGCAGCCGCTCATCGAGCGCGGGCGCGCCGGGCGCGTAGACCGACGCGGGCCCTCCCGAGAGGATGATCCCGCGCGGTTTGCGCGCGGCGATCTCCTCGAGCGGAACGTGGTGCGGAAGCAGCTCGCTGAACACCCCGCAGTCACGGACCCGCCGAGCGATCAGCTGCGAGTACTGCCCGCCGTAGTCGAGCACGACGATCTCCTGCGCGTGCCCCTTCACCGGGTCCTCGCCCGCCGGCGCGGGCATGATCCGCCGCTTCTCCCCCGCCTCCGGCTCCACGGCCGTGGCGGCGTCGACGGTCAAGCGCGCACCCGACCGAGCGGGAGGTGACGGACGCGGTCAGTCATTTACGAGCTGCGCGACCTTCCCGTTGGTGGCGCCCATGCCGACCTGCTGGTCGCGCTGCAGCGCCTTGCCCTCGGTCTGCAGGGACGGGGCCACGACGACCTCGGCGCGGTTGAACTCCGCGAGGTCCTTGTGGCCGCACGTCGCCATCGACGTCCGCAGGCCGCCGAACAGGTTGAACGTGCCGTCGTTCTCGCGGGCCGGGCCGACGAGGATCTCCTCGAGGGTGCCGTTCTGGTAGGTCGCCACCCGCGCCCCACGCGGCAGATCGGGGTGGAACGTCGCCATGCCCCAGTGGAAGCCGCGTCCGGGCGCTTCGTACGCGCGCGCCAGCGGCGAGCCGATCATCACCGCGTCCGCGCCGAGCGCGATCGCCTTGGAGACGTCGCCGCCGTTGCGCATCCCGCCGTCGGCGATCACCTGGCAGTACTCGCCCGTCTCGAGCATGTGCGTCGAGCGCGCGTGCGCCACGTCGGCGATCGCCGTCGCCTGCGGCACGCCGATGCCGAGCACGCCGCGGGTCGTACAGGCCGCGCCGGGGCCGACGCCGACGAGCACGCCTGCCGCGCCGGTCCGCATCAGGTGCAGGCCCGTGTGGTAGGAGGCGCAGCCGCCGACCACGACCGGGACTTCGAGGCTCGGGATGAACTCCTTGAGGTTCAGCGGCTCGGAGACCGTCGAGACGTGTTCGCCGGAGACGACCGTGCCCTGGATGACGAGGACGTCGAGGCCCGCGTCGAGCGCGAGCTCGTGCCACTGCAGCACGCGCTGCGGGGTCAGCGACGCCGCCACGACGACTTTCTGCTCCTTGATTTCCTGAATCCGCCGCGAGATCAGCTCCGGCTTGACCGGCTCGCGGTAGATCTCCTGCATCTCCCGCGTGGCGAGCTCCTTCGGCAGGCCGGAGATCCGCTCGAGCTGCTCGTCCGCGTCCTCGTAGCGGGTGAAGATGCCCTCGAGGTTGAGCACGGCGAGGCCGCCGAGGCGGCCGACGATGCCCGCCGTCTCCGGCGAGACCACCCCGTCCATCGCCGAGGCGAGCATCGGCAGCTCGAACTGGTAGGGACCCAGCTTCCAAGAGATGTCGATGTCGTCGGGGTCGCGCGTCCGCCTTGAAGGAACAATCGCGATGTCGTCGAACCCGTAAGCGCGGCGACCTTTCTTTCCACGTCCGATCTCTATCTCCATCGTCGAATCCTCGCAGTCGGCACGGACGAAAAAACCCCGCTCTCGGCGGGGCCGTAAACGCGTCGGCGGAGCGCCGTGATCGCCTTCGGGGCGGCGGCAGCCAAGGTCAGCTGAGCATAGCAATGGGGTCCCCGGCCGACGCCCCGGCCGAGCCCGCGCCGGCCCCCTGGCCCGACCCTCGGCAGGGCCGCCTCGCAGCCGACCGCGATCCCCGGCCGCACGCGGGTCCGTCCCTTCGCCGCCGAGGGGCTCGGATATCCTCGAAAACATCGTGAGCGACGGGCCCGACAGGCGCTATGACCCGCACGCCGTGGAGGCCCGCCGACAGGCGTCCTGGGCCGAGCGGGACGCTTTCCGCACCCCTGCCGTGGCGGAGGATCAGCCGGGGCGGGCGGGACATCTCTACATCAAGCCCTCGGCGCCCTTCACGTCGGGCAACGTCCACATCGGCCACGTCCGCTCCTACTCGGTCGGCGACGCCTACGCGCGCTTCCGCCGCGCCCGCGGCGACGACGTGCTGTTCGCCTTCGGCTTCGACGCGTTCGGCCTCCCCGCGGAGCTCGGCGCGATCGCCGGCGGCGAGCCGCCCACCGCGTGGGTGAACCGCTGCGCGGAGCACATGAAGGGCCAGCTCCAGCGGCTCGGCTTCTCGCTCGACTGGGAGCGCTCGTTCCTCAGCTCCGACGTGCTGATGTACCGCTGGTCGCAGTGGATGTTCCTGACCCTCTACGACGCCGGGCTCGTCTACCGCGGCACCGGCACGGTCGACTGGTGCGAGAACTGCCAGACCACCCTCGCCTCGATCCAGGTCGAGGCCGGGGGCACGTGCTGGCGCTGCCACAACCCGGTGCGGCTGATCGAGCTGCCCCAGTGGTACTTCAAGGTCAGCGCCTACGTGACCGAGAACGACGCCCGCCTCGCCGAGCGCGAGGCGAGCGGCAAATGGGACAAGGTCGCGCTCGACTCCCAGCTCGACGTGATGGGCCGCGTCGACGGCGTCGAGGTCGGGCTGATCGACGCCGAGGGTCGCGAGGTCGTGGCCTTCACGCCGCACGCGGGTGCCGCAGCGGGAGCCGAGTTCGTCGTGATCTCCCCGCGTCACCCCGAGGCCGAGCGGTGGGCGAGCGACCCCGCGGTCGCCGATCGGCTCGAGCAGATGCGCTCGGGGGGCTGGGTGCGAAGCGCACGGGACGCCGAGACGATCCCGCTGATCGAGGCCCAGGGCACCCTCACGGACCCCTCCGGCCGCGCCCTCCCGGTCGTCATCTCACCCGTCGTCGACGCGCGCTTCGGGCCGACGATCGCGCTCGGGGTGCCCGTCGCGGACAAGACCGACGAGGTGCTCGTGCGCCGGCTCGGGATCGCCGTGGCAGAGACCGAGGAGACCGAGGAGGCCGAGCCGGCGGGGCCTGCGGCGGGGGCTCGCGAGGCGGTCCGCTACAAGGCCTCGGACTGGGTGATCTCGCGCCAGCGCTCGTGGGGCACGCCGATCCCGATCGTCTACTGCGAGAGCTGCGGGACGGTCCCTGTCGCGAAGGCCGACCTGCCGGTCGTGCTGCCGCTCGACATCACTCCGACGGGCACGGGCAACCCGCTCGCCGAGCTCGATGAGTTCGTGAACACGACCTGCCCCACCTGCGGCGGACCCGCGCGGCGCGAGACCGACACGCTCGACTGCCACTTCGACGCGCTGTGGCTGTGGATCCCAGCGTGCGTGCCGCCGGAGTCGCGCGAGGCGACGCTCGAGGAGATCCTCGCGCTGCCCGACCTGCGGCACTGGCTGCCCTCCGAGCGGCTCGTCGCGGGCTCTGACAGCGGCAACTTCGTGTTCGACCAGCGGACGGTCACCAAGGCGCTGCGCGACCTCGGGCCGCTCGACTTCCTGGCCGACGGGGAGCCGTTCGCGGGCTGCCTGTTTCACGAGATGGTGACGCGCGACAACCGCAAGATGAGCAAGCATCTCGGCAACGTGGTCGATCCCGACGAGCTGGTCGAGCGGTACGGGGCCGACACGGTCCGGCTGGCCGTGCTGTTCGCGGCGCGGCCGCAGAAGTCGCTGAACTGGAGCGACTCCGCGGTGCTCCGCTGCCACCGCTTCCTGGGGCAGGTCTGGGACTACACGACCGCCAAGCTGGCGCTCGCCGCGGAGCCTGCGGCGATCGAGAAGGACACCTCCGAGCACCTGCGGCTGAAACTCGCCCAGTGGTGCGAGGCGGGCGTGCAGCGCACGACGGGCGACATGGAGGAGCTCGAGATGCACAGCGCGGTTCGGAACCTGATGCGCCTGTTCGACCGCATCAAGGACTTCGAGAAGCGCGTGCTGGCACGCGAGCCGGCCCTGAGCGCCGCCAACCTCGAGGCGCTGCTCGCCGCGCTCGCCGTGCTCGTCCAGATGCTCGGCCCGTTCGTCCCGCACATCGCCGAGGAGCTGTGGCTCGCGCTCGGAAATGAGGAGCGGGGTTCACAGACGCCCTGGCCGGGCGTATCGTTGGGGGTGCCCGCATGAGCACAACGACTGCACAGCCCGAGCAGGGCGCCCGGCAGCGGACGCGCTCATGCGCGACCGAGTTGGTCTGCCACCGCTGCGACAACCACTGGCCGCTCGAGTCGACGGTGTTCTCCTGCCCGGACTGCGGCAAGGGTCTGGACGTCGTCTACGACTACGAGCTCGCCGCGCGCCACTTCGCCGAGGTGCCGAGCGACGAGCGCCCGCGCAACATCTGGCACTTCGAGGAGCTGCTGCCGATCGTCGACGCGCGGGCCCAGGCGCGCGTCGGTCAGAGCTCGGGCTACACGGCGCTGATCCGCGCCGAGCGGCTCGGCGCCGAGCTGGGGATCGCGAACCTCTATCTGAAGGACGACTCCTCGCAGCGCCCGAGCTTCTCCTACAAGGACCGGGTCTGCTCGATGTCGATCGCGCGCCTGCTGGAGAAAGGCGACACGGAGATCGGCTGCGTCTCGACCGGCAACGTCGGCACCTCCGTGGCCTCGCTCGCCGCCAAGGCCGGCGTCGACGCCTACGTCGTCTACCCGAGCCGCCTGGAGCCGACGAAGGCCCGCGGCGTGATGGCGCTCGGCGCGAAGGTCTGCCAGGTCGAGGGCAACTACGACGAAGCGAACCGCCGCTGCCGCGAAGTCGCCGAG
>DATNBM010000039.1:0-15019 GCA_035571915.1 Solirubrobacteraceae bacterium | reverse complement strand
AACACCAAACCACACACACCAAAATCACACTCTAAAACACCCAACACACCAGCGCCCCAAAAACAACACACCACCCGCTGCGAAACACACACCCCGGGCGCCACCGCTTCCCTCTCGCAGCATCCCCGACCGGCCCGGCGCCCCGTCCCGCCGAGCTCCTCTCTCGCGGCATCCGCGACCCACCCACCGACGGCGCAATGACGTCGACCCGGCGGAACCGCGGAAAACGGGAAACAACCCAGCAAAACACTTGCATCACCGCTCCTATCGGTGGCATGCTAGCCGTGCACCCCAAGACCACACCACTCATGCATGCACTGTGCACGGTGCGGCGGGGCTCTAACCAACGAGAAAGGGAGCAATCATGAAGCACCTCAAGCTGTTCCTGATGGCAGCCTTGATGCTCGCCACATTCGGCATCGCCGCCTCCGCGGCTGACGCCGAAACATCCTTACCCAGCATCTTACTCTTACCCGGCGTAGAAGAAGTCGAACTCAAAGGAGAAAGCACAACCCAGGAAACTAAATTCTTTGGAGTCCTGAACCTCTCAGGGGTGGGTTGGTTATTCGAGCTGTTCGGCAAAAACATGTCCGAATTAGGGCTCGCAAAGGTTTTATTCACCGGCGTCAAACTCGAAGCCAAAAAATGTAATACGGCCGGTGATGCCTCGGGCACGGTATTAATCGACAATGCTGAATGGCACCTGGCGTTAGCCTTAGGCGGTGGTACGGGCTTATTCCTGATCATCATCTTACTCCCGTCGACAGCCCCGTTACTCTTATGCGAAGGTACCAACATCGTGGTGAAAGGTAGCCAGGTCGTCGATGTCTTATCGTTCGGTACCGAGGTCCCGAAAGGGGGGTCATTCAAAGCGGCGACCGGCAAATGCAACGGAACCATCCCGGCATTCACCGAATGGGACAACATGTCCGGTGGCATGTCCAAAGCAGAACTGAAATCCGAACTCGACGGCACCGGCCTCCCATCGAGATCATGTGAGGAAATTGCGGGCGGCGAAGAGGTTATCGGCCTCACCGCGTCGCAAGCTATAGAAATCATGGAGCCGTAGCACAGGCTCTTGGCTGTAACAGGGTGGCCGCAATCCCAACGGGGCGCGGCCACCCGCCGTTACTCCTGGGGAGGTAGACGTGCTCAGGAGACGAAGAAGCTCGGCAGGCGACCGCGCGACTCTCGTAGCTTTCTTCGGCTCTTCACCGTCACCAGTGGTTGAAAGGAGTGCAGACGATGAAGAACGTCAAGCGGTTCTTGGCGGCGGGTCTGACGCTCGCCGCGTTCGGGACCGTAGCCTCGGCGGCCAACGGCGAAACGGCCTTACCTAGTGTCTTACTCTTACCAGGCGTGGAAGAAGTCGAAGTTAGAGGAGAAAGCGCCACCCAGGAAATCAAATTCTTCGGGGTACTAAATCTCCAAGGCGCCGGTTGGTTAATCGCGCTATTCGGCAAAAACATGGCCGAATTAGGGCTCGCGAAGCTCTTATATACCAATATCATAATCGAAAGCAAGAAATGTAACACAGCTGGCGATGGCCCTGGCTTAGTCTTAATTGATAATGCTGAATGGCATTTGGCGTTAGGGTTAAGCGGTGGTGCGGGCTTATTCCTGATCACCATCTTATTGCCGGCGGCGGGCGTATTAATCTTATGTGAAGGCGGCACTAACATCGTTGTAAAGGGCAGCCGGATTATGGATATGTTATCGTTCGGTGTCGAGGTTGCTAAAGGTGGTGAATTGAAAGGCGCGACCGGTAAATGCAATGGGACCATTCCGGCATTCACTGAATGGGACAACATGAGCGGCACCATGTCCAAAGTCGAACTGAAATCAGAACTCGACGGGACGGGCCTTCCATCGAGATCGTGCCTGGAAATCGCAAAAGGTGAACAGGTTGTCGGACTCAAAGCTTCGCAAGCTATCGAAATCATGGAGCCGTAGCACAGGCGCCTGGCTGTAGTGACGTCATGTCGACACTCGACGATAACGAGCCTTCCATCAAGGAATTGGAAATGGCGAAGAGCTGGTGTCAATAGACCCGTGTTGTTCAAACCTAACTCACTCACCGAAAGCATGGAGCCGTGGATCAAGCGCTTGATTGCTTGATTGTAAGATGGGTGGCCGCAACCCCGTGGGGTTGCGGCCACCCATTAGCGGCGGTTGGCGCCCCGCATATTGAGTTCTCGAGCGGAGGGCATCCCCTAGCACCGGCAAGGCTGAGTGGTTCAGAACCATCGCCAACGAGGGGCCTTCGAGGAGCCGTGGGGCGACAGGACGGATGCGTCGGCGTCTCGGACCGAGCTCGATCAGGGGCTGTGCGGTAGGCGCGCGCGATACAGGCCGCGGTTTGGCGTTGATCTGAATGCCATGCTTTGCAATCGGCTCACCGGGCGGCGCAGGCCTCGACTGGGCAACTGGCTCAAGCTCAGGAGTACCTCGACGTGGGCAAGGTGCGATGGGCATCGTCATGATCAGTGGATGTGCTGAAGGCGCGTGACACGTCGTTCGATGCAGGCGACGGTCGGTTTGGACTGGCGTTTGCACGATGGCCGCCCTGCGCTCAGAGCTGCACCGGGCAGTCGCGTTCCAGCACCATCGGAGGGCGCATCGACATAGTCCAGCGTCAGGCGGCCCGATGGAACAGCCAAGGTGCGGCCGTCGACGCCGGCTGGTTCTTAGGGGTCTGGCTCAGTGAGGCTGAGGCTGGCCAGCTTGATGGGGGCTGCCTGGCTTTGCCGCTTGGGCGGGCGCACCCCGCTGAGCGTCTAGGCCACGCCGCGTACTATCCTTCCAGCGCTGTCCGGGATGGTGTAATTGGCAACACGCGACACTCTGGATGTCGAATTTGGGGTTCGAGTCCCTGTCCCGGAGCTACGAGTGGCCCCTCAACTGCCGGGCTTTTCGCGTCTGAGGGGCCGATCGTGCAACGCTTCGGCCCGGTCGACGGACGTGGCGCAGATCGGCCGCTGGCCAGCTGAGTCCGCTGGTGACCTTTTACTAAGCGCCCACCAGCCCGCTTGGTTCGACAACCTGATCGCGAACCCGGGGACCGAGATCGAGGTCGGCACCGAGACCCTCGCGGTCGAGGCGAGCGAGGCCCACCGCGAGGAGCGCGACCCCTGTTCGAGAAGTGGAAGCGCCGGCAGCCGCAGTTCGCCAAGTACGAGCAGACGACCGGTGGTCGCGTGATCCCCGTCGTCGTGCTTACTCCCACTGCCTAAGCTCGCCCCACTGGCCGGCCATCCCCGTAGCCGATCCGTCCAGCCGCCACGGCCAGGCGTGAGCGTCCCCCGCCCCGCGGTGTCTCACCCCGGAAGGCGCCCGCGCAGCGGGCGCGCACCGAGCCAAGGGGGAAGCCGATGGCCTACGAGGTCCAGATCGACGAGGGCAGCTGCATCGCGCAGGGCGACTGCGTGGAGACGGCGCCCGAGGCGTTCGCCCTCGACGACCACGCGCGCGTGATCGGAACCGCGCCCGACGAGCTGCTGCTCGAGGCCGCGCGCGCCTGCCCGGTCGAAGCGATCGCGATCGTCGACTCCGACAGCGGAGAGCGGCTTTACCCGTAGGACTCGAGGTTCCTCCATCCGTCCAAACGGCGTTCGCGCGCGTGAGCAATCCGCCCGGCGGGGTGTCCCACCGGAAAGGGCGTCCCGCGGGACGCGCCACCCACAGGGACGAAACGGGGGCACCGTGAAGCATCTGCGCAACAAGATGGCCGTCGGGGCGACGCTTGCGTCCCTCGGCGGGCTGACGGCGGTGGCGATGAGCCAGGGGACCGCCAAGCGGCGAGCGAGCACCGCCGCGCCGGTCGCGGCGGACGTCCGCACGGTCACCGAAACACAGACGATCCACCGCTACCGCCACGTCGGGCTCGGCGACGGCGCCCACGGCTCGGCGACCCAGACCGCCGCCGTCCACGTCGGATGGGCGAAGGCCGCGGCGGTCGCGACCCGCGCCAGCGGCAGCCACGCGGCCGCGTCGGCCGGCACGATCGGCACGACCGGCGGCGGAGCTCACGTCAAGAGCTACGCCAGCGGCGCCAAAGGTGGGCACGGCACGACCCGCAGCGACGCCTCGCCCGGGAAAGGAGCTCCGTCGACCAGGGCGAGCGGCGCGAAGCCCGAGAAGGGCGGCAGCGGCGGCGGGTCCTCGCCGAGCACTCCGACGACCAAGCCGAGCGGCGCGAGCGCGCCGGAAAGCTCTGGCGGCTCGACGCCGGGGACGCCCCCGACGACGAAACCGAGCGGAGCGACCGGCGGCTCGGGGACGGGCACCGAAACGACCCCGACCTCGCCGCCGACGACCAAACCGAGCGGCGCCGGCGGCGGCACGGAAACAGGCGAAGGCGTCAAAACCGAAGGCCACGAAGGGCATGAACACGACGACTGAGCCCGCGCGCGGGGAGGAGGAGGGGGCCGCCGAGCGCGGCCCCGCCGTCGTGGCTCCGGGCGGGGACGGCGCGTCGCAACGCGCCAAGCGCCCCGCCCGGCCCGCCGCCGCGCGTTCCCGGGGCGGGATGCTGCGCATCGCGCTCGGCTCGGCCGCCCTGTTCGCGGCGACGCTGATCCTGCTTGCCGAGCGGGTCGCCGCCGGGCGCGACCCCGTGCTCGGCAAACCGGCCCTCGCGCAGGCTCCCCGCCAGGTGCTCGTTCGCAAGGTCAAGCGCCGCGTGATCGTCGAAACGACGATCCGCTCGCCCGGACGCTCGTCGGGCGTGACGAGCGTCACCGGCGGACCGGTCGTCTCCGGGGCGGCCCCCGTGATCGAAGCCCCCTTGCCGGTGACGCGCAGCTCATGAGCGAGCTCGACCTCACCTTCCCCTGCATGGGCTGCGAGTTCCGGCTGATGATCGGGGATCCGGTCCGGTCCGGGACGTCGAGCGCCGCAGACGCCGCGGAGCGGGCGCGGCGCTGGCTGGAGGCCTGCGACGAGCGCCTCTCGCGCTTCCGTCCCGACAGCGAGCTGGTCGCCCTCAACGACGATCCGTCGCCCGTCGTCAGCTGCCGTCCGCTGCTGCTCTCGGCGGTCCAGGCCGCGATCCGCGCCGCGGCGCTCACGGGCGGCCTCGTCGACGCGACGCTGCTCGGCGAGATCGAGGCCGCCGGCTACCGCGACTCGCTCGCGGGCGCGGTGCCCGTCCCGCTCGCGCAGGCGCTTCCCGACACCCCCGTGCGCCGCCCCGCCGGCGCACGGACCGGCTCGCGCTGGCGCGAGATCCACGTCGATCGCGCCGCCGGGACCGTGTCGCGTCCGCCGGGCCTTCGGATCGACAGCGGCGGGGTCGTCAAGGGGATGGCGGCCGACGTCGTCGCGCGGACCCTCGACGGCCACTCCCGCTTCGTCGTCGACGCCGCGGGTGACCTCGCGATCGGCGGCGTCGACGCGCGCGCGGTCCCGTACGAGGTCGCGGTCGAACACCCCCTGACGGGGGAGCACGTCCACAACGTGCGGGTGGGGGAGGGCGGGATCGCGACCTCCGGCCTGAACAGCCGCATGTGGCGCCGCGCGGACGGCTCGATCGCGCACCACCTGCTCGACCCGGCGACCGGCCTGCCCGCCTGGACGGGCCTTCTGATGGTCACCGCGGTCGGGCCGAGCGCGTTCGAGGCGGAGACGCTCGCGAAGTGGGCGCTGCTGAGCGGGCCGGGAGGAGCGCGGCGCATCCTCGAGCGCCACGGCGGCCTCAGCGTCCACGACGACGGCGACGTGGAGCTGCACGGCCCCTTGCGGGCCCGCTCGAGCGTGAGCGTCTGGAGGGCCGCCGCGTGAGGCGCGAACCGCTCGACTACGCGTGGTGGCTCGCGAGCAGGGCGGCCGGCGGCCTCGCGCTGCTGCTCGTTACCGTCTCGGTCCTGATCGGCCTGCTGATGGCCTCCGGCCTGCTGCGCCGGCCGGGGCTGAAGAAGCGCTTGCTCGGCCTGCACGAGCACACCGCGCTCGTCGCGCTCGTCGCGATCGCGGTGCACGGCATCACGCTGCTCGGCGATCGCACGATCGCGCCCGGCCCGGTCGGGATCCTGGTGCCGTTCATGACGCCCTACCGGGCGCTCTACACGGGCATCGGGATCGTCGCGGGGTACGCGATCGCGGCGCTCGCCCTGACCTTCTACGTGCGGCGGCGGATCGGGGCGCGGCGCTGGCGCCAGCTGCATCGCTTCACGGTCTTCGCCTACGTGCTCTCGCTCGCCCACGCGATCGGGGCGGGCAGCGACGCGGAGATCCCGGCCGTCCGCTACGGCGTGCTTGCGAGCGTCCTCCCGGCGGCGGTCCTGTTCGTGATCCGCAGCGAGCGCGCCGCCGCGCGCCAGGCGAGCGCCCCCGCGCGCGCCCGAGCGGCCGCCGCGAGCGCCGCGAACGCGGCCGAGTAGGGCCCCGGCGTTGCATGCTCGTGCTCGATGGCGCTACCTTTGCGCCTGATGAGCGGAGCGTCCCAGTCATCGGGAGTCGTCCACGGCGAGCACGCGTGGGATCGCGTATTCGCGGCGGTCTACGACCGGATCATGGCGAAGGGAGAGCGGCTGGGGATGCGCGAGCGCCGCCGTGAGCTGGTCGCGCAGGCGAGCGGCAGCACGCTCGAGATCGGGGCGGGGACGGGCGCCAACGTCGACCTCTACCCCGAGGATCTTCCCGAGCTGATCCTTGCCGAGCCGTATGAGCCGATGCGCCGCCGCCTGGAGCGCCGCCTCGCCTCGAGCGGCCGCGCCGCCCGCACGATCGACGCGAGCGCGGAATCGATCCCGCTGCCCGACGACTCGCTAGACACCGCCGTCTCGACGCTCGTTCTCTGCACCGTCGACTTCCCCGACCGGGCGCTCGCGGAGATCGCGCGCGTGCTGCGCCCCGGCGGTCAGCTGCTCTTCATCGAGCACGTCCGCTCGCACTCGCCGGGGGTTGCCCGCTGGCAGGACCGCCTGGAGGCCCCGTGGCGGCGTCTCGCCGCGGGCTGCCGCTGCAACCGCGACACGATCGCCTCGATCCGGGCGGCGGGCTATGACGCCGAGCACGAAGACGTCAGCTGGCGAGGGGTCCCGCCGCACGTCTCCTCGCTGATCGTCGGTCGCGCCGTCGTGAGCTGAGAGCGGGTCCGGCTGCCCGCGGCGGTACGCTGGAGTGCCCGATGCGCCTGATCGAAAGCGATGTCAGCCATCTGACGCTCCACGGCGAGCGGATCGCCTACCGCAAGGCGGGCACCGCTCCTGAGGTGCTGCTGCTGATCCACGGCATCACCTCGGACTCGTCCGTCTGGGAGCGCGTCACCCCCGGCCTCGCGCGCGAGGCCACGGTGCTGGCCCCGGATCTCGCCGGACACGGCGAGTCCCACCGCGCCCGCACCGACTACTCGCTAGGCGCGCACGCGAGCACGCTGCGCGACCTGCTGCTGACCCTCGGGCACACCCGTGCGACCGTCGTCGGGCACTCCCTCGGCGGCGGCGTGGCGATGCAGTTCGCCTACCAGTTCCCGGAGATGTGCGAGCGGATCGTGCTCGTCGACAGCGGCGGGCTAGGCCGCGAGGTCAGCGCGCTGCTGCGGGCGGCGACCCTGCCGGGCTCGGAGCTGGTGCTGCCGCTGCTGGCCGCCTCGCGGCTGCTCGACGCGGGAGCGAAGATCGGCGGGCTGCTCGGCCGCGTCGGGCTGCGGCTCGGCACCGATCTCGAACAGATGGCGCGCGGACACGCGACGCTCGGGGACGGCGAGAGCCGGGCGGCTTTCCTGCACACGCTGCGCAGCGTCGTCGATCACGGCGGCCAGCGCGTGAACGCGGCCAACCGCCTCTACCTGGCCGAGCACGTGCCGATGCTGCTGATCTGGGGGCAGCACGACTCGATCATCCCCGTCTCGCACGCGCACGCCACCCACGAGGCCCTTCCCGCGACCGAGCTCGCGGTGCTCGAGCGCTCGGGGCACTTCCCGCAGCTCGACGAGCCGGAGCGCTTCCTTGAAGAGCTGCTGGACTTCGTCGGCCGCACCGAACCCGCCGAGGACGGCCTGCGGCTGTGGCGCGGGCGTCTCGCCGCCGTCCGCGGGCGGGGTTCGCGGGCCGCGCTGTAGCGACGTAGGCGGAGTGCGATGCATCCGATCGAAGCGGGCGCGGGCGTCGTCTTGATCGTGCTGGCGCTCGCGTGGCAGCGCTACTCCCAGGCCGCGAAGCTGCTCCCGGGCCTAGCGCTCGTGCTCGGGGTCTCGCTCGTCGTCTGGGGCGTCACCGGCGGGTAGGCGTGCGCTGCGGCGCGGCGGGCGCCACCCGGGGCGCCCGCCGCGTGCCGCATCGGCGCTGCTCAGAGGACCGGGTTGACCTCGACCGCTTCTTCGCTCGTCGCGGTCATCGTCGCCCGCAGGCTCGCCTGCTGGTAGCCCGCTCCGCCGAGACTCGCTTCGAGCACTTGCGGCGGCCCGCCGAGCAGTGCTTCGGGCTGCTGGTGCCCGGCGCTTTGGATCGCGAAGTGGAGTTTCGCGCTGGTGGCTGGCTTGCCCGTCTTCACCGCGACGATCACCGAGCCGCGGACGCCGACGGTGCTCGCGCCGCAGGAGACGGTCGCGATCGCCCCGGGGCCGGCCGCGCGGTGCAGCAGCAGCCCGATCGCGTTCTGCGCCTGCGTTTCGCCGAGCGAGATGACGCCCAGCTCACCCGCGAGGGTCGCGGCCGCGACTTCGCCCGGCGCCGCGCCGGGTGTGCCGCACGTCGCCTTGCCGAGCGTGCAGCCGGTGAAGACGAGCGACACGTTGCCGACCGTCGTCGTGCCCGTGTAGGCCCCGGCGCCGGAGACCGCTTTGCAGGCCACCTTCAGGCCGGCGGCGGTCTCGAGCTTCGCGGCCTTGCCCGTGATCGCGATGTGGGGCTTTTCGACGCCCGGCGTCCAGCGGTAGGACTTCGTGCCGCCGGCGACCGTGCATGAGGATGAGCTGTACTGGCCGGTGCCCTTGGCAACCTTCTCACAGCGGCCGAATTCGGGCCCTTCGTGGGCCTGTTCTTCACCGGAGACGATCTCGACCTCCGTCCCGCACGCGCTCTTCGACGGCAGGTTTTCGGGGTCGCCGCCGTAGGCGGCCTGCCAGTAGTAGGTGCCGGCCGAAAGCGTCACGGCCTGCGAGGCACCGGCGACGCCGGCGTTGACCGTTACCGAGCCGGCGCTCGCGACGAGGCTCGTGCAGGCCGCGTCGGAGTAGACGGAGTAGCTCACGGTCCCGCCCGCCTCGGGGACGTTGCTGCCTTTGAGCGTCGCGAGATCGCTGACCGCGGTCCCGGCTGGCACGCTCAGCGTGCCGGCCGATTTGCCGCCGCCGGAGAGCTGCGTGACGATCGTCGTCGGATCGGCTTCGCCGCCGGCTTCTTCTTCGGCTTCGGGGGTGACCGTCTCGACCTCCGCGCCGCATTCGCTGAGCGAGGCGTTGTTCGAGGCGTCGCCGCTGTAGGAGGCCTGCCAGTACCACGTGCCGGCCGGCAGGGTCTGCGGGTTAGACGGAGGCGCGGTGCCGCCCGCGATCGGGACGGTGCCCGCCGTGGCGTGCAAAGTCGTGCAAGACGGGTCCGCGTAGACCTTGTAGGTGACGGTCCCGGTCGCTCCCGCGGCGCCGGCTCCGCTCAGCAGCCCGTGATCGGTGACCGCGGTCCCCGGTTTCACGGAGATCTTCTCGCCGCTGTTGCCGCCGCCGGTCAGCTGCGTGGCGATCTGGGTGCCGCTGACGAGGCTGTCGGAGGCGATGAAGACCGCGGAGTCGAAGATCGGGTCGCTCGCGTCGGAGATCGCCAGGCGCATGTGGTTGCTCTGCCCCGGGTTGACCCCGGCTGTGCAGGTCAGCATCGTCGTCAGCCCGTCCATCTGGCTGGCGATCGACGGTTCGGGCCGCACGTTGTCGCGGAACAGTTCCGGGTGGTGCGGGGTCGCGTCGGCGCCTTCCTGGTCGTTGCCGTTGTTGATCGTGTTGACCGCGACCGGTTCGCCGCTGCCCGGCACGAGCGCGCAGTTGGAGCCGTTGACGTAGAACGCGAACACGTCGTTGTACGGCGTGTTGGAGTAGTCGCTGTACTCGTCCGAGGAGAAGACGTAGCTGAACTGCACCGTCGGGTGCTGGGGCACGAAGTCGAATTCGAGCACCGAGGCGTCGAAGGTGGGGAACCCGGAGAGCGTGCTGAGCGCTTCGTCGCCCGGCAGTTCGAAGCTCGTCGCGTTCTCCCAGCCGCTCGGTCCCGCGGCTTTTTCGCCGCTCGCCTCGTAACAGGTGTTCGGGCCCTCGACGCCCCGCGAGCACGGTTCGTCTTCGGGGTAGGTCTGGACCTTCCCGGAGCTCATCACGATCCCGCGTTCGAAGCCGACGCTCGACGAGCCCGCCGTGAACGAGCCGGCCGAGCGTGGCGAGCCGGTGAAGGCCACGTTGGAGATCGAGACGCCGCCCCCGACGAGGCTTTCCGCGAGGCCGCTCGGCGTCGATCCGCTCGCGGTGTCGATCACGCTGACGCCGGACGCGGCGGCCGTGACCGGCAGCGCGAGGGCGCCGCTCGCGACGGCGACCGCGGCGAGCGCCAGCTTGGAGAGAAGTGGTCTGCGCATTGCCCTTTACCCCCTGTCCTGTTCTCTTGTGTCCACTGCTGACCAATAGAGCACGGCTGGAGCCGCCGCGGGGGCGTTCGGGGGCAGGTCTGCGGGGCCTCGCGCGAAGTCGGCGGCGAAGCTGCGAGGCGCTTGTGGAAAACCCCGCTTGAAGCCCGCGCGGGGCTGTCAGGGTGGGCTCGCTCGAAGGGAGCCGCTCAGGCCGCGGCCTGCGTCGACCAGTCGCGGTACAGCTCGTAGTAGCGGCCCTCGGCGGCGATCAGCTCGTCGTGGGTGCCCTGCTCGGCGATGTGGCCGTGCTCGAGCACGACGATCCGGCCCGCCTGGCGGATCGTCGAGAGGCGGTGGGCGATCACGATCGCGGTGCGGCCCGCGAGCAGCCGGCGCAGGCCCTGCTCGATCCGCGCCTCCGAGTGGATGTCGACGTTCGAGGTCGCCTCGTCGAGGACGAGGATCCGGGGGTCCGCGATCAGCGCGCGCGCAAAGGCGATCAGCTGGCGCTGCCCGGCCGAGAGCTGGGCGCCGCGCTCGCCGACCTCGGTGTCGTAGCCGTGCGCGAGCTCCGAGATGAAGTCCTCGGCTCCTACGGCCGCGGCGGCCGCGCGGATCTGATCGCCCGAGGCTCCGGGCCGCCCGAAGGCGATGTTCTCGCCGACTGTGCCCGCGAACAGGAACGCCTCCTGGGGCACGATCCCCATCTGCGAGCGCAGCGAGCTGCTCGAGACGTCGCGCAGGTCGTGCCCGTCGACGAGCACGCGGCCGGTCGTGGGGTCGTAGAAGCGGGCGACGAGCTTCGCCATCGTCGACTTGCCCGCGCCCGTCGCCCCGACCAGCGCGACGGTCTGCCCGGGCGGGATCGTCAGGTCGACGTGCTCGAGCGCGAGCACCGTCTCATCGCCCTCCTGCTCGCCGCGCCGCTTGGCGTAGGCGAAGGAGACGTCCTCGAAGCGCACCTCGCCGCGGATCCGCTCGAGCTCGAACGCGCCCGGGCGGTCGGTCAAGTCGGGCTTCACGTCGAGCAGCTGGAAGATCTTCTCGAGCGCCGCCATCCCCGACTGGTAGGTCGCATACAGCTGGGAGAGCTGCTGGATCGGTTCGAACAGGTTCGCGAGGGCGGCGACGAAGGCGATCACGGTGCCGACCGTGATGTGGCCGTTGACTGCCTGTAGGCCCCCGTAGACGACGATCACCGCGACGGCGAGGCCCGAGAGCAGTTCGACGCTCGGGAAGTAGGCCGCGTTCAGCTTGACCGTCGTCATGTTCGCGTCCTGGTTGTCCGCGTTGAGCTCCGCGAAGCGCTCGGCGTGGGCGGGCTCCTGCGCGAACGTGCGCACGACGCGCACCCCGGAGAGGCTCTCCTGCAGGTCCGCGGTGATCGCCCCGATCGTTTCGCGGGTGCGCCGGAAGGCGCCCGCGGAGACGATTCGGAACCACAGCGAGCCGGCCAGCAGCAGCGGCAGCACGCAGAAGGTGATCAGCGCGAGCTTCACGTCGAGGTAGAGCAGGATGCCGACCGTGCCGAGCAGCGTCAGGCCCGACTGGACGAGCGTCACGACCGAGTCGGTGACGAGGCTGTCGAGCGCCTCGACGTCGTTGGTCATGCGCGAGATCAGGACGCCCGCCGGGCGGCTCTCGTAGAAGCCGATCGGGAGCGTCTGCAGGTGTTTGAAGATTCGGATCCGGAGGTCCGCGAGCGCGCGCTGGCCGACCCAGCCGACGAGGTAGGTCTGCAGGTAGGTCATCAGCCACACGAGCAGCGCCGAGACCATGAACGCGGCGACGACGATCGCGAGCGCGGTCGTGTCGTGCTTTTCGATCCCTTTGTCGATCGCGGCGCGGGCGAGCAGCGGGGGCGCGAGCGACGCGGCCGTGCCGACGATCAGGGCCGCGAGCATCGCGCTCGCGCGGCCCCGGTAGGGGCGCAGCAGCCCGAGCAGCCCGCGGATCGAGCGCCCGCGGGTGCCTTTGGCCGCGCGGGCGCCGTCCCATTCGGGCATCGGGGAGCGGCCGGGCATCGGGCTCACAGCCCGCTCCCCTGCGGCTCGAGCGGCTTGCGGGTCAGGAAGACCTGGTCGGGCAGCCCCTTCTCGACGATCTCGCGGTAGAGCTCGGAGGCCTCGAGCAGTTCGTCGTGGTCGCCGTGCGCGACGACTCGCCCGTGATCGAGCACGACGATCTCATCAGCGAGCGAGATCGTCGACAAGCGGTGAGCGATCACGAACGTCGTGCGCCCGGCCATCGCCTCGTCGAGCGCGAGCTTGATGCGCTGCTCGGTGGAGGCGTCGACCGAGGAGGTCGCGTCGTCGAGGATCAGCACGCGCGGGTCCGCGAGCAGGGCTCGGGCGATCGCGATCCGCTGGCGCTGGCCGCCCGACAGCGACAGGCCACGCTCGCCGACCCGCGTCTCGTAGCCCTGCGGGAGCTCGCTGACGAAGGCGTGCGCCTGGGCCTTGCGCGCCGCCGCTTCGATCTCCTCGCGGCTCGCGTCGGGGCGCCCGTAGGCGATGTTCTCGGCGACCGTCGCGCTGAACAGGAACGGGTCGTCGCTGACGACCGCGACGGCGCCGCGCAACGGGCGCAGCTGGAGGTCTCTGACGTCGGCGCCGTCGAGCAGCACCTGCCCCTCGCTCGTGTCGTACAGCCGCGAGATCAGCGAGACGAGGCTCGTCTTGCCCGAGCCGGTGCCGCCGACGAGCGCGACGGTCGTGCCGGCCGGGATGTCGAGGTCGATGTCGCTGAGCGCCGCGCGCGCCGCCCGGACGGCCGCCCGGGCCTGCCCGTCCGCGGAGCCGTTCGCCGCGGAGCCGTTCCCGGCGGCAGCGCCGCCCCGCGACTCCTCGGCCTCGTGCGGCTCGAGGCCCGAGCCGTCGCGCGGCGCCGCGTAGGTCGCGCCGAAGTCGTCGCTTTCGTCGTAGCGGAGCGTCACGCCGCGCAGCTGCACGTGGCCGTTGCCGGGCGGCAGCGGCGCGGCCTCGGGCGACTCGACGATCCGCGGGTCGCGGTCGAGGACCTGGAAGATGCGGGCGCCGGAGGCGGTCGCGCGCTGGGCCAGGCCGAGCGTCACGCCGAGCGAGCGCATCGGCCCGATCAGCATGTTCAGGTACAGGTAGAACTGGGCGAACTGGCCGAGGTCGAGGTGGTGGTGGATGACGCGTTCGCCCCCGATCAGCAGCACGGCGGCGAGCCCGAGCTGGGGCAGGAAGCCGATCACGGGGTTGAACGTCGCCTCCAGGCGCGTCGCGACCATCGACTGGTCGAAGACGCGCGCGACGCTGTGGCGGAAGCGGTCGAGCTGGTGGGGCTCGCGGGCGAAGGACTTCACGACCCGCACGCCCGAGATGTTCTCCTCAGCGTCGGCGGTCAGCTCGGCGATCCGCTGCTGGACCTCTTGAATCGCGGGACGGGCGGTGCGGCCGTAGCGCTGTGAGAGGACGATCACGAACGGCACCGGGGCCATCGCGATCAGCGCCAGCACCGGGTTGATCGTGAGCATCGCGACGCCCGCGAGCAGGATCGTCAGGCCCGCCTGCAGGATGAAGACGAGCCCGTAGCCGAGGAAGAAGCGGACCGCCTGCAGGTCGACGGTCGCGCGCGACATCAGCTGGCCCGTCTGCTGGCGGTCGAAGAAGCCGAGCTCCAGGCGCTGCAGGTGGCCGTAGATCATCTCGCGCAGGTCGTACTCGATCCCCAGTGAGATCCGCCCGGCGACCATCCGCCGCATGTAGGTAAGGACCCACCGCAGCAGCACCGCCCCGGCGATCACGAGCGCGAGCACGAGCAGGGTGTGGCGGTCGTGCGAGCGCTTCGCCAGCTCGCCCAGCCGCCCGTGCGTCGCCCCGTGCTTGATCGCGTTGACCGCGAGGCCCGTCAGGTAGGGGACGAGCACCGTCATGACCATCGCAGCGCACGCGAGCGCGGCGGACACGGCGACGCCGCGCCGGTAGGGACGCAGGAAGCCGAGGAGTCTGTTGAAGGTGCTCATAGTTGTGCAGTCAACGATTATCGCACGGGGACGGCGCGGACGCACGTAAGCTGGGCGCGTGAGCGACGATCCGCCATCCGCGCCCGCCGGAGGCATCGGCGCGGGCCTCTGCGACAGCTGCGCCCATCAGCAGATCGTGCGCAACACGCGCGGCTCGAGCTTCTCGCTGTGCCAGCGCTCCCGTCACGAGCAAGCCTATCCACGCTACCCGCGCGTCCCCGTGCTCGCCTGTCCGGGTCACGCCCCGCGAGAAGCGCCCAGCGGCGCGGCGGCGTCCTGAGCCGGCGGCGCGCCCTCGCCGCCGGGGGCGTGGGAGGCGATGAAGTCGCTGCTGCGTACGAGCAGCGCGGCGAGGATCGCGCCGACGAACGCGACGGCGACGCCGATCAGCAGGATGTCGGTGAGCGCGCCGGTGAAGCCGACCTTGTAGGCGTGGAGCAGGTAGTCGCCGGCTCGCGGCGGCATCCGCTTGACGAC
>DATNBM010000038.1:0-27227 GCA_035571915.1 Solirubrobacteraceae bacterium | reverse complement strand
CCGTAGAACTGCGCGACGTAGTTCAGGCCGCTGTCGATCGGCGAGGCGAACAGCACCTTGTATTCGCCCGCCGCGATCGGGGGCGTGGCGTATTCGCCGCTCTTGTTCGTGAGCAGGCAGCCCACGAGTTCTTCGTTGCGCTTGAAGAAGCACGCTTCGATCCCCGCCAACGGCCCGCTGGTCGCCGCGCTGCGCACCTTCCCCGAGATCCGTCCCGCGCGCGTGAGCGACCCGTCGATGCTCATCGTGTACTTGCCCTGCGTGACGCTGACCGTATCGGCGTACAGCGGCGAGGCGTGTTCGTCGTAGAACTGCGTCGCGTAGTCGAGGCCGCTGCCCGAAGGTGAGAAGAATTCAACGACGTATTCCGCCCCGGTCAGGCCCCTGATCGAATATTCGCCGTAGGCGTTCGTCGTCGTGCAGGCGGGGGCCGTTTCGCCTTCGCCGAGTTCGTAGGCGCAGACGCCGACGCCCACCAGCGATTTGGCCCAGACCGCTTCGCGCACCGAGCCGGTGATCGTGCCGCGGACGACCGGTTCGAGTTCTGCGCTGATCCCCGAGGTGACCTTGCCGACCGCGACGGAGACCGTTTCGCCTTCGGCCTCCGAGCTCTTGCCGTTCCAGTACTGCGGGTAGTAGGTCCGGCTGTCCGTGTAGATGGCGAGCGAGTACTTGTCGGTGGGGAGGCGCACGATTGCGTATTCGCCGTTCGCGTCGGTCCAGGCGCAGCGGCCTTCGAACAGCGTTTTGCTGCGCGCGCAGACCGTCACTTCGGCGAGCGGCTTGTGCGTCGCCGCGTCGGTGATCCTGCCCGTGATCTGGCCGCCTTCGAGGAGTTCGGCGTCGATCCCGGTGGTCGTGCTGTCCAGCGAGACGTGCACGGGATCGCTTTCGAGCTGCGATTCCTTTCCGTCGTACCACTGTTCGAAGAAGCCGAGGCTCGGTCCGAGCTGTGGTTTGAAGGACACGAGGTATTCGCCGCTGCTGTTGCCCAGACGCCCGATCGTGTATTCCCCGTTGGCGTTCGTGACGACGGTATGGCTCATGCCGTCGTAGGCGCTGACCTCGACGCCTTCCACGGGCGCGTGCGTGGAGGCGCTCGTCACGCGGCCGCGGATCTTGCCCCATTCGTGCAGCGGCGCGTCTATGCCGGACACGGTTTCGCCCGCCGCCACTTTCACGCGCGTCGCTTCCGCGAATTCCGATCCTTTCGGGAAGACGATTTCCTTGTAGTACTCCGGCGCGTACGTCGCTTCGAGCGGTTCGCCGAACCCGTACCCGAATTCGATCACGTAGCCGCCCGGCGGCAGCTGCGTGAGGACGTATCCGCCGCTCGCGTTGCTGGTTGCGCATTCCGTGCCGGATTCCCGCGCGCAGACCCTCGCACCTGCCACCGGGCTCGCCGTGAGCGCCGAGGTCACCGTTCCCTCGATCCGCCCGCCTTCGGCCAGCTTCTGATCGACTTGTTCGGTGCTCGATCCGGCGCTCACGTCGAGGACCGTCGCGGCGCTCTTCGTGAACGTCCCCCCGTAGAACGTGTGGATGATCCACGGCGTGAGCGTAGGGGCGATGTACTCGACGACATACGTCCCTTCCGCTTCGACGGTCATCGCGTAGTCGCCGGAGGAATCGCTGTGAACGCAGTCCCACGGACCCGATCCGTCGGTCCTCTCCGCGCACGCCTTGATGCCCGCGATCGGAGCGCCTCCGGCGGCTGCCGTCACGCTCCCGCTGAGCCGCCCGCCCTTCGGGCCGCCTGTCACGGGCGGGTTGATGAAGAAGGTGTTCGTGCTCCTGGCTTCGGTCGTTCCGCCGCCGTCTTTTGCGCTTACCTCGCACGCGAGCCAATGGCCTTCGTCCGCCGCGCCGATCGTGTGAGTCCGGCCCGCCGCGAGCGGAGCGCCTTCGCGCAGCCACTCGTAGGAGTAGGTCACCCCGGCGCCTTCCCAGGCCCCCGGGTAGCACGACAGCGTCTGGCCGGCTTCCGGCCTCGTCGCCGTTTCCAGTTCGGGCGCTTCGACGTTGCGGGGCCCCGCGGCAAGCGCGCTCGCGGGTGCGCCCGCGACCAGCGCGAGCAGGACGACGAGCACCGTCGCGCGCAAGCGCGCCGCGGTCCTTCCCGGCAAAGCCCGTCCCTCCTCGGCCCCCAACACGACCTCCGGCTCGCGCGCCGCCCCCGGCGGCAGTCTGAGCGCTCAGTCTAATCCCAACGGATGGAACGGCGCAATCCACCGACCTGGCCGTCGCTTGATGCAACTTCTCGTGTCAGGGGCGTGCGGCACGGCACACTGGTCCCCCCCATGTCACACATCACGGTCTCCAACCTCGCCTACGCCCACCCGGGAGGAGAGCTGCTCTTCTCGGAGGTCTCCTTTCACCTCGCGCCGGGCCGCCACGCCGCGCTCGTCGGCGCCAACGGCGTCGGGAAGAGCACGCTGATGAGGATCCTCGACGGTGGCCTGGAGGCCGACGACGGCGACGCGCTGGCCGAGGGCCGCGTCGCTTACATGGCGCAGGACGTCGGCGTCGCGGGGGAGCAGGGGACCGTGCGCGAGCTGCTGCTCTCGCTCGCCCCGCGGGCGCTGCGTCGCGCCGGCGAAGCAGTCGCGCGCCACGAAGCCGAGCTCGCGCGCGGCGACGCCGAAGCGGGCGTGCGGCTGGGCTCGGCGATCGCCGACTGGTCCTCGCTCGGCGGCTACGAGCTAGAGGGAAATTGGGACGCCTCGTGCCGGCAGATCGTCCGCGCGCCGCTGCTGGAGGTCGCCGAGCGGCCAGCGGTGACGCTGTCGGGCGGCGAGCGCAAGCGGCTCGTGCTCGACGTCTTGTTCGCCTCCGACGCCGAGGTGCTGCTGCTCGACGAGCCCGACAACTTCCTCGACGTGCCCGCCAAGATCGAGCTGGAAGCCGCGATCCGGGCGACCAGGAAGACCGTCCTGATGATCTCCCACGACCGCGACGTGCTGAGCGGCGCGGTCGACACGGTCGTTACGCTCGAGGGCAACGGCGCCTGGGTCCACGGTGGCTCCTACGCCTCCTATCCGCAGGCGCGCGAGGAGCGCCAGCGCCGGCTCGGCGACGCAGTCAAGCGCTGGCACGAGGAGGAGCGGCGCCTGTATCGGCTGATGAAGACCTTCAAGGAGCGCGCCCGCTACTCGCCCGTGTGGGCCAAGAAGGCCGACGCCGCCGAGACCCGCTGGCGGCGCTTCCGCGACGAGGGCCCGCCGCCCCCGCCCGTGACCGACGTCGCGATCGCCGTCAGGATCCGCGGCGGCGACGCGGCGCGGCGGATGCTCGACCTGCGCGGGGTCGGCATCGACGGCCTGCTCGCGCCGTTCTCCGACGAGCTCCACTTCGGCGAGCGGGTCGGCGTCGTCGGCCCGAACGGGTCGGGCAAGAGCGCCCTGCTGGCCCTCCTGGCCGAGCGGCGAGCCCCCGACGTCGGCGAGCTCGTCGTCGGTCCGCGCGTCTCGGTCGGCCACTTCACGCAACTGCAGCGCCGCGGCGATCTGGCCGGACGGGTCGTGATCGACACCGTGCTCGAGCGCGTCGGCGCCGGGGGACTGCAGCGTGCGATGGGCGCGCTCGCGCGCTACGGCCTCGCCGAGGCCGCGCGGCGCTCCTACGACGTCCTCAGCGGCGGCGAGAAAGCGCGCCTGGAGGTGCTCGCGCTCGAGCTCGACGGGCACAACCTGCTGCTGCTCGACGAGCCGACCGACAACCTCGACATCGATTCCTCCGAGGCGCTCGAAACGGCGCTGGACTCCTTCGAGGGCGCAGTCCTCGCGGTCTCCCACGACCGCGCCTTCCTGCGCGGGATGGACCGTTTCCTGATGGTCATGCACGACGGCGCCGTGCTCGCGCTGCCGAGCTACGACGCGGCGCTCGAGGCCATCTCGGCGCCGGAGCGGGCTCGAAGCGTGCG
The DNA here is from genome assembly GCA_035571915.1 of Solirubrobacteraceae bacterium. GTDB lineage: Bacteria > Actinomycetota > Thermoleophilia > Solirubrobacterales > Solirubrobacteraceae > Palsa-744. Next base: position 23,305 of record DATNBM010000038.1, on the reverse strand, counting down.
CCTCGCCAAGGCGCTCTGAGAAGCCGCCGGCACGACCCCAAGCCGGGCCTGCACTGCACTCACGGCTCGGCGCTCAGCGCCGCCTCGCCCGGCACGTTCGCGAGCTCGCCGAGTCGCGGTCTCGCCGCAGCCGAGCCCCGCAGGTAGGCGTCGAGAAAGGCGATGCTGCTCCGCTCGACGATCCCGAGCCACGGCTGGGCTGAGGTGTAGGGCGGCAGGTGGCCTGCGCCGAGCAGGCGGAGCAGGTACTTGGGGCGCCGTGCGGCGCGGAAGTAGGCGTATGTGTAGTGGGGTTCGTTGGTCGTGTCGGCGGTCCCCTGGGCCGCGAGCAGTGGAGGCTCCCCGGCCGCGAACGCGTAGCCGCCGATCCCGGACATCTCTGCGCCCGAGAGGATCAAGGCGGCGCGCACGCGTGTGTCGCGTAGGCGGCGCGCATAGGCCGCGGCGAGCGCTGCCTCCGCTCCGTCTGACTGTCCCGCCACCGCGATCTCCGTCGGATCGATCAGGCCCGACAGCTGACCGACCGGCGCGGCGCTCGCGGCGAGCAGCTGCGAGATCACGAAGCTGATGTCGGCCGGCTCGTTGACGAGGTCGGCCTCATCCGCCCCGCCGGGCGCGCCGCTGCGCTCGAGCGGGAAGACCGGCGCCGCCACGACATATCCCGCCTGTGCCCACGCGCGCAGCACGCGCGAGTAGACGGCCGGCGTCACGTCGAAGCCGTGCGCGAAGACGACCAGCGGGTGCTCGCCGCCGAGCGCGCCGGCGTCGGGCAGATCGAACGCGCCGGCCGGCCCATGCGCGGGATACCGCAGGATCGTCTCGAGCACCCGGGGCCGGGGTGCCCCCCGCAACGGGCGCGCCAGTCGCGAACGGTCGACGAGGCGGAGCGTCCGCACGCCGACGGCGGGGACGCTTGGCGTGGCGGCCGAGGTCGCGCCGGAGGACGCGCCGCCGGCGCCGCCGGCGCCGAGCGCGGCCGACAGCACCGCAGCGGCGACGCCGCACGCCAGCCGGGTTCGCATCGGCCTTCGCACCGCTGCCCTTGTAGCTCGGCGCGGCGAACCAGTCAAGGCGGTGGCGCCCCTGCGGCAGTCGTGGGTGACGAGCACGATCGTCCCTCGACCGCCGCGAGGGGGCTTGACAAACCTATGAGCATTAGGTAATATCCTATGCACAGAAGGTAAACCGAAACCGGAGCGAGACCATGAAGACGACCCAGATCACCCCAGACCTGATCCAGCTCACGAGGCTGGGCTTCGTCAATGCCTACCTCGTTCGCGAGGACGACGGCTTCACCCTGATCGACACGACGCTCGGCGGGAAGGCGGCCGAGGACCTGATCGGGGCGGCGCGGGAGGCGGACGGCGAGATCCGACGCATCGTCCTCACGCACGGCCACGGCGACCACGCCGGCGGCCTCGACGCGATCGTCGCGCGCCTCGGCTCCTCGGTCGAGGTCTACGTCGGCGACGCCGACGCGCGCCAGTGGGCGGGGGAGAAGCTGGTCGAGGGCAAGATGCCGGGGTACTGGCCGAAGAAGGTGGACACCGTCCCCGACGTCCGGCTCGAAGGCGGCGAGCGGATTGGCAGCCTCGAAGCGATCCCCTCGCCCGGCCACACGCTCGGCCACATGGCGTTCCGCGACACCCGCGACGGCTCGCTCGTCTGCGGGGACGTCTTCACCGCCTACGGCCGCGTGAGCGTGACCAACCACTTCTACTGGCGCTTCCCGCTCGCCTACGGCGCGACGGTCGACCGCCCCGAGGACCTGCGCTCCGCCCGTCGGCTGTCGGAGCTCGAGCCCGCCCGGCTGCTGGCGGGCCACGGACCCACGCAGGAATCGCCCGGCGCGGCGATGCGGGCCGCCGTGGAGCGCTCCTCCCGGGCGCTCGGGGTCGGGGGGGCCTGATGGCGCGGGCCGGCCTTACCGCCTCCTCGGTCGTCGCGGCGGGCGCGGAGCTCGCCGACGAGCAGGGTCTGCGTGAGGTCACGCTCGCCCGCCTCGCCTCCCGGCTCGGCGTCCGCGCCCCGTCGCTGTACTCCCACGTCGGCGGCCTCGAGGATCTCCGCGAGCGGATCGCCGCGCGCGGCGCCGAACAGCTCGCCGCCGTGCTTCAGGAGGCGGCCGCGGGCCGCTCGGGTGGTGACGCCCTGGCGGCGATCGCCCACGCCTACCGCGCTTACGCGCTGGAGCACCCGGGCTCTTACGAGGCCCTGCAGCGGGCCCCCGCCGGGAGCGGGCCGGGCGCCGAGGCAGCCGGGCGGGTCGTCGCGGTCGTCGTCGCCGTCCTCGCCGGATACGGCTTCGAGGGCGACCGGGCGATCCACGCCACGCGGACGATCCGCGCGGCGCTCCACGGTTTCGTCTCCCTTGAGGCGGGCGGGGGCTTCGCGATGCCCCAGCCGCCGGACGAGAGCTTCGCGGAGCTGATCGCGACGCTCGACCGCGGCTTGCGCGACCGCTGAGCTGATCGCGACGCTCGACCGCGGCCTGCGCGACAGCTGAGCTTCAGGGCGCCGTGAAGAGCGCGTACACGCGGGCGTCGCCCGGGAGCACGACGGCGCTCGCCGACAGGGGCTCGCCCCCGAGCTCGAACGACCGGACCGAGCCGGCCGGGTCGAGGGACTCGACGAGCGCCCCCAGCCAGGCCGCCTCGCCCGAGCGCGCAGCCGGTTCCGGGCCGGCCACGAGATAACCCTGCAGGCGCTCGGCGCGCGCCGCCTTGGCAAACATCGTCAGCGTCTCCCGCGCGGCCTCCCCGCGAGCCTCGGCGCTCGCGGCCGCGGCGCCGAGATCCGGCCCGGCCCACAGGCGAGAGGGCAGCACGCCCGTCTCGACGGCTTCTGCCAGCGCCCCGAGCAGCGGTGCGGTGCTCGGGTCGAAGCCGTCGCGTCCGAAGCGCTCGATGTCGCCTCGCGCGTGGATCCGGTCGACCTTCTCCCGCACGGCGCTACGCAGCTCGATGCCGTGCTCGGTCGCGAGCCCCCCGAGCACCGCGTGGAAGGAGGCGACGGCCTCCGCGAGCGACGGCAGCTCGGCGCCGGCGCGCGGGACCTTCGGACCGTCGTAGTGGTTGACCACGCGCGCGATCGGGCCGGCCGCCTGGACCAGCGCGCCCGGTCCGCCGGCCGGCGTGCTCTCGCCCGCGCCCGGCTCGGCGACGTCGGCGAGGAACTGGTCGGCGAGCGCCGCGGTGATGATCCACACATCCGCCAGCTCGCCGGCCAGCTCCGCCGCGGGCGAGTCGCTCGCGAGCAGCTCGGAGATCTCGCCGAGCTCCTCCAGCAGCCGCGCGACGGCCGCGAGCGGGCGCCAGTAGCCGCCGGCCGCGAGCATCGTCTCGCGCACCAGCCGCTGGGTCGGGTTGCCGGGGGCGGGCGGGCTCACGCGACCTGCAGGACCTCGACGCCCGCCTCTCGGAGCACGTCCTGCCCGTCGAGAACCGCGTACCCGGTCCTGAAGTAGATGCGCGAGACGCCGGCCGCCGCGATCAGCTTCGCGCACGGGGGGCAGGGGAAGTCCGTCACGTACATCGCGGCGCCCTCGGTCGAGCGGCCCTCCCGCGCGGCCGCCGCGATCAGCCGCGCCTCGGCGTGCTGCGCGGTCGAGAGCTCGAGGGCGACCCCTTTGTAGAAGTTCGCGCGCGGATCGCCGGCGGCGTAGGGAGCGAGGGGGTGAGGGAGGTGCTCGTTGCGCGCCGCCTCCACGTGTCCGTCGGCGAAGCGGATCGCCGCGCCGACCCGCCGCCACCAGTCGACGCTGCCCGCCGCCTCGCGCTCGGCCGCCGCGGCGAGCTCCCGAAGATCCGCGTCGCCCTCCCACGCTGGGGCCGCCTCGGGCTCGAGCATCATCACGGTCCGCGTCTTGTCCCAGCGCAGGAACACGCTCGCGTAGCGGACCTCGCAGCGGCCGAACCAACGCTCGACCACCGCGTAGCTGACGTCCTCGGCGGGGGCCACGAGCGACGGCCCCTCGGCCGCCAGGCGCTCGGCGCCCGCCACGTCCAGCACCGCGACCGATAAGCAGATCCTCCAGGCCGCGATCGCGCTCGCGGCCGCCTCGGCCGGGAGCGCCCTGATGTCCTTAGCCAGCGCGCGGTTCTCGGCGTAGAGCTCTGGGCCGATCAGATACAGCGGCAGCCCCGCCCCGTGCTCGGCCAGGAACCGCCGGTAGCCCTCGTGGAGGACCGGCACGTACGCGAGCAGCGCGCGGCTCATCCCCGCCTGAGGATCGAGTCGATCAGGCCCGGCAGCACCTCGGCCAGCTTCGGGCCGAGTCGCTCGCCGAGGTTCATGTACATCTGCCGGATCCGCTCGCTGGTCGTGACCGAGGCCTGGCGAGGCAGCACCTCGATGCGGCCCACGATCTCGCCGAGCTCCTCCAGGTCCTGGTCGCTGTAGGAGTGGTCGGCCGTCAGGACGAGCACGTCGGGCGCCACGGCCTTGATCAGCGCCCAGCGCGATTCGTCCTCCTCCTTCTTGTAGATCAGGTCGACGGGCCGCTGGAAGGCGAGCAGCTCCAGGCGCTCCATCTCCGGGACCATCGGCCGGTCCTCGCCCTTGCGGCGACGGATCTTCTCGTCGCTGTCGACGCCGACGACGAGCACGTCACCCTGCTGCTTGGCCGCTTCGAGGTACTTGACGTGCCCGAGGTGGATCAGGTCGAACGAGCCCGAGGTCAGCACGACCGCGAAGCCGAGCCCCTTGAGGTGGTTGACGGTGCGCGTCATCTCCTCCAGCGACGGGATCAGCCGTTCGGCGAAGTTGACGTTGGGGCTGAGGATGCCGGTGGTTGCCGCCAAGGGATTTCCGCACTTTCCGGGCTCCGGGGGGCGCCCTGTTCGCACTATATGAGACGCCCCTGCGACGATCGGCGCACCGTCCGGTCAAGCGCTCAGACTGCCGAGCCCCAACGAACGCCCCGAAAAGACTTGCCCGACTACCTCCCCTTCGATCAGCGCACACCCAGCACCGCCTACCGCGACATGCTCGCGGCGATCCGCGACAGCGGCGCGCGGCTGCAGACCAAGCAGGGCTCCGACGCGCTCGCGCTCGCGGGCCACTGCATGCGCTTCCCGATCGCCCACGGGGCCGCGGTCATCACCGAGCGCTCGATCAGGAGCTTCGTCGGCAAGGCGATCGGGGAGCTGTGCGCGTTCATCAACGGCGCCCGCACGCTCGAGGAGCTGGCCGAGTTCGGCTGCGACTGGTGGGACGCGTGGGCGACGCCGGAGAAGTGCCAGGCGCGGGGCCTCGAGCCCGGCGACCTCGGCCCGGGCTCCTACGGCCACGCCTTCCGCAACTTCACGACCGACCTCGACGGGGAGGACCCGGGCTTCGACCAGCTTCCCCACCTCGTCAAGAAGCTCCGCGACCTGCCGCTCGACCGCACCGCGGTGATGAGCCCGTGGATCCCGAACGCCAACCATCGCGAGGCCGGGGTGCGCTCGCGCAACACGATCGCTCCCTGTCACGGCTGGATCCACGCGCTCGTGTTCGGCGAGGAGCTGCACCTGATCCACAACCAGCGCTCGGGCGACACCCCGATCGGGGTCCCCTCGAACATGGCCCAGTACACGGCCCTCGGGCTGATGCTCGAGCAGCTGACGGGCTACCGCTTCGCCGAGTACGTGCACTGGATCCAGTACGCCCACATCTACGTCAACCAGCTGCCGGCGGTCGAGGAGATGCTCTCGCGCGAGCCGCGCGCGCTGCCGACGCTGCAGCTGACCGAAGCGGGCCGGCGGATCACCGACATCCACGACTTCCGCGCCGAGCACTTCGAGCTCTCCGACTACGACCCCCATCCCGCGATCGGCGGCATCCCGGTGGCGACCTGACGTGATCGCGATCGTCGTCGCCCATTCGAGCAACCGGGTGATCGGGCGCGACGGCGGCCTGCCATGGCGGCTGCCCGCCGACATGCGCCGCTTCCGCGAGCTGACGCGCGGCTCGACGGTCCTGATGGGCAGGCGGACGTTCGAATCGCTGCCGGACGCCTTCCGGCCGCTGCCCGAGCGACGCAACCTCGTGCTCAGCGGCGACCCCGACTACCGGCCGTCCGGCGTCGAGGTCTTCTCCTCGCTTGACCAGGCGCTCGACGCCTGTGGCGGAGACTGCTTCGTGATCGGCGGCGAGGTCACCTACCGCGACGCGCTGCCCCGCTGCGAGCGGCTGTACGCGACCGAGATCGACGCGGAGCTCGACGGCGACGCCTACTTCCCGGAGATCGACGCCGCCCAGTGGCGCTGCGTGGAGGACGGCGAGCGGCTCGTCGAGAACGACCTCGGCTTCGTCTTCAGGACGTATGAGCGGGCCGGCGCTGTATAGCCTCGAGGCCGCTCGCGGGAGCGAGCAGCTCGAGCGCATGCGCAGCCTCGAAGCCGAGGGCGTCTGCATCTTCTGTCCCGAGCACGCGGGCCGCTGGCAGCGCGAGCCGGTCGAGCACACCGGCGAGCACTGGTACGTGACGCGCAACGACTTCCCCTACGAGGGGGCGGCCGCGCACTACCTGATCGTCGCGTGCTCCCACGTCACCTCCTTCGAGGAGCTCCCCGACGAGGCCGGCGCCGAGCTGTGGGCGATCCGCCGCGAGCTCGCGGCGAGGCTCGGGGCGGTCTCCTACGCGACGGTCGAGCGCAGCGGCGACATGCGCTTCAACGGCGGCAGCGTCGCTCACCTGCACGTCCACATGGTCGCGCTCGACCCGGGGCCTCCCGCCCAGACGGTCCGCTTCCGGGTCAGCGCCCGGGCCGAGAACGACGGCTGAAAGCGCGCCGGATCGCCGACGGCGGCGCGTCGGAGGCGTATGCTCGGCCGAGCCGCCCCGGCCACGAGGGAAGGAGTCGCAGATGAGCCGCAGGATCCCTTCGAGCGCGCTGCTCTGGCTGCTCGCGACGCTCGCGCCGGCGGCGGCGCTGCCGTCCGCCGCCGGCGCGTCCGAAGTGACGACGGGCCTGGCCGCGAAGGCCCCGGCGCTCGCGCCCCTCGCGCCGGTTCAGATCAGCCCGTCGGCGCGTCCCCGCGGAGCCCGCCGCGCGCACCTCGCCGCGCCCGCGCCCGCGGCCTCGCGGACGTCGCCCGCGCTCGCCCCGGCGTCGGGCGCTCCGGCGGGTCCCGCGCCGAGCGTCAACTTCAACGGCGTCAGCAGCCGCGACAGCGCCGCGACCAACTTCGGGCTCGAGTTCGAGCCGCCCGACCAGGGCCTCTGCGTCGGCAACGGCTTCGTCGTGGAGATGGTCAACTCCGCCTACACCGTCTACGACGAAGCGGGCCACGCGCTCGCCGGGCCGTTCAACGTCAACGGCCCGTACGGAGAGGGCTTGACCGAATTCACGAGCGACCCGCGCTGCTACTACGACGCCGCCGACCACGCGTGGTTCGCGATCATCCTTGCGATCGGGAAGGGCGAAGAAAGCTCCTCGCTCGACATCGCCGTCAACGCCTCGGGCGACCCCCGGACGGTCTGGACCGACTACAAGATCGACACGACCGACACGCCCAAGCACGGCGGCCACGGCAAGGAATGCCCGTGCTTCGGAGATCAGCCGAAGCTCGGCATCGACGCCTCGAACCTGTACGTCACGACCGACGAGTTCTCGATCCTCGGCCCGCAGTTCAACGGCGATCAGATCTACGCCTTCGCGCTGAAGGACCTCGTCAAGGGCGCCGAAAGCGTGCACTTCGCGCACCTCTCGAAGCTCTCGATCGCGGGCGCCCCGGCGAACGCGATCCAGCCCGCGCTGACGAGCGCCCCGGCGCCCGCCGAGTACTTCATCGGCTCGATCGACCCGACCGAAACCTCCGGCAGCAGCATCGGCGTGTGGGCGCTCACGGGCGCGAAGAGCATCGCCAAAGGCGGCAAGCCCGCGCTCTCGAGCATGGTGCTCGGCTCCGAGCCGTTCGCCGTCCCGGTCCCGGCGCCGCAGAAGGGGACCGCGACGCCGATCGAAGCGGGCGACGATCGCATGCAGCAGGCGCAGTTCACAGGCGGTCGCCTGTGGGGCGAGCTCGGCACGAGCCTGCAGGTGCCGGGAGATTCCGCGATGCGCGACGGGGCGGCCTGGTTCGCGGTCGAACCGTCGTTGCGCAACGGGGCGCTGGGCCCCAAGACGGCGCTCGCGGCGCAGGGCTATGTGGTCTCGCCGGGCGGCTACCTCCTCTACCCGGCGCTGCAGCTGACGCCCACCGGGCACGGCGCGATGGTCGGGACCCTCACCTCTGCCAAGCGCTTCCCGAGCGCCGCCTACACGACGCTCGAACCCGGCGGCGGCTTCTCCGTCGTCCAGGTGGCCGCCGCCGGCACGACGAACTACGACCCCGAAGCCGAACGCTGGGGCGACTACTCCTTCGCTGTGGCCGACCCGCTCGGCGGGGCGGTCTGGCTCGCGACCGAGTACGTCCCCCCGAAGCCGAGCCAGACCCCCGACGGGCTGCGCGACTGGGGCACGCGGGTCCTGAAGGTGCCGACCGGATAGGCGCGCCGGCGCCGTGACCGCCAACATCGGCTTCGCGCTGACCGCAGCGGTCCTGTCGCTCGCGATCGTGATCGGCGCCGCCCTGAAAGGGCACTGGGTCGTCGCCGTCGTGTACGGGATGCTCGTCGCCGGCTTCCTCGCCCGCGCCGGCTACGGCCGGGCGGCGCGGCGCGGCGCGGCGTCGCCCGGTGAGGCACCCGAGCAGGCCGGCGATCCCGACGGCGCCCGACAGCTCGGTCCGCGCCACGCGCCCGAGCGCGAGCTGCGCCGGGCACGCTTCAGGCGCCGCTGAGGGCCATCGACGCTCTCGCTAGGAGTTGCGCGCCCCGCGCGGGAGGGGCGGCGTGTTCCGCTCCCGTCGGGGGCCCCACGCCGATGAGGGACAGGCATGCGGGCTGCGGCTGCCCCCGTCGGTGGCCGGACGCCGAGGAGGGACAGGCGTGCGGCTCCGGCTGCCTCCGTCGGTGGCTCGACGCCGAGGAGGGACAGGCGTGCGGCAGCGGCTGCCCGATCGGTGGCCCGACGCCGAGGAGGGACAGGCGTAAGGGCAGCGACTGCGCGCCTCCGCCCCATCCGTGAGGCGTCTGTTGACCGCAGGTCAAGAAGCTGGTAGGCTCTGCTGACCATTGGTCGACAAGAAGGGCGGGTCATGGGAATCGTGGTCTTCTTCGGACTGCTCATGGGGCTGCCGGTCGCGGCAGGTCACTGGGTTCGCGAGCATCTCGGCACCCGGGGCCGGGTCGCGGCGCTCGTCGCCGTTCAGCAGAGCCGCGAGACGGTCGGGGGGGCGTGCCGGCTGTGAGCCCGTTCCTGCTCTGGTGGCTGAAGGTGGGCGGCATCGTGGCGGGTGTATCGCTGGTCCCGGTCCTCGTCGGACATCGGATCGGCGGGCGCGGGTGGCGGGCCCAGGCGCTGGCGACGCTCGCCTTCGTGCTGCTCGGCGCCGCACTCGGCGCCGTCTCCTATGACGACCGCGCGCACGGGGTCCCGCCCTCGCAGGCGCTTGAAGGGGCGGCGCTCGTGGCGGGGCTGATCGTGGCGCTGCCCGCCGCCGTCTACCTGCAGCTCGGTTACCGCGCGCGGCAGCTCATGCTGTCGGTCGGCGTGTGGCTCGCCTCGCTGATCCCGCTGCTCGTGTACCTGCTCGCCGTCGCGCTCGCCGTGCAGCAGAAGGTCTACTGCAGCCCCGGCGAAGACTGCAACCCGTTCAGCTGACGCCGCACGACGGCGGCCACGCGCGAGTGGCAGACTTGCCGCGATGGCCGAGGCGTACAACCTGACCGGCAAGGTCGCGCTCGTCACCGGAGGCGCCCGCGGGATCGGCTTCGCTACCTGCCGCGCCCTGATCGCGCGCGGCGCGACGGTCGTCGTCGTGGACCTCGAGCAGGCCGCGGCGGAGCGCGCCGCGGGCCAGCTGCACGACACCCGCGCTCTCGGCCTGGCCGCGGACGTGACCGACCGCGGCGCGATGCAGCGCGCCGTCGCGACGGCCGTCGAGCGCTTCGGCGGCCTCGACGTAGTCGTCGCGAACGCCGGCGTCGCGAGCCGCGTCGCGAGCTTCCGGGCGATGTCGAGCGAGAGCTTCGAACGCGTCCTCGACGTCAACCTGATGGGCGTCTACAAGACCGTCGAGGCGGCGCTCCCGCAGATCGTCCCGCGGCGTGGGCACGTCGTCGTGATCTCCTCGATCTACGCCTTCACGAACGGCGTCGGGGCGATCCCCTACGCGATGAGCAAGGCGGCCGTCGAGCAGTTCGGCAGGGCGCTGCGGACCGAGCTCTCCCCGCACGGCGCGAGCGCGACCGTCGCCTACTTCGGCTTCATCGACACCGAGATGGTCCACCGCGCGATCGACCAGGACCCGCTCGCCGACCGGATGCTGCACACGCTGCCCCGGCCGCTGCACAAGCGCCTCCAGCCGGCCGTCGCCGGCGAGGCGATCGCCCAGGCGATCGAGCAGCGCAAGCCACGCCTGATCCGCCCGCGCCGCTGGACGATCCTGTCGGTCCTGCGCGGCGTCCTCGGGCCGCTCGCCGACGCGCAGATGGAGCGCGACGCCGACACCCAGGCCCTGCTGCGCGAGTTCGACGCGCGCTCGGGCGAGGACCAGCCGACCACCGCCTGAGGCCGTCCGCGGCCTGAGCCGTCCCGCGCACGCCGCGTCCGGCCGCGCGCGAAGCCTGAGCCGTCCCGCGCACGCTGCGTCCGGCCGCGCCCGCGGGCGAAGCTAGATTGCCAGGGGTGCGCGCCCCCCGCCCCGCCTCGACGCTCGCTCTCCTCGCCGCCCTGCTCGCGCTCGCCGCGCCGGCGCGGGCCGCGACCCCGGAACGGATCGTGCACCTGCTCAACCGCGAGCGGATCCTCAACTCGCTTCCCGCCGGCATCGCCCTGAACGCCGACTGGACGGCGGCCTGCGAAGCCCACAACGGCTACGAGCGCCTCAACGGGGGGCTGAGCCACGAAGAGAAGAGCGGCCGGCGTGGCTACAGCGCCGCCGGCAACCTGATCGCCGCGACCTCGGTCCTCGCGCAAGGGATTTACTGGGGCCCTCCGACCCCTCACGACGACCCGTACGACAACGCGCCCTTCCATCTCTTCGACCTGCTCAACCCGCGCATCTCGAGCGTCGGCGCGGCCGACTCGCAGGGCTTCGGCTGCGTCGAGATCGAGCTCGGCACGTTGCGGTCGGCGCCCGCCGCGCCGCTCGCCTACAGCTACCCGGGCGATCGCCGCACGGGGGTGCCAGTCGCCCAGACCGCCGTCGAGCAGCCCGTCTCCCCGGCCGAGGCGGTCGGCCTCGGCCGGCGCGCGACCGGCCCGAACCTGTTCGTGTACTTCGACGGTCCGTGGACGAACGGCTCCCGCGCGCGCCTCGCCTCCGCGACGCTCAGCTCCGGGGCGGGCTCGGTCTCGCTGCGATGGCTCGACAACACGACCTCGAACCTGCTCGCCCCGACCGGCGCGATCCTGATCCCCGTTCGGACGCTCGCCCCGCACACCCGCTACACGGTCCGGGTGCAGGGGACCGTCACGGGCATCGTGCCCGGTACGAGCATCGAAGAAGCGCTCTCCTCCTGCTCCGAAGGGCCGACGGCGGTCGACTGCGGCCAGCCCGCTCCCACCGCGTGCTTCGAGGACTTCGCGACGCAGGCCGCCGTCTGCGGCGAGACCCGCACCTGGGCCGTGAAGGACGACTTCACGTTCACCACCGCCCGCGCGCGACGCTGAGGCGATGAGCGCCGTCACGATCAGATGGGCCGAGGGCCCGGAGGACCTGCGCGGCGCGGTCGCGGTGCGCGAACGCGTATTCGTTCAAGAGCAGGGGGTGCCCGTCGAGGAAGAGCTCGACGGCCGCGACGCGGAAGCCCTGCACGTCGTCGCGCTCGCCCCTGGCGACGACGGCGTGATCGGCACGCTGCGGCTGCTCCTCGACGGCGAGGTCGCGAAAGTCGGCCGCGTCGCGGTCGAGCGCGAGTGGCGGGGCCGCGGGATCGCCGCGCGGATGCTCGAGCTAGCCCTCCGCGAGGCTCGCGATCGCGGCGCCCGCCGGGCTCGCCTGGCCTCCCAGCTCGCCGTCGTCGGTTTGTACGAGCGGGCCGGCTTCGAGGTCGAATCGGACGTCTTCGAGGAAGCCGGGATCCCCCACGTCTGGATGGGTCTCGATCTCGGCGCGGTCGCGTGAGCGGTACGAGCCGTCAGCAATCCGGGCGCGTGACGACCCCCTCATTGATCATCTTCGACTGCGACGGCGTCCTCGTCGACAGCGAGGCGATCTCCAACGGGATGCTCGCGCAGATGCTCGCCGAGCAGGGCCTCGAGCTCACGCTCGCCGAGTCGCGCGCGAGGTTTCAGGGGCACCTGCTCGCCGAGATCGTCGGCATCTCCGAGGCGCTGCTCGGCCGGCCGCTCCCCGAGGGTTGGATCGAGGAGTACGTCGAGCGCCGCGCCGCGGTGTTCGACGCGAAGCTGCGGCCCGTCGCGGGCGCCGCGGAGCTCGTCGAGCGCGTTCGCAGCTCGGGCGTCCCGAGCTGCGTCGCCTCGCAGGGCAGCCTCGCCAAGACCGCCCGTTCGCTGGCGCTGACCGGGCTCGCCGGGTACTTCGCCGAGGACGTCCGCTTCTCCGCCGAGCAGGTCCCCCGCGGCAAGCCCCATCCCGACCTGTTCCTGCACGCCGCGGCCACGCTCGGCGTCGCGCCGGGGGAGTGCGCGGTCGTCGAGGACACTCCCTCCGGGGTGGCCGCGGCGGTCAGCGCCGGGATGGCCGTGTACGGCTTCTGCGCCGACAGCGACGAGCGCGCCCTGCGCTCCGCCGGCGCCGTGACCGCCCCGACGCTCGCGCAGATCGGGGAGCTGCTGCTCGCCGAAGCAGGCTGACGGGCGCCGGCCCGGGTTGACACATAGTTACCTCTCTGGCACCATGCCCGCTGCCCGGGTGGAGGGGCCGGCGCTGACTCACGGAGGAGGATCCGTTGTCGAGAACGGTGAGGGCACTGGCTTCGGCCTTGGCCGCCGCATGCATGGGCATCCTCGCGGTAGGCGTCGCGAGCGCCGCCGCGGAACGGTCCTCGGGGCCCCCGCAGAGCTCGGTCGCGCCTTCGATCAGCGGCACGCCGATCGAACACAAGCGGCTGAAAGCCTCGCACGGCGCCTGGACCGGCGCGACGCCCCTCACCTACTCCTACTCGTGGTCTCGCTGCAACTCCTCAGGGGGCGAATGCGCGGTCATCTCCGGCGCCACGAAGAGCAACTACCAGCCCGTCGCCGCGGACGTCGGCAACCGGCTGGTGGCGACGGTCAAGGCGACGAACTCGGCCGGGGCCGCGGAAGCGAGCACCGCGCCGAGCGCGCCGATCGGGGCCGTCGCCCCCAAGCACAAAGGCAGCCCGACGCTCAGCGGAGAAATCGTCGACGGCCGCGTCGTGACGGTCGGCAACGGTGTCTGGAAGGGCACCCCGCCCTTCACCTACGCCTACCAGTGGCTCCGCTGCGGCCACGGACCGTGCGTGAACATCGCGGGCGCGACCGCCCAGAGCTACCGCCTGCAGAGCGCCGACATCGGCCACAAGGTCCGCGCCGTCGTGACCGCGACCAACTCCGTCGGCTCCGGCAACGTCAAGTCGAAGCCCTCCGCGAAGGTCGTCCCCGGCTCGCCGCTGAACCTCGCCGAACCGACGATCTCCGGCACCGTCCTGCCCGGGCAGACGCTCACCGCCAACGACGGCACGTGGGTCGGCACGCCCCCGATCGCCTACTCCTACCAGTGGCTCAGCTGCGCCCCCCTCGGCGGCGGCTGCACCGAAATAGCGGGCGCGACCGAACAGACCCACACGGTCGGCGCCGGCGAGATCGGCCAGAGCTTCGAGGTCGTCGTGACCGCGACCAACGCGTACGGGAAAGCGGCCGCGACCTCGCCCGAAACGTCGATCACGGGCGGCGGCGTGCAGCCTCCCGAAAATCTCCTCAAGCCTCTGATCACAGGGCTCGCGCTCACCGGCCAGACCGTGCACGCGACCGAAGGGCTCTGGGCGGGCACCGAACCGGCCTACGCCTACCAGTGGGAGCTGTGCGACTCCTCGGGCGCGTCGTGCTCCGAAGTCGCGGGCGCGACCGAAGCGAGCTACACGATCCCCGACGGGGACACCGGCCACACGCTGCGCGTCGTCGTGACCGCCTCGAACTCCGCCGGGACGGCCACGGCCACCTCCGAACCCTCGACCCAGATCCTCGGCGTCGGACCGAAAGTCACTGAAGCGCCCACGATCTCCGGGACCGCGACCGCGGGCCAGCTGCTGACGGCCTCCAGCGGCAAATGGAGCGGGACCGAACCGATCACCTACGAATACGAATGGCTGCGATGCGACGCGGCCGGGTCGGAATGCGCGCAGGCGGCAGCGCCCTCGATTCTGCCCACCTACCTCGTGTCGGCGGCCGACGTCGGCCACACCCTCCGCGTCGAGGTGATCGCGACCAACGTCGCGGGTCACGGCGTCGCCGAATCGGCTCCGACCGCGACCGTCGCCGGGGTGAAACCCTCGAACGTCATCGCGCCGACCGTGCTGGGTCTCGCGATCACCGGACAGACCCTGAGCGCGACCGAAGGGACGTGGACCGGAACCGAACCGATCTCCTACGGCTTCCAGTGGGAGCTTTGCAATGCCGCCGGGGCGTCCTGCTCGGAAATCCCGGGGGCGACGAAATCGACGTTCACGATCCCCGACGGGGACGCCGGTCACACGCTGCGGGTCGTCGTCACCGCCTCGAACGTGGCGGGCTCGACCGAAGCGACCTCCGGGCAGTCGGGCGAAGTCCTCGGCGTCGCCCCGCAGAACACCGAAGCGCCGGCGGTCTCCGGGACGGCTTCGGCCGGTCAGTTGCTCACCGCGTCGAGCGGCAAATGGAGCGGGACCGAACCGATCGCCTACGAATACGAATGGCTGCGCTGCAACGCGGCCGGGGCGGAATGCGTGCAGGCCGCCGCGCCCTCGATCCTGCCCACCTACCTCGTCGTGGCCGGCGACGTCGGCCACAAGCTGCGGGCCAAGGCGATCGCGAAGAACATCGCCGGGAGCGGGACGGCCGAATCCGCGCCGACCGCGACGGTGGCTGGTGTGAAACCGTCGAACGTGCTCGCGCCGACCGTTATCGGTCTGGCGATCACGGGGCAGACGCTGACGGCGACCGAAGGGACGTGGACCGGAACGGAACCGATCTCCTACGCGTTCCGCTGGCAGCTGTGCAGCAAAGCGGGGACCGAATGCGCGGACATCTCGGGGGCGACGAAATCGACGTTCACGATCCCCGACGGCGACGCGGGCCACACGCTGCGCGTCGTGGTGAGCGCGTCGAACGTGGCGGGCTCGACCGAAAAGGAATCGGCCGTCACAGGTGAAGTCGCGGGCGTCGCGCCGAAAAACACCGAAGCGCCGACGGTCTCAGGCACGGCGACGGCCGGCCAGATCCTGACTGCCTCCTCTGGGAAATGGACGGGGACAGAACCGATCGCCTACGAATACGAATGGCTGCGCTGCAACACGAGCGGGACGGAATGCGCGCAGGCCGCGGGAGCCTCGATCCTCCCGACGTACACGGTCGCCGGCGCCGACGTCGGCCACAAGCTGCGGGCGAAGGTGATCGCGAAAAACATCGCGGGCAGCGCGAGCGCGGAATCCGCTGCCACCGCGAGCGTCGGCGGTGTGAAACCGTCCAACACGCTCGCCCCGGCGGTTCTGGGTCTGGCGATCACAGGGCAGACGTTGAGCGCGACGGAAGGGACGTGGACGGGGACCGAACCGATCTCCTACGCGTTCCGCTGGCAGCTGTGCAGCAAAGCCGGGACCGAATGCGCGGATATCTCCGGCGCGACGAAATCGACGTTCACGATTCCCGATGGGGACGCGGCTCACACGCTACGCGTCGTGGTGATGGCCTCGAACGTGGCGGGGTCGACCGAAAAGGAATCGGCCGTCACCGGTGAAGTCACGGGCGTCGCTCCGAAAGACGCCGAAGCGCCGAAAGTGACCGGCGAAGCCAAAGAAGGCGTCCTGCTCACAGCCTCGTCCGGGAAATGGACCGGGACCGAACCGATCACCTACGAATACGAATGGCTGCGCTGCAACGCCGAAGGCAAATCGTGCGTCCAGGCTGCCGGCGCCTCGATCCTCGCGACCTACACGGCGGTGGCCGCCGACGTGGGGCACACGCTGATCGCGAAGGTGACCGCCTCGAACATCGCGGGCAAAGTCGCGGCCGAATCCGCTCCCACGGCACCGGTCAAAGGGATCGTTCCGACGAACACGGTCCTGCCCGTGACCGTGCCCCTCGGCACGACCACGAGCGGCTCGACCGTCACGGCGACCGAAGGCACCTGGACCGGGGCGCCGACGATCACATACGAATGGGAATGGAAGCTGTGCACCACGGCGACGAGCTGCAAAGTCGAACAGAAAGGCGCGAGCAACTCGTTCAAAGTCCCGGCCTCCTCGGGGGGCAAGAAACTCCGCGTCAACGTGATCGCGACGAACCCCGCCGGTAAAGCCGAAAAGGAAGCCCTCGAACTTTCGATCCTGCTCTAAGCGCGTCCCCGGCTGCACGTAAGAGCGCCGTGCGGGGGGTCCGGGGCGTCGCATCGATGGCCGAGGGCCGGCGGGGGAAGGGAGGCCTCCGCCGGACTCGGCGACACCAAGCAAGATCGAGTGGACGCGCGAAGCCGGTTCACGAAACCAGTCGGAGCCGTTAGGTCCTGTCGCGCGACGCCCCGAGCAGGTTCCCGCCGGCTCTGTTGCTGCATCGACACCCGAGCGACGCGCTACCGTGTCGGGCGATGAGCGCGATGACATTCAACGCGGTCTTTGAGGATGCCGGTGACGGGTGGGTCTACGCGCATGTCCCCGAGCTGCCCGAGGTGCACACCCAGGGCGAGAATCTGGAGGAAGCGCGCTCGATGGTTCGCGAAGCCATCGAGCTGGTGCTCGAGGACCGCCGCGAGCGTGGGGAGCCAATCCCGGCGACTGGATGGGCACTCGTCGAGCCCGTCGAGATCGCTGCGTGAAGAAGCGCGACCTCGAACGCCACCTCACGGAGCACGGCTGCAGATTTGCTCGACAGGCGTCCCGCCACGAGCTGTGGGAGAACCCGGCCAACGGCCAGCGGACAACCGTTCCGCGCCACAAGGAGATCAAGCCGCCGACGGCGCGTGGCATCTGCCGCCAGCTCGGCGTGCCCGCTCCCACCGGGTCCCGCTGATATCGAACCGTCGACCACCCTGCTCCAGCGCGACCGCCGCCACGAAAGCACCGAGAACCTCCTACGAAGGCTGAGCGAGCGCGGCCATAACCCGCTCGGGGGCTTCGAGCGGCGGCCAGTGGGCGACGTCGTCGAGGGCCGCGAACGGCGCGGAGGGGAGGCGCTCGCGGATCCGCCCGGCCATGTGCGCGCCCGACACCGGGTCGAGCATCCCCCAGATGAAGCCGAGCGGGACGTCCGTGCTCTCCAGCGCCTCGACCCAGCGCGCTGCGTGCTCGGCGCGGTCGGCGATGTAGCGGATCAGCAGGTGACCGATCCGCTCGCCGCCGCCACGGGACGTCGCGGCCCAGATGTCGGCGCTGTCGGCCGCCGCGTCGTAGCTCTCGGCGAACGTCGGCCGCAGGCCCGCGACGAACAGCTCCTCGGTCACGAGCTCCGAGATGCGGGGCCCCTGCTCGGGGTCGAGCAGCGCCGTCTGCACAGGCTGCGGGCGATGGAGATCCGGGTAGAGGCCGCCGTTCATGAAGCGCGCGCCCCTGAGTCGCACCGACAGGCTCCCTTCGGCGCCGCGCGCGAGCAGCTCCTGGGCGACCGACACGCCGTAGTCGTGCGCGACGAGAAGCGTCTCGCTCACTCCGGCGTGAGCCCAGACGGCCTCGATCAGGTCGGCCTGCTCGTGGATCGAGTAGCGGTGGTCGGTCGGCTTCTCCGAGGCGCCGAAGCCGAGGAAGTCGGGCGCCAGCACGGCGTGGCGCTCGACGAGCCCGGGCATCACCTTGGCCCAGTCGTGAGAGGAGCTCGGGAAGCCGTGCAGCAGCGTCATCGCGGGCCCCGACCCGGCCCGCGCCAGGAACACCTCGCGAGCGGTCCCGCCGAGCTCGACGTCGATCCTCTCGCCTTCGGCCCACCAGCCGCTCAGATCCCCCACGGAGGCATTATCGCGCCGCTTGCGACTAGGCTGTGCGCGTGCGCGCCCATCACGTCGTCGTCGACCACGTCTTCGCGAAGCCCCCCGAGCGGGTCTTCGCCTACCTCGCCGAGCACGAGAACCTCGCCGACCTGTTCGGGGCGAAGGTCACGCGTCTGAAGGACGGCGACGACGGGCACCGCAACGGCGTCGGGTCGGTCCGCAAGCTGCAGGTCGGTCCCGGGCCGCCGTTCGAGGAGACGGTGACCGAGTTCGAGCCCTCGACGCGCATCGTCTACCGGATCACCAAGGGCGGCCCGATGCGCGGTCACGTGGGCGTGATGACGTTCGCGCCCGAGGGGCAGGGGACCCGCTTCCACTACGACATCCGCCTCGCCTCGCCGATCCCGGGGCTGGCCGCGATCGTGCGGCTCGCGCTCACGCGGTCGGTCAACAAGCACCTCGACAAGGTCGACCGCGAGGCCTGAGCTCAGGGGCCCGGCGGCATCCCCCGCTGGCCCTATCGTGCTCAGCTCGTGCCCCCGAGCCACCTGACAGCGACGCTGCGCCAGGACGAGGCGGTCCTGCGCTTCCCCTACGACGAGGATCTGCGCCTGCTGCTGCGCGCGATCCCGGGCCGCCGTTGGGATCCGGTCGACCGCACCTGGTGCGTGCCGCTCGGCTCCGAGCAGGCCGAGGCGCTCGCGCGGCTGCTCGACGCGCTGCCCTGCCCCGCCGACATCGAGGAGCCGCTTGCCCGGGCGATACGCCGTCGCCGCGCCCGGCGCCGTACGGACGAGCTCCTGATCGACGTGGTGCGGCCCGACCGCGAGTGGTGGCTGAGCTTCCCGACCGACGGCCCCGTCGCGCCGGTCGCGATCCTCCTCGAGCATCCGGGCGCGCGTGAGATCGAGCTGATCGGAAGAGCCCAGGTGCCGCTCGACGCGCGCGGCGCGGAGCTGCTCGCGGAGCTGCGAGCGGGCGCCGCGCCGGCCGCGATCCGCCTCACCGCCGCCGCCGAGCGGGCGCTCGCCGAGCGGGAGCGTCCCGCCGACCGGCGGGAGGAGCGCGACGGGCTCCCGGCCCCGGACGGCCTCGCCCGCGACGTCGCCTTCCGCCGCGACCGCCGCGGCGAGCACTGGGTCCTGATCGGCGGCCGCCACGCCGCGCTCGCCCGGGTGCTGGCCGCCCGCGCCGGGCTGCTGCCGCGCGAGGGCCCCGGGGGCTCTGTCGGGCTGGCCGCGCGCGAGGCCGACGCCGAGCCGATCAAGGAGCTGCTCGGCCAGCTCGAGGACGCCGACGTGGAGCCGCGCGTCGAGGCGTGGCTCGTGCGCGCGACTAGCTGGCGGGGAAACGTCGAAGTCCACGGTCCGCGCGAGGCACCGCTGCTGCTCCTGCTCGGCGATGCCGAACGGCTGCCGCGCCCGGTCCGCGAGCTTGCCGCGTCCGCGCCCGGCGGCGCGAGCCTCCCGCTCACGCTCGCCTCGTGGCGGCTGGCCCGCGAGCACCTCGACGGCTGGTCCAGTCCCGCCGCCCGCCGCTGCGGGGAGGCGCTCGAAGCGGGCCGTCCCGCGCCGCCCGCCGTGCTCGAGCGCTCGACCGTCCACGAGCACGACGCGTTCGTCCTCGCGCCCGGCCACGACCCGAGCCTGCAGGAGCTGTTCGGGGCGCTCCCCGGAGCGCAGCGCCCCGGGAGCGGGCGCAGGGGGCCGCTGCCCGCCGGCGCGAGCGCCGAGCACGCCTCGCTGCCGTCGATCCGGGCCGACCCGTTCTGCGTCCCGGACCTCGATCGCTTCCTCGCCGCGACCGGCGCCTGGGTGTCAGACGAGGCGCTCGCGCTGCTGCAGGAGGCGCGCGAGCAGCACGCGCGCGCGGCGGGCCTCGTCGAGCTCTCGGCGGCTGAGGACGCCGAGCTCGACGTGCCCGGCCTGGGCGGGACGCTGAAGCCGTTCCAGCGCGCCGGCGTCGCCTACCTGCTCGAGCGCCGTCGCGCCTTCCTCGCCGACGAGCAGGGGCTCGGCAAGACGGTCGAGGCGCTCGCGACCCTGCAGGCGGACGACGCCTTCCCGGCCGTCGTCGTCTGCCCGGCGAACCTGAAGCTGAACTGGCGGCGCGAGGCGGAGGTCTGGCTGCCCGGCCGCAGCGTCTCGGTGCTGACGGGACTCGGCGGCGAGGCGGATACGGCCGCCGGGGCGCTCGAGCCGCAGGCGGACGTCACGATCGTCAACTACGAGATCCTCGCGGCGCGCCTTCCGGCGCTGCTGGCCCGGACTCCCCGCGCGGTCGTCCTCGACGAGGCCCACTACTGCAAGAACGCGACGGCCAAGCGCACGCAGGCCGTGCAGAGGCTGACGGCGGGCGTGGAGGCCGAGGGGATCGTGCTTGCGCTCAGCGGGACGCCGGTCGTCAACCGGCCGGCCGAGCTGATCGCCCAGCTGCGCGTGATCGGCCGGCTCGGCGAGTTCGGCTCCGGCGCCCAGTTCAGCACGCGCTTCCGCGGGCCCGACGCCCACCAGCGGCTGCACTGGCACCTGCGCGCCCGCTGCTTCGTGCGGCGCCTGAAGCGCGACGTGCTGCCCCAGCTGCCCGCCAAGACCAGGGCGGTCGTGCCGATCGAGCTCGACAACGGGGCCGAGTACCGGCTCGCCGAGAGCGACCTGCTGGCGTGGCTGCGTACCCAGCCGCTCGACCTCTCCGAGCTCGACGCGAAGGTCGCGGCGGCGCTCCGCGCCGAACGGCTCGTGCGGCTGAACGCGCTGAAGCTGCTCGCCGCCCGCGGCAAGCTCGCCGCGGCTCTCGCCTGGATCCACGACTTTCGCTCCTCCGGCGAGCGGCTCGTCGTCTTCGCGCGCCACCGCGAGATCCAGCGGGCGGTTGCCGAGCGCTTCGGAGACGCGCTCCACATCCTCGGCGAGGACAGCCACGCTCGCCGCGACGAGGCGGTGCGGGCCTTCCAGGCGCCGGACGGCCCGGGCAACCAGCTGATCGTCTGCTCGATGGAGGTCGCGGGCCAGGGCCTGACGCTGACGCGCGCCTCGAACGTCGCGTTCCTCGAGCTCGACTGGACGCCGGCCAAGCACGACCAGGCCGAGGACCGCTGTCACCGGATCGGCCAGCAGGACGCGGTCAACGCCTACTACCTGCTGGCCGCCGAGACCGTCGACGAGACGATCGCCACGCTGCTCGAGCGCAAGCGGGCCGTGATCGGCGCCGTCACCGACGGGCGCGAGGAGGACGAGGAGGGCGTCGTCGACGCGCTGATCCGCGAGCTGCGGGGTGCTGCCTACCGCCACCTGCGGGCGGTCGCCTGAGGCGGGCGCGGCCCGACGGGCGTCAGGGGTTCAGCAGCAGCTCGTCCATGATGTCGCCCCAGGTTTCGACTGCCTGGGCTTCGACGTTCGTGATCTGGTATTCGAACCGTTCGGCGGCGCGCGCGAGCGAGCGGGCGCCGGAGCTCTCGAAGCGCGAGATGCCGGGCGGGATCAGGCCGAGGGCCACCCAGTTGGGGTAGAAGACCTTGACGAACGAGACCGTCGAAGCGGGCGTGGACTTGAAGCCGCCGGCGGCCCACGCCTTCACGTCCCCGCACAGGTCGGGCACGGACAGGTCGTAGAGCTTGCGCAGCGAGGCGGCGTAGCGGGAGACCGCGCGGGTGACCTTGGAGCTGCTCCAGCGCAGCCCCGCGACCGCGTTTAGGTAGGTCTTGATCGCTGGCCGGTCGGGCTTGCCGGCGGTCAGCACCATCGTGCCGATCACCTCGTTGCTCAGTTCCGTCGATTCGGGGTCCTGCGGGGATCCGGCCGCGGCCCGCGGGCAGCTGCGCTTGACCATCGTGAGGATCCCCTTGTAGCCCGCAATGGAGGCGCCGAGGTGCGCGTGACCGACCTTCACGAGCGCGTAGTTGGCGCGCAGGTACGCTTCGGTCGCCGAGGAGTCCGAGGCGCTCGCGGAGGCGGGGGTCAGCGTGAGCGCGAGCAGCGCGAGACCGACCGCAGGACGGCTCCTCTCCATGCGCAGAGCCTACGGGATCGCATTCCTGCTCACGCCTGGTGGGGCGGGTTGTCTCTAGGAGCCGAGCTTGAACGCCGGCGATGTGCCGAGCACCCGTCCCCCGGCGCCGAGCGCCTGGACCTCGAAGCTCGAGTAGGCGCCGCTGACGGGGATCGCGGTCTCGAAGCCCGAGCGAGCGGCGTGGGCGACGGCGACGGGAGCTCCCTGCCCCGAGGCGGCAAGCACGCGCCAGGAGGCGACCCTCGTCGCCCCGTTCCAGCTCGCGTAGACGGTGGCCCCCGAGCCGCTGCGGCGGGCGGTGCCGGCCGGCGCCGTGAGCGGTTCGCCGGTCCACTGCCCGAGCGTCGCGCGGTAGGAGAGGTCCGGCCCGGGGAGTTCGGCTTCCCACAGGATCTTGCCGTCCGGGGCGAACTCGGAGATGTACGGTTCCGAGCCCCAGCCGACGAACACGTTGCCGCCGGGCAGCTTCTGGGTGTCGCCCATGTACTCCGATTCCAGGCGGAAGCCCTGGCCGTACTGACCGACCATGCTCGCCTCGTGGCTCTGCGGGTCGAGCTTCAGGACGAGGCCGCGCGAGGCCGATTTCGATTCGATGTAGCTGCCGCCGCCGGTCAGCTGGCAGCAGTGGTCGTCGAACAGGGTGACGGTCGAGTCGGGGCCGAGCCTCGCGTCGTGCTGCCACTGAAAGCGCGCCGCCGGCTCGACGTCGAAGCTCGACCTGCGCCCGCCGAGCGTCCATTCGATCTGCCCGCTCGCGATGTTCACGAGGTACACGGCCCACGTGTCGCGCATCGAGACGAGGAAGCTCTTGCCGTCGGGCGAGAGGTCGATCGAGTTCACGTGGTAGGCGTCCCAGGGGAAGCCGTTGGTGGGGAGCGTCGCCTGGACCTCGCTGAGCGGGATGTGGTGGAGCGCGTCCCAGCTCTTGATCAGGCGACCGGACTTCAGGTCGTACTCCTGCACGGCGGAGTCGATCAGCGCGCCGTTGTACGCGCCGCCGTACTTGGATAGGTCGAGCGGGATGTTCTTGTTGGCCGTGACCCACGCGTGCTGCCCGTCGATCACGAGCTCGTGCAGCGTCACGACCCAGCCGCCGGTCGCGTGCACCCGGGCGATCGGCCGGTAGTGCTGATCGACGATCACGTCCTCGCCGGTCTCGGTGTCGCCC
>DATNBM010000037.1:0-5604 GCA_035571915.1 Solirubrobacteraceae bacterium | reverse complement strand
CTCTCGAGCGGCTCGTCGGGCGCACCCGCGCGGCGCTGCTGAGCGCGCTCGACTCACCGCGCTCGACGACGGAACTGGCGGGGGAGCTGGGGCTGACCGCCGGGGGGGTCTCCCAGCACCTCGGCGTGCTGCGCGACGCGGGCCTCGTCTGCGGCCGGCGCGTGGCGCGGTCGGTCCTCTACCTGCGCTCACCCGAGGGCGACGCCCTGGTCGAGGCCTCGGGCGCTCCGCCGGAGCAGAGCGCCGTCAGCGCCGCCTAGCCCGCGGCCGCGGCCCCGCCGCCGGCGGCGAAGTAGTCGGCGTTGACCTGCACGTACTTCTGCCACTCGTCGGGGAGCTGGTCCTCGGCGAAGCAGGCGTCGACCGGGCACGCCTCGACGCAGGCGTCGCAGTCGATGCACTCCTCCGGGTCGATGTAGAGCATCTCGGCCGCGTCGTATCCGGGCTCGTCGGGCGTCGGGTGGATGCAATCCACGGGGCACACCTCGACACAGGAGTTGTCCTTGGTGCCGATGCACGGCTCGGCGATTACGTAGGCCATTCGCTTCTTTCTGAGTCGGTTGCGGTGGGGCTCGGCCGCGGGGAAGCGGCGAGAGGGGCATATTGTACGAATCATGCTGCTCTTGACCGGTGCGACCGGCCTGGTGGGGTCGAATCTACTCGGCCGTCTGCTCGCCGAAGGGGCCCAGGTGAGGTGCCTGGTGCGCGATCCGCGGCGCCTCGGGACCCAGCGCGTGCGCGTCCAGATCGCGCTCGGAGACCTTACGGACCCGCCCTCGTTCCGCAACGCACTGCGCGGGGTGGACACGGTCGTCCACCTGGCGGCGGCGATCCGCGACCAGCCCAAGGGCTCGATCGAGGAGCTCGACGGCATCGCCACCTGGCGGATGGTCGAGGCGGCCGAGCGCCAGGGCGTCGAGCGGTTCGTGTTCTTCTCGGCGCTGGGGGCCTCGACCCACCACCGCACGCGCTGCCTGCGAGCCAAGGCGCTCGCCGAGCAGGCCGTCGCGGAGGCGGACCTGTCGTCGGTGGTCTTCGCGCCGTCGATCGTCTACGCGCCGGGCGATCCGTGGCTGACGCTTCTGGAGCGGATGGCGCTGCTGCCGGTGATGCCGATGTCGGGACGCGGGCAGGCCCGGTTCCAGCCGATCTGGGCAGAGGACGTGGCGGACTGCGTCGTGGCCGCGCTGCGCGACTCAGGCGGCGAGCGGCGCCGCCGCTACGAGCTCGCTGGGCCCGAGACCCTGAGCCACGCGGAGATGATCAGGACCGTGCTTGCGGCTCAGGGAAGGGGTCGACCGGTCGTTCCGATTCCCACGCCGGTCGTCTCACGAACTCTCCGGCTGCTCGAGCGGGCGATGGGACCGCGGGCGGTCGCGACGTGGGATGAGGCCGAGCTGATGGAGGTCTCGATGCTCTCCGCGCGGGGCAGCGCCGACGTCGAGGCGCTCGGGGTGACGCCGCAGCGGATGTCGGCGGTGCTGGGTGCGGCCTGAGCGGCCTACGACCGATGCTCCGGTACGGGCACGGCGATGACTTGGAGGTCGTCGATGCCGCGGAAGTCATCGGGGTTGCACGTGTAGAGCGGCATGTCGTTGGCGAGAGCTGTCGCAGCGATCATCGCGTCGTAGCTTCGCGCGCTGCGCTTGCGCCCCGAGCGGCGCAGAGAGGCCGCTACGCGGCCGAACGCACGAGCTGCGTCCGCATCGAACGGAAGTGGTTCGAAGTCAGCCTCAGCTTGCTGCAGGTGCGCCTGACGTGCAGCACGCTCACGGCGATCACCGGCGACGAGCGGGCCAACCGACAGCTCGGCAAGTGTCACTGCCGTGATCAGCGGCTCCGCCGGCAGCACCGTCGGATCATCGAGACGCCCGAGCAGAATCAAGGTCGAGGTGTCAAGGATGCCCCGGTCGTGCCGCGTCGTAATGCTCACAGGCCCGCGTCGAGAAGCCGGTCGACGTCTCTGCGAAGAGCCACGGGCTCCATTGCGGGCAGCGCCTGCCAGCGATGGAGCAGGCTGGCCGCCGGCAACGGCGGCTTGGCAAGCGCTCGCAGCTCCGCCACAGCGCGACCCGACCGGGTGATCGTGATCAGCTCGCCGCGCGCCGCCCGGTCGACCACCTCGCCACCGTGATTGCGCAGGTCACGGATGCTCACGTTGCTCATGCTGGGGAGTGTATCACGCGTGATACACAGGACCCGCCCCTCCGACGCTCGGGCGCCGGTCGGCCCACGGCTGCGCGGCTTCCAGCTGGGAAGCCAGGGCCAGCAGCCGCTCCTCTCCGGCGGGCGCGCCGATGATCTGCACGCCGGTCGGCAGGCCGTCCTCGCCCTGGTAGAGAGGAAGTGAGATCCCCGGCTGGCCGGTCGCGTTGAAGACCGGCGTGTAGGGGGTGAAGAGGCCCGAGCGGGTGAACGTCGACATCGGGTTCTCGGCCGCCGTGTCGAGCGTGCCGAGCGGCAGCGGGCGCTCGGCGAGCGCGGGCGTGAGCAGCGCGTCGTACTGCGAGAGCCAGGCGACCAGCTGGCGCGCGTATGCCTGAAGCCTCACGACCGCGGCCTGCTGCTCGAGCGTGCCGAGTTTGCCGATCATCGAGAAGATCGCCCAGCTCATCGGCTCCATGTCCTGGGCCTCCGGCAGAGCCTTGCCGGCGACGTGGGCGGAGTAGCCGATCGAGAGCGCGATCAGCGAGGAGAAGACGACCCCGAAGAGCTCGGAGAGCCCGTCGTGGCGCCACGGCGGGTCGGCCTCGATCACCTCGTGGCCGAGCGAGCGCAGAAGCTCGGCGGCGTCTTCGGCGGCGCGGGCGCAGACCGGGTCGAGCGCGGCGTCGGGGCTGGGGGTCTGCTTGCTGTAGACGATCCGCATCCGGCCCGGGTCGGCCGTCGCCGCCTCCGCGAAGGGGCGGGCGGGCGGGGGCGCCCAGGTCGCGTCGCCGGGCTCGTAGCCGGCGAGCACGTCGAGGATCGCGGCGGTGTCGGCGACGGTGCGGGTCAGCATCCCGTCGATGCCCAGCGAGGAGTCGCCGAGTTCGGGCGCGACCGAGATGCGCCCGCGCGAGGGCTTCAGCCCGACGAGCCCGCAGCAGGCGGCGGGGATGCGGATCGAGCCGCCGCCGTCGTTGCCGTGGGCGACGGGAACGAGGCCCGCCGCGACGGCCGCGGCGGCGCCGCCGGAGGAGCCGCCGGGGGTCCGTCCGAGATCCCACGGGTTGCGCGTGGGGCCGAAGATCCGGGCCTCCGAGACGGGCAGGATCCCGTACTCGGGCAGCGTCGTGGTGCCGACGATCACGAACCCCGCCTCGCGCAGACGCCGGGTCACGTTGTGGTCGTAGTCGCAGCGGTAGTCCTCCATCAGGCCGCAGCCGTAGGTCAGGCGCAGGCCGGCGACGGGCCGGTTGTTCTTGACGGCGACCGGGACCCCGGCGAAGGGCCGCTCATCGCCCGGGGAGATCCGCTCCGCGGTCTCCAGGGCACGCTCGGCGTCGACCTCGACGAAGGCGTTCAGGGCGGGGTTCAGCTCCTCGATCCGCTGCAGCGAGATCTCCACGAGCTCGCGCGCCGCGACCTCTCCCGAGCGGACCATGCCGGCCAGCTCGACGGCGCTTCGGAACATCAGGTCGCTGTCCGGCATCGGACCTCCTCGACGGGGTTTGAAGGGCTCCTCCCGGCCGTCCGCTGAGGACCGCGCGGTCGCACTGGAGCCTACTCGCGCGGACATTCCTGCGACGATATGGCCCTGCCCACAAGGCAGCGTCCACGTCGGAGCATCCAGCCCAGAAAGCGAGTGCCATGAGCGCGGTTCAGTCACCGGAGGTCCAGTCTGGCCTTGAAGGCGTCGTCGCCTTCGCAACCGAGATAGCGGAGCCAGACAAAGAGGGTGGCGCGCTGCGCTACCGCGGCGTCGACATCGAGAACCTCGTCGGCGCGGTCCCCTACGAGCAGGTCTGGGGTCTCCTGGTGGACGGGAAGTTCCGGCCCGGGCTGCCTCCCGCCGAACCGCACGCGCTGACGGTCCGCTCCGGGGATCACCGCGTCGACGTCCAGTCGGCGCTCGCGATGCTCGCGCCCGAGTGGGGCTTCGGCCAGCTGATCGACATCACCGACGAGGAGGCGCGGGACAACCTCGCGCGGGCCTCGGTGATGGCGCTCTCGTTCGTCGCCCAGTCCGCCCGCGGCGCGGGGCAGCCGCCGGTCCCACAGCCCGAGATCGACCAGGGCTCCACGATCCCCGAGCGCTTCCTGATCCGCTGGCGGGGCGAGGCCAACCCCGACCACGCCAAGGCGATCGACGCCTACTGGATCTCGGCCGCCGAGCACGGCATGAACGCCTCGACGTTCACCGCCAGGGTGATCGCCTCGACCGGCGCGGACGTAGCCGCCGCGATGTCCGGCGCGGTCGGCGCACTCTCGGGGCCGCTGCACGGCGGGGCCCCCTCCCGCGTCCTGAAGATGCTCGAGGAAGTCGAACAGATGGGCGACGCGGAGAAGTGGGTCTCCGACGCGCTCGACCGGGGCGAGCGGTTGATGGGCTTCGGCCACCGCGTCTACCGCGCGGAAGACCCCCGCGCGCGGGTATTGCGCAGGACCTGCCGCGAACTGGGCTCACCCCGCTTCCAGGCCGCGGAGGCGCTCGAGAAGGCGGCGCTCGCCGAGCTGCAGGCACGTCGCCCGGACCGCGTGCTGGCAACGAACGTGGAGTTCTGGTCGGCGGTGGTTCTGGACCTGGCGGAAGTTCCGGCCGATCTCTTCACTCCGATGTTCACCTGCGCGAGAGTGGCGGGCTGGTCAGCCCACATCCTCGAGCAGAAGCGCGAGGCGAAGCTGATCCGCCCTACAGCCAGCTACGTAGGCGAGAGGCCTAGAACGGTGGCGGAGGTGGAATAGGGCACACGCCTGGACGGGGCACGCTTCCCCCCTACTCACCGGGGCGCTCGGCCCGCGGCCCGGTGGTCAGCTGAAACTCGCCGGGCTTTCCGGCGTGCGAGGTCCTCGGTACTGCTTGCATTTCTGAATCACGTAACCAGTACTGCAACTGGTTCTCTCGATCCACTTCGTCCTCCATCGCTCGATAAACGCGGCCAGTGCCTGCTGATCCCGAACCCGGCTCAGCCGCAGGCCGAGCCCACCTCTCACCTCGGCCAGCGACCGATACCTTCCAGGCTCGATCTTCATCACCTTGAACACCACGTAGTCCACCCGCACCCGCACCGGCCCGGTGACCACGCCCGGCCGTGCCGAGAAGATCGCATGTTCACGCGGTCCCGTTTCCAACTCGTCTTTGCGAATAGCCGGGCTCAGGTGACGAGGCGGGCTCGTTCGTTCGATCCAATATCGCTTGGCAAGGAGCGCTACTTTCCTCCGCGCGGACCATGCGCGCCTCACAGCCACTGCCGCAGCGGCGCTTTTCCTGTTTGTGATCTCAACTTCGCGTCGTTCCGGCATCCAGAACTGCCGTCTGTGTCGCGTGTAGTAGCTTGAGAGCTCTGCGCTACTGATCCTCGGCTGACGCGCGGTCACCATCTCACGCAACCTGGCCAACGCTGTATTCACCTCGGCTTCGAAGTTCGCATCTGCCTGCGTCCGCCCACTAGCCTTGACTAC
>DATNBM010000036.1:0-30538 GCA_035571915.1 Solirubrobacteraceae bacterium | reverse complement strand
CAGCCCCGAGGGGCGCGACCGGATCCTCGAGGATCTGAAGCCCGTCTTCGCCCAGCTGCCCCCGAGCGCGATGCGCCTCGAGCTGACGAGGCTCGTCTCCAGCCGCCTCGCGCTGCCTGAGAGCCTCGCCGAGCAGCTCCTCGCAGAGGGGCCAGCGCGCGGGGCGGGGCCAGCGCGCGGGGCGGGGGCGGCGCGCGGAGGGGGCGAGCCGCGGGGGCGCCAGGGAGCGGGAGAGGGCGGTCGGGGTGCGGGTTCGGGTTCGGGTGGTGGCAACGGTGGCGGCGGCGGGCCGGAGGTCCAGGCGCGGCGCACGGCGGGTGGGGGCGGGCAGCTCCTCGCCACGCGCCGGGAAGACACCGAGCGGGCGTTCCTCGCGCTGTGCATCGCTTCGCCCGAGCAGGGGGCGGTCGCGCTCGCAGGCCTGAACATCGAGCAGGACTTCTCGAGCGAGCTGATGCGCCGCGCCGCGACCCACCTCGCCGAGGGGGACCTCTACGCGCCGATGGCCGAGGCGCCCGGCGAGCGCGAACGGGGCGAGGGGCCCGAGGAGGACGAGGACCTCCGCTCGCTCCTGGCCGAGCTGATCGTCCAGGCGGGCGGGGAGGAGGCCAACCCCGACATGCTCGAGGTCCAGCGCCTGCAGCTCGAGCTCGCCCGCCTCGACCGCGGGATCCAGCGCGCCCGCGGGCAGGAGGGGACCGACGTGGAGGGCCTCGCGCGGGAGAAGGCCGCGCTGAAAGTCGAGTTCGACCGGGCCTACGCGCGGGTGCTCGAAGAGACGGGGGAGCGGGGGTAGGGGAGGCCGGCCGGGGCGCTCGCGGGTTTCGCGGGCTTGGGGCAGATGCAGAGGTACCGGGGACGGCTTTGTGTCCTCCGTCACGCGGATTTGTGTCAGATGTAGGAAGTCTGTGACACGGACGTGAAATGGCCCCGGAAATCCTCGATTTGCAGGGGAAAGGCCGCGAACATGGGGGCATGGAACGCGACCTGCTCGAAGCGATGCTCGCCGAGGGGCTCTCGCTGGCCGCGATCGGTCGGAGGGTCGGCCGCCACGAATCGACCGTCGCGAGTTGGCTCGATCTTCACGGGCTGCGGGCGGTCTCGGCGGAGAAGCACGCTGCGCGTGGCGGGTTGGGCAAAGAGGAGCTGGAGGCGCTCGCAGGGCGTGGGTTGTCGATCGCGCAGATCGCCGCTGAGGTGGATCGGAGCAAGGCGACGGTGAGGTACTGGCTCCAGAGATATGGGCTGAAGACCTGGAGCCCGTCCGGCTCCCGGCGCGCCGCGGAGTCACGTGTCGCGCGCGAGAACGGCTCTCGTGAAGCGCAGATGATGTGCGCAACTCACGGCGAAACCGAGTTCGTCGTAGACGGCAGGGGCTACTACCGGTGTCGAAAGTGTCGCGCGGAGGCGGTCTCGCGCCGTCGGCGCAAGATGAAGCGGATCCTCGTCGAAGAGGCAGGGGGCGCTTGCGTGCGGTGCGGGTACTCGAAGACGATGAGGGCGCTCCACTTCCACCACGTCAATCCTGCGGAAAAGCTCATCGAGCTGAACGCGAAGGGTGTCGCGCTCTCGCTCGACACCCTTCGTGCCGAGGCGCAGAAGTGCGTCCTTCTGTGCTCTAATTGCCATGCTGAAGTTGAGGATGGGGAAGCCGTGTAGGCATCCGCGGACCTGACCTCAGCACCACAGAATGGACACTATTGTCCGGGGTAGCTCAATGGCAGAGTATCCGGCTGTTAACCGGACGGTTGTGGGTTCGAGTCCCACCCCCGGAGTTCCCGCGTTAGGCTCGTTCCGCGGACGTTCTCTTCATGACGAGCGCCGCGGTGATCACCGCGGACCCGCCTGAGGGTCGCAGGCTCTTCGTCGATTCGATCGGCTTGCCCCTCCAAGGCCAGGGAGACGGCTAGTGCTTCGAGCGGCGAGATCCCAAAGCTGCAACCACGTCGGGATCGGCCCGCGGTGACGGCAGCCCGCGGCCCCACCGGGTGTCGGCGCTTCACCGGCTCGCGGCCAGCTCCTCGACGAGCTCCGCCGCGGCGCTACCAGCGTCGTGCGTCCGCGACCATGCCGCGATCTCCCGAGCTCGAGCCTTGATGCCCGGCTCGCCGAGTGCCCGTTCCACCCCCAGCCGCAGCGTCCGCGGCGTCACGAACCGGCGCGGCAGCCGCACCCCCGCGCCCGCCCAGTCGAGCCGCGCGGCGTTCTCATTCATGTCCCCGACGGCGGGGCACGCGACGACGGCGCACCCACACGACAGCGCCCGCGCGAGCGTGCCGTGGCCGGCGTGGCAGACGACCACGTCGGCCCGGGGCATCTCCCGCGAGTAGACGATCCAGTCGATGACCCGCGCGTTCCCCGGCACCGGCAGGGGCCGCGGAGGCAGCCTGCGGTTGTACGTCGCGAGCACGTCGACGTCGATCCCGGCGAGCCCCCGCAGGGCGGCCTCCAGCATCTGGTGCTCGGCGTCCTGGGCCGTCGAGGGCGCCACGAGCACCAACGGCCGCTCAGGACGAGCGGCGAAGGCCCCCTCCAGGGCGTTCTCCGTGCCGCCGTCCTCGGCGGGCGGCTCCCACATCAGCGGTCCCACCACGTGAACGCCGGGCGGCCATTCGCGCGGGTACTCGAGCTGCGGGAACGTCGCGACGATCGCCAGGTCCGGGCTGATCCCCCCGTGGACGCGATCGAGCGCCGGCAGGCCGAGCCGGGCCCGGGTGTCATTGAGCTCGCACCGCCCCCGCTCGAGGCCACTCTGCACGATCGGCTGCGCCCGCCTCCACAGCGCCCGCCCGGCGGCGCTACGAGGCATCCGCGCGCCCAGCGAGTAGATCGGGTGCTCCGGGCGCCCGTGCGGGTGCACGTGCGGGATCAGCGTCGCGACCGGACGCCCCTCGATCTCCGCGGCGAGCGCCGGGGCGAGCGTGAGGATGTCCGCGACCACGACCTCTGGCTGCAGCTCGCGCACGAGCGGCAACGTGTCCTCGGTCGCGTGGACGACCGCCTCGTAGAAGTCCAGCGGCTCGGGACCCTGGGGGAATACCTGGTACTCCGGCGCCGGCGCGAACTCCATGCCCTCGGCTCGCACGTGGGTCTCCCAGCGCCGCCACGTCTGCAGCGTCACGTCGTGGCCCCGCGCGGCCAGGGCCCGGCCGAGGGCGATCATCGGGAAGGCGTGCCCGGGGTCGCCGAAGGCCCCGAGCAGGACCCGGCGGGGGACCGGTCTCATCGCGTCGGGTGCGGGCAGGGCGCCGCTCAGGCAGCGAGCTCCGCGAGCATCCGCATCTGCTCGACGCGCTCGTCGCGTCCGAACGCGGTCGGCGTGATGCCGAGCGTGCCCACCCCGGCCTCGCGGTAGGCGGCGAGGCGGTCGCGGACCGCCTCCTTGGGGCCGCACAGGGAGACCGAGTCGATCAGCTTGTCGGGGATCGCGGCCATCGCCTCCTCGCGCTTGCCGTCGAGGTAGAGGTCCTGAATCTCCTTCGCCTCGGCCTCGAAGCCGTAGCGGCAGACGAGTTGATTGTAGAAGTTCTGCTTGCGCGAGCCCATCCCGCCGACGTAGAGCGCGATGAAGGCTCGCATCGTGTTGCGCGCCGCCTCCAGGTCGTCGTCGATGCAGAGGCTGACCGTCGGGGCGATGTCGAAGCCGTCAAGGCTTTTGCCGCTGCGATCGGCGCCTTCCTGAAGCAGCTTGCGCAGGTCGGTGACGTGCTCGGGGGAGAACAGCGTCGGGATCCAGCCGTCGGCGATCTCGCCCGCGAGCGCCGTGTTCTTCGGCCCGATCGCCGCCAGGTAGATCGGGATCCGCTCCTGAACGGGGGAGATCGTCAGCTTCAGCGCCTTGCCCGGCCCGTCCGGCAGCGGCAGTTCGAGCGTCTCGCCCTGGAAGTCGACCCGTTCGCGGGCCAGCGCCATCCGCACGACCGCGACGTACTCGCGCGTGCGCTGGAGCTGCTTGGCGAAGCGCTGACCGTGCCAACCCTCGGCGACCTGCGGCCCGGAGGAGCCGATGCCGAGGATCATCCGCCCGTCCGACAGCTGGTCGATCGTGGCCGCCGTCATCGCCGTCATCGCAGCCGAGCGGCCTGGCATCTGGAAGATCCCCGAGCCGAGGCGGATCTTCGACGTCTGCCCGGCGAGCCAGCCGAGCACGCTCGCCGCGTCCGAGCCGTAGGCCTCGGCCGCCCACACCGAGTCGAAGCCGAGCCGCTCGGCCTCCTGAACGATCTGCAGCTGGTCCTCGGAGGTCAGACCGAGACCCCAGTAACCGATGTGGATGCCGAGCTTCATGCAAGTTTCCTTTCAGCTGCAGGGGATTCTTTGTCGATGCGGAGTCGCTGGCCTAGTCTTGGCCGCGCCTCAACAAGCGCTGGCCGTGCGGCCAGTCCGAGGCACAGCCTATGCGAAACCGCCACCGCCGCAGCAGCCCGATCGAGAGCCTCAGGCTGGCGATCGACTGCCTGCCCGTCGTCACTCGTCGAGCGATGCTCGACGCCGTCACCTCCGCCGAGCGGGTGATCGTCGGCGCCTACACCGACGGCTCCGGCGGCGTCTGCCCGATGCTCGCCGCCCACCGCCGCGGCGGGCGCACGGACTTCATCTCCTTCGCCAAGTCCTGGGACCGCTTCGCCCGCTCCCGCGGCGGCAGCCGTCCCGCCACCGACCGCGAGCTGCGCATCCTCGTCACGCAGCTCGAAGCGAGCCTGCACGAGTCCGACGGGCTCGAGCTCGACCGCGCGATCGCCGAGCACCGCACGCTGATCGCCGAGCGGATCAGGCGCGGCCCGCGCCGCGCCGACGACGCCCACGACCCGGCCGGCGAGATCCGCGCGCGGCGCCTTCGCCGCGGTCTCCGTCGGCGCCGGTCCGAGCGCGACTCCGGCCGCCCGACGGCGCCCGCCGAGCGGGTTCTGCAGCCCGCGTAGCGAAAGTCTGGACGTTCGTTGCATCCCGCATGTCGGGGAGAGTAGTCTCCGGCCTCGGTGGGGGCCCTGCCTGAGATGGAGCGTGTCCCATGCCGCCGCACGTCGGCGGACGGCTCGGCGCACTCATCCTGCGGATCTGCGCCCGCGCGGATCGTCGCGCTCCTCGCCTTCCTCCTCGCCCTGACGGGCGCGCTGGCCGCCTCGGCCCCGGTCGCGGCAGCGACCGAAACGGTCGTCGGCTTCGACGGTCTCGCCGCCGGGACGACCGTCACGACGCAGTTCGAAAGCGTGGGTCTGCGGCTCGGCAAAGCCGACGAACTGGGGGCCGTCGGCGGCGCGGGCGACTGCGGCGCACCGACCGTGCAGGCCGCGAGCGGCGCCACGCCGACGCCGCCCAGCGCGCCGAACTACGCGCAGCTGCCGACCTGCACCGATCCGGCGGCGCCGACCTTCGAGGGCACGTTCGGGAAGCTGACGCGCACGCCGACGGGACCGCTCTCGGTGCAGGTCGCGGTCGTCGGAGCGGTCGGGGTCCCGCCCGTGACGATGGACCTCGTCGCCTACGATGCCGCCGGCAAACAGATCGGCTTGAGCGAGGGCGAAGCGACGCCGAGCGCGTGGACGAAGATCGCGCTCGACCCGGGCGCCACGCCCGTCGCCTTCCTCGAAATCAGGACGAAGGCCAAGGTCTCGAGCGAGAACGTCGGGATCGACGACCTCTCATTCCAGCAGCCCGCCTCCGAACCCCCGCCGAAAACGGAACCGAAGCCGCCCGCTCCGCCGACGCCCCCGACGTCGGTCATCACCGTGCTCACCCCGAGCCCGCACTCGGGCGAACCCGTGACGCTGAGCGGGGCGGGCTCCTCGCCGGGAAGCAGCGGACGGATCGTCTCCTACGAATGGGACTTCAACGGCGACGGGAAGATCGACACGAGCACCGGCACCAACCCGATCGCGCGCTTCCCGCTGCGGCCCGGGCCGCACACGATCGGCCTCACCGTTACGGGCAGCGACGGGGAAAAATCGACCAGTCGCTTCGGCCTCGTGATCACCGGCGTGACGCTGCCCCCGAAGCCGGACGGCGGCGAAGGCCCCTGCCAGACGAGCTTCGAAGTGGCGACCGTCGAGCTGCTCGGCGAATGCGTCCAGAAAGCGCCCGGAAGCAGCACCGACCTTCTGATCCAGAGCCGCCAGCTCGACCTGAACGGGATGACGATGGTGCCGCGCGAAGGCGGCTACGGGGTCTGGCGGATCACCGTCAAGCGCCACCTCGGCATCGGCTTCGAATACCTCCTGTCGGGCACGCCCGTGCGCCTGGAACTGCCGAACACCCCGATCGGCGACATGACCCTCGGCGGCTACGACCTCGAATCGAGCCCCGTCGATCTCGTGACCGTCTTCGAA
Source organism: Solirubrobacteraceae bacterium (assembly GCA_035571915.1). GTDB lineage: Bacteria > Actinomycetota > Thermoleophilia > Solirubrobacterales > Solirubrobacteraceae > Palsa-744. The sequence goes on along the minus strand of DATNBM010000036.1, from coordinate 24,212 downwards.
CACACCCCGACGGTGAAACTCGCGCGGGCCTACGTCGTGCCGCACGCCCACGCGGCCGACGAAGAACGCGAACGCAAAGCCAAAGGCACCGTGCTGCTGAGCCTCGGCGTCGGCAAGCAGTGTGCGCCGAACAGCAAAGACCTCGGCTGCTGCCCGCCGTCGGGGCCGACGAGGTCGTGCGCGACGCTCCCGGGCGGCTTCCCGCTCACCGGCACCGTCGTCGTGTACCTGACCGGCAAGGGACAGGTCCTGTTCGACGTCCAGGTCGCGCTCGACCTGAAATCGGTCTCCTTCCAGGCGACCGGGGAACTCGAGATCATCGCGAGCCTCGAAACGGGGATCGAACTGAGCTCGCTGAAGTTCTCGATCCCCGAAGCGAGCCTCGCGCCGGTCTTCAAGGTCAAGGACGCGTCGTTCGCCTACTACTTCCCGGGCAACCCCGACCCGAACAAACGGGACACCTGGCAGGCCAAGGCGACGATCACCTTCGGGCTGCTCGAAGAACCGGGCCTCGAAGGCGAACTGTCCTTCCAGCACGGCCAGTTCCACTCTGCCTCGCTCGCGCTGACGTTGCCGCCGCCCGGAATCCCCGTCTACCCGGGCATCTCGCTGAACAAGATGGGGGGCTCGGTCGGGGTTGAACCGATCAGCTTCGGCGGCGTGCTCGGCGCGAAGGTTGCGGGCACGCTCGAGCTCGAACTGCTCTTCAAATACGCCGAAGCGACCGAAGAACAGCTCGGCTTCTTCGGCGGCAAGGGCACGCTCAAGTACGAAGACAACGAAATCGCGACGCTCGAGGGGGACGTCTACTCCGACGGCTACTCCGACGCGCTGCTGCAGGTGAAAATCGGCGTCCCGTTCGGCTCCAAAGAACCGGAGGTGAGCGTCGAAGGCGAAATCGGCTACTGGGACGAATCGAGCTCGGGGCTGTGGGAAGCCTACGGCCGCGTGCACGCCAAGATCTGGGTGATCGAAGGCGAAATCGCCGGCATCGTCAACAACCACTACATCGCGGGCTGCGGCGCGCTGGGACCGTTCGGCGCGCTCGGCTTCTGGGACTTCCAGACCTCGAGCGTCGGCGGCGAAGGGTTTATAGGTAACTGCAAGGACCACCTGAAGACCTACAAGCAGGTGCCCCTCAAGCAGCACACCGGCGGCTTCGTCAACGAAACGGAAACCGAATCGCTGCGCGGGCGCCCGCCCAAGGCGCCGGTCGCGATCCCCTCGAGCGGACCCGCGGCGACGATCGCGCTCGCGAGCGACCCGCTCGGACGCGACCTGCGGATCTCCTCGGACAGCGGCACTCCCGTCGTGACCCTGAGCGGCCCGAACGGGCAGAGCTTCACGACCCCCGCCACGCCCGGCAAGGTCGTGCAGTCGGGCTCCGAGTTCGTCGCGGCGCTCGGCACGGACCCCCACCACGTGATCGTCTACCTCGCCGCTCCGGGCGGCGGGGAATGGAAGATCAAGCGGGCGCCCGGCTCGGCGCCGATCAGCGCGATCGAAGAGGCCGACGCCGCGCCTCCGCCCGCGATCCACGCCTCGGTGCGGCGCGGCCACGGCGGGCGCTACACCCTGGCCTACCGCGCGACGAACCTCTCGGCGGGCATGAAGGTGCGGATCTACGAACGGGGCAAGGACTCGATCCACGGCCTCGCGACCGTCACGAAGCCCAAGGGCACGCTCAGCTTCACGCCCACGCAGGCGCTCGCCCGCGGCCGCACGATCTACGCGACCGTGATCGGCGTGACGGGCGCGCCGCTTCAGACGATCGCGGTCGGCCGCTACACCGCGCCGCGCCCGCCGCGACCCGGGCGCCCAGCACGCCTGCGCTTCCTCCGCCACGGCGCGAGCGCGACGCTCAGCTGGAGCGCGACGCCGCTCGCGCGGGTCTACCGGGTGAGGATCAAGGGCAGCGACGGGCGCATCGACAGCTTCTTCGCGAAGCCCTCCCGGCGTAGCGAGACGATCCCCGACGTGCTGCCTTCCGAGAGCTTCACGGCGACGGTGCAGGCGGTCGGAGGGCCGGCGATGCTGCCGGGCCGGGTGACGGCTGTCGCGCTGAAAGCGGTCAGGAAGAAGCGGACCGTCGCGCGCCGGCGCTCACGCAAGCATCACTGAGCGCCGGCCGAGTCTCCTAGAGCGAGTCGCCAGGCCGCACGAACATGATCTCGGGGATCACGCAGGCGGGGGAGACGCGGATCAGGAAGCGGACGGACTCGGCGATGTCCTCGGGGCGGATCATCTCCGCCGGGGGGACGTGCTCCTTGACGAAGTCGGTCATCGGCGTGTCGACGAACGCGGGGCAGAGGGCGGTCGACTTGATCCCGTCGGCGCCGAGCTCCTTGTTCATCGCTTCGGTCCAGCCGACGACGCCGTGCTTGGTCGCCGAGTAGACCGACAGCCACGCCTCGCCGTGCTTGCCGGAGATCGACGAGGTGTTCACGACCAGCGCGTTCCTGTGCTCGGCGGCGGCCTCCTTGAGCAGCGGGACGCACTCGCGGTAGAAGAGGAAGATCGAGCGCAGGTTGATCGCTAGCTGCATGTCGATGTGCTTGGTCTGGATCTCGCCGACCGGGGCGCCGATCCCGACGCCGGCGTTGTTGACGAGCACGTCGAGGCGGCCGAAGCGCTCGGTGTGAGCGTCGACGACCTTCTTGACCTCGCCCTCGTCGGCGACGTTGACGGCGAGCGACTCGACGTCGTGACCGAGCTCGCGCAGTTCGCTGACGGCGCCCTCGAGCTTCTCGGGTCGGCGCGAGGCGACGGTCAGCGCGTAGCCCTCCTCGCCGAGGACCTTGGCGATCGCCAGGCCGATCCCGCTCGACGCTCCCGTGACGATCGCTGCCTTCTCTGCCGCCATTCTCTCCTGCCTCCTCTGCTGCACCCGAGGCCGCCCGGCGGGCGGCGGGCCGGAGCATCCCACATCTGAGCGGTGCGCAAGGCGTCGTTCGCGGGCCGCCGTTCGGGATTAGACTCCTTCGACGGGGTTCCGCGAAGAGGGGAGAGGACGTGCTCGACTTCAGGAAGCTTCTCGCGGCAGGATGCGCGAGCCTCGCGCTCGGCGCGACGTTCACGGCCGCCGCCGCGGCGATGGCCCCGAAAATCGCCGCCAAACCTCACAAGCTGATGGTCGGCGCCGAAACGGCGCTGAAGGGCAGGGGGTTCCCGCCCAACACCTCGATCGAGCTGCGCGAGTGCGGCAAGACGTTCTGGCTGGCGCCGTCGAACCCGTGCCTGGAAGAAGGAGCGACGGTCCTGACCGACGCGAAGGGCCGCTTCCAGACGACGTTCAAAGTCGGCCTCTGCCCCGAAGGCGAAGCGACCAAGAAGCCGACGCAGCGGGTCTGCTACATCGGCGAGCTCGTGTCCGGCGAAGACACCGGAAGTCTCGCCGGGGCGGCGCGCCTGCTCGTCACATTCCCCTGAGCGTCGCCGGCGCCGGGCAGACGAGCGGCAACTGGCTGCGACGTCCGCCGGCCCGGGCGGCGACGGCCGCGACGCGCGTGAGCCTGCGCGACCGCGGCCTTGCCGACTCGGGCGTCTACGCCGTGAGGAGGTTCGCGACCTCGGCGGTGCGCTCCTCGGGCGCGCCCTGGAAGCCCCCCTCGATCGGCGGGCCGCCCATCAGCTTCTCGCTGACGAAGCGCTCGAAGTCCGCCTTCTCGTTCCACACCGCGACGACGAGGTAGCCCCCGTCGGTCGGCCCGGCCGCGTGGTACACCTGCCCGTCGGGCAGCCCGTCGGCCGGGTGCGCGACGGCCACCGTCGCGCGGTACTGCTCGTCGGTTCCGCCCGGCCAGAAATGCGTGATCACGTATGCCACGTATGCCCCCTGATCTCGTTGGATGCTGCCGGCGGTCAAAGCTACACGACGCGAGCCGGGGCGCCCGACCGCTGGTAGCGTCTGGCGGGCCGGCGGCGCGCGAGCGATCGTCCGGCGACGGGCCCGTAGCTCAGTTGGTTAGAGCTGCCGACTCATAATCGGTAGGTCCCTGGTTCGAGTCCAGGCGGGCCCACCTCACCAGAAGGCCCGTTCGATACGGGCCTTCTGGCTATCTCGGGCTCTACCGCGCGAAGGTGACGTCATCGACGCGAACGCAGATGTGCACACGACCTCCCTCAGTGTCCATCGGCGGGGTAGCGTGAGGCCATGCTGGAAAGCGAGACGGCGGCGATCATCGCCGGGGCGAGCGCCATCGGGGGCGGAGCGATAGTCGCCGTGTCGAACTACGCCGTCAGCCGACGGCAGTCCCGCGACGCGCGGCAGGCCAACCTCGAGCGAGTCCTCATTGACCTATACGACGTTCTGCAACAGATCCACTCCAAGCTCTACAGAGAGCCCCAACTGGGTCGGACCGAAGTGGCGATCAATCGCACGATGGCGTCTCGGGCGCCGCTCCTGCATGACGGCTTCGCTCGCATTCGTCGGCGTCTCCTTGAACCGGAGATGGACCGGCTCGCCCTGTCGATCTCTAGGGCGCTCAGCGCAGCGGCGATCGTAGCGCCGCTCTCGATGCTGGGTCCCGTCGGCCGCCTCACCGATCTGATGCAGACGGCCGACGAACGCGACGAGAAATGGTGGGCCGACTGGAACGCCGCGCGCACCGATTACTTCATCGCTTGCCGCGAGATCGTCGGCTCAGGGCTCGGACCGGGCGTTTCGTCCGGCGCCAAGTGAAGGCGTCATGGCAGGGCCTCCTTCTCTTCGACTGACAGCCGGGCTCTGGGGGTCACGCTCTGGAGCGAGAAGTCCTCAGACGTTCGGCCCGGCAGGGCCCGGCTCTCCCTCGGTGGTCAGGTCGTAGCGCCAATGCACCCTCCCGTCTCCGTTCTCGTCAAGCTCAAAGGTCACGTCTCGATGGGTACCGTCCGTCTTGACGATGCCCTTGTCTGCGAGTTCCTTGATCGTCCACTTGCGCGGCTCGATCCCCTCAATGTTCGGTCGGATCGACATGGCAAAGAGCTGCGGCAGGAGAGAGCTTGTCGTCGTCCAAGGGCTGTCGTCTCTGTCGGGGCCGATGCTTCGGCAGACGACGCCCGCGACGTGTCCGTCTTCCTTGACGACCGGGCCGCCGCTGGTACCCCCTGGCGCGGCGAAGTCCCCTTGCATCGCGGGAAAGTTGATGAAGAACGCATCGCGTTTGTCGTGAAAATGCTCCTCTACGGTGCCGGTGCTCACGATCGTGTTTGCGCGGAAGTCGATGTTGGAGTGTCCATCGATGGTTGAGAAGGTGACAGCAGAGTCGGGGTGCCCGAGTGCGGTGACTACAGCGCCGACTACGGGGGGCACGATCGAGAGTGGCGCGGTTTCGTCGGCAGCGTGGACGCCCTTCGCTGAGCCAGTGAACTTCGTCGTGAACAACGCGAGATCGGTCGTCGCGTTGAGGCTGATGCTGTGGACTGGGACGATTCGTGCGAGATCGAAGTCGTCGGTCACGTCGCACAACAGCGCCCAAGGCTCGACGCGAGGCTGCGTGAGGGTCGTCTGCGAGTCCGCGCCTACAGTCAAGACCGCATCGTAGGCTGCTGAGGGGAGGGTGAGGATGTGGGCCGCGGTGACGAAGAGTCGCGGCGCGATGGCGAACGCCGAGCCAAGCGGCTCGATGCCGATAACTGTGCCCTCCTCATCGTGCTCGACGGCCATCACGAGCGCCAGCCAGCGCGTCCACGTCACAACATCGATATGCATCTCTGGTCGCGAGCGTACCTCGGCGTGCGGCCCCTGCGGTTGATGTGCTCGTCGGAACCGTTTTGATGTCGGCCATGGGAGATGAATCCGAGATTCGGGGATGCGGCAGGGAACGTTCTCGATCCCGGGTGCCTCCCCCCAAAACAACGAGGGCCCCGCCGAAGCGGGGCCCTCAGGTCCTACGGTCCTACACGTCCTACATCTCAGACAGTCGCTCCGTGACTAGTTGGCGCTCACGGAGACGACGGGCTGGTAGTTGATGCCTTCCTGACAGCCGGCGCCTTCCTCGGGGCCGAAGGTCCCGATGTCTTTGGCACCCGGGCAGTACATTTCGCTCCAGGTCGAGTTGGCGAACCATTCTTCGACCGGCTGGGCGCCCAGCGAGAGCGTCCCTTCGGACGGTTCGCTGGTCGAGACGTTGAGCGACTGCGCGGGACCCGACGAGTGCGGGTAGCTGAAGCTCACGACCGCGAGCTTCGGCATTTTCTTGAGCTTCGGCAGCTTCACCGAGACCGGGAACGCGAAGCCGTGGAAGCACGTTTCTTCGGCTGCGTCGTACCAGCGACCGCCTTCGCATTTGTTGCTGTCGGACGGCCGGTAGAGCATCTTCACGCTCTTGGTCGCCGTCCCGACCGGGCCCTCGCTCAGTTCCGCCGCGTTGTAGACGTTCACCGTCAGCGGGACCTTGAAGCCCTTGTTTGGCTTTGGCGTGAGGCAGTTTTCGGTGTTCCAGCCGCCGCTCTGGCAGGCCCAGCTGCTCATCACGACGGTGATCGTCGGTTTGCTGCGCGCCGTCCCCGCCAGTTCGATCTCGCCGCCGAACTCCGTCGTGGAGGTCGCCGCAAGGCCGATCGATGCGAAGTTGCCCGGCAGTTTCGCCGGGATGTTGTTGTAAACGACTTCAGCGCTAGCCGCGCCGGCTGCCACTGCTGCAACGGCCATCGCCGCCAGCAGCGCCCCAGCCAGACGCACGATCCGCGCCGGAATCCTTCCGCTCATTCTGTCTCCATTTCGATAGCCCGGATCATGCTGCCCCGAGCACGATTCCCCCTCCAAGGGGCCTTGACGGCGCACGCAGACTCATCCTGAAGCCCCCCGTGCCGCCGCGCCGAGCGTAGACGGGTCGTCGACAGTTGTCAATCCAGGCCGCGGTGTTCTGACCAACATCGCGCGGCTGAGGCGGCGGCCCTACTCGCTCGCCGGGACGTCCATCCTGGCCTGGAAGTCGGCCGTCGTGTTCTCGTGCGGGAACGGCTCCTCGGGCACCTCCAGCCCGAGCGCCGAGCAGATCGGCTCCCAGCCGTCCCCGGGGCGCCAGTCGATCAGCTGCTCGGCTGGGACCTCCCGGCGGACCTCCGCGTTGTGGCGCTCGTACGCCGCGACCACCGCGCCGGCGTCCGGCCAGTCGGGCGTGAGGCGGGTGCGGAGCACCTCCAGATTCATCGCGCGCCGCCGTGCCCAATCGGGCTCGTCGGGGGGCACCTCCCCGGCGAGCGACGGGACGATCGTCTTCGACATGCTTCTCCACCACGTCTCCGAGGAGTCCCGGCTCGAGAGCAGGACCACCGCGCCCGGGTTGGCGGCGAGGATCTCCCGCCAGAAGACCGCCGCCGGGAAGTCGACCGTCGCCCTGTATTCGCCGAGCAGCCCCGTCCAGTCGACGGCGCGCCCCGCGACCGCGTCCTCCCAGCTCGCGGTGTCCCGCGGACGCCGGATCAGGTCGTACATGTGGTAGCAGGGGCCTCCGAGCAGGCGTTCGAGCGCGAGCTTGAGCGAGTTCGTTCCGGTGCGGCCGAGCCCCGCACCCACCACCCTCAGCGCCACGTGTCTCCCTCTCTCGTGGGCGTCGATCCGGCGGCGCGGCCGATTGGCAGATAGGCCCTCACGCGCTCGACGCTACAGGAGATTCCGGTGCGCGTCCCGGACGTCTCCGGGACGGGCTCGCACCGGCGCCGCAGTCAGGCCTTGACGTCCACCCGCCCCAGCTTGGGTGCGGAGACCGCGGCGGCGTTGGCGGTCGCGTTGGCGGGGCTGTCGTCGGTGTCGTGGTCGTGGTCGGGCGCTCCGGGAACCTCCATCGACTCCGGCTTGGAGATCGGGGCGGAGGGGGTCGCGGCTGCTCCGCCGATCGGTCCGATGTTCATGCGCTGCTCCTCTGTAGGTGTTCTGACACCACGATCATCGGTCGCGTCCCCGGCCGACTGAGGAGTCTGTGCGGGTTCTCACCGCCCTGCATCCCGTCCGTCACGGCAGCCGAGCGGCCCGCCGGAGGCGTGATAGTCTCGCGCCGCCTCCGGCGGGGAAAGGCTTGCGGCGGGGGCTTCGAGTTTGGGGATAGCGTCGCGGCTCGCGGCGCGGATTGGAGCGCGGCTGTGAAGCTCGTGACCGCGATCGTGCGGCCCGAGAAGGTCAACGATGTGCTCGAGGCGCTCTACCGCGCCGAGGTTCGCGGCGTCTCGATGAGCCGCATCCAGGGGCACGGCGGCGAGCTCGACCGGGTCGAGACCTACCGGGGCACGACGGTGAAGATGGAGCTGGCCGAGAAGGTCCGTTTCGAAGTCGCCGTCTCCGACGATTTCGTCCAGCGCACGATCGACGCCTTCTGCGCGGGCGCGCGAACGGGCGAGGTCGGCGACGGGAAGATCTTCGTGAGCCCACTCGAGCGGGCGATCAGGATCAGGACGGGCGAGACGGACCAGGGTGCGGTGACGCCCGTGAAGCCGTGACCGCGGGACGCCTGATCAGCGCCGGCGACACCGCCTGGATGCTCGCGGCGACGGCGCTCGTCCTGCTGATGACGCCCGCGCTCGGCCTCTTCTACGCGGGGCTCGTCCGCTCCAAGAACACGCTCAACACGTTCATGATGTCGATCGCCGCGCTCGCGGTCGCGACGATCACGTGGGCGCTGGTCGGCTACTCCCTCGCCTTCGACGGGACCGGGTCGCTGACCGGCGGCCTCGGCAACGCGCTGCTCAAAGGCGTCGCCTTCTCGCCCCGCGCGGGGACCCACATCCCGCAGCTCGTCTTCTTCGCCTTCCAGGCGGCCTTCTGCATCGTCACCGTCGCGCTCGTCTCCGGGGCGGTCGTCGAGCGGATGCGGTTCGTGCCGATGCTCGTCTTCTCAGCCCTCTGGTCGGTCTGCGTGTACGCGGTCCTCGCGCACTGGGCCTTCGGCGGCGGCTGGCTGCAGGCGAACGGCACGCTCGACTTCGCCGGCGGCGTGCCGGTCGAGATGGGCTCCGGCTTCTCGGCGCTCGCCGCGGCGCTCGTCGTCGGGGCGCGCAAGGACTACGGCCGTCAGGCCCTGCTCCCGCACAACGCCGTCTACGTGCTGCTCGGCGCGGGCCTGCTGTGGTTCGGGTGGTTCGGCTTCAACGGCGGCAGCGGCTTCTCGGCCGGGCGCTCGAGCGTCCTCGCCTTCACCAACACGCTGCTAGCGCCAGCCTGCACGCTGTTCGTCTGGTTCCTGCTCGACCTGATCCGGGAACGGCGCGTCACGGCGATCGGCGCCGCGACCGCGATCATCGTGGGCTGCGTCGGGATCACCCCGGCGGGCGGCTACATCAGCCCGGCCTGGGCGATGGCGCTCGGCGCCGTCGCGGCGCTCCCGAGCTACGCGATCATCGTCTGGCGTCCCCGCACGCGCGTCGACGAGACGCTCGACGTGCTCGCCGCGCACGGCACCGCCGGACTCGTCGGGATCGTCTTCCTGGGCTTCGTCGCGCAGGCCTCATGGAACGGGGTCTCCGACGGGTTCGTCTACGGCAACGCGCACCAGCTCGCCTGGCAGGCGATCGCGGCGCTCGCCGGTCCCGCCTACGCGTTCGCCGCGACGTTCCTGCTGCTGCGGCTGATCGCGCTCTTCACCCCGCTGCGCGCCAGCGAGCACGAGGAGGCGCTCGGCATGGACGTCGTCCAGCACGGTGAGGAGGCCTACGCGACCGGCGAGGGCGCGATCCTCCTCTCGGCAGAGACGCTCGGCGAGGCGCCGCTCCCGGTGACCTCCGCCTGAGCGGACGGGTCGCTCGCCCGCGTCAGCTGCAGGCGGCTCTGGTCGGGTAGCCGAAACCGAAGTACGAGTAGTCGCTCACCGCCGGCTTCGCGGGTCCCGCGATCGACGGGTAGCTGAACGCGCCGTTGACTTCGCCGGCGAGCCACTGCGCGAGGGTGGGGAGGACGGGCAGCGAGACGCGCGCGAGCGCGGTGATGTCGGGGAGCTTCACCTTCGTCCCGAGCGACAGTTCGTTCGAGATGACCCCGCCGCCGATCCCTTCGCCGACTGTGCCTTCGGCCGTGATCGGGACGTGCGTACCGCCGGGATAGACGAGCACCGCTTCATAGCCCTTCCCGCCGGACCTGACGGGGGCGAAGGAGAAGCCGCCGAGTCGCCCGCTCGCGGAGAGCTTCGCAAGCTCGGTCGCGAGCGCCTTCGGACCGGTCGGCAGTGAGATCGAAGGGTCGCTCTTGAGCAGGCTCGTGAGGTCGCCTTCGAAGGCGCCGCCGCCCGCCAGCTTCACGACGTTCACGGTCTCTTCGGGGGTGACGTCGAGGATGTCGTGTTCGGTGTCGAGCGCGCCCGCGCTGTTGGCCGCCCACGCGGAGAGCTCGAAGCGGCCGGGGATCGTGCCGGTCGTGATGTCGAGGTGGATCTCCCCGCGAGAGTCGGTGCGCTCGATCGTCTGGCCGGTGTGGGCGGTCGGGCTCGGGTTGGGCTCGGGCCAGATCCGTCGGCTGCCGACCGTCATGCAGACGGTGGCGGGGACGGGCAGGTTGTAGACCGGCAGGGAGGCCGCCCCCATCGGGCGGATCGCGACGTACTGCCCGCGGACCGGTTTGCCACGCTCGGTCGCGGTGATCGTCGCGTGGAGCGTCTCAAGGCCGCTCGCGGGGACCGACTTGCGGCTGAGCGTCATCGCCAGCCGCAGCGGGTCCTTGACGGTGAAGTACGCCGTGCCCGTGCCGCCGAGCTTCAGCGAGAGACGGTGAAATTCCGGTTTGACGGGGTTGCGCAGCCCGCGCGTCACGGTGGCCGGGGCGTGCGCCACGACGTCGTAGGTCCCGGCCTTCTTGAAGCGCGCCGAGTAGGTCCCCGTGGAGGAAACCCTGACGGTTCTCCTGGCGCCGGGGCCGGTGATCTGGACGGTCGCGCCGGGGACCCCGGTGGCTTCGGCCGGGATGCCCTTCAGGCCCGCGATGCGGACGGTCCCCTTGATCGTCACGCCTTCTTCGGGCGGCGTGAAGGTCGCTTCGACGGTGCCGGTGAAGAGGTGCAGTGAGAGCGTTTCCGAGCTCTTGATCCCGCAACCGTAGCCCGTGATTTTTCCGCGGTAGGAGAGCTCGTGGTCGGAGCCGCCCGAGAGGCTGAACGTGGTCGACCCTTCGTTCGGGTAGACGGCGCCTTTGGCCCCCGTGTCGCCGCCGACGACGGTCGTCTGGCCGGCGAGACGCCCGTTGTCGTAGACCATGAGCAGCATCGGCGCGCAGTATTCGGTGCTCTTGTAGGTGACCTTCACCGACGGGGTGCCGGCGGGCACGTCGGCGAAGTTGACCGACGGGTCGTAGTCCCGGGGGCAGTCGAGCGCGAGCGGGTAGGCGCATTCCGCCGTCGCAGGGGCGCTGAGCGTGACCGGCTTCGCAGCGGCCGCCCCTGCGACGCCCGGCAGGACGGCGAGGATCGTCGTTGCGGCGAACGCCGCGAGGCCCCCCTTGCGCATGGCGCGCGATGCTAGCCGACCTGATCGGGTTCGAGCGATGGGAGCTACGTCGTTTCTGCGCAGTTCCGCGCGCCGCAGAGACGGCCGACCAAGACCGGAGAACGTCTCGTAGAACGCTCGAGAAGGACCGGTCCCTTACGATCCAGCCGATGTCAGCGCCGACCGACGCGAGCCCGGCCTTCCCGTTCGTCCCCTCCCAGGAGGAGACCCTGCTGCGCGAGGCGGTGGCCGGGGTCTGCGCGGGCTTCGGCCGCGCCTACATGGAGGGCAAGCGCGAGGCGGGCGAGCCCCCGAGCGAGCTGTGGGACGCGCTCGCCGAGCGCGGCTACATGGGCGTCAACATCCCCGAGGAGTACGGCGGCGGCGGGCTCGGCATGTCGGCGCTCTCGTGGGTCGGGGAGGAGATCGCCGCGGCGGGCTGCTCGCTGCTTCTGATCGTCGTCTCCCCGGCGATCGTCGGCTCGATCCTGACCAAGCACGGGACCGACGCGCAGAAGGACCGCTGGCTGCGGGGCATCGGCGCGGGCACGACGAAGGTCGCGTTCGCGATCACCGAGCCCGACGCGGGCTCGAACTCCCACAAGCTCTCGACCTCGCTGCGCCGCGACGGCGACCGCTACCTCCTGAACGGCCAGAAGGTCTACATCTCGGGCGTCGAGGACGCCGAGGCGGTGCTCGTCGTGGCCCGCACGCGGATGGAGAACGGCGAGCTCGGGCTGCCGTCGCTCGCGATCGTCGACGTCGACGCGCCCGGCTTCACCCGCGAGTCGATCCCGATGGCGGTGCGCGGGGCGGACAAGCAGTGGACGCTGTTCTTCGACGACGTGGAGGTCGAGGAGGAGCGGCTGATCGGCGGCGAGAACGGCGGACTCGGCGTCGTCTTCGACGGCCTGAACCCCGAGCGGATCATGGGCGCCTCGATCTCGGCGGGTGTGGCGAGGCTCGCGCTCGAGAAAGGCGCCGCCTACGCGCGCGAGCGCAGCGTCTGGGGCAAACCGATCGGCGCTCACCAGGCCGTCGCGCACCCGCTCGCACAGGCGAAGATCGAGCTCGAGCTGGCTCGCCTGATGACGCGCAAGGCGGCCGCCCTCTACGACGCGGGCGTGCCGGGGGCGGGGGAGGCGTCGAACATGGCGAAGTACGCCGCGGCCGAGGCGGGGATCCACTGCGTCGACGCCGCGATCCAGGCCCACGGCGGCAACGGCTTCGCGCTCGAGTACGGGCTCAGCGACCTGTGGTGGGGCGTCCGGGTCGCGCGCACCGCCCCGGTCTCCCGGGAGATGGTCCTCAACTACGTCTCCGAGCACTCGCTGGGCCTGCCGAAGTCCTACTGATGCAGGGCCTGCTCTCCCTCCTGCCCGCGATCGCGATCGCCGCCGCGCTCCTGACGCGCCGCTACCCCGGCGAGCGGGTCGTCCTGAAGCTCCGAGGCCGCCGTGAGAGGGCCTCCGGGCCGCGCCGCACGCCGGCGCCGCGGATCGCCACACCTTCGCTCGCGCTCGCGGCCGTCAGGGGTGGCGAGCTGATCGCCCGCTCGTTGGCGGTCCGCCCGCCGCCGCACGTGCTCCTGCGCGCGAGCTGAACCGGCGCCGGCCCCGCTCGGGGTCCCCGGACGGCTCGCCGCGTCCGACAGCCCCTCCGAAAGGCGGCCGCTCGTGGCGTGCCTTGAAGGGGGCGGACCCGGAGCACCGAGAAGGAGATCGACTGATGTCGAGCCGTGCCGTGAAAGCCGCGACCGCGACCGCGGGCGCCCGCAAAGGCGCCCGCCTGCGCCTGCCCACGTTCCTCCCCGCGCTCGCGGCGTGCGTGGGCGGGGCGCTGATCTGGGCCGCCGCGGCGTCGGCCCACGCGCAGCTCCTCGCCACGAGCCCGGCATCGGGATCGACCGTCAGGGCGCAGCCCCGCGAGGTGATCTTCAAGTTCGACGAGGACGTCGGGGGAACCGTCGGGGCGGTCCGCGTCTACGACTCGCGGGGCGCCGAGGTCGACGATCAGAAAGTGGCCCACCCGGGCGGGAACCAGCGCTGGATGGGCGTCGGGTTGAAAGCCGGCCTGCCCGACGGGACCTACACGGCGACCTACCGGGTCGTCTCGGCCGACACGCACATCGTCTACGGCGGCCTCGTCTTCGACGTCGGGCACCCGAGCGCGTCCTCGAAGGTCACGGTCGCGGGGCTGATCGGCAGGGGCGAGAGCGGCGAGGTCACGAAGATCGCCTTCGGGGTCGTGCACGCGCTGAGCTACGTGACGCTCGCGCTGATGGCGGGCGGGCTGCTGTTCCTCGTGCTCGTGTGGCCTGCGGCGCTCGCTGCCGCGGGCGATGACCCGGGCCGCGCCGAGGCGGCAACAGCGTTCGGGTCGAGGGCGCGGCGACTGCTGTGGGGCGCGATCGTCCTCGGCGCGCTCGTGAGCGTCCTCGGGGTGCTGCTCCAGGGCGCGAGCGCAGCGGGCGAGTCGCTGTGGAGCTCGGCCACGGCGCAGCTCGTCGAAAGCACGCTGGAAACGCGGTTCGGGTGGGTGTGGGGGGTGCGCGCGCTCGTGTGGGTCGGCCTCGGTGCGACGCTGGCCCTGGCGCGCACGCTCGGTGAGGCGTCGCCGCCGGGCGCACGCAAGGAGCAGAGCGGACCGCGGGCGGCTGCGCTCCTCGCGATGGGCGCCGGCGCGCTCTACCTCGTCATGACCCCCGCGCTCGCCGGTCACGCGAGCGTCGAGAGCCCGCGGGGGGTCTTCTTCGGAAGCGACGTGATCCACGTCGGCGCGGCGAGCGTGTGGGTCGGAGGGATCTGCTTCCTGCTCGGCGCGCTGCCCGCGGCGACGCGGCGTCTCCGGCCCGAGCGCCGCGCCGCGGTGCTCCACGCGGCGCTCGCGCGGTTCTCGCCGCTCGCCCTGGGCGCGGTCCTCGCGATCGCGGCGACGGGCGCGGTCCAGGCGTACCTCGACGTGCGCAGCGTGAGCGCGCTCCTCGACACCACATACGGCCTGCTCGTCCTGACCAAGACGGCGCTCCTCGCCGCGCTGATCGGGGTCGGGTGGGTCAACCGCTCGCGCGTGATCCCGGCGCTCGCGCGGATCGCGGCCGCCGCGGCCGCGCCGCCCGGGGCGGCCGGACGTCTCGCGCGGCGCTCGCTGCGAGGCGAGCTCGCGCTGACGGGGTGCGTGTTCGGGGTGACGGCGGCCCTGATCGGCTACGTCCCCCCGATCGACGCCTCGAGCGGCCCGTTCTCGGCCGACACGAGGATCGGCGCGGCCCTGCTCGAGATGACCGTCGACCCGGCGCGCGTCGGCACGAACACGATCCACCTCTACCTGATCGACGCGCGCACCGGCGCCCAGTACACGGCTACCAGGGAACTGACCGCGATCGCCCGCCTGCCCGCGAAGCACATCGGGCCGCTGCCGCTGCGCGCGACGCTCGCGGGCCCCGGCCACTACGTCTTCGACTCGGCCGTCCTCAGCCCGGCCGGGACGTGGCAGATCGAAGTCCGGGACCGCATCTCGGAGTTCGAACAGAGCAACCGCACGATCGAGGTCCCGATCGGATGAGCGACACCGAGGAGGCAAGAAGAGAATGAGGATCAGACAGATCGCCGCCGCGGCGGCGGGCGCCGCAGCGCTGGTGGCTCCTGCCGGCGCGCAGGGGCACGTGAGCCTGCACCCGAACACCGTCCCCGCGGGCGCGTTCGCGACGCTCGAGGTGCGGGTGCCGGGCGAGCAGGAAGGCGCGTACGTCAAGAAGGTCGACATGCGCTTCCCGCCGGGCTTCACGAGCGTGGATTACGCGAACGTCCCGGGCTGGTCGGCGAGGGTGATCGAAGCGAACGCGGAGGTCTCGCGGATCGTCTGGACGTGGGTCGGCCCGCTCGGCAGGGTCGGGGACGGCCAGTTCGTCGAGTTCCCGATCTCGGTCGCGGTCCCCTCAGGCGCCGCCGGGAAGGCGCTCGAATTGAGGACCGTTCAGACCTATAGCGACGGCCGTGTCGAGCGCTGGATCGAACCGTCGCTCGAAGCCGAACATCCCTCGCCGCGGATCGACGTCACCGCCAAGGGCGGCGTGATCGAGGACGTCGCGGGCGATGAGGCGGGCCCGGCGCCGGGACGGTCGACGGGAGGGCCTGCGCCCGCCTCGACGCCCGCGGCGACGAGCGGCGGGGGCGCGAGCAAGGGGCTCGCGATCGTCGCTCTGATCCTCGGCGCGCTCGGTCTCGCGGCCGGCCTTGGGGCGCTCTTCGCGGCGCGCAGGAAGACGTAGCCGTGGTCCCATGGCGAACACCTGCTCAAACCTAATAAAAGCCCTGCAAGCCTCGACATTCCGCATCTTGATTTCCAACCCCCCGTCGGTACGATCCACGTATGAGGTTCAGAGTCACGAGGCACACAGCGGTCAAGCCGCCGGAGGGGGTTCTGGACCTGCTGAGCGCGCGCATCCCGAAGCGCCGCGAGGACGTGCTCTTCTCGCAGGTCGGCGGGGAGATCCGCGCGCGTCTCGACCGCGACGAGGCGATCGCGATGACCCAGGACGAACGCGTCGAAATCGGCCGCGAGGCCGTGCTCGAGGCGGTCGGCGAGGTCTGCGAGCGCTCGCCCGACCTGAAGCTCGACTGGTACGCGGTCAGCCCGGCCCGCTAACGCCCGCGCTCAGCCCGCGAGGAGTTTCTGGATCGCCGTCGTGAACGGCCCCTTCGAGCCGTCGCTGCGGGTGAGGGCGCCGAAGTACATCTCGCGGCTGGTCGATTCCCCGTGCGGGGCCTGGTCCCGGACCTGGTAGAGGAGGAAGCTCTGGACCGGGTGGCGCCCGGTCGCGGCCAGCAGCCTGGGGACGGTCGTTTCGGCGATCTTGGCGGCTTCGGAGGAGGTCAGGCTCGCGCCGTTGTCGAGCGTCCGTCCTTCGTCGCTTGAGACGCCCCACTCGGTGATCGCGATCGGCGTGGTCGTATCGCCGACTTCGGCGAGCTGGGCGACCATCCGTTCCATCTTCGGGACGCCCTGGGTGTCGCTCTGGGCGGCGGTGCGCTGGTTGGTGTAGGGGTGGATGACCCACGCGGCGACGTAGCGGGAGAGGTTCGGGACCGAGGCGAACATTTCCTTCACCCAGGTGTTCGAGCCCGAGCCGCCGTCCTCGGCCTGGGCGAGCACGCCGATCCCGTGGGGGTTCAGCACTTCGGCGGCTTCGCGCACCCGCACCGCGTAGACGCGGGCTCGTTCCTTGTAGCTGGCGGCCGTGTAGCCGTCGCCGTACTGGTAGCCGTAGCTCGTCTCGTTGCCGAGCTCGACGTCCTCGAGCCCGGGGAGCCGGTCGAGGGAGACGAGGCCTTTGGCTTCCTGGGCGCTGAGCATGTGGCCGTCGAAGGTGACGACCGGCTGCAGCTTGACGCCGTGTTCGGCGTAGCGCTGGTTCCATTCCGGCAGCCACGAGACGCCCGGTTCGGAGGCGGAGAAGTGGATCCGCACGACCTTCGCGCGGAGCGTGTCGGCGCCGGTCAGGTCGAGCGTTTCGGTGCCCGCGTTGATGCCCTTCAGCGTGCCGGGTGGCTGGGTTTTTTCTTCCGTCGGCCAGGCGATCGTGACGGTGTTCGACCAGACTTTTTCGCCGCGGACCTTGACCCGGTAGGAGACGGTCAGGCCGGGTTGCGCGGGGGGCGCGTAGCTCGTCCCTTCGACGGGGGTGTTGGCCGCGGTGCCGTCGCTCGCCTTGGCGTTGACTTTGTAGCTCGCGGTCGAGGAGCCGGTCCAGTGCAGCGTGTGGCCGGAGACCGAGAGGCTCGGCGCGAGCGCGACCGTGGCGAGCAGCAGTGCCAGCATCTGGGTGTTCACCGTCCCTTCCTGCGTCGGGGTGAGCGCGGATCGCCTCCGGCCCCCTGGGCCCGCCGAACGGGCGGGTTCGCGGCCGAGCGCTGCCGGGGGCAGGCTCGGGGTTATGTTGCCCGCGAACGGACGACTCAACCACACATGCGGCCGGCCGTGCGTCACCAGAATGTTTAAAGACGGTGCTGCCGCGGAAAGGTTGGGCGGCGCGCTCGCCCGCCGCGGCGCTCGCGGGTCAGCCTGAGAGCAGCGCGCGCACGGCCCCGGTGAGGGGGCCCTTGCTCCCGTCGTGCCGGGTCAGGGCGCCGAAGTACATCTCGCGGCTGCGCGAGCGTCCATGCGGCGCCTGGTCGCGCAGCTGGTAGAGCAGGAAGCTCTGGATCGGGTGGCGCCCGGCGGCGGCGAGGAGCTTCGGGACGGTCGCGTCGAGGATCTGCGCCGCTTCGGCTGAGCTGAGGCTCGCGCCGTTGTCGAGCGTCCGGCCTTCGTCGTCCGCGACGCCCCACTCGGTGATCGCGATCGGCGTCCTCGTGTCGCCCGCTTCGGCGAGCTGGGCGACCATCCGCCGCATCTTCGGGACGCCCTGCGTGTCGGGTTGGGTCGCGGTGAGCTGGTCGGGATAGGGGTGGATCACCCAGGCGGCGACGTAGCGCGAGAGGTTCGGGACCGAGGCGAACATTTCCCTGACCCAGGTGTTCGAGCCCGAGCCGCCGTCCTCGGCCTGGGCGAGCACGCCGATCCCGTGCGGGTTCAGCGCTTCGGCGGCTTCGCGCACCCGCACGGCGTAGACGCGGGCGCGGGCCCGGTAGCTCGCGTCGGCGTGGCCGTCCCCGTACTGGTAGCCGTAGCTCGTCTCGTTGCCGAGCTCGACGTCTTTCAGGCCGGGCAGGCGGTCGAGGGCGACGAGCCCTTTGGCTTCCCTGGCGCTCAGCATGCCGCCGTCGAAGGTGGCGACCGGCTGCAGCGCGATCCCGCGCCTGGCGTAGCGGCGGTCCCAGTCGAGCAGCCACCGCAGGCCCGGCTTGGAGGCGGGGAAGTGGACCCGCACGACCTTCGCGCCGACGGAGCGGGCGCCCCGCAGGTCGAGCGGTTCGGTCCCCGCGTTGACGCCCATCAGCGCCCCCGCGGGCCGGACGGCGGCGGGCCGAGCGGAGCGGGCGTGGCCGGGCGACAGCGCGAGCGTTGCGAGCATCAGGGCCAGCATCTGCGACGGGCCACTCAAGCACACGCTCCGGTCAGCCCGCGGAAGCGAACCGATTTATCGACTATCAGGATGAGGAGGTCGGTGGTGGCGCTTCGCGCGCGCGGGTCGGGAACCTTCTGAGTTCAGCTTCCTTTCAGGTTCGGGGGTCAGGATCGAGGCCGATGCGTCTGCTGGTGGTCGACGACGATCCGTCGGTGCGCGAAGCGCTGGCGCTGCTGCTCGACCTGAACGGATTCGACGTCGACGTCGCTTGCGACGGCCGCGAGGCGATCCGCCGGATGGCGCTCGCCTCGCCCGACGCGGTGATCCTCGACGTGCTGATGCCGGGGATCGATGGGATCGAGGTGTGCCGGCGGATCCGCGCTGTGGGCGATCGCACGCCGGTCCTGATGCTGACGGCCCGCGCTGAGCTCGGCGAGCGGGTCGCGGGCCTGGAGGCCGGGGCCGACGACTACCTCGCCAAGCCGTTCGCGCGGGAGGAGCTGATCGCGCGGCTGCGCGCGCTGCTGCGCCGCACGGGCTGGGAGGGCGACGACGCGACGCTGCGCTTCGACGACCTCGAGCTCGACCCGACGCTGCACGAGGTGCGCCGCGGCGGGCGGCTGCTCGAGCTGACCCGCACCGAGTTCCTGCTGCTCGAGCTGCTGATGAACCATCCCCGCCAGGTGCTGACGCGGGAGACGATCTTCGAGCGCGTCTGGGGCTATGACTTCGGGCCCTCCTCGAACTCGCTGGAGGTCTACGTCGGCTACCTGCGGCGCAAGACCGAGGCCGAAGGCGAGCCGCGCCTGCTGCACACCGTGCGGGGCGTGGGCTACGTGCTGAGGACGGCGCCGAGGTGAGCTTCCGCCGCCGTACCGTGCTGCTCGCCGCGGCGGCCGTCTCGGCGGCGATCGTGATCGCCTCGGTCGTCGTCTACTTCGTGACCCGCGGCGAGCTGATCGGCCAGGTCGACGACAGCCTGAGAGCGCTGGTCACGCCCGGCCTGCCTCAGTCGGTGAAGATTCGCGGGCCCGCCGTGGGCGACGCGCTGCAGGGCCCGGCGGGGTTCGCCGTCGGCGACGTGCCCTCCGGGGCCTCTCGCACCGCAGCCGTCCCGGTTCCGAAGACTGCCCCGCATGAAGCGCTCTCGGTCTCGCGGACGCGCCGCGTCGGCAAGCGCGGGGAGATCGTGACGATCGAACGGGAGACGGTCGAAGTGCCGCCCGGCAAGAGCCTGGGCGCGGGCGGCCGCAACGTCGCCCACGCGACCCCGAGCAAGGGTGTCGGGCTGATCCTGCCGGCGCAGAGGATCGGGGGCCCGATCGGCTACGTGCAGCTGTTCCAGCCAAACGGCAAGGTCCTCCATTCCGCGGCGCCGCGCTCGGAGCTGCCCGTCACGAGCGCCGCGCTCGCGGTCGCGGCCGGCAGGCGCGACGCGTTCTACAGCACGGTGACGCTCGGCGGCACGCGCGCCCGCACGCTGACGGCGCCCGCTCCGGGCGGGGGCGTGTGGCAGGTCGCGGTGCCGCTCGCGCAGACGGAAAGCACGCTCGCGCGTCTACGGCTGGTGCTGGCGCTCGTCTGCCTCGGCGGGATCGCGCTCGCCGCCACGTTCGGGCTGCTCGTCTCCCGCGCGGCGTTGCGTCCGCTGCGGCGTCTGACCGGCGCCGCCGAACGGGTGACGCGCACCCAGGATCTCGGTCATCGGATCGAGGCGGGCGAGCACGACGAGCTCGGGCGGCTCGCGTCGAGCTTCAACACGATGCTCGCCGCGCTCGAGCGCGCGCGGCTCGCGCAACGCCGGCTCATCTCCGACGCCTCGCACGAGCTGCGCACGCCGCTTACGAGCGTGCAGGCGAACCTCGACGCGCTCGCCGTCGGCGACCGCCTGGCGCCCGCCGAGCGCGCACGCGTCGTCGCCGCGGCGCAGGCGCAGCTGCGCGAGCTGACGGTGCTGGTCGGCGACCTCACCGACCTCTCGCGCACGGAGGTGGAGCAGATCGAGCTCGAGGACGTGCGGCTCGACCTCGCGGCCGAGAGCGCCGTCGCGCGGGCCCGTCTGCACGCGCCCGGCTGCGGCTTCGCGCTCGACACCGAGCCGTGCCTCGTGCGGGCCTCGCCGGCGCGACTGGACCGGGCGATCGCGAACCTGCTCGACAACGCGTGCAAATGGGATCCCGGCGGGCAGGTCGAGGTGACGGTGCGCCGCGGGCGCCTGGACGTGCGCGACCACGGCCCCGGGATCGCCGCCGAGGACCTGCCGCGCGTGTTCGACCGCTTCTACCGCTCCGCCGCCGCTCGCGGCCGGCCGGGCTCCGGCCTGGGCCTCGCGATCGTCAGGCAGGTGGCGGAGTCCCACGGCGGCGCGGTGCACGCCGCCAACGACCCCGACGGCGGCGCGCGCCTGACGATCGAGCTGCCGCCGATCGCGATGACGGCCGCGGAGCTCGAGGGCTGCGAGGCGATCGCGGCCGGGCGGCCCCTTCACGATCCTCCTCGCTCGCTCTAAGGCGACTCTCAGCTTCGCGGCGCTTGATGTTGGGTGTCGTCCCACCCCGACAGAAGGAGCCGCGATGTCCAAGCCCGAATCCCCCGCGCCGGCGCGAGCCCGCGCCGCAACCCTGCGCCTGGCGGCTGCCCTCGCGATGCTCGCGGCGGGCTTGGCGCTCGTCGCCTGCGGGGGCTCCAAGCCGGGTGATGCCGCGGCGAGCGAACAGGCGCGGGAACGCCGCGACGAAGTCAAGGCGGCCGAGTTCGCCAAGTGCCTGCGCGAACACGGGATGGACGCGACCGCTTCGAGCGGGGGCGGAGGGTTCCGCCTGCAGGTGCGGCCGAAGGCGGGGACGGGGCCGCCGACGATGGAAGCCGCGCAGAAGGCGTGCCGGAAGTACCAGCCGGAACCGAAGAAGGTCCATCTCTCCCCGCAGGAAAAGGTCCAGCGCGAAGAAGAGGTCCTGAAGTTCGCCAAGTGCATGCGCGAACACGGCGTCGACATCCACGCCGACGTCAAAGACGGCGGGATCCAGATCCGGGTCCACGGGCGCCCCGGGAGCGGTCCGAATCCCGCCAGCCCCGCTTTCCAGGCGGCTCAGAAAGCCTGCTCGGGCTACCTGCCGTTCAAGGCCAAGGGCGGGCCCGGAGCGGGCCGCGTGGATGGCCCTCCCAGCACCAGCTCCTCCGGCGGCGCCGGCGCGGCCGGCGCGAGCCTGGCGATCGGGGGCTGAGGGGTGCTCTCAGGCGCCGAGTCGCCCGAGACCGACGTCCACGAGGCCGACGCGGACGGATCCGCCCGCCGGCTGCCGCCGCCGGCGGAGGGACCTCGCCGGCGGCGGCGCCGCCGGATCGCGGCGCTGATCGCCGTCGCCCTCGTCGCGCTGTCCTCGGCCGCGATCGTGCTGAGCAGCTCGGGGTCCGCGCCGCAGCGCGGCGGCGACACGGGGATTCCGCCCGGCGACACGACCGCGACGGTCACGCGGCGGACGCTGACGGAAAGCGCGACCGTCGACGGCACGCTCGGCTACGGCAGCAACCTCGACCTCTACGACCGCGTCGCGGGAACGTTCACGTGGCTCCCCGCGGTCGGCACGGTTGTCCGCCGCGGCGGGACCCTGTGGCGGATCGACGACGAGCCGGTCGTCCTGATGTACGGGTGGGTGCCCGCCTACCGGACGTTGAAGGAGGGCGTCGGCGAAGGCCCGGACGTGGCCGAGCTCAACCGCAACCTGATCGCCCTCGGCTACGACCCCTACGGCGCGATCGCGAGCGTCGGGGACTTCGGCGCCGCCACCGCGGCGGCCGTCGACCGCTGGCAGAAGGCCGAGGGTCTGCCTCAGACCGGGAAGGTCGAGCTCGGACGGATCGTCTTCGCGCCGGGCGCGAGACGCGTCACCGAAGCGCACGTCGCCATTGGGCAGGACCCGCCCGGCAGCGAAGGCCCCAAAACGCCGGGCGAAGAAGAAGCCTCCAAATCGCCGCAGAGCCCGAAAGCGGCCGGGGAAGAAGAAGCCTCCAAATCGCCGCAGAGCCCGAAAGCGGCCGGCGAAGAACAAGCTTCCAAATCGCCACAAGGCTCAGAGAAGCCCGCGGGCAAAGAACCCGCGGGCAAAGAACCCGCGGGCAAAGAACCGGCGAGCAAAGAACCGGCGGCCAAAGAACCCACGGGCGAAAACCCGGCGGGCGAAGAATCGGCCAGCAAAGAACCCACGGGTGAAAACCCGGCGAGCAAAGAATCCGCGGGCAAAGAAGAACCGCGGGCCGGCGCCGGCGAGCTGGCCCTGACGACCACCTCCACGCAGCAGGTCGTCAAGCTCCAGCTGAAGGCCGAACAGCAGCAGCTGGCGCGAGGTGGCGAGCGGGTGGCGGTGGCGCTGCCCGGGGGCGGCGTCGCCCACGGGCGGATCACGAAGGTCGGGACGGTCGCGGCCGAACCGAAAGGTTCGGGCGAAGAAAAAGGCGGTGGCGGGGAAGGGGAATCGGCGACGGTCGAAGTGATCGTCACGCTCGACCGCACGGTCGCCCACCTCGACGAGGCGCCCGTCAGCGTGGAACTCGTCAAGAGCGTCAGCCGGCACGCGCTGACCGTTCCCGCCACTGCGCTGATCGCGATCGCGGGCGGCGGCTACGCCGTCGAAGCGCTCGAGGCCGGCCGACGCGTGACGGTGCCAGTCACGCCGGGCATGTTCGCGGGCGGCTACGTCGCGGTCGAAGCCTCCGGGCTTCGCGAGGGGATGGCGGTGATCGAGTCGCAATGAGCGCGGTGCTCGAGCTCAACGCCGTCGTCAAGAGCTATCCGGGCGGGGTCGAGGCGCTGCGCGGCGTGGACCTGCGCGTGGGGGAGGGCGAGGCGTGCGCGATCGTCGGTCCGTCCGGGTCGGGCAAGTCGACGCTGCTGCACATCATGGGCACGCTCGAACGGCCCTCCAGCGGGACGGTGCGGATCGCGGGCGTGGACGTCGGCGACGCGTCGGATCGCTCGCTCGCGGCTCTGCGGGCGCGCCGGATCGGCTTCGTCTTCCAGCAGTTCCACCTGATCGAGGCCGAGAGCGCGCTGGAGAACGTGGCGACGGGGCTTCTGTACACCGGGACGCCCGTGCGCGAGCGGCGCCGCGCGGCGCGCGAGGCGCTCGTCAGCGTCGGGCTCGAGCATCGCCTCGGGCACACCTCGGCGCTGCTCTCCGGCGGCGAGCGCCAGCGCGTCGCGATCGCCCGTGCGCTCGTCACGAACCCGGCGATCGTGCTCGCCGACGAGCCGACGGGGAACCTCGACTCGCGTACGGGCGCGGAGATCCTCGCGCTGCTGCTCGCGCTGGGTGCGCGCGGAACGACGGTGGTCCTGATCACGCACGATCGTGAGATCGCGGCGACGCTGCCGCGGCGAGTCGAGTTGCGCGACGGTCTCCTCGTCGGTGATCAGCAGGCCGGGACGCGCTCGTGAGAGCCACCGCGCTCCGGCGTCCGCTCGCGCCGCTGCGGGTCCTGTTCAACGGGCGCCCGCGGGCGGGCGGCGCAGTCGAGCCGAGCCTGGCGCCGAGCCGGCTCCTCGCCGGCGACGCTCTCAGGGTTGCGAGCCTGGGTTTGCGCACGCGCCGTCTGCGCGCCGCGCTGTCCGCGCTCGGCGTCGCGATCGGGATCGCGGCGATGGTGGCCGTGCTCGGGATCTCCGACTCGAGCAAGGCCGGCCTCGTCGCCGAGCTCGACCAACTCGGCACGAACCTGTTGACGGTCACCCCGGGGCAGACGTTCCTGGGCGATGACGCCGAGCTCCCCGAAGCGGCCGTCCGCGCGGTCCGCCACCTCGACAGCGTCCGCTCGGCCGCCA
>DATNBM010000035.1:0-7177 GCA_035571915.1 Solirubrobacteraceae bacterium | reverse complement strand
GCAAGCCCTTCTCGCGGAAGGTACTCAGCGAGGCCGACAGAGGAAGCCCGCCCACGCAAGCGCTCCGCGGAAGGCACTCAGCGAGGCCGGTACGGGAAGCCGGCCTGCGCGCATTGCGCGCGCATCTGGTCGACCAGGCTCGGGTAGGCGCCGTTGGCGCACGCGCGCCGCGCCCTACCGCCGCAAGCTTTGACTTCGGAGGCCCCGAGCGTGTTGGCGAAGCTCAGCTTGATGCAGTCGGCGCGCGCCGGAGCGCCGCTCGTGAGCGCGTAGATGACCAGCGCGACCAGCGCCGCCGCGGCGATCGCCAGGAACGTCGCCATCGCGGCCTTCTCCTGGCGCCCCCAGCGAAGCGGCGTGCTGAGGCGCCGGGCCTGTTCCTGCATGACCATCGGCTGAAGGCTAGCTGGCGGCGGGCGCGTCCGGCTCGGCGGCGGACTCGCCCGCCGCGCCGGGCTCGGCCTGCGGCGCGAACGCGAGCGCCGCGGAGTTGATGCAGTAGCGCTGCCCCGTCGGGCCCGGCCCGTCGTCGAAGACGTGGCCGAGGTGCCCTCCGCAGCGGCGGCACAGGACCTCCGTGCGGCGCATGAAGAGGCTGTTGTCGGCCCGCGTCTCGATCGCCTCCGCGACCGCCGGCTCCGTGAAGCTCGGCCAGCCCGTCCCCGAGTCGAACTTCGTGTCCGCCCCGAACAAGGTCGCCCCGCAGGCCGCGCAGCGGTACTCGCCCGCCTCCTTGTTGTAGACGTACTCGCCCGTGAAGGGCGCCTCCGTGCCGGCCCGCCGCAGCACGTCGTACTGCTCCGGCGTCAGCTGCTCGCGCCACTCCTGATCGCTCTTCTGAACCTGCCGCTCGCTCGTTGACATACACACGTTCTAGCAGCGTCCAAAAGCCCCGCGCGACCGTACATCCGGCCCCGCCGGCGCGGCCCGGACGTAGCCTCGTCCTTGCTATATTGATCCTTACGTTCACGTAAGATTCGAGAGAAGGACGGGATGTTCCAGGCGGAGACCGAAGGACCGAAGCGGCGCACGTTCGGCGTCTCCGCCGAGCACGAGCACTACCGCTGGTGGGCCCTCTCCTGCACGAGCCTCGGGATGCTGCTCGCGGCGACCAACTCGGGCACGCTGATCATCGCCCTGCCCGACCTCGAGCGCTCGCTGCACGCGAGCCTGCTCGCGCTCGTGTGGGTGATCCTCGCCTACCTGATCGCCGCCACCGTGCTCGTGCTGATGGCCGGCCGCCTCAGCGACCTGTTCGGGCGCAAGCGCGCCTACGTCGGCGGCTTCCTGCTGTTCGCCGTCGCCTCGCTCGGCGCCGGCTTCTCCCCGAACGTGACCGTCCTGATCGTCTGGCGGGTCCTGCAGGGGATCGGCTCCTCGTTCCTGTTCGCGAACGCCGCCGCGCTCGTCACCGACGCCTTCCCGAAGCGCGAACTCGGCCTCGCGATGGGCGCCAACACGATGGTCGCCGCCGTCGGCCTCGTGCTCGGGCCGATCCTCGGCGGCGCGCTCGTGACGATCTCCTGGCACTGGGTCTTCTGGTTCAACGTCCCGTTCGCCCTCGGCGGCGCGCTGTGGGGCGCCCTGATCCTCCGCGAGCTCGCCAAACAGGACACCGTCCGCGGCTACGACGTGCTCGGCACGACCACCTTCGTCCTCGGGCTGACCGGGCTCGTGCTCGGCGTCTCCCGCGGCGGTCTCTCGGGCTGGAACGACTCGATCGTGATCGGCGGCCTCGCGATCGCCGCCGTGCTGCTGCCGACCTGGGTCGCGATCGAGCGCCGCTCCCGCGCCCCGATGCTGGATCTGGACATCTTCCGAAACCGGCTGTTCGCCGCCGCCAGCGCCGCCGCGTTCATCAACGGCCTCGCCCGCTTCGCGCTGATGTTCGTGTTCGTCTTCTACTACCAGGGCGCCCAGGGCGACTCCCCCGTCACCGCCGGCGTCAAGCTGATCCCCCTCGCGCTCGGGATGCTGATCGCCTCCCCCCTCGCCGGCATCCACGCCGACCGTCACGGCTCCCGCTCGCTGGCCGCGATCGGGATGCTCGTCAGCGCAATCGGCCTCGCCCTGATGACGACGCTTCAGGTCCACTCCCCCTACTGGCAGAGC
Source organism: Solirubrobacteraceae bacterium (assembly GCA_035571915.1). GTDB lineage: Bacteria > Actinomycetota > Thermoleophilia > Solirubrobacterales > Solirubrobacteraceae > Palsa-744. The sequence continues at coordinate 5,065 of DATNBM010000035.1, read as the reverse complement.
GCCACCTGGCTGGCCCTCGTCGGGATCGGCTCGGGCATGTTCAACTCCCCCAACACCGCCGCGATGATGGGCGTCGTACCCGCTCACCGCCGCGGCATCGCCGCCGGGGCGAGGACGCTCCTGCAGAACACCGGCGCGGTCCTCTCGATCGCCTTCGTGATGGCGATCGTCACCTCCTCGATCCCCAAATCGACCCTGTTCGCGATCTTCTCCGGCGTCGCCAAAGGCCTCTCCCCCGCCCGCCTCGACCCCTTCATCGCGAACATGCACGTCGCCCTGTGGGTGCTCGCCGCCGTCTCCCTGCTCGGCGTCGCCGTCTGCATGCTGCGCCCCGCGCACGTCGCCGAGCCGCCCGCGGGCATGTCGGCAACAGGAGACTCCACGGGAGAGGGGTCCGACGGCGCCGGCGCGCCAGCCGCTGAGCGGCCCGCGCCGGCCGCCGTCGGCGCGCGTTAGGAGGGCTGCCCGGATGTCCGCCGAGAAGACCCGCGAGCAGACCCTGCGGATCGGCGACCTCGCGAGGATCGCCGGCACGACCCCGCGCACGATCCGCTACTACGAAGAAGTCGGCCTGCTGCCGGAGACCGGCGAGCGGGCCGCCGGGCGCCACCGCCTCTACACGCAGGCCGAGGTCGAGCGCCTGCAGGAGGTGATGCGCCTCAAAGACCTGCTCGGGCTGACGCTCGAGTCGCTCAAAGAGCTGCTCGCCGCCGAGGAGGCCCGCGCCGAGGTCCGCGCCCAGCTGCGCCGCGAGAACGTCACGCCGGCCAGGCGGCGCGAGCTGCTCGTCGAGGCCAGCGGCCACCTCGACCGCCAGCTCGAGCTCGTCCGCGTCCGCGCCGCCGAGCTCTCGAAGCTTCAGGACGAGCTGTCGGAGACCCGCAAGCGGGTGCGCCGCAAGATCCGCGAGCTCGACGCGCGCAGCGAGGCCACCTTCCCCCCGCAACCGCCCGTCGCGGCGAGCGCCAAGGGCCGGCCGTGAGCGACGCGACTCCCGCGCTTCTGATCGACGGCCTGGTCGTCCGCTTCGGGGAGCTCGAAGCCGTCGGCGGCGTCTCCTTCGCGGTCGCCCCCGGCGAGGTCTTCGGCCTGCTCGGCCCCAACGGCGCCGGCAAGACGACGACGATCCGGGTGCTGACGACGCTGCTCCCCCCGACCGAGGGCCGCGCGCTCGTCGCCGGCCACGACGTCCGCTCAGAGGCTTTGGCCGTGCGCGCCTCGATCGGCTACATCCCCCAGGCGATCTCCGTCGACGGCGCGCTGACCGCCTGGGAGAACCTCGACTTCTACGGCCGCGTCACCGGCGGCGGCGGGCGCGGCTCCAAGAAGGAGCGCCACGCCCGCATCGCCGAGGTCGTCGAGACGATGGGCCTCGAGCAGTTGCTGGCCGGTTCGGGGACGCGAGCGGGAGCGAGTAGTTCGGGGACGCGAGCGACAGGAGCGAGTGTCTCCCGGTCCGGCCGCCTGGCGCGGACGCTCTCCGGCGGGATGCTCCGGCGCCTTGAGATCGCGAGCGCCCTGCTCAACCGCCCGCAGGTGCTGTTCCTCGACGAGCCCACCGTCGGCCTCGACCCCACCGCCCGGGCGCTCGTCTGGGAGCGCCTGCAGGCGCTGCGCGAGCAGTCGGGGACGACGATCCTCGTCACCACCCACCTGATGGAGGAGGCCGAGCGCCACTGCGACCGGCTCGCCGTGATCGACTCCGGGCGCCTCGTCGAGCAGGGCGAGCCCGCCGAGCTGATCGAGCGCCACGGCGCCGACTCGCTCGAAGACGTCTTCACCTCCGTCACCGGCCGCACGCTCGCCCCCGACGGCTCCGAATCAGAGGAAGGGAGGCTGAGCGATGTCCGCGCACAGCGCCGGACCGCCCGCCGCCTCGGCTGAGCCCTGGAGCGGAGAGACGGTCCTCGCCGCCGGCGCGCTCGCGCGCCTGGCCGAGGGGACGCTCGCGATGGCCCAGGCCGAGCTGCGAAAGCTCCGCCACGACCACCTCGACATCGTCACCCGCTCCGTCCAGCCACTGCTGTGGCTGTTCATCTTCGGCACCGCCCTGCGCCACAACCGCGCCCTCTCGGTCGGCGCGAGCGACTACCGCGCCTACCTCGCCCCCGGCGTGATGGCCCAGGCCGCGATGTTCATCGCGATCTTCTACGGCCTCTCGGTGATCTGGGAACGCGACGTAGGGCAGCTCCAGCGACTGCTCGCGACGCCCCTCTCGCGCAGCGCGATCGTGCTCGGCAAGGCCGCCGGCGCATGCGTCCGCGCGCTCGTCCAGGCGCTGCTGCTGCTCGTCGTGCTCGCCGCCACCGGGATCGGCGTGCGCTGGAGCGTCGACGGCGTGATTGGGACGCTCGCCCTGCTCGTCCTCGGCACCGCCTCCTTCGCCTGCATGTCGATGCTGCTCGCCTCCGTCGTGAAGGAGCGCGAGCGCTTCATGGGCATCGGCCAGCTGATCATGATGCCGCTGTTCTTCGCCTCCAGCGCCCTCTACCCCCTCTCGCTGATGCCCGGCTGGCTGCACGTGATCGCGCGCGTCAACCCGCTCACCTACGAGGTCCAGGGCCTGCGCCAGATGCTCGTCGGCGTCGGCGCCCACGGCGAGGTGTGGCTCGACTTCCTCGTCGTCGCCGGTTTCTTCGCGGTGATGCTCGCGGCCGCCACGCGCGCCTACCCGAAGGCGATCCTGTGATCGAGCAGCACCCGCAGCCGAGCCCCGAGGGCGTCCCCGGCGCCGTCACCGACCCGAGCCGCGTGCTCGGCGGCGATCTCACCTACCCCGGCCACGGCGGCGATCCCGTCAACGGCTACCTCGCGCGGCCCGCCGGCCAGGGCGAGGGCCCGTTCCCGGCGATGGTCGTGATCCACGAGGCCGGCGGCCTCGGCGAGCACATCCGCGACGTCGTCAACCGCTTCGCCAACCTCGGCTACGTGACGCTCGGCGTCGACCTCTACACGCGCGAAGGCGGCCCGCCCGACACGAGCAACCTCGAGGCGCTGTTCGCGCGCCTGTTCGCGATGTCCGACGAGGTCGTGCTCGGCGACCTCGAGGGCGCCGCGGACGCGCTCCGCGCCCGCGAGGACACGAACGGGAAGGTCGGCTGCATCGGCTTCTGCATGGGCGGGCGCTACACGCTGCTGTTCGCGGGCGCCTCCGACCGCCTCGACGCCGCCGTCGACTGCTGGGGCGGCTTCATCGACAGCGCGACCGTCGATGAGGTCTCGACGCCCGCGCGCCCGACGCCCCCGCTCGAGCTCGCCGCGCGCCTCTCCTGCCCGCTCTACGCGGCGATCGGCGCCGAGGACCACAACCCCTCGCCCGAGCTGGCCGAGCCGCTGCGGGAGCTCGCCGAGGCGAGCGGGAAGGAGGTCCGCGTCGACGTCTACGAGGGCGCGAGCCACGCCTTCTTCGCCGACTACAGGCCGACCTACCGTCCCGAGCCGGCCGCCCGGCTGTGGGCGAACGTCGTGCCGTTCCTAGAGCTCCACCTGAACACGGGCTGAGGTCCGTAACGCCCGCGGGGCGTTCATATAGTGCGGGACGCACGACCCCACGAGAGAGGAGGTCCAGTTGGAGCGCAAGTGGTGGACGCTGATCGCGGTCTGCGTCGCGATGTTCATGCTGCTCCTTGACATCACGGTGGTCAACGTCGCGCTGCCGGACATCCAGCGCACGCTCGGCTCCTCCTTCTCCGACCTGCAGTGGGTCGTCAACGCCTACTCGCTGACGCTCGCCGCGTTCCTGCTGACCGCGGGCGCCGCCGCCGACCGGCTCGGCCGCCGCCGCGTGTTCGTCGCCGGCCTGTTCGTCTTCACCCTCTCCTCGGCCGCCTGCGGCCTGTCGGGCTCGCCGCTTGAGCTGAACCTGTTCCGGGCCGTGCAGGGCGTCGGCGGGGCGATGATGTTCGCCACCTCGCTGGCCCTGATCGCCTCCGCCTTCCACGGCAAGGAGCGCGGCGTCGCGTTCGGCGTGTACGGCGGCGTGATCGGCGCCGCGGTCGCGGTCGGGCCCGTCGTCGGCGGGCTGATCACCTCCGGCATCGGCTGGGAATGGATCTTCTTCATCAACGTCCCGATCGGGATCGGCGCCGTCTTCCTTACGCTGAAAGAGGTCGAGGAGTCGCGCGACCCGAACGCGCGGGGCATCGACTGGGTCGGCTTCGTGACGTTCTCGGCGTCGCTGTTCCTGCTCGTGTTCGCGCTCGTCCAGGGCAACGAAAAGGGCTGGGGCTCAACCGAGATCGTCTCCTTCCTCGCCGGCGCGGTCGTCCTGTTCGCGATCTTCATCGTCGCCGAGCGCGCCCAGGAGCGCCCGATGCTCGACCTCTCCCTGTTCCGCCGCCGCGCCTTCACCGGCGCGAGCGTCGTCGCCTTCTCGATCTCCGCCTCGATGTTCTCGATGTTCCTGTACCTGACCCTCTACGTGCAGGACGTGCTCGGCTACACCCCCCTGCAGGCCGGCGTCCGCTTCCTGCCGATCACGCTGCTGTCCTTCTTCGTCGCGCCGATCGCGGGGCGGCTGTCGGTCCGCCTGCCGATCCGGCTGCTGCTGTGCGTCGGCCTGCTGCTAGTCAGCGGCGGCCTGCTGTCGATGACCGCCGTCGACGCGAGCTCGGACTGGACCGTGCTGATCCCCGGCTTCCTGATCGCGGGCGCGGGGATCGGGCTGATCAACCCGCCGCTGGCCTCGACCGCCGTCGGCGTCGTCCACTTCACGCGCAGCGGCATGGCCTCAGGCATCAACAACACCTTCCGCCAGGTCGGCATCGCGACCGGCATCGCCGGCCTCGGCGCCGTCTTCCAGCACGACGTCACGCACAACACGAGGGCGGCGCTGTCCGGCGCGCCCGGACGCGAAGTGCTTCACGCGGCCCACGGCAAACTGTCCACTGCGCTTGTCTCCGGCGAAGTCGGCCAGATCGCGCGCGGCCTGCCCCACCCGGCGCGAGCCGCGCTGATGCACGCCTATCGCGTCGGTTTCACCGAAGCGTTCACGAGCATCCTGATCATCGCCGCGTGCGTGGCGCTCGCTGGCTCGGCATGCGCGTTCGCGGCGATGATCAGGATG
>DATNBM010000034.1:0-23783 GCA_035571915.1 Solirubrobacteraceae bacterium | reverse complement strand
GCTCGGCCTGCGGCTCGCCGCGCCCGCCGCGGAGATCTCGCTGCCACCCCTGCCCGCGACCGCCGCGGGCCCGGGGGTGCGCCAGCTGCTGGTCGGCTCGGAGGGCGCCCTCGGCGTGATCAGCGAGGTCTCACTGCGCGTGCGTGTCGCCCCCGAGCACCACGCGTACGAGGGCGTCTTCTTCGAGAGCTTCGACGCGGGCCGGGAGGCTTTCCGTGAGCTCGCCCGCGAGCACGCCCTGCCCGACGTCGCGCGCCTCTCCGACGAGGCCGAGACGCGCATGTCGATGGCCCTCGCCGGGGACGGCGGGCTGAAGGGCAAGCTCGGCCGGCGCTACCTGGACGCGCGCGGCTACGGCGGCGGCTGCATCGCGATCGTCGGCTTCGACGGAGGCTCCTATGAGGTCGGCCAGCGCCGCCGGCGCACGCTGCACCTGCTCAGGCGGGCCGGCGGGCTCGCCGTCGGCTCCTCGCCGGGCCACGCCTGGCGCGAGGGCCGCTTCGCCGCACCGTACCTGCGCGACGATCTGCTCGGCCTCGGCGTGATGGTCGAGACGCTCGAGACCGCCACGCAGTGGTCGAACGTCGCCCGTCTGCACCGCGCCGTGACCGACGCGATCGGCCAGGCGCTCGCCGAGCAGGGCACGCCGGGCCTTGTCATGTGCCACGTCTCCCACGTCTACGAGAGCGGCGCCTCGCTCTACTTCACTTTCCTCGCCCGTCAGCGCGAGGGCGCCGAGATCGAGCAGTGGCAGGCCGCCAAGCGCGCCGCCTCGGATGCGATCGCTGCGGGCGGCGGCACGATCACCCACCACCACGCCGTCGGCCGCGACCACGTCCCCTGGATGGAGCGCGAGATCGGTCCCGGCGCGATCGAGCTGCTGCGGGCGGCGAAGGCGCAGCTGGATCCGGCCGGGATCATGAACCCCGGCAAGCTCCTGCCCTGAGCGTCAGCCGAGCGCGAGCTTGCCCCGCAGCACGACGTGCCCGGCGTGCTTCGGGCGGGTCTTCGTCTCGCGGGTGAGGAGGATTTCCTTGTAGCTGGAGGCGTTGCTCGGCAGCAGCGCCGCGCCCGCCAGCTTGTGGCTTTTCCCGACGGGCGGGCTTTTGCTCAGCGGCAGGGCGCTGCTCGGCGAGTTGTACAGCCAGACGGCGTAGAAGAAGCCGTTCGTCGCAGGGATGTGTTCGGCCTGGATGTAGAAGGCGCGCTTGCCGCCTTCGGAGAGGATCTCGACGGTGCCCGTGCTGCCGCTGCCGGCGGGCGCGTGCAGCTGGATCTTGCCTTCCTGCTTGGGCACTGAGGGGGCGCTGCTCGAGGTGCTGCTCGTGCCGCCTTTCTTGCCGGAGGAGCCGGAGCTCGAGACGATCACGATCACCGCGACGATCGCCGCGACCGCGAGCACGGCGAGCAGGATCGCGCCCCCGCGCCGTGAGCTCGGCGCGGCCGTCACGGGCCCCGTCGCAGGGGGCGGCGCCGAGGCGGCGACCTGCGAGAGCGGGACGCGCTGCTGAGCTCCCGCGGTCGGGGCGGCGGGCGGCGCCGGCACCTCGGGCAGCTCCCCGCCGAGCGGCGCCAGCTCGCGCGCGAGGGCAGCGGCCCAGGCGGCTGCGGACGCGTCGGCGCCGAGCAGGGTACGGGTCCGCATCCGCGCGCCGACGGCCTGCTGGCCGAGCAGGTAGTCGGCGATCTCCGCGCGCCGCGCGACGTCCAGGCCCTTGGCCTCCTTCGGCGCGAGGACCGCGAGGGCCGCGTGGGCGCGGTCGTGGACGGCGCGCTCGGAGATGCTCAGCATGCCCGCCACGTCCGCGTAGGACTTGCGCTGGCGCAGCAGCAGCGACAGCGCCGCGCGCTGGTCAGCGGGAAGCTCGTCGACCTTGCTCATGGTGAGGTGGCCCCGCAGCACGCCGCGGGCGGGCCCGTGGGTCCGCGGGGAGGACCGTAGGCTATCGTGGCGGCGCGATGGGAACGCCCGGAGCCGAGCAGCTGCGCGAAGCCGTGACGGGATTCGACGCCCACTACGGCCTTGAGCTGCTGTCCGTCAGCGACACCGAGGTGACCGGCCGCGTCGCCGTGCGGGCCGAGGTCAAGCAGCCCGCGGGGCTCGTCCACGGGGGCGTCTACGCCTCGATCGCGGAGTCCCTGACCTCGATGGCCACGCACGTCGCCGTCGCCGGCCAGGGGGAGATGGCGATGGGGCTCTCGAACAGCACGAGCTTCCTGCGACCCGTCACCGAGGGGACCGTGCACGCTCGCGCAGTCCGCCTGCACCGCGGTCGCACGACCTGGGTCTGGGACGTGACCTTCACCGACGACCACGAGCGGGTCTGCGCCGTGACGAGGATGACGATCGCGGTGCGGCCGGTTCCGGTCGGTTAGTCCGGCCTCAGTCGATTCTCGGCGTCTGCCCCTTGGGCCGGTGTTACCCGTTGGGGGACAGAGCCGGATTCTGATTGCTCGAGTGCGAGCGCGATGTTGAAAGCGATTCCGATACGATCCCCAGCCGGTGCGATCGACGCGTCAGTGCTTGGGGGCAGTGCTCGCGTGCGCGGCGTGCGTGCTTCTCCCCGCGTCTGCGTCGGCGGGAGCCCGCCCCGACAACGCCGCTGCGACGCGCACGTACCTGCGGATCGTCGCCGGCCGGGAGCGCCTCGACGTCTCCGATGGGCAAGGCGTCGCCGCACTCGGGTCTCTCGTGCAGCAGATCGCCACCGAATGTCCTGACGCTCTCGCCTACGCGCCCCGCGACGGCGCGTTCGTAGAAATCGGCGAAGAGGTCGATTACACGTTGGCGGTCGTCTTCGGCGATGCCGTCGACCCGCAGGCGCAGGCGCTGGGCGAAGCCCGCGCTCTCAATGCGCTCAGCTGGAGCGACCGCAGGCTGACCCGGCTCGTCCGAGACCTGGCCGCAGAAGACCGCGCTTACGCGATGTCCACACCGCCGAGCCTGTGCGCTCAGATCGCAGCCTGGCGTGAAAGCGCCTATGTCGAACTTCCGTCGCCCTCCACCCGTTTCCTGAAGGAAATGAACGAGAGCGAACCGGACTACTACGTCGGGCGGCATGAAGAAGTTCGGGAAAGGGTCATCGCGCGCCTGCTGCGGCCCTACGAGCGACCGGCGGAACGACGGCTCGCGAAGAGGGTTCTGGAGATGGAAAGCCGGACCGCTCGTGGCATCGGCGCGTTGATAGCCGGCGCCGAAAGGCGGATCGCCGCCGATCTCGGAGTAGCGGCGCTATGAGCGGGCGGCTGCGGGTTGCCGGCATCTGCGCGCTCGCATGGTTGATGCTGATGTCGGCCGGCGCGCCCGGCGCAGGGGCCGAGCCCGGCCCGTTGGCCTTCGCGCCTTGTCCCTCCGATCACCTCTTCATACGCGCCGCGGACGTGCAGTGCGGGACGCTCGTCGTGCCCTTCGACCGCGGAGCTCCGTCGGACGGGAGCATCGGATTGGCGGTCCAGCGGGTGCCGGCGAGCGGACCGCGCCAGGGAGCGATCGTCCTGATCGCGGGCGGACCCGGCCAGCCGGCGATCCCCGCCTTCGAGGAGTTCCTTGCGCCGCTCGCGCGCGACCCCCGGCTGCGCGGCTTCGAACTCGTCGCCTTCGACCAGCGCGGCACAGGCCAGTCACAGGGACTGCAATGCGTGGAGACGGGGGAATCGCACTTCAAACGGCTGATCGCCGAATGCGGGGAAGGGCTCGGGCTCACGCGCCCCTTCTACTCCAGTCAGGAAACGGTCGAAGATCTCGATGCGTTGCGCCAAGCGCTCGGCACGCCTCTGTCGCTGTTCGCCGTCTCCTACGGAGGCCACGTAGCCGGCATGTACGCACACGAGCATCCACAGGACGTGGCGCGGATGGTGCTGGACTCGCCGTCGCCGCTCGCCGGCACCGACGCGCTCGAGGCCGCGCGGATCCACGCGCTGCGGCGAGTCCTCGACGAAGGCGTTTGCGGCGCCGGCGCCTGCCGCTCCTTCTCGAGCGACGTGTACGCGGACCTGACCGGGCTCGTCGCGAAGCTGCATCGCCGCCCCCTGCACGCGCGCATATATGACTACACCGGTCATCTGCGTCCGGCGGTCATCACGGAAGCCGACGTGCTGAGCCTGCTGTTCGGGCTCGACCTCCCCGACGCGGGGCGCGAGCTCGCGCCGGCCGCGATCGCTGCGGCTCTCCACGGCAACGGCGCGCCACTCGCACGCCTGGCGGGTGAACTGCAGCCGAGGAGGTCGCGCCGCAGTTCCTTCGCCTCCTCCGCCGCCGGCCCGCGCGACCGCGCCGGCCTGCCGTCGCGGACGCCCGAGGACGAATCGGTACCGGCCGGCGCACCGATCAGAGATGCGTTCGACTCCATGGCCCTGTACGCCGCCACCTTCTGCGCGGAAGGCCGGCTGCCGTGGTCGCCCGACTCTCCTCTCGCGAGCCGTGCCGGCGCGCTGCACGGCTGGCTGGCAGCTCTCCCGGCCGGGTACACGGCGCCGTTTACGCTTGCCACGGCTGTCAAGCAGTCACCGCTCTCGATCTGCGAGGAATGGCCCGCGACGCCACCGGCGCCGCCGTTCCCGAGCGGAGTCTCGCCGACGCCCACGCTGATCCTCTCCGGGCAGGACGACCTCCGCACCCCATACGAACAAGATCTCGAAATCCAGGCGGGCTACAGCGACGTGCGGCTGCTGCGCATCCCCGACACCGGCCACTCGACCGTCAGCACCGACACGACGGGCTGCGCCAAGGATGCGATGCTCCAATTCCTGAGCGCCGGAGGCGAGCCCGCCTCGTGTCCCGGCTCCGGCGAACCGCAGGCGCTCCCGTTGCCGCCGGCCTCCCTCGATGCCCCGCATGCCTTCGCGGCGCACTCCTCGCTCGGCGAGCGCGTCGCCGCCGCCGCGGCGATGACGCTCGAGGACCTCTTCGCCCAGGGGGGCTTCGCCGGCGGCGGGCTGCGCGGCGGCAGCTACGAGACAGACTTCAGGGGCGGCTACCTGCTGCACCGGATGGTCGACGTGCGCGGCGTCGCGCTCAGCGGCAAGGTCCGCATCGCCGGCACCCGGTTCGCGCCCGAGCTGAGCGGGCGCCTGAGGGTGAGCGGGCGACTCGACGGCGTCCTGACCCTGCACGGACGGCTGCTCAGCGGCCGCCTCGGTGGCGCGCCCGAGCATGCCCGCTTGACCGTGCTGCCCTGATCTGTCGTCTCCGCGCGGCCGGCGCCCCTGCCGCGAGTTCAGCGGCGCCTCGGTCAGCCAAGCACCTTCACCGTCGAGGGCAACTGCGAGGGCAGCGGCGTCGAGCCGAAGCCGGTGTCGGGCTCACGAGCCGGGAGCGCTTCGCCGGGCGCTCCGGGTCGGTTGATCGCGACGATCCCTTCCGCCGCCGCCCGGGCCTTCGCTTCGTCGGAGGCGAAGATGCTCACGACGACGCCCCCGGTCGGGATCGCGACCGTGCGACCCGCGTTCGTGAGGACCGCCTGTATGCCGCGCAGGTTGACCGGCTGGCTCGGCGTCCGCCCGCCCGGGACGAAGCCGTTGTCGGGCGAGGTGACGATCCGCAGCGGCGGCGTGCAGGTGCCCTGGCCGCCCTGCAGGCACGGTCCGTACTGCACGCTGAACGCGCCCGAGGGGTCCTTCGAGGCTTCGGTGATTCGGAGCTTGCCGAACCGTTCCCCGAGCCAGTAGACGGGGAACGGCGAGACGACCATCCCCTCGAGGATGTTGTGGGGGATTGGCTTGGTCTGAAGCGTGTCGCCGCAGCCGCCGAGCAGCGAGCCCACGGCGAGCGCGAGGAGCGCCGGCGCCCAGGCCGAGCGCAAACCCCCGCGGGGTCCGGTGACGTCGCGCGCTCGCATCAGCCGCGGTAGCGGTTGGTGATCGGCACGCGGCGGTCGCGTCCGAACGCCCGCGTCGAGATCTTGATCCCGGGAGGGGCCTGGCGGCGCTTGTACTCGGCCAGGTCGACGAGCCGGATCGCCCTGTCGACGTCGGCCTCCGGGAGGCCCTGGGCGATCAGCTGCTCGCGGCTGCGGTCGAGCTCGACGTAGCCCTCGAGGATCCGGTCGAGGATCCCGTAGACGGGCAGCGAGTCCTCGTCGCGCTGGTCGGGGCGGAGCTCCGCCGAGGGCGCCCGGGCGATGATCGAGACGGGGATCGGCGCCGTGGCGCGGCTCGGCCCCCCGGGCGGCGCCGCAGCTCCGGCGGGCGAGTTGCGCCACTCGCAGAGCCGGTAGACGAGCGTCTTGGGCACGTCCTTGATGACCGCGAAGCCGCCCGCGAGATCGCCGTAGAGGGTCGTGTAGCCGACCGACATCTCCGACTTGTTGCCCGTCGCGAGCACGAGCCAGCCGAACTTGTTCGACAGCGCCATCAGCAGGTTGCCGCGGATCCGGGCCTGCAGGTTCTCCTCGGTGAGGTCGCTCTCGCGTCCCTCGAACGGGTCCGCGAGCGTCCGCTCGTACGCGCTCATCGCCTCCGCGATCGGGAGCTCGAAGACCTCCGCGCCGAGCGCGGCGGCGAGGTCGCGCGCGTCCTGCTGCGTCGCGGCAGAGGAGTAGGGGGAGGGCATGATCGTCACGCTGACGCGCTCGGCCCCCAGCGCGTCCGCCGCGACGCACGCGACGAGCGCCGAGTCGATCCCGCCCGAGAGACCGAGCACGACGTGCGCGAAGCCGTTCTTCTCGACGTAGTCGCGCAGGCCCAGGCAGAGCGCCTCGTACACCTCCGCCTCGACCGGCTCGAGCAACGGCGCGACGCTCTCCGCGGGCGGCGGGGCGGACGCGGCGCGGCTACTCGCGGCGTCGACCGTGGGCAGCGGCGGGAGGCGGCGCACGTCGCCGGCGCTGCGCCGCGCTGCGGGACGGTGGCTCGCGTCGCGCAGGCGGGCCGCGGCGGCCGCTTCGAGATCGACGTCGCAGACGAGCAGCTCCTCACGGAACTGCGCGCCCCTCGCGATCGTCCTCCCGGTGTGGTCGATCACGACCGAGTGGCCGTCGAAGACGAGCTCGTCCTGGCCTCCGACCAGGCCGCAGAAGGCCACGCAGGCGATGTTCTCGCGGGCGCGCTGCGCGAGCATCCCCTCGCGCTCGGCGCCCTTGCCGGCGTGGTAGGGGGAGGCGGAGATGTTGACGAGCAGGGTCGCGCCGGCGAGCGCCTCCTCGCTGGCGGGCGGGCCGGGCTCCCAGATGTCCTCGCAGACGCTGATCCCGATCAGCGAGGAGCCGAGCTCGATCACGGCGCCGCCGGGACCCGCCTGGAAGTAGCGCTGCTCGTCGAAGACGCCGTAGTTGGGCAGGTAGACCTTGCGGTAGATCGCGTGGACCTCGCCGCCGGCGAGCACCGCGGCGGCGTTGTAGACGTCCTCGGCGCGCTCCGGGAAGCCGACGACGACGGCGATCCCCACCGCCCGCTCGGCGAGCCGCTCGAGCTCGCGGCGGGCGTCGGCGAGGAAGTGCTCCTTCAGCAGCAGGTCCTCGGGCGGATAGCCCGTCAACGCCAGCTCGGGGAACAGGACGAGCTCGGCGCCCGCCGCCTGCGCCTGCTCGATCCCGTCGGCGATCTTGCGCGAGTTGCCCGCGATGTCGCCGACTGTGGCGTCGATCTGGCAGAGGGCTAGGCGCACTCAGCCGGCGCTGGCGGGCTTCGGCGAAGCGGCGCGGCGCCCGCCCGTGCCCTGCGCCCGCTTCTTCGCGGCGGCTTTCCGTTTGCCGCGCGCGCCCGCGGGACCGAGCCCGGCGGCGCGGTAGAGCGAGGCGATCGCCCATTTCAGGTCGTCGGCGATCGCTTCGAGCTCGGGCAGCGCGTCGTAGTCGCCGAGCAGGCCGAAGCCGAGGTGGCCGTTGTAGCTCATCACCGCGATCCCCAGCGCCTGGCGCGCGGCGAGCGGCACGACCGGGTACAGGCCGCGCAGTTCCCGGCCGAGCAGGTAGAGCGGGAACTGGGGTCCCGGCACGTTCGTCACGACGAGGTTGAAGAACTGCTGGCGGGCCTGCAGGCGCGCGGCCTGGCTGAGGATCGTCGGGGGCGCGAAGCCGGCGAGGTTCGTCAGCACCTGAGCGCCGACCGCCTGGCCGGAGTTCTTCAGGTCCTCCATCGCGGAGCTCACCGAGCTGAGCGCCTCGGCGGGCGAGGCGATCCCGACCGGCAGCGGGGCCCACATCGCGGCGACCTGGTTGCCGAGCGCGCCGCGCTGCTCCTTGCTGCGCACCGACACTGGGACCATCGCCTTCAGGACGAGCCCGTCGGTGTCGACGCCCTGGCGGCGCAGGTAGCGCCCGAGCGCGAGGCTCACCGAGGTCAGGACGGCGTCGTTGAGGGTGCCGCCGAGCGAGTCCTTGATCGCTTTGAAGCGGGCCAGGTCGGCGTCGATGAACGTGTAGCGGCGGTGCGGGCCGATCTCGACGTTGAAGGGGCTCGGGGGAGCCGGCGAGCGGACCCCGGCGAGCGTCGTCGCGCCGACGTTCACGAGCCCTTCGCGGACCTGGGAGACGGCCTTGCGCGGGGCGCGCAGGAGCGCGCGGGCGCCGCGCACCATCTCGTTCGGAACCGTCGAGCGCTCGAGCAGCGCCTCACCGAGCAGCTTCGCCGGACCGGGCAGCGGCTTGGCGCTCCACGGCGAGGGCGGCGCGACCGGCGCCGGCTCGCGCGCGGTGTCGAACAGGACCGTCGTGATGTCGACGCCGGAGATGCCGTCGACGAGCGCGTGGTGGGTCTTCGCGACGACCGCGAAGCGGTTGCCGGACAGGCTCTGGACGAGCCAGATCTCCCACAGCGGCTTGTGACGGTCGAGGCGCTGGGAGAAGATGCGGCCGGCGAGGCGCTTCAGCGCCGCGTCGTCCGCCGGGCGCGGGAGCGCGGTGTGACGGATGTGGTAGTAGGGGTTGAAGTGCGGATCGTCTGCCCACACCGGGCGGCCCTGCCCGAGCGGCACGTGCGCGAGCCGCTGGCGGTAGCGGGGCACGAGATGCAGACGCGAGGAGACGTGCTCGACGAACTCCCGGTGCGTGGGAGCGGCCCCCTCGAAGACCATCACCGAGGCGACGTGCATGTGCGCGGGGGAGTGGTCCTCGAGGTGCAGGAACGTCGAGTCCAGCGCTGTCAGGCGGTCGGGGTTCGCCATCGACCGATTGTCGCTGATTCCGGCCGCGGGCGCGCCCCGGCCTCTCACGAGCCGAGTTCCATGCGCAGCGCCTGCAGCAGCAGGCCGATACGGATGTGCGGACGGCGGTCACTGCTGCGCACGCGGACCGTCGACTCCTCCGGGCAGAGCACCTCGACGATCACGCAGACGTCGCCGATTTCGCACTCTTCGCCGTGGTCTTCTTCGATCGCCTCCATCTGTTCGGCCACGACCTGGCCGAGCTTGCTCTGGTCCATCGTCATCGGGGGCCTCCGTTTCGCTCCGGCGGCGCCCGGCGCGCCGCTGAGAGCGGCACGCTAACGGTAGGCGCGTACGACGCTCGCCGAAGCGGAGTCGATCGACGAATCCGAGCTGATCGCGCTCAGCGGAGAGTCTCCGCCTCCACCGGTCTGAGAGCCGGACTCGCGGACGGCGCAAGGGCCGTTCTCGGAGGCGTCGCCCGGGCCGAAGCTGGACAAATGTGTGTCTAGCGATCCTTTTGCCGGGTCGTGGGCGACGCCCGCCGGCGCACCGAAAACCCCTGCAAATCAAGCAACTCGTGGCTTATGCCACTACCCCCGTTGTGTGACGCAGCTCACAGAACACGGGGTTATGCCCACCTAGCCTTCGAACAACTGTTCGACTCGCCGAGTCGCTCCCGTGGATGGGGGCGAACGGGGGAACCAACTGCCGGCGCCGGTCCACCTCGGACGCCGGATGGGGCGAATCGCGCGCTGATGCGCACGTAACGCCCGGCTCACTCGCGTCCGTTTCGCGTGGGGCCGGCCGTGAGCCCGACAGCTAACCCCGTAGGCGGACCACAAGGAGGTCCGAAACTAAATGTACGTCCCCGCGACGCTCGTTCCGCCTGCGCCTGCGCTGGCGCCGATCGGCGTCGTCTCCGCGGCGCCGGCGACAATCGCCACGCCGCTCGCAACGACCATCAAGGTCCGCAGTGAGCAGCTGAACGTGCTCGAGAGCCACCGCAGCACGGTGACCGGCACCCTGCTCGAAGGCGCGCGCCCCGGCGCCGCCGGGCGGACGATCGCCCTGCAGGCCATGATCGGGCACGGCTGGAAGACGATCGCGAAGGCCCAGACGGCCACGCGCGGGCGCTTCCGCTTCGCCTTCCGACCCCACAGCATCGGCAGCCGCATGCTGCGGCTGCGCTTCAAGGGCGACGCGACCGCGAAGTCCTCGCGCCGGCGGCTCGGGCGCCTGAACGTCTACCGCCTCGCGGGCGCATCCTGGTACGGCGGCGGCGGCGGAACGGCGTGCGGCCAGCAGTTGACGAGCTCGACGCTCGGCGTTGCCAACAAGACGCTGCCGTGCGGGACACTGGTCACCCTCCGCTACAACGGCCACACCGTGCGCGTCCCGGTGATCGACCGCGGCCCCTACGTGGCCGGCCGTGAATTCGACCTCACCGAAGCGACCAAGCGCGCGCTCGGCTTCGGCGACACCGGCAACGTGTGGAGCACCAACTAGGAGCAGGGGCACGGGCGCGCTGGGCGCCGTCATGCAGGGGTTGGGTTTCGGCCGAGCGCGCCGTTCAATCCCCTGGATGTCCCCCGGCGTGAAATCCCCCCGTGCCCAGCCCTGGCTCGACGGCCTCGGCGAGTGGTCCTGGCCCGGCATGCGGGCCGCCGCTGAGGTCGGGCCGCCCTCGTGGGTGCCGGCCGTCCCGGCGCCCGCGACGGCCGCGCTGGCGGCGGGCGCTCAGACGCTGCCGGCTCCCTGGCAGCGGGGGCGGCGGCTGCTCGTCGGGGTACTGCTGAGCGCGCTGCTCGCCGTCTGCGCCGCGCTCGCTCTGCAGGGAAGGCTCGGCTTCGGCGCTCGCGACGGCTCCGTGGCCGCCGCGCGCCACGCTGCGGCCACGGTCGCGCTGCAGCCGCTGCCTGTCCTCCAGCGGGTCTCCGCCGATCGAGCAGGCAGCACGATCGAGCAGGCCTCCTACCGCTCCGTGGCGCTGCACCACACCGGCTCCTTCTACGTCTACGAGCCGCCCGGCCTGCGCGCCGGCGCCGCCTCCGCGGCGCGCTACCCCGTCATCTATCTGCTCCACGGCAACAGCCAGTCGGCCAAGGCGTTCCTGCAGATCGGCCTGCAGGGCGAGCTCGACGCGCTGATCGCACGCCACGCGATCCCGCCGATGATCGCCGTGATGATCCAGGGCGGCCCGGGCGCGAACAACTGGCGCAACCTCGGCGACCTCTACTACGAAAGCTACGTTCTGGAAGTCCAAGAGCTCGTCGACCGGATGCTGCCCACGCTGGCCTCGCGCGACAGCCGCGCGATCGCGGGCCTCTCGATGGGCGGCTACGGGGCGATGGAGCTGACGCTGAACAACCCCGGGCGCTTCGGCGTCGTCGAGAGCTGGCTCGGCTTCTTCAACGGCCTGGAAGGCCAGCTGCACCTCGACCGGCACGCGATCTCGACTCAAGGGCTGCACGCGTTCCTCTACGGCGGCAGCGACGACAAGATCGCCGACCCCACCGAGAACGCCCCGTTCGCCGCGCAGCTGCGGGCCGAGGGAGCCGACGCGACGAGCGCGGTCTACCCGGGCGAACACAACCTCGAAACCATCCACGCCCACCTGCCCGCGATGCTGACCTTCGCGGGCCGCGCGCTCGCCGCGGGCGCGCACGGGTCGCGTGCGAAGAGCTGACCTGTTCCGTCTCGCCCGGGCCACGGGCGCGAGCTCCGTCGGCGCGTTCGCCGCGGGCGCGATCGCCGGCGGAGCCGTGGCGATCGGATCGCTGGCGATCGGGCGGGTCGCGATCGGCAGGCTCGCCCTGCGCCATCTCGCCCTCGGCCGGGCCCGTGGCGAGGAGGTCGTGCTCGACTCGCTCGAGGTCGGCAGGCTGAAGGTCGGCGAGCTGGTCGTCGAGCAGCGCTCTCCCGAAGCCTGAGCCCCACGAACAAGGAAACTGGCTAGCCAGCCAGTAGTATGCGGTTACTGTTCCGGGAGACCGAAAAGGGGAGGTCCCGATGGCGTCCGTCGAGAACGACATCCGCAACGTTGAACTGACCGACGAGGAGTACTGGCACGACGGGCCGCCGCACCCCCTCTTCAAGGAGATGCGGTCGAAGTGCCCGGTGCACTGGACCAATCAGATCCCGGAATTCCCCGAGGAGGCCGGCTTCTGGTCGGTCACGACCGCGGATGACGTGTACACGGTCTCGCGCGACTGGGAGACCTACTCCTCGGAAGTCGGCGGCATCACCGCCGCCGGGGTGCTCCCGCTCGAGCTCTCCAAGGCGATGTTCATCGGCATGGACCCTCCCAAGCACGACCGCGTCAAGGCGCTCTTCCAGCGCGGCTTCACGCCGAAGCGGATCGCCGACCACGAAGAGCGGATCCGCGAGATCACGATCCGCGTGCTCGACCGCCTCGACGGCCGTGACAGCTGCGATCTGGTGACCGACGTCGCGCAGCCCGTCGTGGCGCGTGTGATCGGCAGCTTCATGGGGATCACCGAAGAGGAAGACGCGATCTGGGCCGAGCTGATGAACGCGGTCCTCGGCGGCGGGGACGAAGACCTCAATCCCGAGGGGATCGACGCGATCATGGGCAAGCTCGTGCCGGAGATCTTCGAGCGCTGCAAAACCCTGATCGACGCGCGCCGCGAGAACCCGACCGACGACCTGACGAGCGTTCTCATCCACTCCGAGGTCGACGGGGAGAAACTCGAGGAACACGAGATCGTGATGGGCTTCTTCCTGCTGATGGCGGCCGGGAACGACTCGACGAAGTCGACCTACTGCTCGGCGATGCGGGCGATCATGGAAGACCCCGAGCAGCGAGGGCTGCTGCTGGAGGACCCCTCGCTCGTGCCCGACGCCGTCGAGGAGGCGCTGCGGATGTTCCCGGCCTTCGCGCACTTCCGCCGCACCGCCATCAAAGACACGGAGCTGCACGGACAGGAGATCAAGGAGGGGGAGAAGGTGGTCATGTGGTACGTCTCCTCCAACCGTGACGAGACGCGCTACGAGGACCCCGACCGCTTCGACCTGCGCCGCAGGGCGGAGCACCAGGCGTTCGGCGCGGGCGGGCGGCACTTCTGCCTCGGCACCGCGCTCGCGCGTCTGGAGCTTCGGATCCTGATCGAGGAGACCCTCCGGCGATACCCCGAGATCGCGATCGACGGAGCCGGCGACGGGCCCCGCTTCACCGAATCGCCGTTCATCAACCAGCTGAAGACGCTCCCCGTGACGCTGCGGGGCTGACCTTCGGGGTCGCGGTCTGTCGATGGGCGGCGGGCCCGAGCTGCGCACCGAGCGGCTCCTGCTGCGGCGCTGGCGGCCGTCCGATCGCGAGCCGTTCGCGGCGATCAACGCCGACCCGGTCGTGATGGAGTTCTTCCCGGGGCTTCAGTCTCCGCAGGTGAGCGCGGAGATGATCGAGCACTTCGAGCAGGAGTTCGAGCGCGAGAGGTTCGGGCTGTGGGCCGTGGAGATCCCCGGCGAGATGCAGCTCGCCGGCTTCGTCGGGCTGACCCGAGTGCGGGCCGAGATGCCGTTCGCGCCGGCGGTCGAGGTCGGCTGGCGGCTGACGCCGAGCGCGTGGGGGAGGGGAATCGCGTGCGAGGCGGCCGAAGCCGCGCTCGACGTGGGCTTCGAGGAGTCCGGCCTCGAGGAGATCGTCTCCCTCACGGCAGCCGTCAATCTGCGCTCACGCCGCCTGATGGAGCGCCTCGGCATGCGTCGCGACGAGGACGGGGACTTCGACCACCCGCTGATCGCGCCCGGCCACCCGCTCGCGCGCCACGTCCTCTACCGGCTGCGGCGAGCGGACCGGACGTCCCCGGAATCCTGAGCGGGCTCGGCCGGGCGCGGTCCGGGAGCTACCGGTCCGCGCCCGCGCGAGCGTCGACTCAGGTCGGTCCGCCGCCGCCTTCTTCCGATCCCGGGCACCCGACGCCCACGACCGTGCCGGTGCCGGCGTGGCCGGGGTTCGGTCCGTAGCCCGGTTCGGTCGCGATCAGGACCACAGCTGCGACGTCGCCGGAGATCGTCCTGCCGGCCTTGGTCACGTTCGAGGCGGCGATCGCTTCGATCAGGCCCGGCAGCGGACCTTCGGGCGGGTTCGAGCTGTTGCCGGGGTCGGTCGTCCAAGCGGAGCCGCACTTTGCTTCGGCCAGTTCGTTGGCGAAGCCCTTGAAGGCGGCGGGCGCCGTGCCGCCGCTGAGCGAGTTGAGCTTCCACCACTGCGCGCCCCAGAACGTCACGTGGGCGCCCATCGTGGCGTTCTCGTCGCCGACGACGAAGCTGCTGGTAGCCGCTCCGGCGGGAGCGGCGGCCGCGAGGCAGAGAAGGCCGCAGGCCGCGGCGGCCTTCAGGCCGCGCGTCGTGCGGCGATCGGTACTCAGGAACATTCGATACCCCCATTGATCAGGTCAGGAGGAGGAACGGTACGCAGCTCCGCGCGCGGCGCAATCGGACGTTCGGCTAGTCCTCTCCGAGGACCTGAGCGAAGGGCGGGACTACGCCGGCGTGCGGGTCGAGAACCCGTTCAGAGACGGCTGACCCGCACCGGCCCGCAGCAGAGAGGGTGGCGGTCTATTGACTGTGGCACGACCGTCGGCGGTGGGCGAACATGTGTTCGTATGAGCCCGAGGCCTTGGAGACCCGCCGCAGAGCTCGAGAAGGCGCTCGAGCGGGGTGATCTGCGCTACGCGGTGTCGCTCGCCGAGGAAGTCCGTCTCGAGCGGGGCCGGCCGGTCGAGCTCGCGCTCGCGGCCCGCTTCCTGCCGCTGATCGCCGCCGCGAGCCCCGGCGAGTACGACGCCTACGCGCTGCGCTGGCTCGCGCGCTGGGTCTCCGAGACGGGCACGGCGACGATCGAGCAGGCGGCCGAGATAGCCGCCTCGCTCGCCGACCTGCCGGTCGAGCCGACGATGCTCGAGGCGATCACGGCGACGCTCTGAGGGCGCCTATCCTGAGCGCTCATGTGCGGCCGCTACACGAACACGGCGGGCCCGGAAGAACTCAACGAACGCTTCCGCGTCCCGATCGACAGCGCCGAGGGCACCCACCGCTACAACATCGCGCCGACCGAGCAGGTGCTGGCGATCGTCGCGCCCGACGGCGAGCCGAGGGCCGAGACGATGCGCTGGGGGCTCGTGCCGTCGTGGGCGACCGAGATCAAGCCCCCGCTGATGATCAACGCGCGCCTCGAGACCGTCGCGGAGAAGCCCGCCTATCGACGCCTGGTCCCGCGCGGGCAGCGCCGCGCCCTGCAGATCGCCGACGGCTGGTACGAGTGGCTCAAACCGGAGCATCGATCCCAGCCTCGCCAGCCCTTCCACTTCCGCGTCGACGGGGGCGTGCCGTTCGCCTTCGCGGCCCTGTGGACCCCCGCGAAGGTCGAGGGGGAGTGGTTGCACAGCTGCACCCTGCTGACGTGCGACTCGGCGCCAAACCGGGTCGCCGCCGCGATCCACGACCGCATGCCCGTCGTCCTCGCCGACGAGGAGTCACAGCGAGCTTGGCTCGATCCAGCGCTCGGCACCGAGGAGGCGCTCGCGCTTTGCGGCACGCTGCCCGAAGCCCGGCTCTCCGCCCATCCGGCCAACCCCGCCGTCAACAACGTCCGCACGGCCGTGGAGGGACCGGATCTGCTCGTGGCGCCCGGCTGATCAGGGATCGCTCCCGGTGCGCGGGAGTTGACCGTTTTCTGACACAGATGATTCGTTGTGTCAACGTTCTTGACGTCAGCCGGGAGGTCTGTAACGCTGTCGTTAGACCACTCGTCCAGAACTGCTCGGGGCGTGTGAGTCCCTCCAAAGGCATCAGGGGGCGCCGTCGGCACATTCCCTCAGACGGCGGCGTCCCCGCCTTTGGCTCCTCTACTCGCCGGCCAGCCACCGCCGCGGGTTCTCCACGAAGATCGTGTCGAACACCGCGTCGTCCATCACGCCCTGCTCGCGCAGCCAGGGGACGACCTCCTCGAAGACGAGCGTCATCGACCAGTTGCGGATCGCGCCCTGGGTCTCGAAGAACTCGGCGGCCTCGGGCGGGAACCAGTCGATCGAGGCGCAGAAGTCCTGGGAGATCGTCAGCCGCTCCGCGTGTCCGCGGCGGATCAGCTCGGCCGCCACCGCGTTGCGATTGTCGATCGGCAGGTACATCTCAAGGCCATAGCGGTCGAGGCCCACGTAGACGCCCTCGGCGAGCAGCGACTCGATGTAGCCGACGTCCTCGCTGTCGCCGCAGTGGGCGATCTGGACGCGGGAGAGGTCGACCCCCTCCTCCTTGAAGATCTCGACCTGGCGCGGCCCGGTCGCGACCGCCGGCATCGAGTGGGCCATGATCGGCGCGCCCGTCTGGACGCTCGCCCGCGCCACCGCGCGGTGGATCTTCTCGACGTTCTCGGTCACGCCCGCCGCGTCGGCCGCGCACTTCAGGAAGGCCGCGCGGATCTCGGTGCCCTGGCAGCCCCGTTCGATGTCCTCGACGAAGTGGTCGGCCATCACGTCGACGTCGCGGTTCTCGAAGTAGTGGGGGAGGTAGTCGTAGCTGTAGATGCCCGTGCAGCAGGCGATCCGCACGCCGGTCTCGTCCGCGACGCGCTTCATGAACTCGACGTCGCGCCCCCCGAACATCGCGGTCGCGTCGACGATCGTGCGCACGCCGTGCTCGGCGGCCGCGCGGACCGAGACCAGGGCGGCGTCCAGCTCGAGCGCGTCGTCGTAGCGGCCCGGCCACTGCTCGGCGACGGCCTCGTCGCGGAAGCGGACGTGCTCGTGCGCGAGCACGATCCCAAGCTCCTGCGCGTCGACCGCGCCCTGCACCGTCTGCACGTCTGCCATCTCGCTCCTCCTCGGGCTCTCTCAGCGCAGGGGATCGCCCCACTGGGTCTCTTCGCGCAGCTGCTTCTTGAGCAGCTTGCCGCCCGGGTTGCGCGGCAGCGCCTCTTGCCGTGTCGCAATGTACTGGGGGACCTTGAAGTCCGCCAGGTGCTCGCGGCAGTGGGCGATCACGGCGGCGACGTCGAGCTCGGCGCCGGCGGTCGGGACGATCACCGCGCCGACCTTCTCGCCCATCATCTCGTCGGGCACCGCCACGACCGCAGCCTCGCCGACCCCGGGCGCCCCGGCGAGCGCGTTTTCGACCTCGATCGAGTAGACGTTCTCGCCGCCCCGGTTGATCATGTCCTTCTTGCGGTCGACGATGTAGAGCAGCCCGTCGGCGTCCACCCGCGCCAGATCGCCGGTGTGAAGCCACCCGTCGACGAACGTCTCCGCGGTCGCCTCGGGCTTGTTCCAGTAGCCCCGCACGACGTTCGGCCCGCGCACGAGCAGCTCTCCCACGCCGGTCTCTACGTCCGGTTCGTCGAGAGCGAGGTCGACGACCGGCATCGCGAAGCCGACCGAGTCGGCGTGCCCGGCGGCCTCCTCGTGGGGCAGGAAGGACGTCAGCGAGGACGTCTCGGTGAGGCCGAAGCCGTTGCCGACGCGGGCGTTCGGGAAGGCGTCCTTGATCTGGTGCACGAGGCTCTCCGAGATCGGCGCGCCGCCGTAGGAGACCCACCTGACCCGGCTCACGTCGAGGTCCCGGAACGCCGGGTGGCGCAGGACCGCGTGGTAGATCGCCGGGACCGAGACGAGCTGGTTGACGCCGTGCTCGCCGACGGCGCGGAAGAAGCCCTCGAAGTCCAGCGGCCCGGAGAGGATCTCGACACGCCCGCCGAGCGCGAGCGTGGGGATCAGCTGGCTGTTGCAGCCGGTGACGTGGAACAGCGGCACCGAGACGAGCGTCGAGAGGTCCCGTCCCTCGAGCGCGTCCATCTCGCGGCAGCGCCGCGCGTTCTCGCCGTTGGTCAGGAAGTTCCCGTGCGAGGTCATCGCGCTCTTCGGAAAGCCGGTCGTTCCGCTCGTGTAGAAGATCGCGGCGAGGTCGTCGTGGTCGAGCTCGGCGCCCTCGATCGGCTCCCCGTCGGGCAGCGGCGCGCCGTCGGCGAACGTGTGGCGGGCTTCGGAGTCGCCGACGACGTAGTCGACCTCCTCCTCGGTGAAGCGGGTGTTGACCGGCACCACGACCGCGCCCAGCAGCTGCACGCCGAAGAACGCGAGCACCCAGTCGATCCCGTTCGCCATGCGGATCGCGACGCGGTCGCCGCGGCCGACGCCGAGCGCGGCGAGGCCGCCGCCGACCCGCGCGGCGCGCTCCCACAGCTCCCCGTAGGTGAGCGAGGGCCCGCCGACCTCCAGTACCGCCGTCGCGCCCGGGTCCCGCTCGACGCTCGTCCGCAGCATCGCCACGAGCGATGGTGGAAGTCCGGTGTAGCGGGCGCGCCCGTCGGCGTCGCGCTCGACCCCCGTCTCGTCGAACGGGTTGCGGCCGCGCGGCAGTGGCTCGGGCATCTTCTCTCTCTCCTTCGTGCGTCTCGGTCTCGGTCTCGGGGGCGGCGATCCAGGGCCGCGGGAGGCAGAGCCTACGCCTCCGAGGCCCCTACAGCCGCGGGTCGATCAGGATCTTCGCGTGGCGGTCGGGATCGCCCAGCTCCGCAAACGCCCCGGCGACGCCGCCGAGCCCGACCGTGCCGGTCACGAGCGGGGCCGGGTCGACCTTGCCCTCGGCGAGCATGTGCAGCGTGTCGCGGAACTCGAGCGGCGTGTAACCCAGCACGAAGCGCAGGTCGATCTCCTTGTTGATCGCCATCGAGGGCCGGAAGCGGTCCTCGCCCATGCAGACGCCGACCACGACGACGCGCGAGAACATCGGCGCCCCGGTGACGATCTGCTCGATGATCCCGGGCACGCCGACGCACTCGAACGCGACCGGCGCGGCCGGTTTTATCCCGAGCCTGTCGATCGCCCGCCAGACGTGGTGCCAGGCGACCGGCAGGCGCCGCAGCTTCTCGACCGTTCCGAGCGCCAGCTCGAGCGTCTCCGGCGCGGAACGCAGGTGCTTGGCGGAGCTCGCGTCGAAGGGGGAGTCCCGGGTCGGGTCGATCGTGACGGTGGCCCCGCAGCGCTCGGCCAGCGCGCGCCGGCCGGGGGAGAGGTCGCTCGCGACGATCGTGCGCACCCCCCGCGCCTTCAGCATGCAGATCACCGCCAGCCCGATCGGCCCGCAGCCGATCACGACCGCCACGTCGCGCTTGCGGATCTCGCTGCGCCGAACCGCGTGCCAGGCGACCGCCATCGGCTCGGTCAGCGCGCTCAGCTCGGGGGAGAGCCCGTTCGGGACCGCCAGCATCAGCGCCTCCTGAACGACCATCTGCTCGGCGTACGCGCCGGGCGCGGCGGCCGAGAGGCCGATCGCCTCGACCCCGTGCGGCGTGCGCAGCAGCGGCAGCGCGACGACCGGCGCCCCCTCCGGGATCTTGCGGCTGCAGCCCGGCCCGTACTCCGCGACGGTGCCGGAGAACTCGTGCCCGAGCACGACGTGCTGGTTCGAGCGCATGAAGGTCTCGTAGCCCGTCTCGGCCATCACCTCGGCGAGCTCGTCGCAGTGCTCGCGCGCGTGCAGGTCCGACCCGCAGATCCCGCAGCGGAGCACCTCGATCCGCACCTGGCCCTTTTCGGGGTTCGGCGCCGGGCGCTCGGCGACCTCGAGGGCGGCGTGGATGCAGTCGACCGCTCTCACTCAGCTCACCGCGTGCTCGAGCCAGCGGCGGGCGTGCCCCAGCAGCAGCTCGGGCGGGTGGCGCCGGGGGCTCTCGAGCACCATCAGCGCGTACTCGTCGGCCATCGCCGAGAGGATCCGCGCGGTCAGCTCGGGGTCGGCGGACAGCTCGCCCGGCAGCGAGCCAGGCCGGACCGCGTCCGTCAGCCGTCGCAGCGCGCGCTCGCGGCCCTTGACGATCTGCTTGCGAAGGCTCGCGGGCGCGCCCTCGGGCGGGGTCAGCACCAGCCGCCAGGTCGCGGGGTTGGCGGCGACCGCGCGCAGGTACTTCCCGAGGCTCTCGAGCATCAGCTCGACCGGGTCCCCGGCGCTCAGGTCCCCGAGCGCCGTCGCCTCGATCTGCTCGAGCGCCCGCGCCATCTCGCGCTCGACGATCGCCTCAAGCAGGCCTTCCAGACCGTCGAAGTGCTCGTAGACGATCGGGCGGGTGACGCCGGCGCGCGCCGCGACGTCCTGAATCGAGACTCCCTGGAAGCCTCGCTCGGCGACGATCTCCCGGGCCACGTCGAGCACCTGCTCGCGCCGGGCCGCCGCGGTCATGCGCCTGCGGGGCGGCGCTGCGCTCTGAACGCTCCTCACGGCCGGAATCTTACGTCCGCTCCGGGCTCGCGAACCAGCGCGCCGCGATCTGCTCGACCGTGCCCATCGTGCGGACCGTCGTCGCGCCGAGCGCGCGCTCGAGCGCCCGCCAGTCGAGCGGCGATTCGCTGACGCCGCCCGCGGGCAGCCAGAAGAGCTCGCGCTCCCCGAAGCTCAGCAGGTCGCTCTCTACGGCCAGCGCCAGCGCTTCGCGGCGCGCCTTCGCCGCCGGGCGCGCGCCGAGCAGCGCGACCTGCAGCTTGCCGGCGCCCGCGAGCTGCTTCTCGGAGAAGGGGGCTGCGCCGGCGATCGCGCTCAGCTCGGCGCCGCTGCGCACGAACGTCGCCACCTCGTAGCCAAGCCGCTCGCGCAGGCCCGTTTCGAGCAGCCTCTGCAGCGAGCCCTCCGCGCGGCGGCCCGCGTCGAACACCACGTTGCCGCTGGCCCGGAAGGTCTCGACGTCGCCCAGCCCGAGGCTCTCCACGGCGGCCCGCAGATCCGCGTTCGAGATCCGCCGTCCGCCGAGGTTCATGCCTTTCAGGAAAGCCGCGTAGCGGGCCATTAAGTCCCAGCCTAACCCGCGACCTGGCGGCGCAGAGGCCCCGCCAGGTCGCCACGCCTGCCCGGCTCAACGCGCGCGAGGCCGAGCCAGCCGGCGATCGTCTCGAGCTCCGCGGCAAGCTCGGGGACGACCGTCGCGGGGTCGGCGCCCGGCTCGGCGAACGCGCCGAGGACGCGCAGCGTCCCGGTCTTCGCGTCCGCCTTCAGGTCGACCCGCGCGACGAGCTCCTCGCCCAGCAGGAACGGCAGCACGTAGTAGCCGTACACGCGCTTCGGAGCCGGCGTGTAGATCTCCAGGCGATAGCGGAAGGAGAACAGCCGCTCGGTCCGCTCGCGCCGCCAGATCAGCGAGTCGAAGGGGGAGAGGAGAGCCCGCGCCGCGATCCGCCGCGGCCGCTTCGCCCCGGGCCACAGGTACCCCGGCTCCCGCCAGCCCTCGACCTCGACCTGCTCGAGCTCGCCCGCGGCGGCCAGCTCGGCCACGCGCTCGCGGGAAGCGAGGCGGGGGAGACGGAAGTAGTCGCCGAGATCGGGCTCGCTCGCCACTCCCATCGCGCGGGCGGCGATCTTGACGAGCTCGCGTTGGGCCTCCTCCGGGGCCGGCGTCGGCAGCGCGAGCACCGCGGCCGGCAGGATCCGCTCGGTCAGGTCGTAGATCCGCTCGAAGTTGCGACGGTGGGCGGTGCTCACCGACCCCCGGTAGAAGAGGTACTCGAGCGCCGCCTTGCCGTCGTGGCGTCCCCACATCCCCCGCTGGATCGACGTCCGCGTGTGCCCCGTCTCGGAGGAGCGCAGCGGTCCGCGCTCCCGAACCAGCGCGAGGACCTCGGCCAGCAGCTCCTCGTGCTCGCCCGCTTTGCGGACGCTGTCCCACGCCTCGACGTCGGCGCGCGCCATCCGCCAGCGCAGCAGCGGGTGCAGGGCGACGGGCAGCAGCGAGGCTTCGTGGCCCCAGTACTCGAACAGCTCGCGCCGCTCGGCGCTCGACGGTCCCGAGCCCCCGTGCGCGGCGAGCCGGTCGAGCAGCTCACGCGGGTAGGGGCCGAGCCGCGAGTAGAGGGGCAGGTAGTGAGAGCGGCAGACCGCGCTCACGGAGTCGAGCTGCAGAAGCCCGATCCGGTCGATCACGCGACGGACGTGGCGAGCGTCGATCCGTCCGCGCGGGCGCGGCTCGGCGAAGCCCTGCGCGGCCAGGGCGATGCGTCTCGCGGCGCTTGCGCTGAGACGCCTCACGGCGCCGCTCACGCGCTCAGGCCGCGGTACCCGCGCCGACACGGTCGGCGAGGATCGCGGCCAGGCGGGCGCGGTGGCGCTTCGCGCCGCCGAGCAGCGCGGCGTCGATCTGGGCACGCTTGTAGAGCCAGTGGACGTCGGCCTCCCAGGTGAAGCCGATGCCGCCGTGGGCCTGGATCGCGCTGGCCGTCACGTCGACGCCGGCGCTCGAGGCACACGCCTTCGCCATCGCAGCGGCCTCCGCGAGAGACTCCGGATCGGCGTCAGCCGTCCAAGCGGCGAAGGCCGCGGTCGAGCGGGCCTTCTCGGTTTCGAGCAGCATCTGCGCGCAGCGGTGGGAGACGGCCTGGTAGGCGCCGACGGGGACGCCGAACTGCTTGCGGTCCTTGACGTACTCGACGGTCATCTCAAGCGCGCGGTCGCAGACCCCGACGAGCTCCGCGCTGACCGACACGAGCGCGCGGCCGAGGCCCGCGCAGGCGCCCTCGCCGAGCGTCTCGCCGTTCTCGCCGGCGCGGACGCGGGCGGCCGATCGGGTCGGGTCGACGGCGTCGACGGCGCTCACCTCGGCTTCCTCGGCGCTCAGCACGCGCCCGGTGCCGTCCTCCTCGACGAGCACGAACAGGCCGGCCTCGCGGCCGCCGATCACGAGCTCGGCGGTGCCGTCGACCGCCGCGCCGAGAGCGCCGATCGTCTCCCCGCAGGCGAGGCCCGGCAGCCAGCGCGCCTGCTGCTCGGCGGTCCCGTCCTGCTGGATCAGGGTCGCCGCCATCGCGCTGGGCAGGAACGGGACGGGCGCGAGCGAGCGGCCGAGCTCCTCGCAGAGGATCGAGAGCTCGATCTGGCCGAGGCCCTGGCCGCCGTGCTCCTCGGCGATCGCGATCCCGGGCCAGCCGAGCTCGCAGAGCTCGGCCCAGAGGGCGTCGTCGTTCGTCCGGGCCTCGGCGTGCTCGCGCACCTTCGCGGCGCTCGCGCGTCCCGCCAGCAGCTCGCGGGCGGTGCGCTGGATCTCGCGCTGGTCGTCGGTCAGGCCGAAGTCCATCAGACGGCCACCTTCAGGCGGGGCAGGCCGAGCACGCGCTCGGCGACGATGTTCTTGAGCACCTCGGTCGTGCCGCCCTCGATCGTGTTGCCGCGGGCGCGCAGGAACTCGTAGCTCCAGGTCGTGCCCGTCGTCAGCGCGGCCGGGCCGACGATGTCGACGGCGAGCTGGGTGAGGCGCTGGTTGCTGTCGGACCACAGCCACTTGACCAGCGAGCCCTCGGGGCCCGGCTGGCCGTAGCGTTCGACGTCGGTCAGGCCCTTCCAGGCGAGCAGGCGGATCGCCTCGCAGCGGGTGTGCAGCTCCGCGATCTCGTCGGCGTAGACGGCATCGTCGAGCAGCCCGCGCTCGGCGGCCACGGCGATCGCGTCGTCGAGCAGCTGGCGCAGGCGGATCTGCAGGGCGAAGCCGAGCCCGGCGCGCTCGTTCATGAGCGTCGTGAGCGCTACCTTCCAGCCGTTGCCGACGCCGCCGACGACGTTCTCGTCGGGGATCCGGGCCTCCTCGATGAACAGCTCGTTGAACTCGGCCTCGCCGGTGATCTGGCGCAGCGGCCGGACCTGGATGGCGTCCTGCTCCATGTCCATCAGGAAGTACGTGAGGCCCTTGTGCTTGGGCACGTCGGCGTCGGTG
>DATNBM010000033.1:0-33334 GCA_035571915.1 Solirubrobacteraceae bacterium | reverse complement strand
AGTACCTTCCGCGAGAAGGGCTTGCGTAGTCCGGCTTCCCGTATCGGCCTCGCTGAGTGCCTTCCGCGAGAAGCGCTCGCGTAGTCCGACCTCCCGTATCGGCCTCGCTGGGCGCCTTCCGCGAGAAGCGCTCGCGTAGGCCGACCTCCCGTATCGGCCCCGCTGAGCGCCTTCCGTGAGAAGCGCTGGTGTAGGCCGGCTTCCACTACCGGCGCCGCCGAGCGACTCCGCGAGAAGCCGCCGTCTCCGTCTCCGGCGTGCCGCTGGGCGAGTGGAAGGACGAATTGGGCCTGCCGTGACGCCGTGTCGCGGGGACTCTCGACAAATGTCTAAAGGAGGCTCCGAACTCTTGGGCAGGCTGGCCCTACCGGCTACCCGCGGCCGGGAGTTTCATAACCGGACTGTCATCGGTGCCGGACGAGCGCTTCGTGCGCCGGGGGCGCCTGTCCACCAAAAAACGTAGGAACGGAGGTACTTAGTGAGCTGGGCTTCATATCCGAGCTGGCTCAACCCAGGAGACAACGCGTGGCAGATGACTGCCGCGACGTTCGTCGGCCTGATGAGCCTGCCCGGCCTGGCGGTTCTGTATGGCGGTGTCATGCAGAAGCGCTGGTCGGTGAACAGCATGATGCTGACGTTCGTCGCCTTCTCGCTCGTGCTTGTCGCGTGGGTGCTGTGGGCGTTCAAGATGGGCTTCGGCACGCCGATCGGCTCAGGACACGGTTTCTTCGACTCCTTCTGGGGCAAGTCGGGAACGGTCCTTTCATCGGGGGCGGAGCAGGGGCAGGCGGTGATTCCGTCGATCACGGAAGGCCCGCCTTTCCATTTCCCGATGTCGTCGCTGGTCTATTTCCAGTTCGTCTTCGCGGGGATCACTCCGATCCTGATGCTGGGGTCGGTGCTGGGGCGGATCAGCTTCAAGGCGTGGATCCCGTTCGTGCTGCTGTGGATCACGTTCGTCTACACGGTGAACGCGTTCCTGATCTGGGGCGGCGGCTTCTTCGCCTTCCACGGCGCGCTGGACTACTCCGGCGGTTACGTCATCCACCTGGCGGCCGGCGTCTCCGGGTTCGTCGCGGCGGCGGTGATCGGGCCACGACTGCAGCGAGATCGAGAGATCGACGCGCCGAACAACCTGTTGATGGTCGCGTGCGGGGCGGGACTGCTCTGGCTCGGCTGGAACGGGTTCAACGGCGGTGACTCCTACTACGCAGGCGCGAACGCGTCGGCGGCCGTGATCAACACGAACCTGTGCACGGCGGTGGCGATGCTCACCTGGATCGGCTGGGACTACGCGTTCCGCGACAAGCCGTCGCTGATCGGGTCGGTCAACGGCATGATCACGGGGCTCGTCGGGATCACGCCGGCGGCCGGCTTCGTGACCGGCTGGGGCGCGATCTGGATCGGTCTGATCGCTTCGACGATCGTCTGGATGGCGATCCGGTTCCTGAGTCGAGCGCCGGTGTTCCGAAACGTCGACGACACGTTGGGGGTCGTCTATACGCACGGGATAGCCGGTCTGACCGGGGGGCTGCTGGTCGGGGTGTTCGCCAACCCGGCGATGGTCCTCTACAAGGGTCTCGGCGAAGCGGCCGACCTGCCCGGCAAGGAAAGCCTCTTCCACGGCGGCAGCTGGACGCTGCTGAGGTGGCAGGCCGAGGCCGGGCTGTGGGTGATCCTCTTCAGCGGGATCATGACGTTCATCCTGCTGAAGCTGGTCGGGATCTTCCTGCCCCTCCGTCTCTCCGACGAGGAACTGGAGATCGGCGACCACGCGATTCACGGCAACGAGGTGTACCCCTCCGATGTGCCGACCCTCGGCGGGCCCCACGCTCCGGCGTGGCAGCCCGGCGCCGGCTCGGCCGCTCCGGCGGGGGCTGGTGCCTAGGGCCTAGGCGCCAGGCACAAGCGTTGGTCTGCGCGTCTTGCCCCAAACGGGCGCGTAGGTCAACGGCACGGTGGACAGTCAGCGGCCCCGCCCTCCCCGGCGGGGCCGCTGTTGTGTCCGTTTTCGGCGGGGGCGCGCGGAGCGGTCGCTCAGCCGCAGTGGATGCGTACGTAGTTCGCGGCGCCCCGGACGGTGAAGTAGCCCGTCGAGCCTTCGAGGCCGACGCCGAACCCGCCGGTGCCGCCCGCGGGGATCACGTAGCGGAGCGCCTTCCAGCTGCCGGGGGTGCCGTAGAGGACCTGGTAGGCGTTGGCCGTTTCGTTGTGGACCTGGACGTTGCACGAGAACGGGTCCAGGTAGCGCAGGTTGAAGCTCGAGGGGGAGAAGTAGGGGGCGCCCTTTTCGTTCAGGCTGAGCGTCGCGGACGCTTCGCTCGTGCGACCGACGAGCGTCTCGGTCAGCGGCGCCGAGGACGACGGCGCGAACGTCGCGTCGCCGAGATAGGAGGCCGTCACGGCGTGCGGCCCGACGCCGAACGAGGGATACAGTTCGGCCAGCGGGAGCGCGGCCCTGCCGCTCGCGTCGAGCGTCACCGTCGTTAGCGCTTCGCCGTCGACGAGGAACTCGACGCTGCCGCTCGGCACGCCCGCCCGCGCGCGCGTCGCCTTGACCTGCGCGGTGATCTGGCCCGGGTCGCCGTAGCGGGCTTCGGGACGACTCGACTTGAGCGTCGTCGTCGTGGCCTGGGTTTCGGCGGCCGACGCGGCCGCGGGCAGCACGGCCGCGCCGCCGCCGAGCGCGAGCAGTCCGGCGCAGGCCGCGGCCGCTATCCGTCTCTGTCGGGCTGATCTCATTAGATGCTCCTGTCTGTCAGTTGGGAACGGGGCGTGTCATGTCTCTCTCGATCCAGTCAAGCGGGGGGATCGCAAGGGAACGGCAAAGTCCTCGCAAGCGTTCGGGCAGCTGTCGTCACCGAGGCGTGGGAGAGTCGCGAGGCGCACGACGAGTCGCTTCAGGACCGGCGGTGCTGGAGATGATCGGCCGGGCCCGGGAGCTGATGGCGGGGCCGCCGAGTGCCAGCGTGCTGCGGCCGGTGGGAGGGAAGGGGCTGTAGGGGCGTCTCAGTTGCCGAGGGTTTCGCCGGTCATCAGGTAGCGCACGAAGCCGACGGGCAGCCACAGCAGCGGCCAGGTCAGGAGCGTGAAGGCGAGTCCGTAGCTCGCGAGGAGCGGCTTGGAGCCGAGCCGGCGGGCGACGGCGCCGAGGCACACCAGCGTGACGGCCAGTCCGACGATGAGCCCGGGCCAGCCAAGGCCGACGAAGACGGCGGTCCAGCCGAGCAGGCCGCCGAGCACGACCGCGAGGAGCGTCAGCGCGATCGGCGCCCCGCGTCTCGGTGCGTCGGCGTCGTCCTGCGGGGCCATTCCCGGGACTTACCCGGGATCGACCTGCGGGGGCCTGGGATCCGTCCAGCTACGCGGAGGGACCCGTGCCGGCCGCCGGCACGCCGACGCCGATCGGGCAGCTCACGCCCGTGCCGCCGAGCCCGCAGTACCCGCCGGGGTTCTTGTGGAGGTACTGCTGGTGGTAGTCCTCGGCGTAGTAGAACGGCCCGGCCTTCGCGATCTCGGTCGTGATCTCGCCGTAGCCCTCGGCCTTCAGCTTCTGCGCGTAGGCGTCGCGGCTCGCCTCGGCGGCGGCGCGCTGGGACTCGTCGGTCCAGTAGATCGCGGAGCGGTACTGGGTGCCCACGTCATTGCCCTGGCGCATCCCCTGCGTCGGGTCGTGGCCCTCCCAGAACTGACGGAGCAGCTCCTCGTAGGTGATCTTCGCGGGGTCGTAGGCGACGAGCACGGCCTCGGTGTGGCCGGTGGAGCCGCTGCACGTCTCCTCGTACGTCGGGTTCGGGGTGAAGCCGCCCGCGTAGCCGACCGCGGTCGTGTACACGCCGGGCAGCTCCCAGAAGCCGCGCTCGGCGCCCCAGAAGCAGCCCATGCCGAAGATCGCGGTCTCGATGCCGTCGGGGAACGGGGGCCGCAGCGGCGTGCCGAGCACGGCGTGGCGCTCGGGGACCGGCATCTCGGTGTCGCGACCGGGGAGCGCGCGCTCCTGGTCGATCATCTTCGTCTTGTCCTTGAAGAGTGACTGCAGGAGCGGGTTCATGCACCCAGGCTAGCGCGGCTCGAGCACGAAGACGGCGATGTCGCGGCTCGTCTTCGCCTCGTAGTCGTCGAACCCGGAGTACTGCACGTTCATCGCCTTCCAGAGGCGTTCGCGCTCCTCGCCTTCGGCGACCCGGGCGCGCACGTCGCGGTGCTCGGCGCCGATCTCGACGTGGGCGTCGGGGTTGGCCTTGAGGTTGAACGACCAGCCCGGCTCGTTCTTGTTGCCGGCGTTGGAGCCGATCACGATCACGTTCGCGCCGTCGGCGAGGTAGACGACCGGAGCGACCCGCTGCTGGCCCGAGCGCCGTCCCGTCGAGGTGAGCAGCAGCACGGGAGCCTTGCCGACTTTGCCCCAGACGCGGCCGCGGGTCGCGCGGTAGACGGGGATGTTCATCTTGCCGGCCAGGCGCAGCCCGGAGCGGCCGAGCGACATCGAGAAACGGGACCAGAAGTGATCGCTGAACATCGCCGCTGAGTATCCCACGGCCGGCTCCGGTGCGTCTGTAGAGTGCCCGCGATGAGCGACGCGGAGCCGGTCAGCTACGAGGTCGACGGCCGCGTCGCCCGGATCACGCTCGACCGGCCCGAGCGGGGCAACGGGATCACCCGCCGGCTCGTCACCGAGCTCGCCGCGGCCGTCGAGCGGGCCGACCTCGACCCGGCGGTCCACGTGATGCTGCTGTCGGGCAACGGCGAGGGCTTCTGCGGGGGCTACGACCTGGTCGAGAGCGCCGAGGGGATGGGCGCGGCGGCGGCCGAGGGAGAGGGCGCCGCCCCGTCGGGCTCACCGATCGATCCGGCGGTGATGGCGTCCAACCACGATCCGTCGAAGACGTGGGACCCGATGGTCGACTACGCGATGATGGCCCGCAACGTGCGGGGCTTCATGAGCCTGTTCCACGCGAACAAGCCGGTCGTCTGCATGGTCCACGGCTTCTGCGTCGCGGGCGGGACCGACATGGCGCTCTGCTCGGACCTGCTCGTGATCGAGGAGCGCGCCAAGATCGGCTACCCGCCGGCGCGCGTGTGGGGCTCCCCGACGACGGCCCTGTGGGCGCACCGCGTCGGCGCCCAGCGCGCCAAGCGGCTGCTCTTCACCGGCGACTCGCTGTCGGGCGCCGAGGCCGTCGAGTGGGGCCTCGCGATCGAGGCCCCGCCCGCGGAGCTGCTGCGGGAGCGGACCGAGGTGCTCGTCGGGCGGATCGCCCGCCTGCCCGTCAACCAGCTGATGATGATGAAGCTGCTCGTCAACCAGACCCTCTACGCGCAGGGCCTGCACGCAACGCAGCTTCTCGGCGTCGTCTTCGACGGCATCACACGCCACACCGCCGAGGGCTACGGCTTCCAGCAGGCGGCCGCCGCGCGCGGCTTCCGCGAGGCCGTCCGCGAGCGCGATGAGCCGTTCGGCGATTACGGTCGCTCGACGTTCAAGGGGTGAGCGCCTCCGGCCGCGAGCGCGGCGCTCGTTGCGGCTGTGGACGGGTCCCGGGGCTGAGGGCTACAATGCCTGCTTCGCGCGGATGTAGCTCAGCTGGCTAGAGCGTCGCCTTGCCATGGCGAAGGTCGAGGGTTCGAATCCCTTCATCCGCTTTCCATCAAAACCCCCGGATTTCCGGGGGTTTTGTGTTTCTTGCGACCCGGCTGGGTCTCTCGCCGCACGTCGTGGGTACCACTCGTGGGTACCGAACACGGGCATCAATCGCGACTCGGTTTAGCGAACGACGCTCCGGTCGTGGCGAACTTGCGCCCAAACACCTGTGATCGGTCGGGGTCGCTGTGCCTACTAATGAGGACTCCGCGAGAGTCCGCGCAGAGGCGTCCGCGTCAGCCGCGTCTAGCTCAGCAACTTGATCGCGATGCCTGCGATCAAAGCGACGGCCGGAACAGCCGTCACAGTTTCCAAGACAAGTCCGAGTCGTTCGCGCCTAACCCGAGGAGCCGTCTTTGCCGCGATGCGCGGCCCGGCTATGAGGTCTTCCATGCGTTCCTGGGAGCGCCTACCAGCCTCGGCCGCCGAGAGCATTGTCGGCATGAGGTCTGCTGCAAAGCCGAGCAGCGCGGCCTGCGCTCGCTCGTCGCCTCGGCTCGCTAGCTCTTCGAACTCTCCGATAGTTGGTTCAATGCCTCGATTCTCCTACGGCCGCCGGATGCCGACCATCCGAACAAGCCCATAAGCTCTGGCGCCGTGGATCTCAAGACCATTTTGGACCTCTGCCAGGACGACCACATCGGCAAGTGGCGGCGGATACCCGGCGGCGGTCCGCTCGACAAGCTGATGACCGGCTTCGTGGACGTCGCATCGACCGATGAGTCGCCTGCTCTCGCA
Source organism: Solirubrobacteraceae bacterium (assembly GCA_035571915.1). Classification (GTDB taxonomy): domain Bacteria; phylum Actinomycetota; class Thermoleophilia; order Solirubrobacterales; family Solirubrobacteraceae; genus Palsa-744. The sequence continues at coordinate 26,955 of DATNBM010000033.1, read as the reverse complement.
GCGCTACAGCACAAATATCGGGCTGTATACGAGCCGGACATCAGCGTGACGCTCGCCTGGGGGATGCCGCCAGAAGACTGGCGCGACGAACGACGCGACGGCGGCAACAACAAACCCGAGTGGCTCCCGACTGGTCCCGCGACCCTCAAGAGCGCCTATCTGAAATACGCGCATGTCCTCTACAACGGTGCAGTTATCTGGGAGGTGGGCTACGCCTACGCGGACTGGGGATCAGGGATCGGTGGTTGCCTGCCTTGGCCCGAGCCCAAGTTCGACGGGAACGTTGCCGAGCCAAAGCTGCTCGGTTGGGAGGCGTCGCAGTGGGAGGATAAGCTCACGCGGCTACTGACCGACCTACAGCGTGACGGGGCAGAGTTCTACAGGGTGATGGACGCCGAGCGCGCTGGAATTACCTTGGTCAAGGGACACCCGCTCTGGGACTAGCCGGACCCTCTACCGGACCCCGCCAGAAGGGGGCAAAGCTGGTCACGTGGAGTCAAGGCAGTACCAGTCGTTGGCAGCGCAAGGCGCTGCCGCTATCGCAAAGTGCTGATTAGCAGGCACCTTCCCCGAGGCTTCGGCACGGCGGAGATCACTGGTTCGAGGGCCGCTCACACACTGAGCCGACCGCTATGGGCGGGGGAGGTGCACGAAGATCACTGCGAGGTCCGCTCCAAGATCTCCAGCCCCTAGCTTGACGCGCGCGCGGATTTGTCCGTCTGAGGCTTCTGCCGTCCAGCCCAAGAACGCATGATGAGTCTCAAGCGCCTCGCACGCCGCCTTGATCGTCTTGTCGATCTCCTTGTTCCTCACGAATACAGTCAGCGCCAGCTTGGCGTCACGCCACGTGGCGTAGCCGAGAAGCTGATCGAGGGCGGACGGTTCTGCTGAATTCGAACTCGCAAAGCGGGAAGCTCCGTCCCACCACTTGCACTCGGCGACGAAGACGTTGCTGTCTTCGATCCGAATGATGATGTCGGTCTTCCCGCTCTTGTTGAACGTCTCGCCGGTGGCTTGGCCCTCGTAATGCGTGTTCAGCATTACGAGCAGCGCGTCACGTAGCTGTTCCTCTTGCCAGTTGGCGTAGTCACCTGGGTTCCGCTCCATTCCGCGAGCCATCGCCGTTACGACCTGGATGATGTGCTCATAAAACGCCTCCGCGACTGCAGGCTCCATTGGAGGCGACTGCCGTGTGCGACGATCGGTGGCTGCGGGTGCCGCACGCTTTTCGATCCCGGGCGCGGCGTAGGTTGTCGGTGCGTCCTCTCTGCGGTAGACAGGCATACCGAGCGCCTCCAGATGCTTACGATCGTCAAGGATCCGGCGGCGGCGCTCTAGAAGGGTGGTGGCGACCGAGCTGCGGAGGTTCTCGTTGAACTGCGCGACCTCCTCGGACTGTGATTTCAAATTGGGATCTTCGATTGCTCTGACGGCGCCGGCAGTGGCGGTCTCCAAGTCGAGAGGTGCATTGCTTGGCGACTCGAAGGGGAAGACGATCTCGTGGCCTTCCAGGCGCCCTCTGGCGCCACCGATGGTGTGCTTACTCGGGCGCAACAGTAGGAGATGCGGGTCTCCGGAAAAAGGGACATGTACGGCGACAGACCGGCCGGGCACACCAGGATCGCCCCCGAAGCGGACCCGCACTCGCTCGGTGACCATCCCGCCCGACCCCCATACCTTGATTTCGCCTTGGTCAACCGCGTATTTGTCTTGCACCTGTAGCTCGACTGCCTCCACGAGATACGTGCTGAGCACGGGCTCAGCAACCTCATCAAGAGGCTGCGCCAGGATCTCGGCCTCGGGGACTTGCTCCAACTCAGCCGCGCACTCCTCTCGGCGTTGCTCGAGCCACTCGCTGAGATCCCGATCATCGAACAAGCGTCCGTCGACCTGGGTCACCGGGAGGTGATCTTAGAGTGCGCTAGGGCCTACGCGGGCGAACTACGCGCGGTATCAATGGCTGCGCGCCACGGGGGCCGCTACGGTGGCTCTCGCGTGAGCGGATCTGGCGTCATCTCAGAACACTTCAGCCCCGTGCGTCGTCGCTCCACGCGCTGGGTCAGTCGGCGTGGTGGGGGTACTCCTCGGCGAGATCGGTGAGGTCGAGGTCCAGGGCGCGCAGTATTCGCATGACGGTCGCCCAGCGTACGCCGCGATGGCCGTTCTCCAATTGGGAGAGATAGGTGGCGTCCATGCCGGCGCGTTCGCCGAATTGCTCCTGGGTGAGGCCAGCGCGTTCGCGAAGCGCGCGGAGCGCCGAGCCGAGGATCGCCTGATCGCGAGTGGCCTCGTGGGCGTCGGGCTCGGGGTCCGTCATCGGCAGCGACCCTATAGCCCGACTTTATAACGTCAGCCAAGTCATGTATGGTGGCCTGCGCACACAAAAGTGGGGCCGCGCGCTGTGAACGCCGGCCCCGTGGCACCGAGAGCTACGAACTCCCGGCGCGCTGGCAGCGTACCGTCGTGCGCCCGCTGTCGGCTTGCTACGAGCCGTCTTTCGGCGCCTCCGACCTCAAGGAGGAACCGATCATGAGCAGCATCCAAGATGCCCCGACCGCCGAACTCGTCCTAGCCGCGGTCGATCGAGCGGTCGTGCAGTCCGTTAGGCCCGTAAGCGACGTTTCCGGCGGTGCGATCTCAGATCACTTGGCTCTTAGCCCTCGGTCCGGCGCCTGGCGGATTGCGCGTCGCCACCTGCTTGCGCTTGTGGCGGAAGGCGCGGTGAGGCAGGGGAGACGCAACGGCTCGGTCGTGTGGGGGCTCACGTCCTCCGGGCGGAGGCGGCTCGCCCGCATTGTTCGCCTGGGAGTGCAGCCCGCGTTGCCACAGTCGCCTCAGCACCGGCTGTGGAGCGACTCCCGGCGGCTCGCGGGTCAGGAGGTCGATCGTGTCCGCGCCGAGCTGGCGGCGGTGTTGGGGGAGGGGACACGGTTGCTTCGTGAGGCGACGGTGCCGGCGGCGACTTGGCTGGAGCTGTCCTCACGCCTCGCTCGCGCTGCGGAGCGGCTCGGCGCGGTCGTGTACTGCATCGCGGAGTGGCCCGAGCCCGGTGAGGACGGGCCCGATCGAAGCCGCGGTCCGAGGCTGCGGCGACTCGCTCGCTTTGGCGAGCAGCCATGAGCGCACCGAATGCTCTCAGCTCACACGCCTCGCGCATCTCGCCTGTCCTCGCCGTCCATCCGCACCGAGCCCGATCAGCTCCCATATGGACGACGGCGACCACATCCGGCCTCACGGCCGCAGCTGTCGCCTTCCGGGTCCGTACAGACGAGATGCACACCATGTGCCGACCCCTCGACTGACCCCGACTTTGGTGGCCGGTTTCGAGGCCCCACGGTCAGGTACCAGCGAGGCCCACCGGCCTCTTGCGGCCAATCAACCCGGGAGCTACGAATGAGTCACCGCATGAAGATCACGCTGTCCCGATCAACGCTCGCCGAGCTGCGGGCTGCGGCTCTGGAGAACGGGGAGCCGATGGCGCGCCTGGCCACCCGCCTCATCTCCGTCGGGCTTTCCGCGGGCAGGCATGAGCATGACCCTCAAGCGGATTCCGAAGCCGCCACAGCAACCGAACCATTCCGCGACCCCGACCGCCGAGCGCCGTGGCTTGAGCCGTTCGAGGGAGAGCGCGAGTGGCGGGGTCTCATGTGGGGCGGCATCCTCGCGTTGTACGGCCGCTATCCGCGCGAGCTCGGCCATCTCAGGCATGGATGGTGGAACCACGCCTCGCATGTCGAGACGCTGTGTGCCCTGGTCGTGTGGCGAGATTGGATCGACGAAGCAGCAGACGATCCCCGGCACGAGCTGGCCTTCCATGCACAGTTGGAGGACTACAGCCGAGCGCTGCGCCAGGAAGGCGGCGGCGCTCGCTCCGAGTGGCGGCCAGGCGCGGCACCCCCCGAATGGCTCTCGCCCGACCGCCGGTGAAGGGTCGCGCGGCGAGGGCAGGCCCGTGACGGGGGTGGTCGCGCGCGAGGACTACCGACGGTCCGAACGTCGGGAGATGTTGTGGCCGGTGGCCGCCGCAACGGGCATCGGAGGCGTCGGCTTCGCCTCCTTGTCCGCGTCGTCGCGCAAGTGAGGCAGAGATCAGTGGCCGATCTGCTGAGCTGACGGTCATTGACAGGGACGGATGCCGTGAAGGATCGACATGGCGGACCGGACACAAACCAGACCAACGCGACTCACGGCCGACGATGTTCTGACCGGCCGTGACGTCGCGGGACTGCTCCACGCACCCGTCTCCACGGTCGAAGACTGGGCACGGCGGGGCATCTTGCCCAGCGTGAAGATTGGTCGGCGTCGGCTCTACATCCGCCACCAGATCGAAACGACGCTGATCGGCCAGAATCGCTCCGGTTAGGCCGCGCTGGGCCTACCGCGAGCCGCTCGGCGGCGGCACTGCCAACTGCCGACAGATGGCTCGGACGGTGCCGAAAGGAATCTCGCGATGGCGTGGAACCGGGGTGCGCAGGTCCCGCGCGACGTTGGCCCAGATCGCGTGCCTGGAGCCCTCGCGGATCGGCTCGCAGCCGTGGTCGCGGAGGTGGCCTTCGAGGTCGCGGCGCTTCAAGCGGCGAGGCTGATCGTGAGCGCCTCGGCGTGCCCGCCGCCGATCGGCGGATCGCGGCCTTCCTCGCGGTAGGAGGCGATCATCTCGCGGGCCGCGTCGAGCAGCATCTCCCGCGCCTCCTCGAGCGTGGGGGCAACGGTGACGACGGCCGGCCACTCGGCGAGCTGAGCCATCGTCCAGCCGTTCTCGTCCGGCGTGAACACCGCAGTCAGCGTTACGGCATCGCTCATGGTCCAAGTATGCACCCTCACGCGGCCCCAATCCAACAGCGCCGGAGTGCTTCCACGTCACCGCAGCTCATGCCGCAACCTCCTCGGGACTCGTCTGCACGGCGGGCATGAAGGCCGCCGTGAACGCCTGGGCCTGCTCTGAGGCCGGGCGAGCGTGCAGGTAGCGGCTCGTGGTGCTCAGTGCGCTGTGCCCCATCGCCTTCTGGATCGTCACGACATCGACCCCTTGCGCGGCCAGCAGCGACCCGAACGTATGGCGCAGATCGTGGAAACGAAGCGGCCGGACGCCCGCGGCTTCTTGGGCGCGGCGGTAGCGGCGCCGCAGCGCGGACCCGTCGAGGGGTCGGCCGAGCACGTTGCAGAACACAAGCTCGCCGGGAGCCGTGAAATGCGCTCGCCGGCTCAGGCGGTCGAGCGCGGCAGCGGCCTGATCCGCGAGCGGCACCCTGCGGACATGCCCGGACTTGGTCGAGGATTCGACCCCGGCGCTCATCGCCCGCGCGACGGTCAGCGCCGAGCCCGCGAAATCCACGTCGCGCCAGCGAAGCGCGAGCAGCTCGCCGCGACGGAGGCCCGCGTAGGCGGCAACGCGAATCAGCTCCGCGTCCTGACGGTCCTCGGCTTGTCGCGCGCTGCGCTCGCTGTCCGAGACGGCCGGGAACCGAGCGTCGCGGTGGCGGCCCTCGGCGAGAGCGCGAGCGATCGCCTCAATCTCGGCAGGGGAGTAGAAGACGAGCGCGCCGGGGCTCGGCTCACGGCGCTTGTCCGCGCCGGTCACTGGATTGGTTGGTAGCCCGAACGTCGATGGCTTGCAGCCGTGGTTGAAGACGGCTGAGATCACCGCCCGGTACTTGTTCACGGTGCTCGCGGACGCGCCGGTGGCGCTGACGGCGGCCAGAACGTCATTGACCTCCCGCGTCGAGATCTTCGACGCAGGACGATCGCCGAGCGCCGCCATCACATGCCCGCGGATCGTTCCTTCGCCGCGCTTGCGAGGCACGTCCGGCTCCCCGAGGACGCTCTCGCGGTCGCGCAGCGTCGAAGGCTTCGCGCCGGCCACGTCCGCCAGCCATCGCATGTATGAGCGCGCGACCTCCCGGAACGTCACGCCGCGCGTGCGGCGCTCGCGCAGAACGCGCTCGGCTTCCGCGGCCTCGCGGACGTATTGATCCACGACCTCGGCGGCCGACACGATCGCGGCTCGCTCATCGAAAGCGCCCTGGGTGACGCGACCGCGGCGCCGGCGCCAATCGCCGGAGTCAGGATCGCGCTCCAACCAGGCGGGTCCGATTCGACGCTTGACCTGCTTGCCGTCATGACGGAACTTGGCCTCGTAGAAGGGCTGGCCGCGATGCTCGCGGACGATGATGTGGGCTGTTGGGTTTGCTGGCACAGAGGCGCTCCCCAACGCAGCTTACATCGTGGGTACCACGGTGGGTACCAGTGGTCTCGTGGGTACCAGTTTGGGTACCAAACCAGTCGAAATGGCTCTAGATAAGCCATGTTGAGCGGCGCAGAACGCGCCAATCTACGCGTCTCGGGCTGCCTTCAACGCCTTGCCATGGCGAAGGTCGAGGGTTCGAATCCCTTCATCCGCTTCGAGTGAAAGCCCCGCACGTCGCGGGGCTTTCTGCTTCCTGGGAGGGCACCCGAGAAGGCGGTTGGGGAGCAGCCTTGGCTGCAAACCCAGTTCGCCTCACGGCCCTTGGGGCGCATCGTGGGGCCGACCGGTGGGTGACCAGGGCCGGCCCGTGTCGAAGACGGCGGAGCGTCTGAGCCCAATCGGCGGAGCGCGCCGTGAGGCGGGTCGTGCTGAGGAGATCGGATCAACGAAACAGATCCAACAGGCTTGATCTCGAAGATCGGGCTCGGTAGTGTCGCCCTGCGTCGACTCCGAAGGCGGATGGGGCAGGGGCGCTCATCATGTTGTGTAGTCCAGACAGTTAGTACTTGCGCTATGGGCGACCTAGATTTGACCCTAGACCTGCCGGACGAGGACGCGAATCGCGTGTTCGAGATCTTCGGTGTCGATCCGAGCAAGGATCCGAGCAAGGCGCAGGCGCTCCAGAAGGGGATCGCACAAGCGGCCCTCGCGGAGTACCTGCTCCAGTTCACCGGGACGCGCAATCCGAACACGGTGCGTGACCTCCGTGAGCTGCGGCTCCGGCTGCTCGCCTCCCACCTGCCCGAGCACCTCCCATCCGACGAGCAGATCGCTCAGATCTTCCAGCTCACACGAACCCAGGCTCGCACTCTCGTCAACGGAGCCCGCGCCCGCTATCGGCAGGAGCTCACCGAAGTGTTCAACGAGGCGGCCAGGAGGGCCCTACGAAACGCCGAGCACATTGGCGATGACACCGTTCGTATCGAGGCTTCCGACTCGTTGGCGACCTACTTGAGCGAGATCGTCCGGCTTGCCGCACCTCCCACGAAGCGAATCGATGCCTCGCGCACGTATGACTTGGGGCGCTCCACCGTCGAGGAGCTGTGCAGTGCGATAGCGCTGCCGATCGAGGAGGTCAAAGCGCCGCCGAAGAAGAAGAAATGAGCAGCAGCACGATCGGACCGCTCTTGTCAGCGGTGAGCCTGCTGCTGGCGGCATTCGGCTTTGTCTACAACACTCAGAAGGACCGTATCGACGCCGTCCTCGACGATGCCGACGTCCCCGCCGACGTCAATACGCGCGCGTCGAAGCGAAGGAGAGCACAATCCGCACGCAACAGCGCGACATGGCTGCTGGTCGCGGCGCTGCTGATGTGGGTGCTGCTGCTGAAAGAAATTGAGCACAAGGCCGCGGCCGCTTTCAAGCACGACTTCGCACCGAGTACCTATTCGACGGTGGACGCCGTCTTCTTCGTGGCGGCCAACGCATGGCTGGTGATTGCCATCTTCATCGCGATTCGCGTCACGAAGCTCGCGGACCGAGTCGGCAAGCTAAAGAGCTGACGTGTGCGACGTCGGGATCGTGGCCCGTCACGCCGAAGGGCCCACCGGCTCCGTCGGGTCGTCGCGGTCTACTTCGCCGCCGCGCCGACCAGCAGCTCACACGGTCCCGTGAACCCGCCGGCGTCCTCGAACCCGCCGAGCGCCTCTCCTACCTCCTGCCACGCCTGCTCTCGCCCGGCCTCGTCCAGTCCCGCCAGCATCTGGTGAAGGGCGCCGAAGGACTCGTGCTCGAACCGTAGGCACTCGGCGGCCGAGGTCATTCGCAGCGGCGAGCTGACGGTTTGGATCTGAACGTCGCGGAAGCCGGCTTGCTCGTACGCCTCGGCGAGGGCGCCCTCGCCACCGAGGCTGAACGGCCCCGGCTGGTCGGGTAGCGGCGGCCCGAGCCCGGCCCGCCGTCGGATGATCCCGGCCGGCACCGAGAAGAACCGGTTCCTCTCAGGAGTCGAGTAGACGATCGCCGCGACCCGTCCGCCGGGGCGCAGCACGCGCCGTATCTCGGCCAGAGCACCCTGCCGGTCGGGGAAGTAGATCAGCCCGACGCGCGATATGACGGCGTCGAAGGAGGCGTCCTCGACGCCGGCGAGGCTCTCGCCGTCCAGCTCTCGCGTCTCGACGTTGGTCAGGCCGGCATCGCTGGCGGCGGCAGCGGCGTACTCGAGGATCGCGGGTGAGATGTCGGTCGCCAGCACGTGCCCGCCGGGTCCCACGCGGCGCGCCGCGGCCAGCGTCTGGCCTCCCGCGCCCGCCGCCACGTCGAGCACCCGCCCGCCGGGCTCGACGCCGGCGGCGTCGAGCATCGCCTCGGTCGCCGGACCGAGCCAGCTCTCGAGCGTCGGACCCCAGCGGTCCCACGCCGCAGCCGCCTCCTGCCACTGCTCCCGCGTGGTCTCCTTGAACCTGTCCGGGTCGAACGGTGGGGTCGCCACGATTGCCTCCTCGAATGGACGTCGACGTCGCGGCGGTCGGCTCCAGCGTCCCCGTCCGGCCGCGGCCCGGGTCTGCGCCCGGTCGTCGCTGCCAACAGAACATATTCGGGATCGCCTGCAGGCCGCTTGCCGTCTCGAACACCTTGGACCGTGCCGGAGATCAAGGGCTGCCGACACGGGGTATCCGGGAAATACCGCAGACGGTGGGGCGCCTGGCGCGGATGCGCCCGGACCCGCGAACCGGCAGGCTGAGTCGTGGACGCAATGCAACCCACCGCGCCAACGAAAGGCTCCGGTAACGAGACGGCCCCGGCCGGCGGCGTCGACGGACGTGCCGGGCCGGGCCCGCTGGACGGGCTCAGCGAGCAGGAGGCGGCGGAGAGGCAGGTCGGCGGCCGCTCGACGGCACGCGCCTCGAGCCGCTCCTACGCGACGATCGTCCGCGCCAACGTCTTCACCGTCTTCAACGGGATCCTCGGCGGGTTCGGGGCGGTGACTCTGATCTTCGGCGACTGGCGCGACGCTCTGTTCCTCGCCGTCGTCGTCGCGAACGCCACGATCGGGATCACGCAGGAGGTCAGGGCCAAGCGCTCGCTCGACCGCCTCGCCCTGCTGGTCGCGCCGCGCGCGCGGGTTCGCCGCGAGGGCCGCGAGCGCGAGGTCGCGGTCGAGGAGGTAGTCGACGGGGACCTGCTCGCGGTCGGGCCCGGGGACCAGGTCGTCGCCGACGGCGAGCTGCTGGAGGCGAGCGGGCTGCTGCTCGACGAGGCGATCCTGAGCGGCGAGTCCCGACCGGTCCTGCGCGGCGCGGGCGCCGAGCTGCGCTCGGGGGCGTTCGTGCTCGAGGGGACCGGGGCGTTCCGGGTCACGGCCGTCGGCGCGGAGAGCTTCGCGGCGAAGCTGACGGGGGAGGCGCGCAGGTTCCGCCACCCGCGCTCGCCGCTCGAGCTGGCCGTCAACCGGCTGCTCTACTCGCTCGTCGCGCTCGTCTTCACGCTCGGCGGGATGCTCGGCTACTCCCTCTACCATCGCCACGTCGCTCTGCACACCGCCGTCTCGACCTCCGCGGCCGGCGTCGTGAGCCTCGTCCCCGAGGGCCTCGTCGTGCTCGTCAGCCTGACCTACGCGGTCGCCGCCGTGCGCATGTCGCGGCGCGGAGTGCTCGCCCAGCAGCTCAACGCGATCGAGTCGCTCGCCTCGGTCGACACGATCTGCGTCGACAAGACCGGCACGCTCACCGATCCCTCACTTCGCCTCGTCGAGGTGCTCCCGGCTCCGGGCGTCGGGGAGGAGCGTCTGCGCTCCGCGCTCGCCGGCTTCGCCGCGGTCTCCTCGGTCCGCAACCTCACGGTCGAGGCGATTGCGAGGGAGCTTCCGGCGCAGCCGCCCGAGGTGCTCGGGGAGGTTCCCTTCTCGAGCGCCCGCGGCTGGAGCGCCGTGCAGACGGCGGGCGAGACGCTGTATCTCGGTGGCCCAGAACGACTCGGCTCGCCCGCGCTCGCCGATCGCGCCGCGTCGCGCCAGCGCGAAGGACGGCGCGTGCTGGCGCTCGCGAGCACCGACGCTCCGCTCACCGGGGTGGTGGAAAGCGATCCGGCCGGGGCTCCGGCGGCGCTCGGCCTGGTGGTGCTCGCCGAGGAGCTCCGCCCGGGGATCCGCGAGACGATCTCCTTCCTGCTCGGAGAGGGAGTCGAGGTCAAGGTGCTCTCCGGGGACGCTCCCGAGACGGCGGCCGCGATCGCCCGCGACGTCGGCATACCCGTCGGCACGGTCGCGCGCGGGGAGGAGATCCCCACCGACCCCGATGAGCTGCGCGAGTTCGCGCTCGCCACGAGCGTGATCGGACGGATCCCCCCCGAGGGGAAGTCGGCGGTCGTCGAGGCCCTCGCCGCGGCGGGCCGCTACGTGGCGATGGTCGGGGACGGCGTCAACGACGTGCCCGCGATGAAGCGGGCACGGCTCGCGATCGCCCAGGGCAGCGGCACGCAGATGGCGCGCAGCGTCGCCGACCTCGTTCTCATCGACGGGGACTTCGGCGCCGTTCCCCGCCTGGTCTCAGAAGGCCGCCGCGCGCTCCGCAACCTCCAGCGGGTGGCGAAGCTGTACGTCACGAAGTCGGCCTTCGCCGCGTTCCTGATCCTCACGATCGGCACCAGCTCGGACGCCTACCCGCTGCTGCCTCGCCACCTGACGCTGGCCGCGAACCTGACCGTCGGCATCCCCACCTTCTTCCTCGCGCTCGCCCCCAGCAGCGGGCCGTGGCGCCCGGAGCGCTTCGTGCGTCGGATCGCGCGGTTCGCCGTGCCGGCGGGCGCGCTCGTCGGCACGGGCCTGGTCGCTGGCTTCCTGTTCGCGCGCCACGACCTCGACCTGTCGGTCGCCGACTCCCGCACGGTCGCCGTCTCGACGCTGATCGCCTGCGGGCTCTATCTGGTGATGGCGCTCGAGGCCGAAGGCTCGCGGCAGCGCTCGACGCTCGTCGCGGGCATGTGCCTGGTGCTGGGCGGCGTCTACGTGGCGTGCCTGGCGATCGAGCCGGCCCGCACGTTCTTCGCGCTGACCCCACCGGAGCCGGGGATGCTCGCCACCTCGCTCCTGGCAGCGGCCGTGGCGATCGCGGCGCTCGCTCTGGCCGGCTACACGGTGCGCTTCGGCCCCGGCGAGAACGGCGGCGAAGGGCCTCCCGATGGCTGAGGCGCTCCCGTCCCGGCGGGCACCCGCGCCGCGCTCGTGGGTGCGTCTCCTGCGCCGCCTCGACAGCGACCGCGCGCGGCTGCTCGCGGGACTCGCGGTGGGGGCGCTCGCCGCCGGCGGTGTGGCGGCGCTATTCGGCGAGGGGGATCTGGCTCGCATCGTCTGGGGGACCGCGACGGGCCTGCTCGCGGCGGCGCTCGCCGTCGAGGTGGTGCGCACGGTCCGCGCCCGAGGCGGCCTCGGCGTCGACGTGATCGCGCTCGTTGCGATGGCCGGCGCGATCGCGCTCGGCGAGGAGCTCGCGGGGATCGTCGTGGGAGTCATGTTCAGCGGAGGGGCCGCGCTCGAGCAGGCCGCCTCGCGCCGGGCGCGCCGGGAGCTGACGCTGCTGATCGAGCGCGCCCCGAAGACCGCCCACCTCCGCTCGGCGGCGGGGCTCCGGGACGTGCCCGTCGAGGAGCTTCGGGCCGGCGACGTCGCGGTGGTGGGCAGCGGCGAGGTGGTGCCCGTCGACGGCTCGCTCGTGAGCCACGAGGCGGTCGTGGACATGAGCGCGCTCAGCGGCGAGCCGTTGCCGCTGACGCTCAACGCGGGGGAGAGGGTGCTGAGCGGGAGCGCTAACGCCGGCTCTCCCTTCGAGGTCAAGGCCGACCGTCCGGCCTCCGAGAGCGCCTACGCGGCGGTGGTGCGGCTGGTCGAGCGCGCGCAGGCCCAGCGCGCGCCTTTCGTGCGCATGGCCGATCGCTACGCCACGTTCTTCCTGCCCGCCACGCTGGTCCTCGCTGGTCTCGCCTGGGCGGCCAGCGGCGAAGCGGTGCGGGCGCTCGCGGTGGTCGTCGTCGCGACGCCCTGCCCGCTGATCCTGGCCGCGCCGATCGCGCTCGTCTCGGGCGTCTCGCGCGCCGCCCGCGCCGGCGTCGTCGTGAAGGGGGCGGCCGTCATCGAGACGCTCGGCGCTATCCGCACGGTCCTGTTCGACAAGACCGGCACGCTCACGGTCGGCATGCCCGAGGTCCGCGAGGTGCTCGGCGCGGGCGAGCGCGCTCCGGCCGAGGTGCTCCGCCTGGCGGCGTCGGTCGATCAGCTCTCCGCGCACGTGCTCGGCGAGGCGCTCGCGGCCGCCGCCCGCGACGCCGGGCTCGAGCTCGCCGTTCCGAGCGACGTCACCGAGGAGCCCGGCGAGGGCATCGCGGGCACCGTGGAAGGACACCGCGTGGCGGTCGGCAGCCGCGCCTACGCCGCCCGCGCGGGGGCGAGCGACGCCGAGCTCGCCGGATCGTTCTCGCTGCACGGCGGAGGCTCGGGCGAGGCGCGGGTCATCGTCGCTCTCGACGGGCGGCTTGGCGGGGTGATCGTGATGGGCGACGAGCTTCGTCCCGACGCGCGCGGGATCATCGAGCGTCTGCGCGGGGAGGGCGTCGCGCACGTCGCGATGCTCTCCGGCGACCGCCGCTCGGTCGCCGAGCGGATCGGCTCGCAGCTCGGGATCGACCGCGTCTATGCCGAGCAGTCGCCGGCGGACAAGCTCGAGGTCGTCACGCGGCTGCGCGCGGACGCGGAGCTGGCGCCGGTGATGATGGTCGGCGACGGCGTCAACGACGCCCCCGCGCTCGCCGCCGCGGACGTCGGCATGGCGATGGGCGCGGCCGGCGCGACCGTCGCCTCGGAGACCGCCGATGCGGTCATCACCGTCGACCGCATCGACCGTGTCGCCGACGCCGTCCACTTCGCCCGCCGCTCGATGCGCATCGCCCGCCAGAGCGTCCTCGCCGGGATGGGCATGAGCATCGCGGCGATGTGCGTCGCCGCCGCCGGCTACCTGCCGCCGGTCGAGGGGGCGCTCCTGCAGGAGGTGATCGACCTGGCGGTGATCCTCAACGCCCTGCGCGCGCTCCGGGGCTGACCGCCGCGGGTTTGCCGCGACGATCGTGCGGGCGGGCTGGGATGTGGAGGCCGCCGCGGTCGGGCAGCCTTCTCGGCAACCGAGAAAGGAGGCAGTCGATGACGCTTCTGTGGCTGATCATCTGGTACATCGCCGGGCACGACGCGCTGATCCTCGATCCCGTCAACGCGTGGGCGGCGACGCTGATCCTCGCGGTCGGGCTCGACCTGGCGCGGCCGAACTCGATCCCGGGGCGGCGGGGGAGCTGACGTCAGCCGGCGGCCGGCGTGGCGGGCAGCCCTGCGTCCTCGGCCCGCCAGCTGCGCAGGAACTCCTCCGCGTCGCCCACGTCGAGGGGGCGCGCGAACAGGTAGCCCTGGCCGCTGTCGCAGTTCTCCTCCTGCAGCAGGGCGAGGTCGCCGGCGCGCTCGATGCCCTCGGCGAGGGTCTCGATCGAGAGCGCCTTGCCGAGCTGGACGAGGGTGCGCAGCAGGGTCTCGCCTTCGGGATTCTCGGCGAGCTGGCCGAGGAACGAGCGGTCGATCTTCAGGGCGTCGACCGGGAAGCGCTGGAGGTGGGAGAGGGAGGAGTAGCCGGTGCCGAAGTCGTCGATCGCGATCCGCACGCCGAGGTCCTTGATCGCTCGCAGGCGGTCCGCCGTCTCCTCGGCGTTGCGCATCAGCGCTGTCTCGGTGATCTCGAGCGTCAGCGCGTTCGGTTCCAGGCCGGTCTCGTGCAGGGCGCGGGCGACGGCGTCGATGAACTCGTCGCCGTCGAGCTGGCGGGCCGAGACGTTGACCGCGATCCCAACGGGGTAGCCAGCGCTCCGCCACGCGGCGCTCTGCGTGCAGGCCTCCCGGAGCACCCACTCGCCGACCGCGACGATCAGGCCGCTGTCCTCGAGCACGGGGATGAAGTCGTTGGGCTGGACGAGCCCGCGGACCGGGCAGCGCCAGCGGATCAGCGCCTCGACGCCGGTCGGGATCATCCGGCGCAGATCGAGGGTCGGCTGGTAGACGAGGAAGTACTCGCCCCGGTCGAGCGCCCCGCGGAGGTCCTTCTCGAGTGTCACCTGGCGCTGGACGACGTCCTGCATGCCGCGCTCGAAGACGACCCAGCGGTCCTTGCCCTCGAGCTTCGCCCGGTGGGAGGCGATCTCGGCGTCCGCCAGCAGCTCCTCGGCGCTCGTCCGCAGCCCGCTCGCGACCCCGATGCTCGCGGTCACCGCGAGCTCGTTGACGCCGACCGGGAAGGGCTTGCGCAGAGCCTCCTGCAGCCGTTCTGCGATCAGCTGCGGACCGGCCGCGTCGGCTGCCTCCTCGGCGACCACGACGAACTCGTCGCCGCCGAGGCGGCCGAGCGCGTCGGTGTCGCGAACCAGTCCGTCGAGCCGCGCCGCGATCGCGCGCAGCAGCTCGTCGCCCGCGGCGTGGCCGAGGGTGTCGTTGATCGCCGTGAAGTTGTCGAGGTTGACGTGCAGGGCCGCGACGTTCAGCTGCCGTCGCCGCGAGCGGCCGAGCATCTGCTCGGCGCGGTCGATCACGAGCGTGCGGTTCGGGAGTCCCGTCAGCTGGTCGTGGGTCGCCATGTAGGTGAGCTGCTCGCCGCGGCTGTGCAGCTCCTCGGCGGCGTTGACGCGCTCCTGCTCGAACACCTCGCACATCCGCACGAGCGTCACGTCGAGCGTCGCCTGGGTCATCGAGAGGGCGCGCCGGCGGGCCTTCTCCGAGCAGCCGGTCTCGACGGCCGCCCCGCGCAGCACGTCCGCGACGGCGTCGCGCCAGCGCAGGCAGCGCTTGGTGACCTCGTCGAGCGGCGCCTCGCGGTGGGCCGCCAGCTGGCCGAACAGCTCGAAGGCTTCGTTGGCGGCCTCGATGCCTTCCTCGGGCCGGCCTCCCGCCATCCACTGGGCGGTCGTGACCGTCGCGATCCTGCAGATCCGCTCCAGCCGCGCGTCGACGGCCGGCGCGAGCTCGCCGTGGGACTCGCGCGTGCGGGCGACCACGCCCGCCAGCACGATCTCGGCGCGCTCGTGCAGGAGCCGGCCGAGTCGGTGGACCTGCTGCTCGAAGTCGTCTGGGGTGGCTGCGGGCACGGGTCTCACACCCTCCCCGCCGCGAGCTGATCCGTCATCTCCCCGTCAGCGTCGGCGAAAACCGAACCCGGCTTGAGCTTCACCGGTCCCGTTGCGCCGGCCAGGAGGACGTCATCGGCCGTCGCCGCCGGCCGGATCGAGCTTCACCCAGCGACCGTGCTCGGTGCGTCCCAACGTCCCGGCCGCCTCGAGCCGGCCCAGCGCGCCCAGGCTCGCGCGGATCCCCGCGGGACCCACCCGACCCGCTGCCGATGCGGCCGCGACGCGCTCGACCGTGTCGGCGCCCGCCCCGACGAGGTCCGCGACGCGGCGCAGCTCCGGCTCGAGCGCCGGGGAGACCAGCGGCTCGGTCGAGGCGAGGGGCTCGGCGCCGGCGTCGTGGAGCAGATCGAGCAGATCCTCGGGGCCGGAGATCAGCTTCGCGCCCGCCTTCAGGAGGTCGTGCGGGCCGCGCGAGAGCGGGCTCGTGACCATCCCGGGCACCGCGCCGGGGTGGGCGCAGAGGCGCGCCGCCCACAGCTCGCGCCCGCCGGCGCCGCACTCGACGACGACCGCGGCGCACGCGAGGCCCGCAGCGATCCGCTCGGCCGCGATCGCGCCCCAGATCCTCCCGGGAGCCCCCCACGGCAGCTCCGAGAGCACGCATCCGGCGGCGAGGACCGTCCGCGCGCTCGCGCCGAGCCGCGCCGGGTCGAGACCGTCGCCGGCGATCGCGAGCGATCCGCCGACGGTCGCCGAGCCCTCGTGGGCCGCGCGCGCGATCGGCCCCGCGAGACCCGCCACGACGGTCCCGCCCGCGGCGGTCGCCCCGCGCGCGAGGCTCGCGGCCATCGCCCGGCCGTAGTCGCTCGCCTCCGCGGAGTCGAGGAACGCGACGATCGGTCGGTCCAGCAGCTCGGCGAGTCGTGCTTCGCCCCCGAGCCACGTCAGCATCGTCGGCGCCCAGGCCTGTGAGAGCGACCGGGGCCACCGCTCGGCGTGACGGCAGATCTGGGCTCCGTGGGCGGGCCGGGCCATCCGCGCCGTCCCGGGACGGGCCCGCCACTCGAGCAGGCGGGCCCGCCGACTCCCGCCGAGCGCGGCGATGAGCTGCTCGTCGGGCAGCCCCAGCAGCTCCAGCAGCCGTCCCCGGTCTGGCGCGCGACGGTCGAGCACCCAGCCGAGCTCTGCCACCAGACGCGCACGAGCAACGCATGCCGGGCAGGCGCCATCTGCGCCGTGGGAGCGGGCCGCGCCCCGGAGTGGTCCGCGCTTTCCAGGCGAAGCGGCCACGCCGGGCGAGCCGATCACGCCGGGCGAGCCGATCACGCCAGGCGAGCCGATCACGCCAGGCGAACAACTCACGCCGCGCGAACAACTCACGCCGCGCCGGCCCGCGGCTCGCAGCGCAGGGCGAGCGCCGCGGCGAGGTCGTCGGTCCGAATCCGCTCGGCGCCGGCGAGATCGGCGATCGTGCGGGCGACCTTCAGGGTGCGATGCTCGCCGCGGGCGCTGAGCAGGCCGCGGGAGCGAGCGCTCGCGAGTAGCTCACCGCCGCGACCGTGCAGCCGGGCGTGGCGGGCGAGCATCGCCGCGTCCATCTCGGCGTTGACCCTGACGCCGTCGCCGCGCAGTCGCCGTGCCTGCCGTTCGCGGGCCTCCCGCACGCTCGCGCGCGCTTCGGCGCTCGTGATCGGCTCGCCGTCGGAGCGTTCGAGCGCGAGCCCCACGAACAGGTCGAGCCGGTCGAGCAGCGGGCCGCTCAGCCGCCTGCGCCGGCGCTCGATCTCGACCGCGGAGCATCGGCACCGGCCCGGCTCGCCCGCGTAGCCGCACGGGCACGGGTTCGTCGCGCAGACGAGCATGAAGCGGGAGGGGTGGGTCGCGGTGCGCCCGCCCCGCGCGATCGTCACGAAGCCGTCCTCCAGGGGCTGGCGCAGCGCGTCGAGCGCCGCGCGCGAGAACTCGGAGAGCTCGTCGAGGAAAAGCACGCCGCGGTGGGCCTGCGCCACCTCTCCCGCCCAGCCGCTCCCGGCTCCGCCGACGAGGCCCGCGGGGGTGATCGTGTGATGGGGCGCGCGGAACGGACGCTCGGTGGGGAGCGTCCCCACCGGCCCCGCGCGGAGGCTCTCCAGGCGCGCCAGCTCGAGCGCCTCCTCGCGGTCGGGCGGCGGCAGGATCCCCGGCAGGCGCCGCGCGAGCATCGTCTTGCCTACGCCCGGCGGGCCGCTCAGCAGCAGGTTGTGGGCGCCCGCGGCCGCGACGATCAGCGCCTGCGCCGCCTCCCCCCGGCCTCGCACGTCGGCGAGGTCCGGGTGTGGCGAGTACGCCGCCGGCGGCTTACGCGGCGCCGCCCGTGCGCGGGCCGCGAGCTCTCCGCTCAGCAGCCGTCCCGCCGCCCGCAGATCTGTGACCGGGACGGCCGCCAGGCCCTCCACGAGCGCGGCCTCCCGCGCGGCCTCGGGGCTGCTCGCGAGCGTCCTCAGGCCGAGCCTGCGCGCAGCGTCGGCCACGGCGAGCGTGCCGTGGGCGGCGCGGACCCGGCCGTCGAGGCCAAGCTCGCCGAACAGCGCGAGCGTCCCCAGGCGCTCCGCCGGCAGCTCGCCAGTCGCGGCGAGGATCGCGCACGCGAGCGCCAGGTCGAGCCCCGGGCCCGCCTTGCGCAGATCTCCGGGGGCGAGGTTGGCGGTGATGCGGCGGGCGGGCCATTGGAAGCCCGAGTTGCGGACCGCCGTCTGGATTCGCTCGCGCGCCTCACGGACGGCCGCGTCGGCAAGGCCGACGATCGTGAAGGCCGGCAGGCCGCTGCGCACGTCGACCTCGACCGCGACGTGACGCGCCTGCGGTCCGTCGATCGTGAACCCGTGGGCGAGCGCGACCATCGCGCGCCGAGGCTAAGGGGCGTCTGCGATGGGACGCGACGGCGAGCCGCGATCTCTCGCGTTCGAGCAAGGCATGGGGTGCCCTCGGCGCAAGGGTCGACTGACACGAAGGTCGGCTGTTCGGCCCGCGCATGCGCGGGCCGGGCGTCGGCGCATGCGCCGACGCCGAGGGGCGGCACATGTGCCGCCCCTGTGGGCCGCACATGTGCGGCCCACCAAGCCGAATCGGGAGTTGCCCTACAGCCCCGCCGGGTGGCGGGCGACGAAGCCCGCCGTCGAGGTCATGCTGCTCGACCAGCGCGTGCCGGTCTCCGCCAGCGCGACGGTGTCGAAGCGTTTGCCGTCGACGACCATGAACGCGTGTTCGGAGTTGGCGTAGATCGTGATGTAGCGGCCCGGGCCGGGTTCGCCGTAGGACTCCAGGGCGGTCGAGTCCTCGGGCGATGAGAGCAGGCCGCCGCCGTGCAGCGCGTAGGAGACGGAGCCCGAGCAGTCGTAGCCTTCGGAGCTGAACGAGCCGTGCCCGCCGCCCCACACGTACGGCCGCGTCGCGATTTCATCGCCCGCCGCGATCACCTGTGAGACGACGCCGCCCCCGCCCGAGGAGCTGCTGCCGCCTTCCGAGGAGGCTTCTTTGACCGAGTCCGACGGGGTCAGGGTGCCCTCGCTGTGGATCCCGAGGACCGACCACGTCGCCGGTCCGACGACACCGTCGGGGCTGAGGCCGTGGCGTTCCTGCAGGCGCTTGACCGCGGCCTCGGTCGCCGGCCCGAATTCGCCGTCGACGCTGATCTTCAGCGCTTTCTGGAGGCGTTCGACGGCGCTCCCGCCGCCTTCTGAGCCTTCCGTGTCGGCGACCGTCGCGGTCGCGTGGTGGTGGCTGTGGTGGGCGGGCATCGCCGAGGCCGGGGGCGTCAGCGTTTCCTCGCCGTGGATGCCGAGGACCGACCACGTTTCCGGGCCGACTACGCCGTCGACGGAGAGCCCGTGGCGGGCCTGCAGGCGGCGAACCGCCGCCTCCGTTTCGGGCCCGAAGTCGCCGTCGGTGGGCAGCTTCAGCGCGCTCTGCAGGCGCTGCACCGAGCCGCCTTCGACGCTGCCCGATTCGCGGTTGACCGCGTCGGTCGTCGAGCCTTCTTCCCCGGGTGAGACGTTCGCGACCGTCGCCGTCAGCGAGCCGCCGCCGAGCGCCGCGCTCGTCTGCGGGCCGACGATGCCGTCCACGGTGAGGCCGTGGGCGGCCTGGAAGTGTTCGACCGCTTCGAGCGTTTCCGGCCCGAACACGCCGTCTACGGAGATGCCGAGAGCGCGCTGCAGGAGCTGCACCTGGCGGCCTTCGGCGCCTTCGGTCAGGACGATCACGTGTTCGCTCGTCGTCGCCGGTTCGCTTCCGACCGATTCGTTGGCGCCGGCGCTCGCGATGCTCGCGGTCGGCCCGACGGTCAGCGCCGCGAGGGCGCCCAGCGAGATCCGCTTCGCGCGAGAGGAGGCCGGGACGAACTGGAGCTGCGCGGCCCGGCGGCGCGCCCGGGAGCGCCCGAGCGAGAGCTGCCAGGGCTCGTCTTCGGCGAGGTCGCGGAGCGTCAGGCGCTCCGGCCGCAGCAGGGTGGTGACGTCGACGTTCCTGCTGAGCGCAGCGCCGCTGCGCCCGTGGCCCGCACGGGCACGACGAGCACGGGAGCGCTGGAGCGAAGCGTTCCAGTGCTCGAGAACTGCAAGATCACGCGGGCATCCCGACATGCGAGGCGTCCTTTCTCAATTCCTTTTTTGCGCCTACGGGGTTAGCTGTCGGGCTCGCGTAAGCATCTACGCTACGCCACACTTGTGGCGATTCGCCCCCGCGGCCTCACGGCCGCATTGGGTCCCCCGATCCCGGACCCCTTGGGGCACGGGACTCGGCACGAACGGCGCGCAACGTAACACAAATCCCTGCAATTTGCGTTACAGCGGAAGGGATGAATCGAAATTTGCCGACGCGAGGGGCCTCCCAAGCGGAGCGTCGGGGGCCTGATCGCTGCTAGGTTCGGGCCATGAAGGGCAAGGGCGGCATCGACGTTCGCGTGCTCCTCGCGCTCGCCGTCCTGGTGCTCGCGGCGGGGGGCGTCGCGCTCGCCACGAGCGGTGGGGGCTCCTCGACTCCCGCCTCGCCCAAGAAGCTCGCGACCGAAGCGCACCTGGACGCCTCGGGGATCCTCACCCCGGTGCGAGCGGCCCCGCCCCTGAAGCTCAAGAACTATCTGGGGCAGCCCGTCGACATCGCCTCCTATCGGGGCAAGGCGGTGCTCGTCACGTTCATCTACACCAACTGCCCGGACGTCTGCCCGCTGATCACCTCGAACCTGCGGGTCGCGCAGAACCTGATGGGCGCGAAGAACGCCGCGAAGGCGGAGATCGTCGCCGTCTCGGTCGACCCCAAGGGCGACACGCCGAAGGCGATCGCGAAGTTCCTCGCCCGCCACGAGATGACGGGCCGGATGCAGTACCTCGTCGGCAGCGCCAAGGAACTCGCGAAGGTCTGGGAAGCGTGGGGTGTGGGCTCCGAACGCGACGCCAAGCAGCCGGAGTTCATCAACCACTCGGGCCTGATCTACGGGATCACCGGGACCGGCAAGCGCCTCTCGATCTACGCCGCCAGCTTCAAGCCCGCCGAAATCGCGCACGACGTGCCGCTCCTCGCCGCGCGCTGAGGTCGACGATCGTGGGGGGAAGGGGCAAGACCGCGCTCCTCGCCGTGATCGCCGCGGCGGCCGTGGCGGCGCTTGTCGTGTTCGGCCTCAGGCCGAGCGGGGCCCACCGAACCGGGCGTCCCGCCCCCGGGCTGCCCTCCGAACACCTCGGCGGCGCGGCCGTGACGCTCCCGAAGCTGCTCGCCCGAGCCGGCGGGCACCCCTCGTTCGTCGTCTTCTGGGCCAGCTGGTGCGGTCCGTGCGCGACCGAGGCGCCGGCGCTTGAGGCCTTCTCACGGACGGCCGCCGGCCGCGGCCGGATCGTCGGCGTCGACTGGAGCGACGGGCGCTCCGCGGCGCTCGCCTTCATCCGCCGCTTCGGCTGGACCTTCCCGACCCTCCGCGACGGCGAAGGCCTCGTCGGCAACAAGTACGAAATGACTGGCCTGCCGACGACGTTCGTGCTCGACGGCCGCGGCCGGATCGCCGCGACGCTCCGCGGGCCGCAGAGCGCCACCTCGCTGTCCGCCGCGCTGCGCGCCGCCGAACGCGCCTAGCCGGCAGGGCGCTTCTGGCCGGCGCCCCTCGGTTCCGGCCCGCGTGGACGGTCGTCGCGCGGCTCAGCCGGCGGCCGCGGCGCGGGCGACGTCGAGGCTCGACACCACGCCGAGCGGACGGCCCGTCTGCGGGTCCGCGACGATCAGGTGCGAGCAGTCGTGCTCGGCCATCAGGCGCGCGGCCTCCCGGGCGGTGTCCGACGGCTCGACCGTCACGACCTCGCCTGCGGCCACGTCTCCCGCCGACGCGTCGAGCCGGCTCTCGCTCGCGGCCTCCATCAGCTCGCGGTCTGAGACCAGGCCCCAGACCAGGCGCTCCCCGCCGTGCTCGGCGCGCGCCAGCCCGTCGACGACCACGCAGTGGACGCGCCGGGCGGCCATCAGCGCGGCGACCTCGGCGAGTGGCGTCTGCGGGGCGCAGTCGAGCACGCCCTCGTGCATCACGGTCGAGACCTGCGTCGTGTCGAGGCTCACGTCCTCACCTCCGTAGCGTCGAGTTGCTGGAGCCGGTGGGTCAGGTAGCGAGTGGTGATCTTCTCCGTCGCCTCGCCGATCGGCGTCTCGCTGAACTCCGATGCGAAACCGTGCCCCCCGGTGATCTTGGCGTGGATGTAGCGAGGCTTCTCGTCGGTCAGCAGGACCCCGTTGATGTCCGGGTCGAAGGGCTGCGGCTCGATCTCGGCGCCCGCGAGCGCGGCGATCGATTCGGCGACCGCGTCGGCCTGCTGCGATCCGACGCCGCCCTGCTTGACGGGGAAGTCGACCGAGTCGCCCGCCGCGTAGACGCCCTCGACGTCCGCGACCCGGCAGAACCGGTCGACGCGGAGGAAGCCGTGTTCGCTGACCGGCAGGCCGCGCACCGACGGGCCGTAGAGCTCGGGCAGCGCGACCACCCGCTGCGCGTGCAGCCGCCGGTCGCCGGGGTTGATCACGATGCTGCCCTGCTCGGGGATCTCGGCGTAGGCGTCGGTGATCGTGCGGATCCCTTTCGCGCTCAGCAGCGCCGAGACGCCGTCGCTGACGGTCTGCCCGAACACGGCCAGCGGGCCGGTCTCGGGCGTGACGATCGTGACTTCCAGGGGGAGGTTCGAGTCGTAGGCGCGCCCCGCGGCCATCAGTGCCAGCTCGTACAGCGGCAGCGGCCACGCCATCCGGCCCGGGGCGACGAACGCGACGCTCTTCAGATATCCGCCCTCGATGTCTTGGATCAATCCGTGGAGGGCCTCGTCCATGCGACGGTCGTCGATCGTGACGGCGTGTTTGTAGCGGGGGTAGATCTTGGCGCCGAGCGCGACGACGAGCGCGTCGTACTCCAGTCGCTCGTCGTCCTCGGTGACGACGACCTTGTCCTTCGGCTCGACCCACGCGAGCTTGCCGCGGTGCAGCGTGGCGCCGGCGTCCTGCACGATCGGCGCGAGCTCGAAGCGGTCCGCGCGGGAGTACGCGAACGGCTCACGGACGGTCATCGGGCGGTAGACGAACTCCTCGTCGGGCGCGAGAACGGTCACCGCAACGCGGTCACCGGCCAGGTCGTGCAGCGCGAGAACGGTCTCCAGTGCGGCGACGCCGCCGCCCGCGACGACGACCCGGAACTTCTCTGAGGTGGGGGCTTCGTTGGTCATGGGGAGGAAGTTAGACAGCCCGCGCGATCCCGCCAGCCGAGGAAACCCGCTCAGCCTCGGGGAAAACTACGCAGACGCCGGGAGGGTAGGCTGGGTCTGATCGATGACAGGCGCGAACGTGGTTAAATATGGATACGGCCGCCGTCCGAACAATCGGAATGCGGCGAGGCGGCGTAGGGTCGGGGTGTGACCCTGAACGTGGACCGAGCAACTCGAGGAATACTTGACGTAGCGCGCGGAGTGCTCGCGGAGCTCGATCTCGATGTCGTGCTCGACCAGGTGCTCTCCGCCGCCCAGGAGCTGACCGGCGCCCGCTACGCGGCCGTCGGAGTGCTCGACGACTCGCGCTCGGAACTCTCGCGGTTCCTGACCAAGGGGATCGACGAGCAGAAGCGATCGGCGATCGGAAGCCTGCCGAGGGGGCGCGGGGTGCTGGGCGTGCTGATCGAGCGTCCCGAGGCCCTCCGTCTCGCGGACGTCGGCGAACACCCCCGCTCCTACGGGTTCCCGCATGGGCACCCGACGATGAGCTCCTTCCTCGGAGTCCCGATCCTGGTCGAGGGCGAGCCCTGGGGGAACCTGTATCTCAGCGAGAAGGCCGACGGCGCCGAGTTCACGGACGAGGACGAGGACGCCGTGCTCGTGCTCGCCGACTTCGCCGGGGTCGCGATCGACCACGCGCGCCGTTACACAGGGACCCGCAACGACCGCGACGAGCTGGCCAAGACGGTCGCCGCGCTCGAGGCGACGACCCAGATCGCCCGCGCCCTCGGCGGGGAGACCGATCCCGAAGCGGTTCTGCAGCTGGTGGCCAAGCGCGGCCGCGCCCTCGTCTCCGCGCGGGTCCTGCTGATCGAGCTCGAGCGCGGCGAGGAGCTGGAAGCCGCCGCGGCGGCGGGCGAGATTCCCCCCGGGTTGATCGGGAAGCGGATCCCGCTAGCCGACACCGTCGCCGCCCACGCGCTTCGCACCCAGCGCGTGCAGCGCCTCGAGGACCAGCTCAACCGCGCGCGCTTCGAGGAGCACGGCCTGGGCCGGCTGGGCGTGCCCGCAGAGGCAGGTCTCGTCGTGCCTCTGATCTTCCGCGGACGCAGCCACGGTGTGCTGGTCGCTATCGACCGTCTGCACGGCGGGCCCGGCTTCACCACCGAGGACGAGATGCTCCTGCAGTCGTTCGCGACCTCGGCCGCGACGGCCGTGGCGACCGCGCAGTCGGTCACCGCCGAGCGCCACCGTCAGCGCCTCGCCGCGGCGGAGAGCGAACGCCAGCGCTGGGCCCGGGAGCTCCACGACGACACGCTGCAGAGCCTCAGCGCGCTGCGCATCGGCCTGTCAGGGGCCAGGCGGACGCAGGAGGCGGGGAAGCTCGACGCGGCGGTCGGCCAGGCCGTCGCGCAGCTCGAGGACGCGATCGCGAACCTGCGCGCCCTGATCACCGACCTGCGCCCGGCCGCGCTGGACGAGCTCGGCGTCAAGGCGGCGATCGAGGCGCTCGCGGAACGCGCGTCGCGCAACGACATCGAGGTCGACCTCAGCATCGAGCTCGGCGGGCATGACGCGGGCGGGCCGGCGCGCCTGTCGGGCGAGCTTGAGATCGCGCTCTACCGGATCGTTCAGGAGGCGCTCACCAACGCCGTCAAGCACGGCCACGCCGAGCGCGCCGTCGTCGAGATCGCCGCTGAGTCCGACTGCGTCCGGCTGCTGATCCGCGATGACGGGAGAGGGTTCGACACCGCTGAGCGGACCGCCGGCTTCGGGCTGCTCGGGATGCAGGAGCGGATCGGCCTGCTTGCGGGGGAGCTGGACGTCGCGTCGGTCCCGGGCAAGGGCACGACCGTCACAGGTCGGATCCCGCTGCAGGCCGAGCGCGCGGGCGAGCAGCAGCGCTCGGTCGCCGCCGGTAGCTAGCGGAATCGCCACGACCGGCGGCCAAGGGCTTGGTCCGCGCCGTCGCGACGCCTCCAACGGGGTCCGTAGTAACCACGTGCACGATGCGGCCCGGCCCCGATGGGGCTGTGCCCCCCTCGATCTAACTTCGGGCTCAAACCCGTCGAGACTTAGGAGAGGACAGATGCCGAAGGCAGCCGTCGTACACGACTTCAAGGCCCCCCTGACGATCGAGGAGCGGCCGATCCCGACGCCGGGCGACGGGCAGGTGCTCGTGAAGCTAGAGGCCTCGGGCCTCTGCCACACCGACATCCACGCCGCGCACGGCGACTGGCCCGTCAAGCCGACGCTGCCCCTGGTGCCGGGTCACGAGGGTGTCGGGCTCGTCACCGCCGTCGGCCCCGGCGTGCACGGCGGCATCGCCGAGGGCGATCGCGTCGCGATCCCCTGGCTCGGATACGCGTGCGGGGAATGCCGCTACTGCAACGACGGTCGCGAGACGCTCTGCGAAAAGCAGCTCAACTCCGGCTACGCCCTCGACGGGGCATACGCGGAGTACGCGACGGCGTTCGCCCGGCACACCGTGCGCGTCCCGCAGGGAGTCGACTCGCTCGCGGCCGCGCCGCTGACGTGCGCGGGTGTGACCACCTACAAGGCGGTCAAGGTCTCCGGCGCGCGCCCGGCGATGCTCGCCGCGGTGTTCGGCGTCGGCGGGCTCGGCCATCTCGCGGTGCAGTACGCCCAGATCGCGGGCTGCGCGGTGGTTGCCGTCGACATCCACCAGGACAAACTCGACTTCGCCCGGGAGCTCGGCGCCGCGCACACCGTGAACGCCGCCGAGGAAGACCCGGCCGAGGCGATCAAGGCTCTCGGCGGCGCCGACGTCGCGATCGCGACCGCCGTCTCGCCGAAGGCGTTCGAGCAGGCCTACGCCTCGATGGCCCGCGGCGGGACGCTCGTCTTCGTCGGTCTGCCGGCCGAAAACCACATCAGCCTGCCGATCTTCGAGACGGTCCTGAACGGCATCACGATCAAGGGCTCGATCGTCGGCACGCACCACGACCTCGAGGAGGTCTTCGCCCTGCACCAGGACGGGCGCACCCGCGTGCTGTACGAGACGCGTCGGCTCGATCAGGTCAACGAGGCCTTCCGCGAAGTCGAGGAGGGCTCCGCGGGCACCGCTCGGCTGGTGTTCGAGTTCTGAGGAGCACACAGTCGCCGCGGTGGGTCGGTGCCGCGGCGACGGTGGGGGCGGCCCCTCGCGCGAGCGAGTGGCCGCCGTCGGGTCAGAACGCTCTGAGAGTGAGCGCGACGCGCTCGACCTGCCGCGGGGTTGGCGCGCCGCGTCCCGCGACGCGCTCCAGGTGGCTCAGTCGCTCGCGCAGGCGCCGGTTCTCGCGCCGCAGCTGCCCGAGCTGACGACGGCTGCTCGCGAGTTCCTCCGCGAGCACCGGCAGGATCGTCCTCAGGTTGGTGAGCCGGTCGAGCAGCAGATCGCGCTCGGTGGGCTCGACGGCGGTTGTCCTCACTGCCCTCTCCGTTCGTCGGTTTCTATGGGCAGAATCCTGACTTGCTCGGCGATCCCGCGAATCTGGGTTGGGCCGCGGGGCGGTCAGTAGCCAGCACTGATCTTCGGGCGCGGGAAACCCTCAGCGTCTGCTCTTCGCTTGCGAGGCTCGGTGCACGATCGTCCCGCCCTGCGGGTCCGGGTAGAAGAGCGACTCGTGCTCCTCGTCCCAGCGCACGCGGTAACGCAGGTGCGGTCCGGCGCCGAGCACCTCGAGGATCTGCCCGCGACGGGGGTTGCCGCCCGCGGTGTCGTCGACCTCGAGCCAGTCGCCCGCCACGGGGGACGTCACAGACCCTGCCGACTGGCGCTCAGCCCGCATCGCCCGGCCCTTCGTCGGTCTCTTCACGCACCTGGAAGCAGTCGGCGTGGAAGCAGGCGTGTCCACCCGTACCGGCGAAATCGTCGGCCGCGCGCGAGGTGCGCACGGCGTCGAGCCCGTCGTA
>DATNBM010000032.1:0-9833 GCA_035571915.1 Solirubrobacteraceae bacterium | reverse complement strand
CGGCCCGTAAGTCGCGAGACTTACGGGCCTTTGTTCTGGGTTCAAATCGGGTTCATGCGCGCCTTGCATCCTGGCTGGCGCTTGGAAATCAAGCTCCGCAAGCCGCCAGGATGTCGGCAAGCTGCAGTCTTGACAGCGTATCCAAGAGCGCGGTCTTCGCAGCGGCGTCCCGTTGTCCAAGCGCGTGGGTCTCGGCGACGCGGGCGATCTCGGCGCCGATGGTCGCCTCCAACTCGGCCAGGACCGCGGAGATGTCCGGGGGACTCGCCATGTAAGCGGCGATGAGCGCCTCACCGCTCGACAGCCTCTCGTAGGCGTCCCGGATCCGTCGAAACCCTTCCGGATCGGCGTGGGGCGGGTGCCTCTTGAGCGCGGCGAAGTAGCCGCGCTTGACGTCCGAGGGGGCGAGCGTCGGGGCGATCCCGAGGACTGAGTAGAGGTCAGCGCTCATCTTGGCCAGCTGGTCATGGGGTCTCTATCCCGAGATCGAGCTGTTCGGGCGATCGCCGCTTGCGGCGCTTGCCTGCCCGCGGCTCGGGCGGCTTGCGCCTTCGCCCCACGGACCGCCGAGCCACGATCCGTCGCGCGAGCGCGAGGGCCTGGCGCAGGCCAAGCGAGCGCTCCTGCACTCGGCGCGGCGCCGCATCGATGACCGCGAGCGCGAGGCGGAAGATCACGGGCGCGGGGGCCCGTCCGTCCAGCCGGAGCAGCGCCCTCGCCAGCGCGTCGGCGTCGGTGGCGAAGCGGGAGATGAGGTGCTCGAAGACCGCGTCACACAGCTCTTGCCCGTGAACAGGAACCCGCAGCGCTTCCGACAGAGCCGCCAGGTGCTCCTCGACCGCGCGACGATCGTCGAGCCAAGCCGCCAGAAACTTCCGTCGCTCCGCGAGTGACGGCCCCGCCGCCTGGATCGCGTAGACCAGCAGGTGAGGATCGACGTCGAGAAGCGCCCGGCCGAGCCGCTTCCAGAAGGCCATCGTCGGCGCCGCCAGAGTCTGCGTCAGCATCCGCGCGGCCTGCTTGCGGATCGAGGCATCCAATTCGCCGACGTCGATCTCGTTCAAGTCAGGGGGAGCGAGACCTTCGCTCGACAGCTCGTCCGCAAGGAAACAGAGCTCGCTGCGCAAGGCGGCGGACGCCTCGGGCCAGCTTCGCTCGACCAGCGTCAACCCGAGGGTCAACGGCACGGCCGCCGCCAGTCGCTCCATCACCGGGCGAATCTCGCCGGCCGCGATCGCGGCCCACCCGCGCGCGAGCGCGGGCCCGTCGCGCAGGCTCCGCTCCAGGCCCTGCCACAACCAGGAGGGCGGGGGGCGTCGCCGTCTGGATCGATCACCCGGCGGCAGACGAGCGCCCAAAGCGCAAAGTCGCTCGGATGCGACTCGACGATCGCCGCGTAGAGGCGATCGCGGGCCGGGCCGGCGGGCGTCGCGGCGGCCGCGAGCCAGCGCGCACCCGCGGGACCGAAGGCCGGCTCGGGGAGCAGGGCGCGCGCGAGGAGACCGACGCCGTCCGGATCGCGATCGAGATCGAAGGCTGCCCCGCCCTTGCACGCGCCCAGCCGCATCGACTCGAGGAGCGCGCCAATCTCCTCCGGCGCACGCGGCGCCGGCCCCACGACGGAGACGACGACGCGCGCGGCGGGGCCGAGCGGTGCGCCGTCGCGGAACCGGCTCAGGATCTCTCGTCGCGCCACGCGCAGCGCCGTCTTGCGGATCGCGCTCGCGACGGCCGGCGAGGCCTGCGCGATCCAGCGCCCAAGGAGATCGGCCAGCCCGGCCCACGTCAGGCGGTGAGCCGCCAGCAAGACTGCTTCGTGCGCAGCCTCGGCGGTGGCCGGCGCCCGCGGGGCCTCCGGCCGCACCGGCGGCGGGTCATGACCGAGCCGAGGATCGGGCGCTCGCCGGATCGATTCCGGCAGGGCGGCCAGCAGATCGTCGGAGATCGCGCCCTCCCGGTCCAGGATCTCTTCGAGACAGCGCGCGAGGGCTGGGTGCGCGTGGAGGCCTGGCGCAAGCGCCTCCGCCAGCGAGCGCGCGCGTGGGAAATCCCGGCTGCGAACGCAACCCCACAGCAGCGCCCAGCGGCAGGCATCCGCCTCCCCGGGCCCGCCGCTCGCTGCGGGCAACCCCGGGATGCCGGCCTCTCGAACCGCCAGCGCCTGCAACCGCGCCCATTGCGACGTCCGGTGGGCGTCCGCCACCGCTCGCCGAAAGATGGGACCGACCTTGTCCAGAGCCGTGGGCGGGAGGTTCCGCCGCAGTTTCTCTAGCGAGGCGAGCGCGAGGTCCAGATCGCCGCGCCGGAGCGCCTTGGTGAGATCCTCTTCGGCGCGCTTGCGCCGTTCGGCTTCTGGATCCGGGCGCGCCAAGCATTACCCCGAGCTCGCGGCCTCGTCCCCGTCCGCGTCGAGCAGGAGATCGAGGATCGCGTCTTCGATCTCCGTGCGACGTTCGCCGCTTCCGGTGGCGGCGAGATCCGCGAGCAGGCCTTCGAGACGCGATCGGCGCTCGCCCTCCAGCCGAGCCAGCGCGGCGCGCGCCTTGCGCACGATGGCGGACGATTCGCGATCGGCGGCGTCCGAAGGTTTGCCGCTCGCGTCGGCGACCCGCAGGGCGACGGTCTTCGCGTTCTTGGTCTCCGGCTGGCTGACCGAGACACGCACGACGCCGTCGAGGTCGTATTCGAGCTGGAAAACCACGGGCGAGCCTTCGGGGACTGGCTCGAGATCGTACTTGAACGTGCCGACGGGCGTGTTCTTCGACGCCTGCGGCGACTCGCCCTGGAAGACCCGGACCTGGATCGTCTCCTGGTCGTCCAAGGCCGTGTAGAGCTCTTCGCTCCGAACCGCCGGCAGAACGGTGTTGCGCCGAATGATCGGGACGAAGGTGTCGGCCGTGAACCTGCCGTCATCTTCCTCGGCGTCGTGTCGGCCCATGGCCAGGATCCCGAGGCTGTGCGCCGAGACGTCGACCAGGATGCGCTCGATCGGCTCGCCTTTGAGGAGCCCCGCCTGGACGGCCGCGCCGAGGCCCACCGCGAGGTCGGGATCCACGTCTTCGCGCACGTCGACGTGGAACGCGTCATCGAGGACCTCCCGGCACAGCGGGATGCGGGTCGAGCCCCCGACCAGGCAGACGCGGGTCAGCGGCTGCGCGCCGAGGTTGGCCTCCGAGACCGCCCGCCGCGCCAGCTCGACGGTCGATTCGAGCAGCGGCCGGATCAGCGCCTCGAGCTGCCGGCGGGTCACCCGGGTCTGCAGGTGCAGCGGCCGGCCGCCCGCGGTGGCGATGAACTCCTCGGCGATCGCCACCTCCGTCTCGGTGGAGAGGCGGATCTTGGTGTCCTCCGCCAAGCGGCGCAGCCGCGCCATCGCCCGTGGATCGTCGCGGACGTCCGCGCCGTGCTGCGTCCGAAGCAGGTCTAGAAACAGCGACAAGAGCTTGTCGTCGAAATCGTCGCCGCCGAGGTGGGTGTTCCCAGCGGTGGCGCGCACCTCGCGGACCTCGCCGAACACCTCGAGCACCGAGACGTCGAACGTGCCGCCGCCCAGATCGTAGACGAGCACGATCTCCGGATCGCGCGCGGCCGAGGCGACCGCCTGGTCGAACACCAGCGAGGCGCTGGTTGGCTCGTTGAGCAGCCGCAGCACGTCGAGGCCGGCCAGCTCGCCCGCGCGCAACGTCCCCCGGCGCTGGGCGTCGTCGAAGTACGCGGGGACGGTGATGACCACCTCGCGCACCGCCTCGCCCGTGACGGCCTCGGCGCCCCGTTTGAGCGCGCGCAGCACCTCGGCCGACACCTCCTCGGGCCGTAGCCGCCGGCCCGCGACGTCGTACGCGAAGTCCTGGCCGATGCGCCGCTTCGCGGACCGCACGGTCCGGTCAGGATGGGCCAGCTCCAGGTTGCGGGCCTCGCGGCCCACCACGACGACGCCATCATCGCGGAAGCAGACCACCGAGGGCACGATGACTTCCCCGGCCACGGGGATGGCCGTCGGCCGCCCTTCCGAGAGTCGCGAGATCACGGAGTTGGTCGTCCCGAGATCGATTCCGAACGTCGTCATGGATTCGCCTCCGCATTCGGCGGCGGCGGTGGCCGGCGCGCGACGAGGACCTCGCCCTCGCGCAGAAGACGGCCGCCCTCCATCGCCGCCGCGCGCACCACGCGCGCCACGTGACCTTCGTTCATCGCCGGCGCTTCGACCGCCCCGATGACGCGCACGAGCGCTGGGTCGGGGGGGACGCCCACCCGCCCTTCGCGCCGCACGCCCTGCTGGGCCAGGAACCGCCCGACGCGGGTCACCACTGCCCGTAACCCGTCCGCCATGGGCTGGTCGCCGGCTGCGATGGCGGAGCGTTCGGCTTCGTCCAGCGCGTCCGCCGCGTCCAGGAGATCGTCCCACCGGACGGGGGCGGACGCCGCCCGCGCCGCGTGCTCCGTGGCCGATCGCAAGTCGGCGAAACCGCCCTCGACCTTGTTCTCGATCTCCTCGAGGCGTGCGCCGTGCCGGGCTTGGAGCCGCGCCAGCTTCTGCACCCCTTCCTGCAGGCTCGCCTCCAGAGCAGTTACGACCTGGGCGACCGACCGAGAATCGCCCGAAGCATCGCCGTTCGCTTCAACCGACCGACGAAACCAGGAGAAGAGCCAGGACACGTCCTCTCCTAACCTCTCCGTGAAGCCGGAGGCAAGCGCGAACTTTCGAGCCCCGCCCGTAAACCTATTGTCCCTGGTCGGGACGGTCCCGGAGCCTAGGTTGGTGGACAGTTGAGCTGGCCGCGACCGGCGAGCAGCTCGGCCGATGGTCGGAGGTCGGCGGCCGCGGAGGGTGGCATCGAGCGTCGTGAGGAGGTCCGAGAGCCGTCGCACATTCTCGGGGGGACGGCGATGGACGATGTCCAGATCCTGGGGGTGATTGGCGCTCCGTGCAACACGGCGGCGCCACCGCCGACGACGATGAGCTCGACGCCCGCCTCGAGGAGTGCCTGGATCAGCGCGTCGAGGTCAGCCTGTGCGGGATGAGGCACGCCTGAACCTGCCGAGCGCGAGGCTGGCATTGCTGCAGGCCCGAAGGCGCTGGCGCGGGCTGAGGTGAGTGACCAGTCGAGCAGCGATCGATCTCACGCGCGGCTTGCATGACCAGAGGATCGAGCTCTGCCTCGGAGCTCGGCGGAGCCCTGGCTGTGATCGGGGACCGCTCACCTGGATGCACCGGCCGCGTGCGTCCGCCACCCGCCGGTTCGGCGGCAGACCGTCAGATCGCGAGGCGGGTGAGAATCTCTAATGATCCCGCGATGTCCAGACGGTAACCGACGGAGAGCTCGTGCAGGCGTGGCGGCCGGCCTGGCTTTGCTTGCCGCTTCAATGCGTCCGTCGGCGGTAGCCGACGGAGAGGGCGGTAGGTCCCGGAGAAGCCCGCCTTCCCGTCGATGCTTCAATGGGGCCGTCGGCGGTAGCCGACGGAGAGCATCGCCTACGCCAAGGGCGGCTCCCTGCACGTCCGCCGGCTTCAATGGGGCCGTCGGCGGTAGCCGACGGAGAGCGCTCAGGATCCTCGACTATCCACCGGGAGCCGTCAGGCTTCAATGGGGCCGTCGGCGGTAGCCGACGGAGAGCCAACCCGGGGAGCAACGGTTAGGAGCGGACCCATGGCGCTTCAATGGGGCCGTCGGCGGTAGCCGACGGAGAGCAGCGAGATCTTCCCCCGCGGGTTCGGGTCGTCGCTTCAATGGGGCCGTCGGCGGTAGCCGACGGAGAGGGCGGAGGCGGCGATCCTCGCCATGCGGGCCGAGATCGGGCTTCAATGGGGCCGTCGGCGGTAGCCGACGGAGAGCGTCGGCGGCGCCGTCCGAGCCGTTGATGCGAAGGTGGCTTCAATGGGGCCGTCGGCGGTAGCCGACGGAGAGCCCTTGCGCCCGCCGCGCGCGCCGGCGTCGCCTACTACGCTTCAATGGGGCCGTCGGCGGTAGCCGACGGAGAGAGAGCGATGCCATCATCGAGGCGGGCTGGAATGCCTTCGGCTTCAATGGGTCCGTCGGCGGTAGCCGACGGAGAGGGTGCGTAGAATTCGAATCGTGCCGGCGACACCGGAGGCTTCAATGGGTCCGTCGGCGGTAGCCGACGGAGAGAGCCACCGACGGACGCCGGCCTCGACGCGCGCAAGCTGCTTCAATGGGTCCGTCGGCGGTAGCCGACGGAGAGGATGAGACCGTCCTCGATGCTCTGGTTGGTCGCGTCCTGGCTTCAATGGGGCCGTCGGCGGTAGCCGACGGAGAGCACGAGATAGAGCCTACACCTGGACGGGAGGGGAGGTCAGCTTCAATGGGGCCGTCGGCGGTAGCCGACGGAGAGCCGCCAGCTTCGAATCCAGCTCGATCGTGGCCACGCGTGCGCTTCAATGGGGCCGTCGGCGGTAGCCGACGGAGAGTTCTTGACGATGACCGTCTTCGACGGCTTGTGGAGGAGCTTCAATGGGGCCGTCGGCGGTAGCCGACGGAGAGTCGGACCGGCTGGCGTGGATGATTCTGCGCATCGCAGAGGCTTCAATGGGGCCGTCGGCGGTAGCCGACGGAGAGCGCCGAGGCTGGCCTGAGCCAGGACGTCGACGGCTCCGGGCTTCAATGGGGCCGTCGGCGGTAGCCGACGGAGAGCGCCACCTGCGAGGTCTGGCCCAGGCGGACCATCTGCTGTTCGCCGTCGCGCGGCTGCACGGTCAGCTCGTCGCCGCTCTTGCCAACCCGCGTCCCGCCGGCTTGGACGTAGAGGGGCAGGGCGTCGTCGCGCGCCGGGAGCAGACGCCGAGGCTCGCCAGGTTCGCCCTCCGCGTTGTCGGTGTCGTGTGCGTCGTCCGCTTCGTTCGTCGCACCGTCTGGCCGCCCGCTGCGCAGGAGGTTGATCTCGTCCGGAAGGCAGATGCCCACCAGCGAGCAGCGCGGGCACTTCGGGCTGTCCTGGAGCGGCGGGGGGATCGTCGCCGACGCCATCGTCTCCCGCATCTTGGCCAGAAGCTCGAGCGTCCTCGTCCGCAGCGCGAGCGTGAACGGGATCGTGACCCGCTTTCGCGAGCCGACGAAGTAGAGCACCCCTTCGCCGCAGGCGTACCCATTCTCCTCGAGGACCAGGCCCTGCGCGCAAACCTGGACCCGCTCGGGCTCCCACGCCCCCTCCGGGACGTTCGGCGCCTCGCCACGCTTGTAGTCGACAGGCGTGACGACCGCGCCGGTCGCCTCGACGAGATCGATCCGCGCCACGAGCCCCACCTTTGGTGCGGACAGATAGATCGATCGCGCGTGAAGCTTGTCGCCGGCCGCGTCCTCGGGAAGGCGATCCGCGGGCGGAAGCTCGCCCGACTCCTTGTCGACCTTCCGATGATGGAACCGCCCTTCGACAGTGTCGGCGCTGTCAGCGAAGTCGCCCTCGGCCCACTCCAGATAAGCCAGCCGTGGGCAGTACGCGAACTCGTTCAGCATCCGGGCCGGAACGAGATCGGGGACATCGGGAACCGTTTTGAGGTCGAGCATCGCCCGATCAGGGTAGGGCCAGGGTGTGTCAGCTGGGGGACAAGCCGCGTGCCTTTGTCTTCGTGAGCCGGCCCGGATATCCTTGAGGCACCTTCGCCGGCGCAGGCCGGCGACTCCATTGAGGTCTCCGTCGGCCCAAGCCGACGGCCCCATTGAAATGTCCAAAACCGCTCACGCGCATCCGTCCGCGACAGCAGCTGACCTGCTGGCGATCCCCGAGACGCGCCGCTTCCACGAGATCGTCGGCGGCGAGCTGGTCGAGAAGGCCGCGCCGAG
Organism: Solirubrobacteraceae bacterium; assembly: GCA_035571915.1. Lineage (GTDB taxonomy): Bacteria > Actinomycetota > Thermoleophilia > Solirubrobacterales > Solirubrobacteraceae > Palsa-744. The sequence continues at coordinate 2,037 of DATNBM010000032.1, read as the reverse complement.
CGGCGAGCACGGCACGACCCAGGCCGCCGTGGCCGGAACTCTCTTCGGACCCTTCTCGCGACCCCCGGGCGGCGGCGTCCCGGGCGGTTGGTGGTTCGGAACCGAGGTCGAGATCGAGCTCGAGCCCCACGAGATCTATCGCCCCGACGTCGCCGGCTGGCGCCGCGAGCGCGCGCCCCAGCGTCCAACCGGCATCCCGGTCCGGCTACGCCCCGACTGGATCTGCGAGATCCTCTCGCCTTCGACGGCGAGGAACGATCAGATCACGAAGCTCGAGACCTACCGCCGTTGCGGCGTCCCGCACTACTGGATCATCGACCCCCAGCAGCTCACGCTGCTCGTCTACCGGCTGACCCCGGAGGGCTACCTGCTGGCGTTGACGGCGGACGCGAACAGCGGGCGCATCCGAGCCGAGCCGTTCGAGGCGATCGAGATCGAGGTGGCGGTGCTGTTGGGGGGGGATGGGCAGGAAGTCAAATCCGAATGAAGACGGTGCACGTGACTGCGAGTCAGAGCGTTGCCAGGTGAACGTAAATCGCGTATTATTGCGTATCGAGGACTTCCGGCGATGGCGAGGCACACGAGCGTGACGCTGGGCGACCATTTTGAGCAGTTCGTGAACGCGAAGATCGCGACGGGAACGTTCGGCTCGGCGAGCGAGGTCGTCCGCGCGGGCCTGCGCCTGCTCGAGCGCCAGGAACAAGAAGACGAAGCCAAGCTCGAGGCGCTACGGGCGGCCATCGAGAAAGGCATCGCCAGCGGACGGGCGAAGGATTCGAGCATGGAAAGCGTCCTCGCGAAAGCGCGTGCGCGGCGCAAATAGGTGGCCGGGTACCACCTCAGCGAAGAAGCCCACGCCGATCTCGTCGGGATCGCGCTGTACACGGCTGAGCGCTGGGGGGACAGGCAGCAGGAGATCTACATCGGGCGGCTGTACGGACGGTTCGCAGCGCTGGCGGAGAACCCACGCTCGGCCGCGCCTGTGATGTTGTACGGCCGGGCCTGAGGCGCGCCGAGGAAGGCAGCCACGTCATATTTTTCGAGCGGGCGGGCGCCACGGTCCTGATTGTTCGCGTGCTCCACCAGAGCATGCTTCCGGCGAAGCATTTCGGATAGGTTCACGCTGCTCGTCTACTGGCTGACCCCGGAGGGTTACCTGCTCGCGCTGACCGCCGGCGTGAACAGCGGGCGCAATTGAGCGGAGCCGTTCGAGGCGATCGAGAGCGAGTCGTGGTGTGTTGGGGGGGAAGGGAGGGCGGGTAGCGCTGCACTACAAGTGGCTCGCGCTCGCGCTGAGCGAGGAGCGTCTGAGGGGCGGGGAGAGCATTCACGGCTGGCCTTCCTCGCGAGAATCAGGGGAGAGCTGCTGTCGTCGCTTGCGAGGACAGCGGCTCAACCATTCGGACGGCGGCGTGGAGTGGGGCGGGCACATCACCTGGGGTTATCGGATTTCGAGGGCTGATCGTTGCCTGGTACAGGGAACGAATCCGTCGAAAACGCGAAAATAAATTTGGAGGTCGGGTTCGTCCGTCAGGACGAAACCAGGGACCTACGCTGGCCGACCCGCGACCATGGGCAATCGACGACCACTCTTACAGCGCTCGGAGCGCGCTGCATCGATACCGCCCAGGGGAGCAGTTCCCCGCGACATCGGTTCTCACGGGCCCCCCCGCCTCGTGGGCGAACACACCAGCGGGGCGAGTCGCGTTCGAGCTGGCACGGGCAGGTAGCCTGCGGGACCTGGCAACCTGTTCTCGTCCCGGTCGGGAGATCAAAAACGGTCAGTGCTTCGTACGGCCGGTGAAAGGATCCATTTACGGTTGGAGTCTTCCCCGAACAGATTAGTCCAAGCGGTAGGATTCGGAGTGCCGAGCGGCAGGCCGCTCGACCCGGCGGCGCTTGACGGTCGCGCAACGGTGTTTATGACTGTGCGGCGTCGACTAGCCCCGTGGGAGAGGCTGGCTGGCGAGCCGGTGAGGTCGTCAATGGCGGCGGTTTCGCGCTTCCTCTGCGCCCGCGCCATGGCCTCAAGTCGAC
>DATNBM010000031.1:0-22718 GCA_035571915.1 Solirubrobacteraceae bacterium | reverse complement strand
GCCCCGGCCGCCCCGTGCGCGAGCACGCTCTGCCCCACCCGAAGACGCCCGTGGTCGAACAGGCCCTGCCACGCGGTCAGGCCCGAGATCGGCAGGCTCGCGCCGACGGTGAAGTCGACGTCGCCCGGCAGCGGCGCGAGGTTGTGCGCCTCGATCGCCACGAACTCCGCCAGCGTCCCGTCGCGATGCCAGTCGGAGAGACCGAACACCCGCTGTCCCACCGACACCCCCGTCGTGCCGTAGCCGAGGGCCGTGACCACGCCGGCCAGCTCGTGCCCGGGGATCGACGGTGTTCGGTCTCGGTTCCGGCGATCAGCCCAGGTCGAGGGCCACGCCATCTCGGTCGGGACGAATCCCGACGCATGAACCTGAACCACGACGTCGTTTATCGCCGCCGGCGGCTCGGGCCGCTCGGCCAGCGTCATCCCGGCCATCCCCGCGGCCTCGTCCGTCACAACAATCGCCTTCATCCTGCACCTCGCATGTCGAGTTCTCGGAAAGCGCGTTCGAGACCGTCCGCGTCGTATGTGCTGGTCGGCGCCGGCGGGATCGCGGATCCGCGCGGTCATCTGGGTACTCCGTGGACACTTCCCCGTTTTCGGCAGGTCACGCCTCGTCTCTGCGACGACCGCGCCGGAGCGGCTTGCGTAGGGGAGAGAATCTCGCGATGCCGGGGCCGCCGACCTCGGCGCTGCGCGCCGCGCTCGCCGCGGGCCGCTGAGCTGCGATCAGCCGGCGGCCGCCGCGGCCAGCATCGCCGCGCAGACCTCGGCCACGTCCTCCTCGCCCATCACGTAGGGAGGCATCGCGTAGACAAGCTCCCTGAACGGTCGAAGCCACACGCCGCGCCCCACCGCCGCTCGCGTCGCCGCCGCGAGCTCGACCGGGCGGTCGAGCTCGATCACGCCGATCGCCCCGAGCACCCGCACGTCCGCGACCCCGGGAAGCTCCCGCGCCGGCGCGAGACCCTCGCGCAACCCCCGTTCGATCCGTTTCACGTCCTCGCGCCAGCCGCCGTCCGCGAGCAGCTCCAGCGACGCGAGCGCGACGGCGCAGGCGAGCGGGTTTGCCATGAAGGTCGGTCCGTGCATGAGGCCTCCCCCCTCGCCCGCCGAGACGGCCTCGGCGACGGAGGGCGTGCAAAGCGTCGCGGCAAGCGTCATGTAGCCGCCCGTCAGGGCCTTGCCGACGCACATCACGTCGACCGACAGTCCGGCGTGCTCGCTCGCGAACATCGCTCCGGTACGTCCGAAGCCGGTCGCGATCTCGTCGAGGATCAGCAGCAGGCCGTGCTCGTCGCAGACCTCCCGCAGGAGCCTCACGCAGGCCGGCGAGTGAAAGCGCATGCCGCCGGCGCCCTGGACGACCGGCTCGGCGATCACGGCGGCGAGCTCGCCCGCGTGGCGGGCGGCGAGCTCGCGAACCTCGGCGGCCCACTCCTCCCCGAGCGGCGCGTCGAAGCCGTCCGGGGGACGCGGCGCGAAGACGTGCTCCGGGAGCAGCCCCGTGAAGAGCGAGTGCATCCCGCCGACCGGGTCGCACACCGCCATCGCGCCGGTCGTGTCGCCGTGGTAGCCGCCGCGGACGCTCAGCAGGCGCGTGCGCCCCGAGCGGCCGAGCGCGCGCTGGTACTGCAGGGCCATCTTGATCGCCACCTCGACGGCGACCGAGCCCGAGTCCGCGAAGAACACGCGCTCCAGGCCGGCCGGCGCGAGCTCGGTCAGGCGCTCGGCGAGCAGCACGGCCGGCTCGTGCGTGAGGCCGCCGAACATGACGTGGGACATCCGTCCCAGCTGGTCCCGCGCGGCGGCGTCCAGAGCGGGGTGGCGGTAGCCGTGGATCGCGCACCACCACGAAGCCATCCCGTCGATCAGCTCACGCCCGTCGGCGAGCCGCAGCCTCACCCCCCGCGCGGACACGACCGGCAGCGAGGGCATCGAGGCGGGGAGCGCCCCGTAGGGATGCCAGACCCGCTCGGCGTCGAGCGCGAGCAGCTCCTCCCAGCCGCGCCCGCCGGGCCGCGCCGGGCCGTTCAAGTGCGTCCTAGTCCTCGTAGACGGTGAAGTCGCGCTTGCGCGCGCCGCAAACGGGACAGAACCACGTGTCCGGGATCTCCTCGAACGGCGTCCCGGGGGGGATCCCGCCGTCCGGGTCCCCTTCCTCGGGGTCGTAGATGAACCCGCAGGACTCGCAGATCCAGCGCTGCAGGGTCTCCGTGGCGCTCATCGCCGGAACCTCCCGATCGTGTGGCACATACATCGAAGATTAGCGACCGGTAGGGTCAGCGGATGGCTGCATCGGGGGAGGTCCGGGGACCCGAGCCGGGGGCGGAGCTGAATACGGGACCACCCGTCAAGCCGCGCCAGGCCGCGAGCGTGATCCTGCTCCGCGGAGGCGCGGAGAAGCTCGAGCTGCTGCTCGTCAGGCGCACCCCCGAGGCGCGCTTCATGGGCGGCGTATGGGTGTTCCCCGGCGGCGCGGTCGACGCCGAGGAGGGCGACGGCGACGGCGCCCACCGCCTGGCCGCCGTCCGGGAGCTCGCGGAGGAGGCCTCGGTCGAGCTGGCCGGCCCCGACGAGCTCGTCAAGTTCTCGCGTTGGATCACCCCCGCGATGGTCTCGATCCGCTTCGACACCCATTTCTTCCTCGCCACGCTGCCCGAGGGAGAGGAGCCCGCCGTCGACGGCGAGGAGTGCGTGGACCTCGGCTGGTTCACGCCGCAGGGCGCCCTCGACGCCCACGCCGCCGACGAGATCCTGCTCGTCTTCCCGACGATCAAGCACCTCGAACAGCTCGGCGCCTTCGCGACCGTCGAGGCGCTGCTCGACTACGCCCGCGGGCGCGAGGTGCTCCCCGTCGAGCCCCACGTCGTGATGGAAGGCGAGGTCGCGCGGATCCTGCTGCCGGGCGACAGCGGTTATTGAAGAAGATCGAGGCGCAGATGCTTGGCGGAGGGGCGCAGTAAGTCGCGCCCTGCGTGAGGCGACACCCCACCCGCCGAAGGCACGGCGCGGCCGAGTCCGCGTGAACAAAGCGCCGTGGCCGGCGGCGCCTCCTTCGCGCGAGGCAAAGAGCAAGGGCTCACCCCGCAGCGTCGATCACGTGCGTCACCGCGTTGATCAGCGCCAGGTGCGTGAACGCCTGGGGGTAGTTTCCGAGGTGGCGCCCCGAGGAGGCCTCGAGCTCCTCGCCGTAGAGCTCCAGGGGTGAGGAGTAGGAGAGCAGCCGCTCGCAGAGATGCTCGGCTTCGCGGTTCTCACCGATCTCCGACAGTGCCGAGACGAGCCAGAAGGAGCAGATCAGGAACGTCCCCTCCTCGCCCTTCAGGCCGTCGTCGGTCGAGTCGGTCCGGTAGCGCAGCACCAGGCCGCCGTCGGTCAGCTCGTCGCGGATCGCGAAGACGGTCGCCCGCACCCGTTCGTCGTCGGGGCCGAGGAAGCGCACCAGCGGGACGAGCAGGGTCGAGGCGTCGAGGGCGTCGGTCTCGTAGTGCTGGCGGAAGACGCCGCGGCCGTCGACGCCCTTATCGAGGATCTCGTCGCGGATCTCGTCGGCGATCTGCTGCCACGCTTCGGATTGGTGCTCGTCGCCGCGCCGTTCGGCCAGCCGCGCGCCGCGGTCCATCGCGACCCAGCACATCAGCTTCGAGGAGACGTAGTGGCGCGGCTCGCCGCGCGCCTCCCAGATCCCCTGGTCGGGTTCGCACCAGACGCGCGCCGCACATTCGACCTGGTCCTTCAGCACCGGCCAGAGGCGCTCGGGGATGTGATCGCGCTTCTTGGAGTGCAGGTAGACGGAGTCCATCACCGCGCCGTATACGTCGTTCTGGCGCTGCTTGTAGGCGCCGTTGCCGATCCTCACGGGACGGGCGTTCTCATATCCCTTCAGGTGGTCGAGCGTCGACTCCTCGAGATCCTTCTGGCCCTTGATCCCGTACATGATCTGCAGCGACCCGTCCTCGTTGCGCTCCATGTCGGCGACGTACTGGACGAAGTCGTCCGCCTCCCAGTTCAGGCCCAGCGCGTGCAGCCCCCACAGCGTGAACGAGGCGTCGCGCATCCAGCAGTAGCGGTAGTCCCAGTTGCGTTCCCCCCGCGGCGTCTCGGGCAGCGAGGTCGTCGGGGCGGCGACCAGCGCGCCCGTGGGCATGAACGTCAGGCCCTTCAAGACGAGCGCCGAGCGCTGCAGGTGAAAGCGCCAAGGATGGTCGGGGTAGGTCCCTTCGGCCAGCCACGTCCGCCAGAAGTGGGCCGTCCGTTCGAGGTGGCCTTCTGCCTGCTCGACCGTGTGCGGGCCACCCAGCCCCTCAGTCCACGACAGCGCGCAGAAGCGCCGCTCGCCTTCCTTCATCGTGTGCCGTCCGTGGGCGCGGTTGCCCTCGATCCCCATTCGGACGTCGCTGAAGACCCGGAAGGCCGTCACGTCGTCGGTCGCGTCCATCGCGCAGACGCCTTCCTCGCCCGTGTGCACGACCGTCCAGCTCGCGGGGGTCGCGCCGTAGTCGAGCATCGGCTCGCAGACGATCTCGACCTGCACCTGTCCCTGGATGCACTCGATCATCCGCACGAGCAGGTGATCGGCGTCGTAGTCGGTCGGTGGGCGGGTGTGACTGGACCCGTGCTTGTTGTCGTGCCACGGGCCGATCGTCAGCGCGTCCACGACCCGCAGCCAGCCCTGCGGGGTCATCCACGTCGTCTCGATCATGTTCGTGCCCGGGATGTAGCGCCGACCCGCGGGAACGTAGATCCCGTAGGGGCCGACGCGCCAGCTGCCCGCGCCGCGGTCGAGCATCGCGCAGAACACGGCGGGCGAGTCGAAGTGGGGCAGGCACATCCACTCGATCGACCCGTCCGAGGCGACGAGCGCGCCCGTGTGGCAGTCCGACAGGAAGCCGTAGTCGGCGATCGGCGGGAACGGCGAGTTGATCGATTCGGCCATCATCCCCCGCGACGGCGGCGCCGCCTCGGCCGGGCGCGTCACCATTCCACCCGCTCGAAGCGGGGCCGCTCGACTCCCGGCGGAAGGACCTGCTCTTCCTCGAGCTTGTCGAGGTGCGCGGCGAGCGTCGCGGCAGCGACAGGGCGCAGTTGCACGGGGACGTCCGACCAGGCCGCGTCGAGGAGCTCCTCGACGGTCCGCCGACCCTCGGCCAGCGCCATGATCAGAAGGTTCTCTCGGTCGATGCGATGGGCTGCATACTGTTCGAGCTTGCTCTGAGCGTCCCAGACGGGGGGTCCGTGGCCGGGGCAGAGCACGTTGAAGTCTTCCCGAAGGCGCAGACGGGTCAGCGCCAGCAGGTACCCGGCCATCGCCCCCGGGTAGGGGCTGATGAAGACGCTCCCGGTGCCGAGCACGGCGTCGCCCGTGAAGCAGGCCCCCTCGCCGACGAGCGCGTAGTGGTCGGCCGCGTGGCCCGGCGCGAAGATCGCCGTGAAGGGCCCCACCTTGGCGCCTTCCCCGAGCACGACGTCCACCTGGCCCCGCCCGGCCGCCAGGGGCGCCCCGTGGCGATCCGCCACCGCTCTCCCCGCATCGGCGTGGTCGTGGTGGTCGTGCGTCAGGACGACCCCGCCGAGACCCCCCCGCGCCCCGATCGCCGCGTCGAGCGCGGCGAGGTGCTCGTCGAGGAGGGGCCCCGGATCGACGACCCAGGCCGGGGAGCGCCCGACCACCCAGCTGTTCGTCCCTGTCAGCGTCAGCGGCCCCGGGTTCGGCGCGCGCACGAGCTCGATGTCGTAGTGCGCCCGCAGGTCGGTCAGCGAGTCCGCCTCCGCGGGCTCACGAGGCTCGAGCACCTCCCGTTCGCGTATGTCCATGGCGGCGACGTTAACTCACCGGCGCGGTCACGTGACCGGCGACCGTCACTCACCGACGCTCCACCCACGGTGGACCCGGGGCGGGTCCACCCACCTGATGGAGGCCCGCCCCGGCGTCAACCGCCGTACCCAAACGGTGTTCGCCGCGCGGCGCTCAGGCCGTGCGGATCAGCTTCTTGTTGACGAACTCGTCGGCCCCGTAGCGGCCGAGCTCGCGGCCGAAGCCCGAGCGCTTGAACCCTCCGAACGGCAGCTCAGGGCTGTCCGCGCCGACGATGTTGACGTAGACCATCCCGGCCTCGATCTGGTCGGCGACGCGTTCGGCCTGGGCGGGGTCGGTCGTCATCAGGTAGGAGCCGAGCCCGAATTGCGTGTCGTTCGCGAGCGCGACCGCCTCCTCCTCGGAGGAGACCTTGTAGACCTGCGCGACCGGCCCGAAGAACTCTTCCTGGGAGGCTTCGTCGCCGGGCTTGATGCCCGTCAGGATCGTCGGCTCGTAGAAGTTCCCGTCGCGTTTGCCCCCGATCAGGACCTCTGCGCCCGCTGCGATGGCGCGTTTCACCTGGTCGTCCAGCCGGTCGGCCGCGGTCTTGGACGAGAGCGGCCCGATCGCGGTGCCCTCGTCGTTCGGGTCGCCCGTCTTGGCGGCGTCGAGGCGGGCCTTGAGCTGCTCGAGGAACTCGTCGTAGAGGCTGTCGAGCACGATGAACCGCTTGGCGGCGTTGCAGGCCTGACCGGCGTTCTCCAGGCGCGCTTCGGCCGCCTGCTGGGCAACGGCGCCGACGTCGTCGGTGCCGAGCAGGATGAACGGGTCCGAGCCGCCGAGCTCGAGTACGACCTTCTTGAGGTTGCGCCCCGCGATTGCCGCGACCGCAGCCCCGGCACGCTCTGAGCCCGTCACCGACACCCCGCGGACGCGGGGGTCGGCGATGACCCACTCGATCTGCTCGTTGGTGGCGTAGATGTTCTCGTAGCAACCCTCGGGGTAGCCGGCGTCCTTGAAGATCTGCGCGATCGCCTCCGCGGATTCGGGGCACTGCGGCGCGTGTTTGAGCAGCACGGTGTTCCCGATGATGTGATTCGGTCCGGCGAAGCGGGCGACCTGGTAGTAGGGGTAGTTCCACGGCATGATCCCGAGCAGAACTCCGTAGGAGCTGCGGCGCACGATCGCGGTGCCCTCGCCCCCGAGCAGCTCGATCGGCTCGTCGGCCATCAGGCTCTCGGCGTTGGCGGCGTAGAACTCGTAGATCATCCCGGCGAACTCGGCCTCGCCGACGGCCTGCTCGATCGGCTTGCCCATCTCGCGCACGATGATCTCGCCGAGCTGCTGCTTGCGCTCGGTGTGAAGCCTCCCGACCGCTCGCACGAGCTCCGCCCGCTCGGCGACGGTCGAGCCGGCCGCCCAGGCGCGGTGCGCCTCGTCGGCGCGGGCGATCGCGCGCTCCAGATCGGCGTCGGAGATCTCCGGGTACTCCTTGACGACCTCATCGGTCGCTGGGTTGATGACTGCGTAGCTGCTCATGTCTCTCCTCGGGTCGAGTCGGGGGTCATTCTCCATCCTTCGGGGCCCGGCCGCCGCCCCCGCGCGGTCGCCCGCTCACACTCCTACCGGCAGGCCGAGCGCCTCCGCGACGGCGGGGTGCGTGATCTGCCCTTCGCTCACGTTCAGGCCCAGACGCAGGCCCGGGCTCGCCGCGAGCGCCTCTTGGACGCCGCGGTCGGCGAGATCGATCACGTACGGCAGGGTGGCGTTCGTGAGCGCGTACGTGGAGGTGATCGGGACCGCGCCGGGCATGTTCGCGACGCAGTAGTGGGTCACCCCGTCGACCTCGAAGGTGGGGTCCGAGTGGGTCGTCGGGTGCGAGGTCTCAAAACAGCCGCCCTGGTCGATCGAGACGTCGACGAGCACCGCGTGACGCTTCATCAAGCCGAGCTGCTCGCGCGTCACGACGTGCGGCGCGCGGCCTCCGGTCACGAGCACCGCGCCGATCACGAGGTCGGCCGCGGGCAGCATCTCCTCGATCGCCAGCGTCGAGGAATAGACGGTCGATGCGCGTCCCCCGAACGCGACTTCGAGCTCCCGCAGGCGGTCGATCGAGCGGTCGAAGACGAACACGTCGGCCTCCATCCCGATCGCGATGAAGGCCGCGTTCATCCCGACCACGCCACCCCCGATCACGAGCACCGTCGCTGCGGCCACGCCCGGCACTCCGCCGAGCAGGATGCCCCGCCCGCCGAGCGGCTTCTCGAGCATGAAGGCGCCCGCCTGGGTGGCGATCTTGCCCGCCACCTCGCTCATCGGCGCGAGCAGCGGCAGCCGGCCGCGCGAGTCCTCGACCGTCTCATAGGCGATGCACGTCGCGCCCGAGTCCATCAGGCCCCGCGCGAGATCCGGCTCGGCGGCGAGGTGCAGGTAGGTGAAGAGCGTGTGCTCGGCGCGCAGCCGGGCGACCTCCTCGGGCTGCGGCTCCTTGACCTTGAGGATCAGCTCCGCCTCGCCGAACACGGCGTCCGCGTCGGGGACGATCCGGGCGCCCTGCGCCTGGAACTGCTCGTCGCTCATCGCGCTGCCCTCGCCGGCGCCGGACTGGATCAGCACCTCGTGGCCGTGCGCCGCCAGCTCGCGCACGCCCGCGGGGGTGATCGCGACCCGGTACTCGTCGGTCTTGATCTCCGTCGGGACCCCGATCCTCATCTGCTTGGCGCTCCTTTGGGTAGGGGACGGCTCCCCGCAGGGGAGCGCTCCGGTTGGGTGCGTCTCACCGCGCCAGCTCCCGGCCGCGCAACGCCAGCCAGAACTCGATGCGGTCACGGGCGTTGCCGAAGTTGCGTCCGGTCAGCTGCTCGATGCGGCGGATCCGGTAGCGCAGGGTGTGGCGGTGGCAGAAGAGCGCCCCCGCCGCCTTCTCCCAATGGCCGTTGTGTTCGATGAACACGTCGAGCGAGCGGACGAGCTCGTCGCCGTACTCGCCCTCGCCCTGCTCGATCGGCCCGAGCACGCTGCGGCAGTAGGAGGACAGCGCCTCCTCGTCCTGAAGGGAGAGCAGCAGCTGGAACGCGCCGAGATCCTCGTAGGTCGCGACCTCGGGGGCGCTGCCGTTGCGCAGCCGCACGGCCTCCAGCGCGCAGCGCGCCTCGTGGAAGCTCATCCGCAGCGAGTGGGTCGGGGCGGGGCGGCTGGCCGCGGCGCGGACCTCGCCGAAGCGGGCCACGAGCTCGGCTCGGATCCGCGCCGCGAGCGCGACAGGGTCGAGCGGGGTCTGTCCGCGCCCCTCGCCCGCGTCGACGACCGCGCACAGCAGCCCGCCGCGGATCGCGACGAGGTTGCCGACGCGCTCCGCGGTGAGCAGCCGTTCGACCGGCGCGGCCGCGGCGCTCGCGTCCTCGACGGCGAAGGCGAGCACCGCGATCCGCTCGCCGATCCCGAACGGGCGCAGCCTCGCCTGGAGGTCCTCCGGGTAGAGGTGGCCGCTGAGCGCCTCGGCGAGCACGTCGCCGACCATGTTGCGCTGCAGCAGTTCGTAGCGTTCGTCGAGCAGCCGCGCGAACGCCCGCTCGGTGATCGCGATGAAGGGCAGCTCGTACGGAACCTCGAACAGCGGGAAGTCCCGCTTGCGCGCCGCCGTGACCAGCGCCGCGGGCAGCCGCCGGTGGGTGAAGCCCGTGCCGAAGCCGAGCGCCGCGATGTCGTGCCCCGCGATCCGCTCGAGGAACTCGCGCTGCGCTTTGGGCCCGTCGAGCTGGAGCCCGGTCGTGAGCAGCACCTCGCCGCCTTTCAGCCACGGGGTCGGGTCCGGCAGCTCGGTGCTGTGCACCCAGCGCACGTGCGCGCGGGCCGCGTCGTGGCCCGCCACGAGCTCCAGCCCGAGCTCGCCGATCAGGCTCTCGACAGTGAGCTCCATGACTCCATTCGTTCGGACGCCTCGGTGAGCACCGGGCGCAGCACGCCGAGGATCTCCTCGAACTGCTCGGGGCCCGCGATCAGCGGCGGGGAGAGCTGGACGATCGGGTCGCCGCGATCGTCGGTGCGACAGATCAGCCCGCGCCGATAGAGCTCGCCCGAGAGGAAGCCGCGGAGCAGGTACTCGGACTCTTCGTCGTCGAACGTCTCCTTGGTCTCCTTGTCCTTCACGAGCTCGATCGCGTGGAAGTACCCGGCCCCGCGCACGTCGCCGACGATCGGCAGGTCGCGCAGGCTGTCGAGCATCTCGCGGAAGAGGCCCTCGTTGGCCCGCACGTTGCCCGGCAGGTCCTCCCTCTCCATCAGGTCGATGTTCGCGAGGCCGACCGCGCACGCGACCGGGTGGCCGCCGAAGGTGAAGCCGTGGACGAAGGAGGCCTTGCCCTCCATGAAGGGCTCGGCGATGTGGTCGCCAGCGATCACCGCCCCGAGCGGCACGTACGCGGAGCTGATCCCCTTCGCGGTCGTGATCATGTCCGGCTGGTAGCCGTAGCGCTCGCTGCCGAACCAGTAGCCGATCCGCCCCCACGAGCAGATCACCTCGTCCGAGATCAGCAGCACGCCGTAGCGATCGCAGATCTCGCGGACGCGCTGGAAGTAGCCCTCCTGCGGCGTGAAGCACCCGCCGCCGTTCTGGACCGGCTCGAGGATCACCGCGGCGACCGTGTCGGCGCCCTCGAATTCGATCGCCTCCTCGATCGCGTCCGCGGCCCACAGCGGGTCGCGGTCCTCTTTCCAGCGGTAGGAGTTCGTGTTGGGCACGTGCACGCCGCCCGGCGTGAGCGGCTCGAAGGGCTCGCGCAGCGGCGGCAGGCCCGTCGCGCTCAGCGCGCCCATCGTCACGCCGTGGTAGGCGAGGTGGCGCGAGATCAGCTTGTGACGGTTCGCGTCGCCGCGAGCGCGGTGGTAGGCCTTGGCGAGCTTCCACGCCGACTCGACCGCCTCCGAGCCCCCCGAGGTGAAGAAGACCCTGTTGAGGTTGCCCGGCGCCAGGTCGGCGATCCGCTTGGCGAGTTCGATCGCGGGCGGGTGAGCGTAGCTCCAGTTGGTGTAGAAGCCGAGCTTGGCGGCCTGCGCGGCCGCCGCCTCGCCGAGCTCCTTGCGGCCGTGGCCTGCGTTCACGCAGTAGAGCGCCGAGAGGCCGTCGAGGTAGCGCTTGCCCTCCTCGTCGTAGACGTAGCAACCCTCGCCCCGCACGATCACGGGCACCGAGTGGTGCTCGTCGTAGGAGCCCATCCGCGTGAAGTGCATCCACAGGTTGCGCCGCGCCAGCTGCTGCAGCGCGTCGGGGTCGTGCGCGAGGGCGGGGCCGGAGGGCCCCGGGGCCCACGTCTCGCCCGTCGAGGTCGTCGCGGCGTCCGCCGCGGAGGCGTCGCCGTTGAGGTCGCTGCCTGCCATCGCTGCTCTCCTTCCTCATCGCCCGAGTCCGTGCGCACAGGCGCACGGCTAGACACTCAGGACAACACTACCCGGGCCTGATCGCCGACTCAAGTACGCCGTCGGTAAATCGGCCCGATCCGCATTGTACGAGACGTATATAGGAGGAGGTGACTTTTGGGACACCTGCCACTTGCGCCGCCGCCGCGCGACCGCGTAACTTTCCGCACAGAGCAGCGCCGGGCCCAGCGACAGGAGAGGAGCGACCCATGGCCGTTGAGGGAACCGCTGTAACCGGAGGTCACCACCCCCATGGCGTGATGGACAAGGGCCTGAAAAAGGGCGCGATCAGCTACGTCTCGAACATCGTCATCGGCGTCGCCTCGACCGCTCCGGCCTACTCGCTCGCGGCGACGCTCGGCTTCATCGTCGCGGTCGAAGGGACCGGCGTCCACGCTCCGGGCGTCCTGATCGCCTCGTTCGTCCCGATCCTGCTCGTCTCGGTCGCCTACAAATACCTCAACCGCGCCGACCCGGACGCGGGCACGACCTTCGCCTGGACGACTCGCGCGTTCGGACCGGGGCTCGGCTGGATGAACGGCTGGGCGATCTTCCTCGCCGACATCATCGTGATGGCGTCGCTCTCGGACATCGCGGCGATCTACTCGCTGCAGCTGTTCGGGATCGAAGAAACCAAAGCCCTGGTCGTGATCATCGCGGTCGCCTGGATCGTCCTGATGACCTGGATCTGCTGGCGCGGAATCGAGCTCTCGGCCGCGATCCAGCGCGCGCTGCTGACGTTCGAGGTGCTGATCCTGGCCGTCTTCGCGATCGTCGCCCTGGCGAAGGTCTACGGCGGCAGCGCGCCGCACGGCTCGATCAAGCCGACGGCGGACTGGTTCAACCCGTTCGCGATCAGCTTCGGGAACCTCCTCCCGGGCGTGCTGCTCGGCGTCTTCATCTACTGGGGCTGGGATTCGGGCGTGGCCGTCAACGAGGAGTCCGAGGACCCGGCCAACGGCCCGGGCAAGGCCGCGGTCGTCTCCACGTTCCTGCTCGTCGTCATCTACCTGCTCGTCTCGACCGCCGCACAGGCCTTCCACGGCACGGCCTTCCTCTCCAACGAAGAAAACGCCGAAGACGTGCTCAACGCGCTCGGCAAACCGGTCTTCGGCGGCGGCTCGGTCGGCTGGATCCTCACGCACGCCCTGATCCTCTGCGTGCTGACCTCGGCCTCGGCCTCGACGCAGACGACGATCCTCCCGACCGCGCGAACGACGCTCTCGATGGCCCACTGGAAAGCCGTGCACAAGGTGCTCGGCAAAGTCCACAAAACCTATTTGACGCCGGACGTCTCCACGATCGGGATGGGGGTGCTCTCGATCGCCGTGACCGTCCCGCTGCTGCTCGTCTCCGAAAGCGTCCTCGTGGACTCGATCACGGCGCTCGGCTTCCCGGTCTGCTTCTACTACGGCTTCACCGGCATCGCCTGCCCGTGGTTCTACCGCCGCGAGCTGACGAAGAGCGCGCGCAACTTCTTCCTCGTCGGGCTGGCGCCCCTGATCGGCGGTCTGATGCTGTTCGGAGTGTTCATCAAGGCCGTCATCTTCTACGGAGAAACCAAGCACGTCGAATCGGCGCCGCTCGCGGGCATCACGCTGCCGCTGTGGTTCGGGATCGGCGGCCTGATCCTCGGCTTCATCCTGATGATGGCCTCCCGCCCCTACTTCAAGGAGTTCTTCGCGCGCAAGACCGAAGCGGCGAAACCCGGAATCCTCGAGGCGCCGCCGGTCGAGGTGATCCCCCCGCCGGTCGACTTCTGAGACTCCGCACGAGTTCCGCATTCGGGATCAGTCGTGGCAGCCCGGCAGGTGGAACCGGGATCGTCGGCGAATCCCGTCGGTGATGTTCGGACCCACCATCGCGTGCCTCGTGCTCGGGCTCGCTGCCGGCATGTGGTCGGCCGCGCGGTACCTCCCTCCGCGCGCCCAAACCGAGGAGGGCGTGATCGCCACCTGGCTCGTGCGCGGGCTGATCGGCTGCGCCCTCGCATGGGCGGCCGTGCAGATCTATTTTGCGATCCACGCTTACGCGAACCTGCACTCTGACGGGACGTTTCCCCGGCTCGGCGCGAGCCGCACCGAAATCCTGAGCGAGACCGTCCAGTCGATCCTTCTGCTCGACGGCCTGCTGATCGGCGTTGCCGCCGTCGTCCACCTGCTGACACCCCGGGTGCCCTCCCGGGGACCGACGAGCGCAGCGGATTAGCCGAACGGATCGGCTGAGCCTACGGCGTCTTCTCGAGAACGCCGTGCGGCGAGCCGTACTCGGCGAGAAGCTCGAGGAACGGCTTCGGCGGGAACGCCTCGGGGCCGAGCACGCCGGTGCCCTTCCAGTCGCCGCGGTCGAGCAGCTCGAGCGCGACCGCCGGGTTCACCGCGGTCTGCCAGACGACCGCCTGGCTGCCGTACTCGCGCATCGTCGTCTCGTTGTCGACCACGTGGTAGAGGTAGGTCGAGCGGGGCGACCCGTCCTTGCCGGTCCCCGTGACCCAGGTGCCGGCGCAGGTTCGCCCCGTCATCCGCTCGCCGAGCGTCGCGGGGTCGGGGAGGACCGCGGCGACGACGTCCCGCGGCGAGACTTCCGTCCCGCGCACGCGCACCGGGTCGGTCCGGTCCAGACCCAGTTTGTGGAGCGTCGCGAGCACGTCGATGAACTCCTGGCCGAGGCCGTACTTGAACGTCACGCGCTCGCATTTCACCCAGCGCGGGATCAGCACGACCTCCTCATGCTCGACGTTGACGCATTCGACCGGGCCGATCCCCTCGGGGAACTCGAAGGTCTCCGGCTCGGAGAACGGCGCCGTGGTGTAGAAGCCGCGCTCGCGCTCCCAGATCAGCGGCGGGTTCAGGCACTCCTCGATCGTCGTCCAGATTGAGAACGTGGGCGCGAAGTCGTATCCCTCGACGAGGAGGTCGGCGCCGTCGCGGACCCCGACTTCATCGATCGAGGAGAACAGATCGTCGGCGGCGTGGCGAGCGAAGATGTCCGACAGGCCGGGCTCGACGCCGATCCCGACGAGCGCGAGCACGCCGGCGCCGCTCCACTCCTCGTCGCGCGCGAGCTGATAGTCGCCGAGCATTTCGCCGGTCAGCTCGTGCGGACGCTCGGGGTGCGGGCGGGAGAGCGTCATCGCCATGTCGAGGTACGTCACCCGGGCCTCGAAGCAGGCGTCGAAGATCGGCTCGTTGAAGCGCGGGTCGCAGGCGTTGAGGACCGCATCTGGTCGCACGCGGCCGATCAGCTCGACCAGCTCGCGCAGGTTCGAGGCGTCGACGCGCTCCGCCGAGAAGCGGTCGGGCTCGCCGAGACGGTCGGCGACCGCCTGGGCGCGCTCGCGCGCGACGTCCGCCAGCGCGACGTGCTCGAAGACCGGCCGGCGCTGCGCGATCGCCGCGAACGCCGCGCCGACACCGCCCGCTCCGACCACGAGGACCCTCATGCGTCGCAGTCTGACGCAAAGCCCCGGAGCAGATCGTCACATCGGCTCTCGCGGCGTTCGCCGCAATGGCTCAGGCGCCTCCCATATGCTGCCCCGATCCGCGTGGCCCCAGACACCCCCAGGCCGTGAGCGCCGGCCTACCCGCCCCAGCCTCGAGCCCAGCCGACCAGCCGACCCCTCCCAGCGCGCCCGCGCAGGGGGAGCGGGCTGGCGCGTCCGGCGAGGCACACCCGCGCTGGGCCCCCTCCCCTGCGGTCCCGCGCCGCGAGATCGGCCTCGTCGTCCTCGCCGGCGTCCTGCTCGCGGTCCTGACGACGTGGCCGCTGGTCCTGCACCTGCCGAGCAGGATCGCGCCGGACATCGGCGACCCGATCCGCACCGCCTGGGAGATCGCCTGGGTCGGCCACGCGATGCTCCACAGCCCGCTACACCTGTTCGACGCGAACGCCTTCTACCCCCACCCGCTGAGCCTCGCCTTCTCGGACTCGCTGCTCGGCTACGGCCCGGCCGCCTTCTTCGGCTCGGGCACCGTGGCCGCGCTCGTCCGCTACAACCTGCTCTTCCTCTTCGCCTACTCGCTCTGCTTCGTCGGCGCCTACCTGCTCGGCCGCGAGCTCGGCCTCGGCAAGCTCGGAGCGGCGGCGGCGGGCGTCGCCTTCGCCTACGCCCCCTACCGCGTGACCGAGGCAGGGCACCTGCACGTGATCTCCTCGGGCGGGATCCCGCTCGCCCTGTTCCTGCTGCTGCGGGGCTACCGCCGCAGCTCGGCGAAGCTGGTCCTGGCGGGCTGGCTCGCGGCCGCCTGGCAGATCAGCCTCGGCTTCACGCTCGGGCTGCAGTTCTGTTACCTGCTGCTGGTGCTCGCGCTGCTCGTCGGCTGGGAGCTGTGGCGCAGCGGCTCGTGGCGCAGGCTGCTCGCTCGCGACAACGCAGCGGTGTCCACGGCCGCGCCAGCCGAGGGCGACGGCCGCTCAACGGTCGCCGGCGAAGAACACCACCCGGGCGAGACGGTCCCCGCGCCGGCCACACCGCGGGGACTGCCGATCCCGTCGCGGCGGCTGCTCGCGATCACCGCCGCGGGGCTCGTGGTGCTTGGCGCCGTGACCGCGTACCAGGCCCGTCCCTACCTGCGGGTCTCCCACCTCTACCCGACCGCCAAGCGGACGATCCGCGAAGTCGAGAACTACAGCTCCGGCCCCGCCGCGCTCGTCTCGGCCTCCTCCGAGAACCGCGTCTGGGGAGGCATCACCTCCGGCCCGCGCGAACACGTCCACTCCAAGAACGAGGACGTCTTCTTCCCCGGCGGCCTGATCTTGCTGCTGGCCTTGCTCGGCGTGGCCGGGCTCGGCGGCTCAGCGCTCACGCTCCGATTGCGCCTCGGCCTGCTCGCGGGCGTGGTCGTCTGCTCGGTGCTCGCGATGGGACTCGGGCTGACGGGCGCCGGCTATCCGTATCGGCTGATGTTCGACTACGCCCCGGGCTGGAACGGGGTGCGGGTTCCCGGGCGGGTGTTCATGCTCGGCACGCTCTTCTACGCACTGCTCGCGGGCGCGGGAGCCGCATGGGTGACGCGCCGCGCGCGGCTGCTGGCGCCGAGGGGCCCGCTGGGGGCGATCCCCGCGATGCCCGCCGTCGTCGGCGGCGTGCTCCTGATCGGCCTGCTCGGCGAAGGCGCGGGTCACCTCGCCCACCCCGTCGTCCCCCAGCCGACCAAGGCCGAAGTCGGGCTGCCCGGGCCGCGCCTCGACCTGCCGACCGACGGGGCCCACGACCGCGTCTGGCAGTACTTCTCGACCGACGGGTTCCCGAAGATCCCGATCGGCAACAGCACCTTCGACATGCCCGCCGTCGACGACCTGCGCGGCGGCATGAAGGGCTTCCCGGACAAGGCCAGCATCGAGAAGCTCCGCTACTACGGGATCAGGACCGTCGTCCTGCACCTCGGCACGATCAAGGACCTGCCCCCCGAGCACGGACTCGAGATCCCCGAGCCACCCGACCCGGCGGCCGCCGCCGCCAAGCCGGTCGCCGGCCTCGGCGTGACCCGCCGACAGGCCGGCCAGAGCGTGATCTACGAGATCGGCCCCGGCCCGGCGGCTCTGCACGGAACCGACTGATGCCTGCCGCGGAGGACCCGGCGGCGGGAGCGCCCCCCGTCACAGAGCCCGGCCGCCCGGCCGCGCCCGCAGGCAGGCGCCCGCGCCGTAGCTTCGCGCCCCGCACGCGCGGCGGCCGACTCGCCCTCGCCGCGATCCTCCTCGCGGGCCTCACGTCGGGACTGATGCTCGAGAACTGGTCGGACAACCAGAGCTCGCACTACGACCTGATCCGCGCGATCGACGCCGGCCGTACGACGATCGACACGGGGCCCTACCCGACCAAAGACCGGGCTTTCTACAAGGGCCACTGGTACTCGGCCCGCGCGCCCGGCCTGGCGATCTTCTCGCTTCCCTTCTACGAGGGCCTGACGGTGCTGCAGGCTCCGCGCGTGGCCCGCTCCTCGCCCGCCCTGCGCGGCGAAGACGAGATGATCGACTTCGTCGGCTGGTGGGGGAGCGTGCTGCCCGCGTTCGTGCTGATGCTGCTGCTCTGGCGGGTCGCCGAGGCCTTCGAGCCCGGCTACGGAGCCGCGGCGGCCGTCTCGGCGGGGCTCGGGACGCTGCTGCTGCCCTTCTCGACGATGCTCTTCTCGCACGTCTTCTCGGCGATGCTCGGCTTCGCCGCGTTCGCGATCATGCTCCGCGAGCGGGCCGGCCCGCCGCGGCCGCTGCTGCTGCTCGGGGCGGGGCTGGCGATGGGCTACGCGATCAGCTCGGAGTACCCGCTCGCGTTCGTCGCGGTGGTGCTCGGCCTGCTCCTGATCTCCAGACGCGACGCGTTCACGCCCCGCCTGCTCGGCGCCCGCGCCGGCGCCTACGTGCTCGGCGGCGTCGTCGGGATCGTGCCGCTGCTGCTCTACAACCACGCCGCGTTCCACTCTTGGACGCACCTCGCCTACTCGAACATCCCCCAGCAGCAGAAGGGCTTCTTCGGGATCTCCGCGCCGAGCCTGCCGGTGATCGCCACGCTGCTGTTCGACTCCCGTGGCCTGCTGACGCTCTCGCCCGTGCTGATCCTCGGCGGAGTCGGCACCTGGCTGCTGTTCGGCCGCGGGCGCCGCGCGGAGGCGCTGACGATCACGGGCGTCTGCCTGTGCTTCCTGATCTACAACTCGGGCTACTACCTGCCCTACGGAGGCGGCGCGCCGGGCCCCCGCTTCCTGATCACGATGATCCCCTTCCTCGCCTGTCCCCTCGGGCTCGCCTTCAAGCGCTTCCCCGGGCCCGCCGTCGCGCTCGCCGGAGCGTCGGTCGCGACGATGCTGATCGCCACGATCACGCATCCCCTGGTCGGCTACGAGAACGAGACGGTGGTCTGGGCGCGGCTGCTCAGCAAGGGCGAATTCCAGCCGACCGTGCTGAACGCGCTCAGCATCGGGCAGCTGCGCGTCGGGGTGAGCGGATGGGCCGGGATCGTGCCGGTGCTGCTCGTCGCCGCGGCCGCGCTCTGCACGGCGGCCATCGCGACGCCCCGCCTGCGAACGGGCGTCACGACGGCCGTCTCGGGCGCCGCGGCGCTGCTCGCGTGGGCGCTGTTCGCGTGGCTCGGACCCACCAAGCTCGGACTCGACCACCGCGGCCTGCTCGACATCAAAGGCGCGGGCGACGCGACGGCACTCAACCTCACGCTGCACGACGGCGCCCGCTACCCGCTCTCGCGTCTGGCCGTCTACGGGACGCTCGCCGGCGCCCTCGGCCTCGGCGCCTGGGTTCTGCGGCCCTCCTCGGGCGCCGGCCGCCGTGAGCGAGCCGAGCCTCCGGCGACCGCCGCGGCCGGCTGACGCAGGCGGTCGCCGCTAGTTCGTGGCGGTTTTGACGCTGCAGGCGGCGGCGTGGAGCGCTTTGCAGACGACCTCGTAGCCGGACCTCGGCTGGCCCCCCGCGTTGGTCAGCCCCGCGTCGAAGCGGGTCGAGGAGTTGCCCCCGGACCAGTCGTAGATGTACAGCCGCTTGATCTTCGGGTACTTCGCCGCTACGGCGAACATGTACTTCAGGACCTTCGCGGCGCGCGACAGCCCGGAGCCGTGCGAGTTCAGGAACGAAGGCTTGAACTGGACGATCCCGCCGGTCTCGGTCAGCCACACCTGACCGCCGAAGGCCTTGGTCAGTTCGCGCGTGCGCCAGCTTTCCAGCCGGTTGATGTCGGAGTAGTTGTGCAGGCCCCAGATCGACGGCATGACAGTCCGCAGCCGCACGATCTCGCGCTTGAATTCGCTGATGTAGCGCAGCGTGCCGTGGATCGTGGACGCGTCGAGCACGTCGAGCCCGATCACCGTGCAGCCCTTGCAGACGCGCTTCAGCGCCTGGTAGTAGCGGGCCGCGTTCGCCGCCGAGGGACTCGACAGCACGTTCTTGATGTTCCCCCGGTTGGCCTCGTCCCAGGACTGGTACTGGCGGACGCGAGGGAACAGTTTCACGAACTTCGCGACGTCCTTCTGGTAGGTCGCGATGCTCGGCAGCTTCGTGGGAGCGTGCTCCGAGTGGTAGAAGGCCAGCAGGACCTGCTGGTGCTGCGCTTCGGCGGCCTCGATCCAGGCCCGCGCGCGCGCCAGGTCGTCCGGGCGCACGGCCGCGTCGTAGGGGGCGATGTAGCGGACGATCTTCGTGTGCAGCTGCTGCCACAGCGGGTCCGCGAACATCGTCAGCTGCTCGTCGCCGACGCCGGTCAGGAACGAGGCCGAGGCGTGCGCGCGAGGCTTGGCCGGCGCGCCGCCGAGGGCCGGCACGGCGAGCAGCAGCGTCGCGAGGAGCGCCGCGAGGGCGGCCGCGGCGAGGTGGAGTGTGCGGGGGGTTCGGGTCATGTCTTCACACCAACAGGCTCGATGGTCTCGGGTTGCGCGATGCTAGTGATCTTTATGGACGCTCCCGGAGCGCCTGTCGGGATGCGGACAGGCCGTCCGAGTGAGCGATCCTCTCATGACCCCTTCGAGGGTGCGCCCGGTCGCTCCTCCCCGCTTTAGGTTTTCTTATCCGGCGGGCGGCGCAGGCTCGGGTCGGCGACGATCCGAACATCGACGCCCGGGAGCTCCTCGAGCAGCCGTCCCAGCAGCGAATCGCCGCCCGTGCGCAGCCGGCCGAGCCCGCGCCGCCGGGACGGGGTGCCGATCAGCACGTAGGTGGCGCCGATCGCCCGCGCCGCGCCGATCGCCGCGCCCGCCACGTCGTCGCCCTCCTCGACGCGCAACCCCGCCCCGAGCATCGAGGTGAGACGGCGAAGCGCCTCCAGACGCCGGCGATCCTCGGCGCTCGGCTCTCGACCCGGCGGCCGCACGACCAGGACGTCGAGCTCGGCGTCCAGTCGCTGGGCCGAGCGCCACGCGCGCCTGACCACGTGCTCGGACTCCCGGTCGAGCGTCGCCAGCGCCAGGAGCCGCTCGCTGATCGCCTGCGGCGCGGCATCCCCCTCGGCCGGCAGACCCTGCTCGTCGCGCCGCGTCGGCGCCGCCGGCTCTCGGACGAGGCGCTTCACCTCGACGTCCTCGGCGACCTGCCGCAGGGCGGTCTCCCGCAGCGCGGCCAGGTTCTCGACCTTGAAGAAGTTGTTGAGCGCCGCCGGGACCCGCTCGGGCCGGTAGACCTTGCCGGCGCGCAGCCGCCCGATCAGGGCCTCCGGGGTGAGGTCGATCAGCACGACCTCGTCGGCCTCGGAGAGGATCTCGTCCGGGATCGTCTCGCGCACCGGCGCGCCCGTCAGCCGGGTGACCTGATCCCCGAGGCTCTCGAGATGCTGCACGTTGACGGTCGAGAACACGTCGATGCCCGCGGCGAGCACGTCCCGCACGTCCTCGTAGCGCTTCTCGTGCTCGAGCCCGGGAGCGTTGGTGTGGGCGAGCTCGTCGATCAGGCACAGCTCGGGGGCGCGCGCGAGCACCGCCGGCAGGTCCATCTCCTCCAGCGGCGTGCCGCGGTAGACGACGCCGCGGCGCGGGAGGGTCTCGAGACCCTCGGCCTGCGCGAGCGTCTCGGCGCGGCCGTGGGACTCCAGGTAGCCGATCACCGTGTCCCGGCCGTTCTCGAGCTCGGCGCGCCCCTCCTGCAGCATCCTGAACGTCTTGCCGACGCCGGGGGCCATCCCGATGAACACCTTCAAGTGACCTTTGCCGTCTGGCATCCCGACCCTGTGGGACGCTACCGGAAGTGACGTCCTTCCAGACGAGCGCGGCCGTGCTCGGCGGACTGCTGATCCTCGGGGCGCTGCTGTCGGGGATCGCCAATCGCAGCGTGCTGTCGCTCGCGGCGGTCTTCGTCCTCGCGGGCTTCCTCCTCGGCAACGGCGCGACCGGGGTCCTGAAGCTGCAGGCAAGCTCAGGGTTCGTGACCGATCTCGCCACCGTCGCGCTGATCGTGATCCTGTTCCGGGACGGCCTCGAGGTCGACGCGGGGTTCCTCCAGCGCCAGTGGCAGCTGCCGCTGCGCAAGCTGGCGATCGCGATGCCGGTGACGGCGGCCGTGGTCGCGCTGCTCACGCGCCTGCTGACGGGGCTGAGCTGGACGGAGTCGTTCCTGCTCGGCGCGCTGCTCAGCCCGACCGACCCGGTGCTCTCCTCGAGCGTGGTCAGCGACCGTCGGGTCCCGCACGTGATCCGCCACTCGCTGAACCTCGAGTCGGGCCTCAACGACGGCCTCGCGCTGCCCGCCGTGCTCGCGTTCGCCGCGGCCCTGGAACCGGGCCGGTCGGACTTCCACTGGTGGCACTACATCCTTCAGGACGTCGGCCTCGGCCTCGCCTACGGGGCCGCCTGCGGGCTGATCGGCTCGGTGCTGATGCCCCGGGCCGGTCGCGAGCCGGCCGAGGGGCCGATCCCCGGCCACCAGCGCGCCCTCTACGGCCTCGGCCTGGCGTTCGCGACCTACGGCCTGACCGTCCTGCCGCCCCACGGCAACGGCTTGATCGCCGTCTTCGTGGCGGCGATCGTGGTCGGCGTCAGGCGCCCGGACCTGCGGACCGTCTTCGCCGAGCGCGCAGAGGAGATCGTCGAGGTCGTCAAGCTCGGGATCTTCGCCGTGTTCGGATCGCTGCTGACGGTGCACGGCCTGTTCGGCGACGGCTGGGCGGCGGTCGGCATCGCGGCGGGCGCGCTGCTGCTCGCACGTCCGGTCGCGATCGGCGTCGCGCTGACGGGCACGCGCATCACTGCGTCCGGCAAGGCCTTCATGGCCTGGTTCGGGCCGAAGGGCGTCTCGACGATGGCGTTCGCGCTGCTGATCCTCTCGCACAGGGTCGAGGCGGGCGCGCGGATCTTCAACCTGGCCGCGCTGGCGGTCTTGATGTCGATCCTGCTGCACGGCGCGACCGACACGGCAGGGCCCGAGTGGATCGCCCGCCGCCGGGCCCCCGACGCCGACATGTCCGAGCCCGAAGGCCTGCGCGGCGCGACGCACGACGCCGACGTGCCGGGGCCGCCCGCCGGGCACGGCTAGACTCCCGCGCGGTGAGCCGGGAAGCCTGGTCGGCGTGCCCCTCAGGGGTGATCAGGTGAGCTCATCCTCAGCGGACAACCGACCCAGCCTCAGGCGAGATGTCTGATCTCGCGCTCGCGGCGATCTTCGCGGCCGGCGCGGCCGTCAGCCTCGTCGCGAGCTGGCGGCTGGTGGCCGCGCTCGAGCGCGTCGGGGCGCGACTGGGCCTCTCCGAGGCGCTGCTCGGGATGCTGGCGGCGCTGGCCGCCGACGGACCGGAGATCACGGCCGCCGTGACGGCGCTCCTGCGCGGCGAGGACCGCATCGGCGCGGGCGTGATCCTGGGCTCGAACGTGTTCAACGTCGCCGCGCTGATCGGCCTCGCCGGCATCGTGGCGGGCCACATCGCCCTGCATCCCCGCGTGATCGAGCTCGCCGGAGCCGTCGCGCTGTGGGTCGCGGGGATCGCGCTCCTGCTCGTGCTCGGCGTGATGGCGCCCCTGGCCGCGCTGCTGCTCGCGCTGGCCGTCTTCGTCCCCTACCTGATCCTGCTCGGAGCGCGT
>DATNBM010000030.1:0-25635 GCA_035571915.1 Solirubrobacteraceae bacterium | reverse complement strand
CCTCGTAGCCGCCGAGGGCGATCGGGGGGTACAACGTGGAGACGAACAGGATGCGCACGGCGCGTTACGTTAGCCGCGCCGCGATCCGATAGAGAAAGGGACCGCCCCCCGCGAGCGCGACGCGCCGCGGGCCACCAGATCCGCGATGGCTACGACGCTTTCCGACACAGAGCCGCGACGACTGCCCGAGGGCGTGGCCGTGCTGCCCGCGCCGCGGATGCCCCCCGCGCCCCTGCTCGTGCGCCTGAAGACCTCGACGCTGCTGCGCAGGTTCGTGCCCAACCGCCTGGCGGTGGCGCGCGCGGAGCGCAAGGGGGCTCGGCTGTTCGACACGGACGAGTCGACGCGCCGGCAAGCGCTCAGCAGGATGGAGGCGGTGGTCGCGGGCACCCCCCGCGCCGCCGAGCTCGAGCAGCTCGCACGCCGCAGCGCGATCGAGCGCGAGGCGTGGAACGCGGTCTTCTGGCAGCCGTGGCCGCGGCCGCGGCTCGCGCCGGGCACCCCGGAGACGGTGCTCGCCGCGCGGGCGGCGGGCCGCGGCGTGATCTTCAGCCTCTGCCACCTCGGCCCGTACTTCGCGAACGCGCGCGCCCTGTGGAGCATCGGCGTCGAGTGCTGCGTGGTCTCCGGCGACTGGTTCTTCGAGCAGCCGAGCCACGATCTCTGGGGCAGGCGCCTCGCGCGCTGGCGCCGGGGCCTGCCGCCGGTGCCGCTCGTGCGTCCGCGGGGCAGCTACGCGGCGCTCGCCGAGCTGCTCTCGCAGGGGGCCTGCGTGATGAACTACTTCGACCTCCCGGGGCGGCGCGAGACGCGCTTCCTGGGCAAGCCTGCGTGGCTCGTCGACGGCACCGCGAGGCTCGCGGTCGACACCGGCGCGCTGGTCGTGCCGCTGCGTCCCCATCGCGACGGCGCGCGGATGGTGCTCGAAGCGTTCGAGCCGGTCGACCCGCGCGACTTCGCCGACGCGGCGGAGCTCCACGGGGCGCTGGCGGCCCTGCACGAGCGGCTCATTCTCGAGCGCGCGGCGGAGATCGAGGACCCGGTCGAGATCGGCTGGGGAGACGGCGCCACCCCGACGGGCTGGCGCGCGGGCGGTCCGAGCTGAGCACCCCGGCCTCGGCACGCGCGCCGTTGCGGGTGCTGTTCTTCAACGAGGGCAACCTCGGCGCGCACGTGATGGGCCAGGGACAGCTCGACGCGGCGCTGGCGGTGGGGCTGCGCGAGCTCTCGGATGTGTCCGCGCGCTTCGCCGGCCTCACGCCGATGGGACGGGTCTCCAGGGCGCTCGCGATCCGCCCGCTGCCGCTGTTGGCGCCGCTGGAGCTCGACATGCGCACGTTGCGCTGGCACGCGGTCCAGTCGCTGCGCGCGCGGTCGGCGGTCGAGCGGGCGCTCGCCGGCGAGAGCGCCGACGTGCTGCTCGTCCACAGCCACTCGGTCGCGATGGCACTGGGCGCGCGGATGCGCGCGACGCCGACGGTGCTCTCGCTCGACGTGACGGTCGGCGACTGGTCGGAGATGCCGGCGTGGCGCTCGGAGAAGCGCTACGGGCGCGCGCTGACCGCCCCAAGCCGGGCGCTCGAGCGCCGCGCGCTGGAACGCGCGGCGCTGACGATCGCGTGGACCGGATGGGCGCGACGGCGAGCCGAAACCGTGGCCCCCGGGGCGCGCGTCGAGGAGCTGCATCCCGGCATCGACCTGCTCCGCTACCTGCCCGCGCCGCGACGGCCCCGCGAGCGGCCTCGCGTCCTGTTCGTCGGCGGCCGCTTCGCTGCGAAGGGCGGCCCGCGGCTGATCTCGGCCCTCGGAGACGGGCTCGGGGAGACCGTCGAGCTCGACGTCGTCACCCCCGAGGAGGTCCCGAAGCGGCCGGGAGTGAGGGTCCACCGCCTGCAGCCCGATGACCCGGCGCTGCTCGATCTGCTCCAGCAGGCCGATCTGCTCTGCCTGCCGACGCTCGGCGACGCGGCGCCGTGGGCGGTGCTGGAGGCGATGGCCTGCGGCACACCGGTGCTCGCGACCCGCGTCGGCGGCATCCCCGACATGCTCGAAGAGGGCCGCGCGGGGGCGCTGTTCGAGCCGGGCGACGACCGAGAACTCGCCGAGGCGCTGAGCGCGCTGCTCGGCGACCCGGGCCGCCGCGCCGAGCTGGCCGTCCGCGCCCGCGGGCGCTGCGAGCGCCGCTACGACGCGCGCCGCCAGGTGCCCGCGCTGATCGAGCTGATGCGCGGGCTCACTCCCTCCTCCCCCTGAGGGGCACGGGCGCGCCCCCTCAGGCGCTCGCGCCGCGGCGCAGCAGCACGCGGACGTCCTCGGTCCCGATCGCGCGCAGGCCGAACAGCAGCGCCGGGTAGAGCGCGAGGGCCGCTAGGACGAGCACGCCGAGCGGCGCGTCGGCCAAGCGCAGCGCTCCGAGCGCAAGACCCAGGACGACGGCGGCCGCGGCCGTGCGGGCCACCCGTCCGACGGCCGGACGCCTGATCTCGAGGTGCGCGGCGAGCAGGCGCGTCGTGAAGAAGAACACGACGGCCTCGGTGAGAAGCGTCATCCAGGCGGCGCCGATGAAGCCGACCAGGGGCACGAGGACGAGGTTCCCGGCGACGTTGAAGACGAGCGCAACCAGGCTGATCCGCAACATCCTGTCCTGTTTGCCGAGGACGAGCATCAGGTTGCCGTTCAGGTAGCCGTAGCAGATCAGCACGAAGGCCCCGAGCAGCACGGGCAGGGCCGGAGCCGCGTCGCTGAAGCCCGCGCCGAACAGCAGCCGCACGACCGGCCCGGCCGCGACGATCGTGAACGCCAGGCCGCCGAAGGAGACGACCGAGAGCAACTCGGCGGTCAGGCGCGCGGTGCGCTTGAGACGGACGGGATCCTCGGGCCAGGACGCGGCGAGCACCGGCGCGAGCGTCGTGAGGATCGAGATCGGGACGAAGTGGGTCTGGTTGAGGATGTTGTAGACCGCCCCGTAAAGGCCCGCTTCGCGGCTGCCGGAGATCGAGTAGACGATCACCTCGTCGATCTGGGCGTAGGCGATGATCAACAGGCCCGAGATGCCGATCGGCACCGCCACCCGCAGGATCTTGCGGACGTGCGTGAAGACCGGCCTGGGCCGGCGCTCGGCCAGGCGCAGAGCGGCGAGAGTGTTGACGATCGTGCCGACGAAGTTGGTCGCGACCATCGCGATCGCGAACGGGACCATGCCGCCCCCTTCGAGGTGGATCACGAGCACGGCCGCTCCCCACAGCACGCTGCGGATGCTCAGCACGAGCATCGGGATCCGGTTGTCGACCCGCAGCTGGAAGAGCAGGCCGAGCGAGCTGACGCCGCCGAGCGGCATCGCCACGACGAGGATCGCCCCGGCGATCAGCATCTGTTCGTTGTGCGGGAGCAGCAAGAGGACCCCGAAGCAGAGCGCCATCACGGGTCCGATCGCGAGCAGCCGCAGCATCATCACCGAGCCGATCCACTCGTGCTCGGCCTCGGGCTCGCGCGCGGCTTCGCGCAGCGCGACCCCCTCCATCCCGAACTCGGCGAAGTAGGCGACCAGACCCGTGACCGCGAACAGGGTCGCCCAGCGCCCGTACCCGGAGCTGCCGAGGGTGCGCACGACGAGCGCCGTGACGACCGCGCCGAGCGCGAGGTTGAGGATCCGCACGCCGACCTGCATCGCGATGTCGGAGGCGGCGCGCTGGCGGGTCGCGTGGCGGGCTAGGGTCGACATCGGCTCGCTGCTCTCGTTCCCAGGGGGGTCACGATATCCCTACATCGGCGCGCCGGGGACGGTCCTGCAGGCGCCTCAAGCCGCGCTTGGGCCGTGCCGATAGCGGCTATACCATTGCGAGGCTCTGCATCGCAGTGGCCCATCGACCCGTCGCGAGGCGGCGGGCCGGCACGGCGAAACGACCAGAGAGGAAGCACCACGTGGGCACGACCCTGATCACCGGCGGCAGCGGCTACATCGGCTCCCTGCTCGCCCGCGAGCTGAAGGAGAACGGCCACGAGGTCCGCGTGCTGGACTCGCTCCTGCACGGCCAGGAGGACATCGCCGCAGAGCAGGAGCAGGCCGGCATCGCGGTCGTGCGCGGGGACATCCGCGACGCCGCCGCCCGCGCCCGCGCGCTCGAGGGCGCCGACGCGGTCGTCCATCTCGCGGCGATCGTCGGCGACCCGGCCTGCGCGCTGGACCCGGCGGTCTCCGACGAGGTCAACGTCCAGGCCACGGAGGCGCTCGTCGCCGACGCGAAAGCTGCGGGCGTGCAGCGGCTCGTGTTCGCCTCGACGTGCTCGAACTACGGCCGCATGGCCGACCCGACCGTGCCGATCACCGAGGACGGGGAGCTGCGGCCCGTCTCGCTCTACGCCGAGCAGAAGGTCGGGATGGAGAAGCTGATCCTCGGCGGGGCAGGCGACGGCATGGCGCCGACGTGCCTGCGCTTCGCGACCGTCTACGGCGTCGGGCGGCGCATGCGCTTCGACCTGACCGTCAACGAGTTCACGCGCGAACTGTGGGCCGACAAGGAGCTGGAAGTGTTCGGCGAGCAGTTCTGGCGCCCGTACATCCACGTCCGCGACGCGGGACGCGCCGTGCGGACGGTGCTCGAGGCCCCGCTCGAGAAGGTCGCCGGCAACGTCTTCAACGCCGGCCGCTCGGGTGAGAACTACCGCAAGCTCGACATCGTCGAGGAGATCGGCAAGCAGACCGACAAGGGCCACGTGACCTACGTCTCCAAGAACGAGGACCCGCGCGACTACAAGGTCTCCTTCGACAAGATCAAGGCCGAGCTCGGCTTCGAGACGCTGATGACAGTGCCCGACGGGATCGCCGAGATCCTCGCGGCGCTCGACGAGGGCCGCTTCGGCGACCCCTACGACCCGCGCTACAAGAACATCCCCTGAGCCCGGACGAGGCGCGAGGGCCACAGCGATGGCATCGACCGAGACCTTCCCCGAGCTGCCGCTCTTCGACCTCGAGCTGCAGCCCGAGGACCTGGAGGCGGTCGCCGAGACACTGCGCTCGGGCTGGCTGACGCTCGGCCCCCGCACGGCCGCCTTCGAGGAGGTGTTCGCCGAGCACCTCGGCGCGCGCCACGCGATCGCGGTCTCTAGCTGCACGGCGGCGCTCCACCTCGCCTACCTGGCCGCGGGGGTCGGTCCGGGCGACGAGGTGATCGTGCCGTCCTACACGTTCGCGGCGACGGCCGCGGCGGTGATCTACTGCGGCGCGACGCCCGTCTTCGGCGAGATCGTCTCGCGCGAGATCCCGAGCCTCGACCCCGAGGACGTCGAGCGGCGCATCACCCCGCGCACGAAGGCGGTCTGCATCGTGCACTTCGCGGGCTACGCCGCCCAGGCGGACCGCATGAAGGAGCTGTGCGACCGTCACGGGATCGCCCTGATCGAGGACGTGGCGCACGCGCCGAGCGCGACGCTGCACGGGCGCAAACTTGGCACCTGGGGGCTCGCGGGCGCGTTCAGCTTCTTCTCCAACAAGGTCCTCTCGGTCGGCGAGGGCGGGCTGCTCTGCACCGACTCCGACGAGGTCGCGGCGCTCGCCCGCTCGCTGCGCTCGCACGCGATGACGAGCGGCACCTGGGACCGGCACAGCGGGCGCACCGACACCTACGACGTGGTCGGCCTCGGCTACAACTACCGGCTCGACGAGCCGCGCTCGGCGCTGCTGCTCTCGCGGATGGGCCGGATCGAGCGCGAAATCGAGCGCCGCCGGGAGCTGACGCTGCGCTACCGCTCGCTGCTCGCGGACGTCGAGGGAATCACGGTCCCGTTCACCGACGAGGAGGTTCCGACCTCCTCCTGCTACGTGATGCCGATCATGCTCGCGGAGGACGGCCGCCAGGCCGAGGTCTCGAGCGCGCTGCGCGAGCGCGGCATCCAGACGAGCATCTTCTACCCCTCGATCCACCGTTTCACGGCCTACCGCGAGCGCTTTCCGGGCGTGACGCTGCCGATCACCGAGCTGGCCTCCCGGACCGAGCTGACGCTGCCGTTCTACCCGCACATGAGCTTCGCCGACCAGGACCGGGTCGTCACGGCCCTCGACGAGGCGGTGCGCACGCGCGGAGGGCCGGCGGCATGAGCGACTGGAAGATCGCCCTGACCGACGTCGAGGTGCCCGAGGAGGACGTGCAGGCGGTGCTCGAGTGCCTGAAGTCGGGGTGGCTGACGATGGGCCCACGGATCAACGCCTTCGAGCAGGCCCTCGCCGGATTCACGGGCGCGCCGCACGCGATGACCGTCTCGAGCGGCACCGCGGCCCTGCACCTGGCCTGCCTGGCGGCCGGGATCGGCCCCGGCGACGAGGTGCTCGTGCCGGCCTTCACGTTCGTCGCGAGCGCCGCGGCAGTGCGCTACGTCGGCGCGACGCCGGTGCTGTGCGACGTGATCTCCCCGAGCGACTTCAACATCGACCCCGAGGACGCGGCGCGGCGCATAACCCCGCGGACCAGGGCGATCATCGGCGTCCACTTCTGCGGCTACCCCGCGCAGGCGGCTGCGCTGCGGGCGCTCTGCGACGAGCACGGGCTGACGCTGATCGAGGACTGCGCCCAGGCGATCGGCGCCACGATCGACGAGGACGGGCGCCAGGTGGGCACGATCGGCGAGCTGGGGGCGTTCAGCTTCTTCTCCAAGAAGCAGCTCTGCGTGGGCGAGGGCGGGATGGTCACGACCGCCGACGACGCTCTCGCGACCCGGGTAAGGCTGCTGCGCTCGCACGCCCTGACGAGCAGCACCTGGGACCGCCACCGCGGTCACGACCCGGCCTACGACATCGTCGACGTCGGCTTCAACTACCGCATGGACGAGCCCCGCGCGGCGCTCGGCCTGAGCCGGCTCGGCCGCCTGTCCGACAGCCTCGCCAAACGACGTGAGAGCGTGCGCGCCTACCGCGAGCGGCTCGCCGAGGTGCCTGGCGTCGAGCTGTGCTTCGACGAGACCGCCGTCGAGCGCTCCTCGCACTTCGCCTTCCCGATCCTGCTCGCCGACCGCGAGCGCCGCGACCGGTTTCGCGACGATCTCAAAGCGGCCGGGGTGCAGACGACGTGGTACCCCGCGCTGCACACGTTCACCGACTACCGATCGTACGTGCCCGCCGACGGACTCCCGGGGGCGACCGAGGTGGCCGCGCGTCACTGCGCGCTGCCGCTGAGCTCCTCGATGAGGATCGACGACGTCGATCTGGTCGTCACGGCGGTGCGCAAGGCCGTCGCTGCCTAGCCGGAACCTCCTCGACGCACTCAGCCCGACTGCACCAACCCGATCGCCGCACGCTGAGCACCTGGAAGGGCGCTCTGAGCCGCCGGACCGAGCACCCGGCGCCACACGCCCGACAAGGGTCCCTCGATGTAGATCGTGTCTCCCACCGACTCAACCGCAGCGCCTCCGCCGTCGGCGATCTCTCAACCGCCCGGGATCAGGCGGTCGCGGACGGCCGCGAACTCCTCCTGGGCCTGTTCGTAGTCGTCGTGGCGCCCGATGTCGAGCCAGTAGTCGTCGCTGAGCCACGAGCGCACGATCTCCCCCGCGGCGATCAGCCGCAGCACCAGGTCGGGGAAGTCGAGCCGCTCGCCGGGCTCGATGTGGGCCAGCGCGCGGGGCGCGAAGCAGTACACGCCCATGCTCGCCACGTAGTCGATCGCGGGCTTCTCGTCGTAGCCGGTGAGCAGTGTCGGATCCGACTCGTCGCCGAAGCGCAGCACGCCGAGCGAGACCTGGATCTGGCGCTCCTTGGTCGCGATCGTCGCGGCGGCGTCGCTCGCCCGATGGCGCTCGAGCAGGGCGCCGTAGTCGATGTCGGTCAGGACGTCGCCGTTCATGACGAGCACGTCGTCCTCGGCGAGCCCCTCGATCAGGGCCAGCGCGCCCACCGTCCCGAGCGGCTCGTGCTCACGGAAGTAGTCGATCGCGACCCCGTACTTGGAGCCGTCGCGGAAGAAGGCCTCGATCAGCTCCGCGAGGTAGCCCGTCGCCATCGTCACCCGCTCGAAGCCGTGCGCCTTCAGCTGGCGCACGACGATGTCCAGCACCGGCCGATCGCCGATCGGCATCAGCGGCTTCGGCAGCACCGTCGTGTAAGGACGCAGACGGGTTCCCTCACCGCCCGCCAGGATGACCGCGCGCTTCACCGGCGAGGAGGCTCGTTCTGCGCGAGGGGTGCGACCACGCCGCCAACAATACGAGCACCGATGGACGGCGCCCCCGCGCGTCTCCGCGGACTCGTCGACCGCTCAGGCGACGGCGCGGCTCGCGTCGACCTCGGCCAGGAAGTCGTCCCAGTGCGCCGCGTACGGCGCGATCAGCTCGAGCAGGCGCCCCAGCGCCGCCCAGTCCTCGTCGGCCTCCCAGCCCCAGTGCAGGACGATCGGGATCCACAGCGCGGCCTCGCCCTCGATCAGTCGCCGCGCCGCCGCGCTCGCCTCGTGGGCGTGGCCGTAGAGGGGGTGATAGGAGGGCAGGTAGACGGCCCCGCCCCACCACAGCGGCGAGCGCTGGAAGCCGAGCAGGCCGATCGACTCGGGGCCACCGCAGACGACGGCGAAGCGGGCGGCGAGCAGCTCGTACTGAGCCGCGTCGAAGCGGTTGAACGGCGGCACGAACACCCGCGGGCCGATGCCCTCGGGCGCTAGCGCCGCGAGCCCTGCGTCGAGCAGGGCATCGGTCTCCTCGGCGCTCAGGCCGCACAGCTCCGAGTGCCGCCGCGGCGAGGCGTGGCGGGTCCGGTGGTCGCGTCCGTGCAGGCCGAAGGACACCCCGTCGGCCGCCATCCGCGCGAGCATCGCGCGCTCGCTCTCGTCGAGGTCGCGCCGTCTGTCGCCGGCGGGGTTCAGGGGGTCGGCGGAGACCTGGGGAAGGACGGCCGCCAGATACGGCACCCCGGCCGCGCACATCATCTCGTGGAAGCGCACGTAGCGCTCGGTCCCGTAGAGGTCGGGGTCCTCCCAGGCGAGGGAGTGGGGGAACTCGTCGACCCGCACGAGGAACCGCGGCGGCCCGGCGGCGGCGGCGCCCAGTGCGGCGCGGCGCGCGGCCATCAACGGCGCCGCGACCGCCCGCTCGTACTCCAGGCGCCCGAGCTTGCGCTTGACCTGCTGCGCGAAGCGGACCGGAGGCGAGGGGACCCCCCGGGGTCGCGTCGCGCGGCGCACCTCCGGGAGCTCGGCGGCCCCCTCCGGCGCGGCCGCGCCGAGCAGCAGGCGCGCCCCCCGGATCGCGTCCTTTCCGTCATCCATCGTCGAGCACCTCGCCGTAGACCTCCGCCGTGCGCGCCGCGATCGCCTGCCACGAGTAGCGCTCATCGGCGAGCCGCTCGCCGGCCTCCCCGCGGCGGAGGCACTCGGCCGCACCGACCCTGATCGTGTCGGCGAGCGCGTCGATCAGCGCGTCGCGGTCGGGGCGCGCGCAGATCCACCCGGTCTCCCCGTCGAGGACCGCTTCGCCCATCCCGCCGACGGGATAGACGACGACCGGGCGCCGGAAGCCGTACGCGAGCAGCAGCACGCCGCTCGCCGAGGCGACCCGGTAGGGGAGCGAGACCGTGTCCGAGGCGGCGAACAGCTTCGCGGCGTCGGACATCTCCAGAAAGCCCTCGCGGATCGTGACACGGCCGCGCAGCGCCGGATCGGCGAGCGCCTGGGCCTGCTCTGCGAGCCCGCCGTTGTCCTGGCCGCCGATCAGGAGGTGCAGCTCCGGCAACGCCCGGACCGCGTCGATCAGATCGCCGAGCCCCTTGTCGGTGCGCAGCTGCCCGAACATCAACGTGACCGGGGCGCCGGCGGGGATGCCGAGCTCGGCACGCGCAGCGTCGCGGTCGGCCACGCCCCCCTCCCTGGCGAGGCCGCCGTACTCGCCATGGGGGATCACGACCGCGCGCCGGGCCGCCGACGGCGAGAGGCGCTCGACGTCGGCGGCGGTGTGGACGATCGTGCGCGCGGCGATGCGCGCCGAGCGTTCGCGCATCGCGCGGCGCAACCGGGGCAGCCGGCCGGGACGCTCGAAGGTGCTGTGCGCGGTCTGGACCACCGGGCGTCCGGCGGCGCGCAGGCAGAGCATCGCGAGCAGCCCGAGCTGCGGGATCTCCCAGCCCTGCGTGTGAACGACGTCGGCGCGCCTGGCAAGCATCGTCAGGCGAGGCAGCGAGAGGATGAAGAGCACCCCGTTGAGCGGCCGTTTCAGGCCGACCCGGCGGAGCGTCCTCCCGAGCGCCGTCGTCTCCCGCACGTAATGAAACACCCGGTGGTGCGTCACCCCGTCGACGGGCTGGTAGAGGTGATCGTCGGCGCTCGCGAGGTCGACCGCCCAGCCGCGCGCCGCCAGCGCGGCGACCAGCGCGCCCGTGTAATCCGCCACGCCGCCCCGCCCGCCCTGCTCGATCATCAGCAGCCGGCGCGGTCCTCCTGCGGTCATGAGGCGAGAGGCCGGCCCGCTCCGCTCGCGGCGATCGCCCGCTCGAACAGCCCCTCGATCAGCTCCGCGACGACCGGCGCGGCGTAGGTCCGCTCCGCGAAGGCCCTCGCGGCGGCGCCCTCGCGGGCCGCCCGATCGGGGTCCTCCAGATAGCGGACGAGCAGCCGGCGCAGCGACTCGGGGTCGTTCTCGGGGCTGGCGATGCCGCCGATCTCGGGCGAGATCATGTCGGCGACGCCCTCCGCTCCGGTCGACAGGCAGGGGCGGCTCGCGAGCATGCCGAGGATCACCGCCCGCGGCGCTCCCTCGGTCGGGCTCGGACAGAAGACCGAGACGTCGAAGGCGGAGAGCACCTCGGGGACCTCCCGGCCCGGGGTCGGGATGAAGTGCGCCCGCTCGCCGAGCGGCCGGGCCAGCTCGCGCAGCTCAGCCTCCGTGTCCCCGTCGCCGCACAGCAGCAGGTGCACGCGCGGGTCCTGCAGCGCGATCACGGCCTCGACGACGACGTCGTTGCGCTTCTTGAAGTGAAAGCGCGAGATGCAGCCGACGACGAACGCGTCCTCGGGTATACCGAGCTCGCCCCGCACCCGCGCGCGGCCCTCCGGGGTGAAACGGATCTCATCCGTGCGCAGCACGTTCGGCACGACGACGACCTTGGCGGGGTCGACGCCGACTTCCGTGACGGACCGCTTCGTGCCCTCCGAGACCGCCATCACGAGCGGCACCGGCTCGGCCGCCCGCAGGTAGGCGCGCCGGGGCAGGCCCTTGCGCAGCGGGAACGGGACCGGCCCCCACTCCGACCACACGACCGTCCACCTCAGCTCGGCGGGCAGCATCCGCGCCATCAGCTGCTCCTTCTTGTAGTGCACCAGGAGCACGTCGTAGGGCGCCTCGGCGCGCAGCGCGGTGCGCAACCGGCCGAGCAGCTGCGGCCAGCGGACCCCCAGCGACGGCCAGCTGCCGGTCGAGAGCTTCGGGCCGATCTCGATCGGGCGGATCGTGACGCCGGTGTCGCGGCCGATGCCCGCGGTGTCGGTGAGCATCACCGTCTCGTTGCCGCGCTCGCGGAGCGCCTCGAGCATCTCAAGCGCCGCGAACTCGGCGCCGCCGCTGGAGTCGGTCGTCATCACGCTCACGATCTTCATCGCGGGGAGTATCCCCGCCGTCGTGGACGCTTCAGGTGGTGCGGATGATCAGCACCGAGCAGGGAGCGTGGTGGCTGACCTTGTTCGGCACCGAGCCGAGCAGGAACCGCTTGGCTCCCGTCATGCCCTTGTTGCCGACCACGATCAGGTCGGCCTCCCGCTCCTCGGCGACGTCGAGGATCGCGTCCGCCGGGTCGCCCTGGCGCGCGTAGGTGGCGACCTCGACGCCCGCCTCCTTGGCGAGCTCCGCGGCCGCCTCGAGCGTCGCGTCGACGTCCTCGCGCGGGTTGATCGTCCACTGCAGGTCCTCGGGAGCCTGCCTGCGTTCCTCGCTCAGGCGCTGCGAGGAGACGGGCTCGTACGCGCTCACGAGCTCCACCTTGGCGCCGACGTCCTTCGCGAGGTCGACGGCCTGACGGACGGCCTGGGTCGCCGTGTCCGAGCCGTCGGTCCCCACCACGATCGATTTGAACATCCTGGCCTCCTCGCACGCTCGCCTGTGGCCCGGGCCGGACCCGCGGCGCGATCATAGCCAGCGCGCGGGATCCGCGCGAGCGGCGCCCGCGCGGGGGGCTAACGTGACCACTCCGATGATCGACATGCACAGCCACGTGCTACCCGGAATCGACGACGGGCCATCGACGCCCGAGGGCTCCTTGGAGATGCTGCGGGCCGCCGAGGCGGCGGGGATCGCGACGATGACGGCGACGCCGCACGTGAGCGGGCGCTACCGGAACGATCCCGGCACGATCGCCGCCGCCCTCGAGCAGCTTCGCGACGCGCTCGGCGCCGACGCGCCCGCGGTCGAGATCGTGCTCGGCGCGGAGGTGGCCGTGACGCGGATCGCCGAGCTCGACCCGGAGACGCTCGCCGGCCTGCGCCTCGGCGACGGGCCTTGGTTGCTCGTCGAGCCCCCCTTCAGCGACCGGGTGGGTGGCATCGACGCCGCGATCGCGGAGGTCCACCGCCTCGGCCATCGCGTGCTGCTGGCCCACCCCGAGCGCTGCCCGGCGTTCCACCGCGACCCGCGGCTGCTCGAATCGCTGATCGACGGCGGCGTCCTCACCTCGCTCACGTCCGGCTCGCTCGTCGGGCGCTTCGGCTCGCCGGCCAAGAAGCTCGGCCTGGCGCTGCTCGATGCGGGCCTGGCCCACAACGTCGCATCGGACGCCCACGACGCGGTCAACCGGCCGCCGTCGATCTCCGCCGAGCTCGCCGCGGCGGGCCGGTCCGATCTCGAGGACTGGCTGACGCGCGAGGTGCCCGCCGCGATCCTCGCCGGCGCGGAGATCCCGCGCCGCCCGGCCACGCCGGCGGCGCGACGGTCCAAGCGACGGTGGCTGCGACGGGGATGACTCAGGCGAGCTTCGTGATCGCGACGATCATGCCGATCACGACGAACACGACGATCACGATCTGCATCCAGACCCAGGTCGAAGGCATACGCGGGGAAGCCTAGATGGTCGGAGGTCGTGGGCGCCGCGCCCGACGGGCGGGGCGGGGCGGGCGGGACTTTGCAAAAAGGGCCGACCGGCGGGACCCGCCGGCCCGCCTGACTATCTTGAGGGGAGATGACTAGAGCGACCCGCAGGCTCGCCGCGCTGCTGGCGGTGGCGGCGACGGCCCTGCCGGCGACGGCCGCGCACGCCTCGACCGGCTTCCTCGGCGGCGTCAATATCCCCGGCCTGACCGACGGCTCGGTCCCCGCCGAAGCCGACCACGAGATCGCGCAGGCCAAGACGCTGCACGCCCGGATCGTGCGCATCGACTTCCCGTGGGCGGTCTTCGAGCCGACCGGCCCGGCGCTCGACCCCCAGGCGCTCGCCTTCTCCGACCGGCTTCTGGCCGACGCCGAAGCAGCCCACATCAAGGTCGTCGCGACGGTCGCCACGACGCCCTGCTGGGCCTCCTCCGCGCCCGCCTCGATCCTGCGCGAATGCGCGCTCGGCCGCGACGGCAAGGCCGGCTCCTGGCCCCCGACCGACGACGGCGCCTACGCCGCCCTGCTCGGGGCCCTCGCCCAGCGATACGGGAGCAAACTCGCCGCGATCGAGGTCTGGAACGAGCCCGACCAGGCCAACGAAGACTATTTCGCGGGCCCCGAAAAGGCCGTCAGGTACGCCCGTCTGCTGCGCGCCGCCTACCCGGCGGTGAAGGCGGCCTCGCCCTCGACGATGGTGCTGGGCGGCTCGCTCGTCGGCTCCAACGGCAACTTCCTGAAGGCCCTCTACGCGGCGGGCATCAAGGGCTACTACGACGGCCTCTCGGTCCACTACTACAACCTCACGCTCGGCTCGCTGCGCTCGATCCGCGAAACGCAGACGGCCAACGGGGACTCCAAGCCGTTGTGGCTCGACGAGTTCGGCTGGACGAGCTGCTGGCCGGGCCGCCGGATCGAGCAGGAACAGGCGTGCGTCTCGCGCAAGGTGCAGGCGCTGAACCTGCGCAACGCGCTGCGCGAGATGGCGCGGGCCCCGTACCTCGCGGCGGCGACCGTCTACAAGCTCGAGGACTCGAAGGCGGAAAGCTTCGGGGCGCTGACCCGCACGGGAGCCCACAAGCCGGCCTTCAGGGGGCTCCGCGAAGCCTTCGACCGGCCCTCGGGGCCGTTCAGTCGGGTCACGACGAGGCTGCAGCGGCGCGGCTCGCACCTGCTCGTCTCGGGCAGCGGCCCGGTCGGCGACTTCCTCGAGCTGGAAGCGTCGATCGGAGGCCGGCTGCGCTTCCGCGCGCTGTTCACCCAGAACCGCTTCAACGAATACGCCGTCGCGCTGCCCTCGGTGCTTGGCACCCGCGGCGTCTCCGTGCGGGTCTTCCAGTACTGGACCGGGCCCGCGCGGGCCTCCCACGCCAGCATCTGATCGACGGCGCCGCTCACGGCGCGCGGGTCGCTACTCGGCGCGCGGGGTCGCTACTCGGCGGGTCGGGTCGCTACTCGGCGTGGGTCGCTACTCGGCGTTGCGGAACAGCGCGACGAGCGTCAGGGCGAGGATCTTGAAGTCCAGCCCGAGGGACCAGTGGGCGATGTAGTAGTTGTCCCACTCGACCCGCTCGGCCAGCGAGGTCTGGCCGCGCAGGCCATGGACCTGGGCCCAGCCCGTGATGCCCGACTTCACGCGGTGGCGGTCGCCGTAGCGGATGATGTCGTTGCGGAACAGTTCGACGAACTCCGGCCGCTCCGGTCGCGGTCCGACGAGGCTCATGTCGCCGCGCAGGACGTTGAACAGCTGGGGCAGCTCGTCGAGCGAGCTGGAGCGCAGGAAGCGCCCGACCGCGGTGCGGCGGTCTTCCCCCTCGACGCCCCCAGGGGCGACATCGCCGGCGAGAAGGAAGTCGAGCGCGCTCTCCTCCTCCTGCTGCTCCGGGACACGGTCCGGTTCGCGCATCGAGCGGAACTTGTAGAAGTCGAAGACCCGCCCGTCGCGGCCGACGCGGCGCTGCTTGAACAGGACCGGCCCGCTGCTCGACAGCTTCACCGCCAGCGCCGCGGCCGCCAGCACGGGCGAGAAGACGATCAGCAGCACAGCGGCCAGCACGCGGTCCAGCGCGTGCTTGATCGCGAACTGCATCCCCTTCGGGTCGATCGCGTTGAAGGACAGCAGCGGCAGGCCGCCGACCGTGTCGTAGCCCACCCGGTCGTTGATCAGGTCGAACATCCGGGGCACCACCGAGACGTCCACGCCGAGCTCCTGGCAGCGGGGGATCAGGCGGCTCACGCGGGCGTCCGCGACCGAGGAGAAGGCGACGATCAGGTTGCGCACTCCGGTCCTCGCGACCGCGTCCTCGAGGTCGTCGATCGTGCCCAGCACCGGCACCTCGCGACCCCCCACCTCCGCCACCGAGCGCGGGTCCTCGTCGAGGAATCCGACCGGGGCGAGCCCGTACTCGGGGTGGTTCTCCAGGCGCCGGGCGACCTGCGCGCCGACGACGCCCGCGCCCATGATCAGGACCGGCTTGCCCACCAGACGCCGGGACCGGGCGCGGCGCTGCGCGAGCACCAGCAGCGTGCGGCCGAGGCCGACGCCCAGCAGCGCGTAGAACCAGGCGCGGAGCCACTCGCCCTGTTCGGGCACCTCGTGGTTGAGCAGCATGCCGAGGACCGCGACCGCCATCGCTGCGACGGACACGCCGCTGAGGACCGGCAGGACCCCGTCGAGCACCTGGATGCGCATCTTCGTCCTGTACAGCCCGCGGACGTAGAACAGGAACACGACCAGGAACGGCATCACCAGCAGCGGCGCGCGGTGCGAGTCGATGTGGAAGATCGTCGAGAAGCCCCCGAGCGCGACGATCAGTGCCACCCAGACCATCACGAAGTCGCTGACCGGCCTGACCAGGCCCCAGCCCGATCCCTCGAGCGCCCACTGCAGCGGCCCATGGAAGCTCCCGGAGCGGAGGGCCCGCGGGCTCGGGGCGTCGTGCAGCATCTCGCTGCGCAGCGAGATCGTGCTCGACGTGGTCTGTTGGGTTACGCGCGCTCGATCCATGGCAGGCGAAACTCGGGTCCTATAGGACTACTCGGGTCCAGGCCGGCATCCCTTTAGCCGTCCCGTTGCCCCTACCGCGTCCCCCCTGCCCGGCCCGTGCGACCGGTCAGGCGGGAGGTGAGCACGGCCGTGGCGGCCAGCACGCAGAAGGCGAGGATTATGTAGAGCACGTCGGCGCCCGTCAGCCCGAGCGTCCCGCCCCCTCCGGGGCGGGCTGCGGCCGGCGCCGGGCGCCGCGCGCCGCCGGTCGCGGTCGTCTTCGAGGACGCAGAAGGCTTGCCGGCGGGCCGCGCGGGATGGGTGCGCCGGCGGCCCGATCGGCCGCCGCCCTTACCGGCGGAGGTCTGCGGCAGCGCGATCGAGGCGGGAGTCGATCCGGTGGCCTGCGCCCCCGTCGACCCCGAGCCCGAGCCTCCGCCCGAGCCCCCGCCGATCAGCGTCGCGCCGATGATCGCCTGGTTGCCCTGTCCGGGCCCGCCGTAGCCGCTCAGCAGCGTGCTCGACGCGCTCGCGGAAGCCGCCTGCAGGCACAGCATCAACGCCGTCAGCGCGGCCGCTCGGATGATGCGATGCCCTTGCAATTTCCCTACCGTGGGGTCCCTTCTTCGGCCGGAGCGGATGCGCTCTCATTCCATGCCACTCGACCGCGTGAGCCACGCCCGGTAGGCATTTCAATGGAGCCCCCGTCCGAGCCTCGACGATTCGACGAGCTGACATACAAAGTAGCGAAGGCTGCGGGGCCTGTCGAGGTCGATTTCAATTGTTGGGGCGGATTTAGGAAAGTTCTTCGGCCTTCAGGAGGATCAGGCGGTTCAGCGCCTCGACGCTCACGGCGCGCCCGGAGCTGACGAGGGCGAGTGCTTCGCGGGTGAGCGGATCGCGCGGGTTGAGCGCAGCCGCGCGGGCAAGCAGGCGGCGGGCTTCCGCCGCGCGGCC
This sequence comes from Solirubrobacteraceae bacterium, assembly GCA_035571915.1. Lineage (GTDB taxonomy): Bacteria > Actinomycetota > Thermoleophilia > Solirubrobacterales > Solirubrobacteraceae > Palsa-744. The sequence goes on along the minus strand of DATNBM010000030.1, from coordinate 8,648 downwards.
CCGGGTGGAGGCGATCGCGCCCCGCTCGAGCGTCGCGTAGGCGTCGTCGGGCACCCGTTTCAGCGCCCTCGCGAATTCCCGGTCGGCGCGGCCGAGCGAGCCGAGCCGCAGCGCGATCGACCCCGCGACGAGGTAGGGCTGGTCGCTGAACGGGTCGAGGGCGGCCGCCTGATCGAGGCGCGCGTAGGCGCCCGCGGCGTCCGTCGGCCACTGCTTGGCGGCGCTCTGCACCTGCCGCTGGCTGAGCCAGGGGCCGGCGAAGGCGAGCGCCGCGAGCAGAGCCAGGGCGGCACCGAGGGCCGCGCCGAGCAGGCGGACCGGCCGCGCCGGAGAGATACGCCCGGAGCGCCCCCGTGGCTCGCCCGCCGCCTCCCGCGTAGCGGGCCTCGCCTCCTCCGCATCCTCTGTTCCCTCGCCACCGGGGGCGCCGGCCGCGCGCGGGGCGCGGCGCGCCCGACCGCCCGGATCGAGGGCACAAACGAGCCCGAGCAGCGCGAAGGCCGGCGCCCCGAGCCCCGCGAACTCCCAGAACCAGTCGACCGAGCCGTGGACGACCCAGTAGCCGAACCCGGCCAGGGCGGCCGCCGCGGTCGCAGCCGCGAGCGGGTCGGGCCCGCGGGCGGCCCGCATCGCCGCCCACAGAGCGGCGGCCAGGCCCGCGATCGCGAGCAGGGCGCCGAGCAGGCCGGTCTCGGTCAGCACGCGAAGCTCGAGGCTGTGCGGATAGCGAGGCGTCTCCGAGCTGCGGCCGTGGCGCAGGTACTGCTGCTGGAAGTTGTCGACGCCGATCCCTCCGACCGGGTGGGCGCGGTATTCGTCCAGCGCGACCCTGTAGAAGTCGTAGCGGTTCGAGCCGAGGCCGCTCAGCAGCCGGTCCCCGCCGCCTTCCCCGTAGCCGCCCTTGAACGAGTGCCAGGCGTGTTCCACCCTCTTGACGGGGTTGCCCGCCGCGGCCAGGCCGACGGCGACGACGGCCACGAGCGCCGCGACCGCGGCGGCTGCCGTGAGACGGTGGACCAGCCGCCCGTCGCCCGCGGCGAGCGAGCGGCGCGACTCGACCGCGGCGCCTGCCGCGGCCAAGAGCCCCGCCGCGAGCGCCGCCAGCAGCGCCACGCCCGCGGCGTCGTGGAGGTTGGCCGGGATGACGTTGCCGGCGCGCAGGTGGTCGCCGACCTTCAGCGCCGCGGGCGCCGCGATCGCGATCCCGCCTGCGACGGGGATCAGCGCGGCGAAGGTACGCGTCCGCTTCGGCAGCAGGACGAACACGAGCACGAGCATCGCGGGGGTCGCGTACAGCGACCCCCGGCTCTGGCTCAGGAGCGTCACGGCGGCGAGCAGCACCGCCCCGGCCGCGAGCAGTCCCCGCAGGGCCCAGTGCAGGCGCCGCTCGCGCGCCAGCAGCAGCGCGGGCCAGAAGGCCATCATCCACTCGGCGGCGTTGGCGTTCGGGTAGCCGCTCGGGAAGCTCAACCGCCCCCCGGGCAGCAGGCTCGCAAGGCGCGAGGCCGGGGCGGCGTCGATGTGCAGCAGCACGAACAGCGCGAGGCCGACGATCGAGAGGACCCAGACCAGCAGCAGCGCGATCGCCGTCGTCCCGCGCTGGCGCCAGCCGGCGAAGAGCGCGAAGACGAGCAGGTAGAGCAGCGTCCGGTCGGCGCCTTCGAGCGCTTCGCCGGGGGCTTTCGCCCAGGCGATCGTCAGGTAGGAGAAGGCCGTGTAGGCGGCCAGGGACCCGAGCGCGACGCGGACGGCGGGCGAGGAGCCGGCGAGCGGACCGGGAACCGCGACGAGCGCGATCGCGAGCAGCGCGATCGCGACGAGCCCGCCCGGCGCCCAGTGGGTGACGGGGTAGCCGGCCTGATCGGTCGCCCACACCACGCACAGCGCGATCGCGGCGAGGCCAGGGACCGTCGCCGGCGCCCCGCGCAGCGCCGCCGTCAGCTTGGCGGTCATCCCGGCAACGATAATCACACCGGTGGAGGACTCCGCGGACCTGATCGGCTTCTACGAGCGCGCCTATTCGCTGCAGGGTCCGAAGGCGGACAAGGCCGCGCAGTGGCGCTCGCTCGGCGCCCTCGGCAAGGCCGACCACGTGACCTCGCTGTGCGGGCGGGCGGGAGTCCGCCCGGCGAGCACGCTCGACGTCGGCTGCGGGGACGGCGCCCTGCTCGGCGAGCTGGCGCGGCGCGGCTTCGGAGGGCGCCTCGCCGGGATCGAGATCTCAGAGCCTGCCGCGGCGATCGCGCGGGCGGGGCTCGCGGACGCCGCCGAGATCGGCCTGTTCGACGGCGCCCGGCTGCCGTTCGCCGACGGCGAGTTCGAGCTCGGGATCCTCTCTCACGTGCTCGAGCACGTGCCCGACCCCCCGGCGCTGCTGCGCGAGGCGGCTCGCGTCTGCCGCGCGGTCGTCTTCGAGGTGCCGCTCGAGGCGAACTGGTCGGCCCGGCGCCCCGCCAAGCGCGCCCACGCGGAGGAGATCGGGCACCTGCAGCGGCTCGGCCGCGAGGACGCGCGCGCGATCGCGGCGGACGCGGGCCTGCAGATCGCCGCCGAGCTTCTGGACCCGCTGCCGCGCTCGGTCCACGTGTTCTTCGCGACGGGGGCGCGGGGGCGCGCCGCGGGCACCGCCAAGTGGGCCCTGCGAGCCGGCGCCGAGCGGCTCGCCGCGCCGCTCGCGCGGCGCCTCTTCACCCTCCACTACGCGGCGCTGTGCCGCCCGCCGGCCGCGTGACGGCGGCCAGCAGCAGCGACAGGATCTTCCCCATCAGCTCGTCCGGGACGGCCGCCGGATCGGCCAGCTTCTGCCGGGCGATGCCGTCGGCGAGCGCGTCGATCGCGACCGCCAGCTGCTCGGCGGGGATCGTCAGCTCGAGGTCGAAGTCGCGCACCCCGTCGGCGATCAGCTCGGTCAGCACGGAGCGCATCTGCGCGAAGCGCGCGGCGACCTTGGGGCGCATCTCGGCGTCACGCACGCCGTAGGCCCAGAACTCCATGAACAGCAGCAGGGCCTCGGGCTCGCGCTCGATCATCGTCATCCACTGACGGGCGCCCCCCGCGGCGCGCTCGGAGACCGAGCCGCGCCCGACCGCGGCCGCGATCTCGTGCGCGTGCTCGTCGATCTCGCGCTCCATCAGGACCAGGAAGAGATCCTCCTTGCCCTCGAAGTTCGAGTAGAGGGCGCCGGTCGAGAAGCCGGCCTCCGAGGCGATCTCCTCGACCGAGGCGCCGTGGAAGCCGCTGCGGGCGAAGACTGTCCGGGCGGCCGCGAGCAGCCGCTCGCGGGTGTTCGCGCGGCTCTGCTCGCGGGTCATCCGCGCTCCCGTGCCGGTTCCGGCCATCACCGCACATCCTACTTGCAGAGCAAACGCTATTTCGATAGCGTTCGTTATCCCGACGCAGAACGGAGTAACGATGGCAACGGCTTCCCCCAGCCCAGACGTCGCGTCGCTGCCCACCGACGCGATCTCCTACGAGGACCTCTACGCGCGCTGGGAGCGCGGCAACTGGCGTGCGACCGAGCTGGACTTCACCGAGGACGCGCGCCAGTGGCGCGAGGACTTCACGGAGTTCGAGCGCCAGGCGGCGCTGTGGAACTACTGCCTGTTCTTCTGGGGCGAGGACGCCGTCGCCGACAACCTCTCGCCGTACATCGACGCGGCGCCGCTTGAGGAGCAGAAGTACTTCCTGACGACCCAGCAGGTCGACGAGGCCCGCCACGCGGTCTTCTTCAAGCGCTTCATGCAGGAGGTCTGCGGGATCGGCGACGGCTCGATGGCCTCCGGCCTGCAGGCGATCCGCCCGCAGCTGACGCCCGGCTTTCGCAAGATCTTCGACCGGCTCGACACGATGGCCGACGAGCTGCGCGCCGACCGCTCGCCGGCGAAGCTCGCCGCCGCGGTCACCCTCTACCACGTGATCATCGAGGCGTCGCTGGCGCAGCCGGGGCAGCACTTCATCTGCAGCTATCTGGAACGGCGCGACCAGCTGCCGGCGTTCCGGGAGGGCATGCAGAACATCGCCGCCGACGAGCAGCGCCACATCGGCTTCGGCGTGAAGCTGCTCTCCGACCTGAACCGGGAAGACCCCGTCGGGGTGCCGAAGGCCGTCGCCGGGCTGCTGCGCGAAGTGACCCGCTACACCGCCCAGGTCCTGATGCCGCCCGGCTGGGACGAGCGCTACGTCACGACCTTCGGCGCGACGTTCGACGAGGTCGGGGTCGAAGGCCTGACCTCGATGACGACCAAGCTGCGCTCCGCGGGCCTGCCCGTGGAGAGCCTGCCGGGGCCGCCGCTGCTGCCGCCGGGCCTGAGCCCGCTCGAGCTCTCCAAGCGCGGGCGGGCGCTCGCCAAAGCGGGCGTGATCGGGGTGCGCGAGGGACCGACCGCGCGCGACCCGGAGACCGTCGAGCTGCTGTTCGACACGATCCGCCGCCAGGTCGACCCGAGGCACGGCCTGCGCCGCCCGGTGACGTTCCAGTGGGAGTTCACCGACCCCGACATCCCCACCTGGCACCTGCTCGTCAACAACGGCTCGAGCACCGTCGAACAGGGCGAGGCCGCGGGCCCTGACCTGCGCCTGCGGGTCTCATGGCAGGACTTCGCCGACATCGTCGGCGAGCGGCTCAACCCGCTGCAGGCGATCGCCACGCGGCGGCTGCGCCCCAAGGGCAACCCGCTCGCGCTGCGCAAGCTGATGCGGGTCTTCCCCCAGTCCTAGCCCGGCGAGAACTCCCGCAAGGAGGAGGAGGAGGAGGAGGAGGAGGAGGTCGAGCCTTCGCCGGCGGGCGCGGAACTCGACGGCGGGGCGGAGCCCGCCGCAGATGCGATCGCGCGGTTCGTGGAGGACCCCGGGACGACCCGCGCGGGCTGCTCGAGCCCGAACTCGCGGGCCGCGGCGATGGGCGAGCCCGAGGAGGGTCTCCCGGGGCCCTGCCGTGAAGCGGGGCCGGTGACCCGGCGCGCGCGCCCGGCGCCGCCCGAGGTCGGCGCGAGGAGCGGGGGCGCCGTAGCCGCTACGGCGCGCGGACCCGCCGGGGCCACGAGGGGCCCCGCGCTGGACCGATGAGCCCGGCTCGGCGGGCCGTCGTGGACGATCGCCACGCAGCCCGCGCCGACGCCGGCGAGCAGCAGGCAACCCGCGGCGAGCTTCGCGCCGAGGCCGCCGAGCGCCCAGCCGCCGCTCGCTCCCGCGCCGCCGCCGGTCGCAGCCGACGCGCCCAGCGAGGGTAGAGACGCGGCGACTGGACCGGCGGCAGCGTGGTGGCCGAGGCCGGCGAGGCGGAGGAGCGCCCCGGTCGGGCCCGCCGGGAGGGTGAGAACGGGAGGCAGGACGGCGGCCGCGCCGCGCAGCACGACCACGTAGCGCCGGCAGGCGGGGCAATCGCGCCGGTGCATCACGGCGAGCCGGTAGCGCTCGCCCTCGGGGTCGAGGACGCCGAAGGCGAGCGCCCGCATCAGCGACTCGTGCCGGGCGCAGACCGCGTCCGCGCGGATCGTCTCGACGACCTCGGCGATCTTCGCCGAGACCCCCTCGCGCCTCCCGGTCCCCTCCATCAGCTTGCGCATCCGCAGCTCGCTCACGCCCATCCGCTCGGCCGCCTCCCGGCGGGAGTAGCCGTGCAGGTAGCAGAGCGCGGCCGCTTCGCGCTCGCGCAGGTCCAGCCGCGCCCGCATGCCGTGCAGCAGCGCCCGCATCCGAGCCCGGTCGTCCAGCTCCCCGTCGAGGTCGCGCTCGGCGTGCGCCCCGAGAGGAAGGGGCTCGACCGCCCGTCCCGGCGCGCGCAGCTCCTCGATCGCCCTCCGGTAGGTGACGAGGATCAGCCAGGCGCGCGGGTTGGAGATCTCCTCGCCCGCCAGCGCCGCCCCGTAGAGGCCCTGCCAGGCCGCCGCGTAGCACGCCTCCAGCTCGGCGCGGTCGAGCGTCGTGCCGGCTGCGCGCAGGCGCGCGGCGACCGTCGCGAGGACGGACTCCCGCAGACTCTCGAAATCGCGCGCGAGCAGACGCTCGGCCCGATAACGGCGCAGTGTGGCGGGACTCACGGCCGTGAGGGTGCCAGCGCGGATGACGTGCGGCCAGCGACCGACCGGCGGCTCCCACGAACCGCCGCTTTTGCAGGGAGGACGCAGCCGCCGCTGCGCCGCGAATGTCTCCGACCAGGCTTCTCAGCCGTAGGCGGCGATCTGCGCGAGCGTCTGCTCGCGCATGTTCTCCCCGGCGCGCTCGCGGAGGTGCCACTCGACGATCCGGGCGAGCGCCTCCTCGAGGCTCCACGCCGGCCGCCAGCCGAGCTCGCGCTCGGCCGCGCCCGAGTCGAGCTCGAGGTGGCCGGCCTCGGGCGGGTTCGGGCGCTCGTCCGCGCGCCAGCGCAGATCGCCCTCCCACAGCTCGGCGAGCCGCTCGACGATCCACCCGACGGGCCGCGCGTCGCCCGGCGGCGGGCCGAAGTTCCACGCCCGTGCGGCGTCCGGCCCTTCGAGCAGCCGCCGGGCGAGCAGCAGGTAGCCCACGAGCGGGTTCAGGACGTGCTGCCACGGCCGGACCGCCGCGGGATTGCGGACGAGCAGCTCCGAGCCGTCCTCGACGGCGCGCAGCGCGTCCGGGAGCAGGCGGTCCTCGCCGCGGTCGCCCCCGCCGATCACGTTCCCCGCCCGTGCGGTCGCGAGGTTCGGCGTGCCCGCGGCGGAGAAGAACGAGCGCCGCCATGCGGCCGCGACCAGCTCGGCGCCGGCCTTCGAGGAGGAGTACGGGTCCGAGCCCCCGAGCGCGTCGCCCTCCACGAAGGCGCGCGTCCCGCCGGGCGGGTTCTCGTAGCACTTGTCGGAGGTCACGACGAGCACGCCACCGACCTGCCCGCCCGCCGCGCGGACCGCCTCGAGCACGTTGATCGTGCCCATCACGTTCACCTCCCACGTCAGCGCCGGCTCGCGCAGCGAGCGCCGGACCATCGGCTGGGCGGCAAGGTGCAGGACCAGCTCCGCGCGCGAAGCGGCCAGCGCCGCGCCGACGGCCGCCGCGTCGCGGACGTCGCCGCGGTGCTCGCGCATCCCCGCCCCGACGTCCGCCTGGGCGTAGAGCGAGGGGACGGTAGGCGGACCGCTCGAGAGGCCGGTCAGCTCGGCCCCGAGGGACTGCAGCCAGAGCGAGAGCCATGCGCCCTTGAAGCCGGTGTGGCCCGTGACGAGCACGCGGCGCCCGCGCCAGAAGTCCTCGTCGATCGTCACCGCGGGAGGTATCTTCACTCAAATCCCGGCCGACTCCGCTCCCCCACCCCCGCCGCCGGCCGCTCCGCCTCCGCCCGAACGGGCCGAGGTGCTCGGCGCGCGGCTCGCGGTCAGCGACTACGCCGAGGTGCTCGACTGGATGGAGGCGATGATCGCGGCGGACGCGCGCGGCTACGTGACGGCCGCCGCGGTGAACCTCGTGATGAACGCCCGCGAGGACCCCGAGACCGCCGAAGCGCTGGCCGGCGCGACGCTCGCCACGCCCGACGGGATGCCGCTCGTATGGGCGCTCCGAGCGCTCGGCCACCGTCGCGCGACGCGGATCTACGGACCGGACCTGATGGCGTTCTTCTGCCAGCGCGCGGCCGACGCGGGGATCCCGATCTACCTGTACGGGGGACGCGACGCGGAGGCGCTCGCGCTGCTGCAGGCCCGTCTCCGCGAGCGCTTCCCCGGGCTCGTGATCGCGGGCGCCCACTCGCCTCCGTTCCGGCCTCTCAGCGAGGCCGAGTCCGAGCAGGACGCGGCACGGATCGACGCCTCCGGCGCGGCCGTCGTATGGGTCGGGACCGGTCAGCCCAAGCAGGAGAAGTGGATGCTCGAGATGCGCCCGCGCCTGCGGGCGCCGCTGCTGGTCGGCGTCGGGGCGGCGTTCGACTTCCACGCCGGGCTCGTCTCGCAGGCGCCGCGCTGGATGCAGCGCTCGGGCCTCGAGTGGCTCTACCGGCTCTCGCGCGAGCCGCGACGGCTGTGGCGGCGCTACGCGCGCTACAACCCGCGCTTCGTGGCGGGCTTCGCGGCCCAGTACGCGCGCCACCTGACGCGGCGCTGATCGACGGCAGCGCGCGCGGCCCCGAGCGCGCGCCGTCCGGTCGGCGAAACCCCGCCGGTCCCGGCGGGTTCCATGGGAGTGCGGATAACCTCTCCTATTCGATGAGCGCCCAGCAGAGCAACGCCGACGTGGCCGTCGTCGGCCTCGGCCGCGTCGGGCTGCCGCTGGCCCTCTCGTTCGCCCAGCGCGGGCTGCGCGTGATCGGCGTCGACAACGACGCGCGTCGCCTCGACGCCGTCCGCGAGGGCCGGATGCCGTTCGCCGAGACGGGCGCGCAGGAGGTCCTCGAGGAGGTCCACCGGGGCGATCGTCTGTCGCTCAGCTCCGCCGTCGCCGACGCGGCCTCCGCTCGGCAGATCGTGATCACGCTGGGGACGCCCTCCTTCTCGCACATCGAGATCGACATGCGCGACATCCGCTCGGCGCTCGACGACCTGCTCGGGGTGCTCGGGCCGGGGCACTCGCTGATCCTGCGCTCGACGATCGCGCCGGGCACGACCGAGTTCGTCGCCGGCTACCTCGCCAAGCACCGCGGCTTCCAGATCGGCGAGGAGGTGTTCGTCTCGCACGCCCCCGAGCGGATCGCCGCGGGCCGC
>DATNBM010000029.1:0-3211 GCA_035571915.1 Solirubrobacteraceae bacterium | reverse complement strand
GCCTGGGGACCAGCCGGCGTAGCCCGCGTACACGCGCATGCTCGTGATCGCCGGGGCGAGCAGCCGGGGCGGCGTGTCCAGGTCGAGCAGGCCGAGCCGGGCCAGGGCGGGAGCGCCGTCGAGCGCCCGCCAGCCGAGCGGCTCGTCCTTGCCGGGGATCATGGCGAGCGCCAGGGCGCTGTTCGGCGCTACCGGGCCACCGCGAAACAGCACGGAGGGCTCGGTCGCGAGATCCGTCCACTGCTCAAGCACCTGGTCCACGCCAATCGCGCTCGGCCGGTTCAGCACGACGCCGAGAGTCCCCTCGACTTCCTCGTGCTCGACGATGAGCACCACGGTGCGTTTGAAGTTCGGATCCCCGAGCATCGGGGTCGCGACGAGCAGCCGGCCAGCCTTCGGATCCGAACCCGTGTGGTCCATGCATCCATCATGCTGCAGGTTGGGCTATGACGCGTGCGCTCTGCCGATCGCGATTCGCGCGCTTTATCCGGATTACCTTTTCGCCGCTTCGGCGACGAGCCTTACTCTTTTGCCCGACCTGAAGGTTCCGCCTGACCGACGGGGTCAAAAGAATAAGACTCGCAACGCGGCGTCGCGAACAGCGGCGGCGACGCCGGAGGCCACGTCCGGGTGGAAAACCGACGGGATGATGTAGTCGGGGCCGAGTTCTTCGGCGGGGACCACGTCGGCGAGCGCCCGCGCCGCGGCGACCAGCATGGCGTCGGTGATCGTGGTGGACTGCGCGTCGAGCAGGCCGCGGAACACGCCGGGGAAGGCGAGCACGTTGTTGATCTGGTTCGGGTAGTCGCTGCGGCCGGTGGCGACCACGGCCGCGTACTCGCGCGCCTCGTCCGGGTCGACCTCGGGGTCGGGGTTGGCGAGGGCGAACACGATCGCGCCGGGGGCCATGTTCTTGACGTCGTCGCCGCCGATCACGTTCGGCGCCGAGACGCCGATGAACACGTCGGCGCCGATCACCGCGCCCGCCAGGTCGCCCGCGTAGCAGGCGGTGTTAGTGTTCTCCGCGATCCAGGCGAGGTTCTCGTTCAGGCCGTCCCTGCCCTGGTAGACCGCGCCGTTGATGTCGCAGGAGATCACGTTCTTCGCGCCGGCGTTGAGCAGCAGCTTCAGCACGGCGGTGCCCGCCGCGCCGGCGCCCGCCATGACGATCTTGACGTCGGCCAGTTCCTTGCCGACCACCCGCAGCGCGTTAGTGAGCGCGGCGAGCACGACGATCGCGGTGCCGTGCTGGTCGTCGTGGAACACCGGGATGTCGAGCATGGCGCGCAGCCGCCGCTCCACCTCGAAGCAGCGCGGCGCCGAGATGTCCTCCAGGTTGATCCCGCCGAAGCCCGGGGCGATCGCGGCGACCGTGGCGACGATCTGGTCGATGTCCTGGGTGTCCAGGCAGATCGGCCACGCGTCGATGCTCGCGAACCGTTTGAACAGCGCGGCCTTGCCCTCCATCACCGGCAGCGCCGCGTAGGGGCCGACGTTGCCGAGGCCGAGCACCGCGGACCCGTCGGTCACGACGGCGACGCTGTTGCGCTTGATGGTCAGGCGCCGCGCGTCTTCCGGCTTGGCGGCCAGGGCGAGGCTCACCCGCGCGACGCCCGGCGTGTACGCCATCGACAGGTCGTCGCGGTTGCGCAGCGGGACCTTCGAGCGCATCTCGATCTTGCCGCCGAGGTGCAGGAGGAACGTGCGGTCGCTGACCTTGTGCACGGAAACGCCGGGGATCGCGGCCATCGCGGCGACCAGCGACTCCGCGTGCGCGGTGTCGGTCGCGGCGCAGGTCACGTCCACGCGCAGCATCCCTCGGTTGCCGGAGTTGACGTCAAGCGCGGTGACTACGCCGCCTGCCTGCTCCACGGCGCGGGTGATCTCGCTCACTGCGCGGCCGTGCGACGCTACTTCGAGCCGGGCAGTGATCGAGTAAGACACACTCGGCGCCATGGTCATGTCGCTCCCGCCTTCCTCCGGCGACTTCCTCCGGCGACACTGCCGGGAAACAACCTAAGAATATTGAGGTCCGCCCGTCACCGCGTACTCTTCATGCATGGCGCGGGATACAACGATAAGCCCGTCGACGGCTGGCGTGAGCGCGATGCATACAGAATCCGGCATGATCGACGTCACGCGGCTGCGGGTTGCCCTCGCCAGGCTGTCCCGGCGGCTGCGCAGACACTCGCTGGCGGGGCTGACCCCGACCCAGCTCGCGGCGCTGTCCACCGTGGAGCAGTCCGGGCCGCTGCGGCTCGGCGACCTGGCCGCGGCCGAGGGCATCGCCCCGTCAACGCTGACCCGGATGGTGGCCGTGCTCGAAGACCTCGGCTACGTCAGGCGCGACGCCGACCCACGGGACGCGCGCGCGTCGACGCTCGCGATCACGATCAAGGGCCACGAGACCCTGGAGCAGCTGCGCGAGGGGGGGACCGCGCTGCTGACCGAGTGGCTGACGCAGCTCAGTCCCGAGCAGCGCGCCGCGCTCGCGACCGCGCTGCCCGCGCTCGAGGCGCTCGCCGAGCCCGACAGCACGCCGCAGCGCCAAGGTCGATAGGTCCACGTCTTATGCGCTCGGGCGGGGGCCGTCGGGCGGGGCCGTCTCCCCTCAGAACAACAGCAGCGTTAGCTGGGTCCTGGCCTTCTTGAGCCGCTCGTCCTCGGGCGAGAGGACCTCGAAGAGGTCGAGCAGGTGCAGGCGCGCGGTGTTCCTGTCGGCGCCCGACGTGCGCTTGATCACGGCGAGGATCCGGTCGAACGCCTTCTCCGCGTCCCCGCCCGCCATCTCGAAGTCGGCGACCCGCAGCTGCGCGGCGACGTCGTCCGGGTGCGCGGCGGCCTCCCTGCTGACGGTCATCGGGTCGTAGGAAGACACCCGGCGCATGAGGTTGACCTGGGAGAGCCAGCTCTTCGCCAGCGGGTCACCCGGGGCGTCGGCGAGCGCCTTCTCCAGCGCCCGGGCCGCGCCGTCGAGGTCGCCGCCCTCCATCGCGTCCCTGGCGGCGGAGAGCGCCGGCGGCAGGCCGTCGAGCGCGTCCGCGGGCTCCGCGCCGTCCGCGCCCGCCGGCCGGACGCCGAGCTGGTCGGCGACCGCGAGCACCTGCTGGAGCCACTGCTTGACCTGCGCCTCGGGCATCGCGCCGAGGAACGCGTCAACCATCTGGCCGCCGATGATCGCGACGACCATCGGGATGGACTGCGCCTGGAA
>DATNBM010000028.1:0-34901 GCA_035571915.1 Solirubrobacteraceae bacterium | reverse complement strand
CACCGTGTTCGTCCACCAGGTGGGGCTCGAGTATCGCGTCGCGTCCGTCGTCGCCTGGATCGTCGCCGTCGCGAACAACTTCTTCTGGAACCGCCACTGGACGTTCGACGCCCGCGGGGGCATCGCCCACCACCAGGCGATGCGCTTCCTGCTCGTGAGCGTCGTGACCGAGGTGATCAGCCTGCTGCTGCTCACCGTCCTGGTCGAGGCCGGCGGCCTCTCGAAGGTCCCGGCCCAGGCCGCCGCGGTGGCCGCCGCGACGCCCCTCAGCTTCCTCGGCAACAAGCTCTGGAGCTTCAAGGCCAGGGCCTGAGCGGTCGGTCCCGGGCGCTCTCCGAGCGCCTGGAGCCCCGGCGGTCCGAACCTATACTCTGACCTCGTCCCCTTCCGGAGGATCCTCGTGCAGGAGATGGTGATCTACGGCGTCAGCTTCGACATGGTTGGCAAGCAGCCGATCGTGCTCCTGAAGACTGTCGACGGCAACAAGTTCCTGCCGATCTGGATCGGCCATCCCGAGGCTGCGTCGATCCTGATGAAGCTGCAGGGCGCCGGAACCCCCCGGCCGATGACCCACGACCTGATGTGCGACATCCTCGGCGAGCTCGACGTCAAGTGCACCCAGGTGTCGGTCACCGAGCTGCGGGAGAACACGTTCTTCGCCTCGATCACCCTCAGCGTCGCGGGCCGCGAGCTCGAGATCGACTCCCGTCCCAGCGACGCGATCGCCCTGGCGGTCCGCTCCGGCGCCCCGATCTACGCCGCCGAGGAGGTCATCTCCGAGTCCGCGATCGAGTTCGAGCACGACGTCGAGGAGTCCGAGGACGTCGTGGAGAAGTTCAAGGAGTTCCTCGACCAGGTATCGCCCGAGGACTTCGCCGCGGGCGACTCCTAACCGGCGCCTGACGCACCGCGCGACGTCCGCTGCGCCCCTTCGCGAGGCCGGCGCGGCCCGCTGGATCTACAAGCTCAGCTCAGCGGTCGAACGCGCTGGCGAGCATTCGTTCGAGCAGGTCGTCGAAGCTGAGGCCGGCGGCGTTGGCGGCCTGGGGGAGGAGGCTCGTCTCGGTCATCCCGGGGACCACGTTCGTCTCCAGAACCCAGAGCTCGCCGGTGCCCTCCTCGAGCATCAGGTCGATGCGGGCGAAGCCGTGGCAGCCGAGCAGGTCGTATACCTCGACCGCGAGCTGCTGCGCGCGGGTCGTGGTCTCGGGCGGCAGCTCGGCCGGGCAGACGAAGGTGGTCATGCCGATCTCGTAGCGGGACTCGTAGTCGAAGAAGTCCTCTTGCCGAGGCACCGCCTCGACGACGGGCAGCGAGTGGTGGGGCCGCCCGTCGAGGACCGACACCGCCAGGTCGCGCCCGCGGATGTGGCGTTCGAGCAGGATCGTGGCGTCGTAGGAGAAGGCCCCGACCATCGCCTCGGGGAGCTCCTGACCCTCGCTCGCGAACTTGACGCCGAAGGCCGAGCCGCCCTTCGCCGGCTTCACGACCATCGGGAAGCCCAGCTCCTCTTCGATCGCCCCCAGCGCCGCGCCCGCGCCGAGGTCGCGGATCGAGGTCTCCCGCAGCGCCAGGAAGGGGGGCGTCGGCAGGTTCGCCTCGAGCATCAGGTGCTTGGCGAGCACCTTGTCGGTGCAGCGCGCGCAGGAGGACGGCCCCGATCCGGTGTAGGGGAGGTCGAGCGCCTGCAGCAGCGACTGGATCGTCCCGTCCTCCCCGTCGCGGCCGTGCAGCGCGATGAACACGACGTCCGGCTTCAGCTCGAGCAGCTCGGGGACGAGCCCGCTGCCCGCGTCGATCCCGTGGACCTCGTAGCCGAGGCGCTCGAGCCCGGCCTGGATCTGGGCGCCGGAGCGCAGCGACACGGCCCGCTCCAGCGAGCGCCCGCCCTTCAGGACCGCGACGCTGCGCGCCTCGCTCATCGATCCGCCGAGCGGCGTCCGCTCTGCGGCTTCCCGCGTGGCGGCAGCGCGACGACGTCGGCCATCGGCTCCTCCGCGGTGCTCGGCTCGGGCGCGCGGGCGCGCGGCTTCGACGGCCTGCCGCTGAGCGAGCCGAGCAGGTCGAGCTGGGTGCGGATCGCGCGGCCGATGCGGCGGATCCCCTCGTGGATGTTCTCCTCCGGGATGCCCGCGAAGTTCAGGCGCATCGAGGAGGAGCCGCTGCGCCCGTCCATGTAGGCGGCCCGTCCGGGCACGAACGCGACCCCTTGTTTGGTCGCGAGCGCGAGCAGGTCGGTCGTGTCGATCCGCTCGTCGAGCGTCGCCCAGATGAACAGGCCGCCCTGCGGGCGGGTCCATTCGGCGTGATCGCCGAACTGCGTCTCAAGCGCCTCGAACATCGCGTCGCGCCGCGTGCGGTAGAGGTCCCGGAGCGTCTCGACGTATTGCAGCCACCCCGTCTCGGCGCTCTCGCCCTGGGCGAAGTAGGCGGCGACGAACATCTGCGTGACCGGGGAGGAGCACAGGTCCGCTCCCTGTTTGCCGAGGTTCAGCTTCTCGAGCACCGGTCGCGGCGCGACCGCCCAGCCCAGCCGCAGCCCGGGCGAGAGGATCTTCGAGAACGTGCCGAGGTAGATGACGAGGTCCGACGCGCCCTCGCGCCCGGCCGCCTGGGAGTCGAGCGAGTACAGCGTCGGCAGAGACTCGCCCTCGTAGCGGAGCAGCCCGTAGGGATTGTCCTCGAGAATCAGCAGCTCGCGCTCCCGCGCGACCTCGACCAGGCGCCGCCGCCGCGCCAGCGACATCGTCACGCCGCCGGGGTTCTGGAAGTTGGGGATCGTGTAGATGAACTTGGGCCGGCGCCCTTCGGAGTGGAGCCGGTCGAGGGTCTCCTCCAGGGCGTCGATCGGCATCCCGTCGGAGTCCATCTCGATCTGCTCGACCTCCGCCTGGTAGGCGCTGAAGGTCGGGATCGCTCCCGGGTAGGTCGGCGCCTCGGCGACGATCACGTCACCGGGGTCGATCAGGGTCTTGCAGACGAGGTCGATGACCTGCTGTCCGCCGGTCGTGACGATCACCTCCGCGGGATCGACCTTCGTGCCCTCGGCGGCCATCACTTCGGCGATGCACCGCGTGGTCGCGGCCATCCCCTCGGTCGGCCCGTACTGCAGGGTCCGCGCGGTCGACTCGTGCGCGACGTCCGCCATCAGGCTCGCGTAGAGCTCAGGCGGAAAGGTCGAGGTGTCCGGCAGGCCGCCCGCGAGCGAGATCACCTCGGGGCGCTCGGTGAGGGCCATCATCTCTCGCATCGCGGAGCTCTTCATGCCGCGCGTGCGGGCGGCGAACAGCCCCTCGTAGCGAGCGAGCTCGTGGGCCGCCGGCCGCGCCCCGCGGCCGCCTCCGCCTGGTGTGGTCGATCGAGCCATCAGCCTGGAGTTCTCCGTCCGCCGCCTCGGGCCTGCCGGGTGCCGGCGGGACCACGACCGCACGTCCCGGCGCGTCGTCTATCGTCCTGCCCGATCCAGCGAGCGTGAAAGGCCACGGTAGCGCACCGGGATCGAGCGAGCCGGCGATGCACGGGCTGTTCTTCGACATAGGACTGGGTGTAGGCCTCGCCGCGGCGTGTGGGCTGCGGCCGTTCCTGCCGCTGCTGCTGGCCGGCGCGCTCGGTTCGGCGAAGGCGCTCGACGTCTCCTTCCCGTCCGGCAGCTGGCACTTCCTGCAGGCCGGCTGGTGGCTGCTCGCGGTGGCCGTCGTTTTCGCGCTCGCCTACGTCGCGCAGATCCTCACCGGGTTCTCGCCGATCTACGACCCGGTCTCCCGGGAGCCGCGCCGCGACCCGCTCGCCGCGGCCCTCACCGGCCTCGCCTTCGGCGCCGGCGCGGCCCTGTTCGGCGGTGTGCTCGCCGCTCACGGCAACGCCGAGTGGCCCGGCATCGTCGGGGGATTCCTCCTCGTCGGCCTCGCGCAGCGCGTCGCAGGGCCGGTGATCCTCGGCGCCCGCGGCCGTCTGAAGGAGAAGGGCCCGCGCGATGCGCTCACGCTCTACCTCGACTCCGCCGCGCTGCTCGTCGCGGCGCTCGTCGCGTTGCTGCACCCGCTCGGCTACGTCGCGCTCGCGGCGCTGCTGTGGCTGGCGCTCCGCCGCCGCTCGCGCTCCGGGGAGAAGTATGCGGGCCTGCGCATCCTCGGCCGCTGAGGCCGCCCGGTGAGCGCGAAGGCGCCGAAGCTCGTCCTCTGCGTGATCGACGCGATGGCGCCCGAGATGCTCGAGCGCACGATCGCCGCGGGCGCGGCGCCGGTCCTCGAGCGGCTCGTCGCGGACGGCCTCTACGTTCCCGACTGCGTCGCGGCCTTCCCTTCGGTGACGCCGGTCTGCGCCGCCTCGATCGTCACCGGCGTCGGCCAGGACGAGCACCTGATACCGGCGATGAACTGGTACCACCGCGGCGAATCCCGCTACATCGAGTACGGCTCGAGCTTCCGCGCGGCGCAGCGGTTCGGGATCGCCCGCCAGCTCACGGACACCGTCTACAACATGAACCGCGCGCACCTCTCCGAGGGCACGCTGACGGTGTTCGAGTCGCTCGACGACGCCGCGGTCCGTACCGCCGGCACCACCTACCTGATGTACCGCGGCCGCCACCGGCACGAGCCGCAGCGCGATACGGCGCTCACGCGCGTCGCCGCGACGCTGATGCGCCATCCGGTGATGGGGCCCCGCGAGCTCTTCTACGCGGACATCTTCGCCTCGCGGCGGACCCCCTGCCGCTCGGCGCTCGGGATGCCCGGCGTGCGCGACCGTCACTCGGGCTGCGTCTCGGAGTACCTCGTCGAGAACGACCTGTTCGACTTCCTGCTGCTCTCCCTCCCGGACAACGACTGGTACTCCCACAAGAAGGGGCCCGAGGGGCAGCTGTCCTCGATCGCCCAGGCCGATCTCCAGCTCGCCCGCGTCGCCAACGCGGCCGGCGGCCTCGACGAGTTCCTGAAGAGCCACGCGGTGATCGTGATGGCCGACCACTCCCAGGCGCCGGTCACGGCCTCGATCGCCCTACAGGACGAGCTCGCGGAACTCGGCGTGCTCGGGCCCACGCGGCCGCCGCGCGGATCGGCCCGGACGGAATCGGTCGAGCCGCGGATCGCCGTCTGCCCCTCCCAGCGCGCCGCGATGGTCTACGCGCTGCACGAGGCCGAGCGCGACGCGATGCGCGCGTCGGTCGTGGCGATGGCGATGTCGATCGAGGGCGTCGACCTCGTGATGTGGCTGGAGCGCGACGCCGACGACGCGCCCCGCGAGGCCGTGATCGCGAGCACCTCGCACGGCGAGGTGCGGTTCTCGCCCGGCGGCCGCGTGCCCGACCCGCGCGGGCGCCGCTGGCACGTCGAGGGGTCGCTGAACGCGATCGGGGCGAGCGTCGGCGACGGCGCCCTGCAGACGCCCGACTACCCCGACGCGCTCGCCCGCGTGTGGTCGGCGCTGTTGTGTCCGACCTCGGGCGAGGTGCTGCTCTCCGCGAAGCCCGGCTACGAGTTCCTCGACTGGGGTCGTCAGGCGCACGTCGGCGGCGGCAGCCACGGGTCCCTGCACGCCTCCGATTCGCTCGGCGCGCTCGTGCTCACGGGCGTCGAGCTGCCCGACCCTCCTCCCGCCCAATGGGCGATCCGCGACGTCGCGGGGGTGGTCCGCTCGCACTTCGGGCTCTGAATGATCGACTCGCTCGGGGGCGCGTTTGTCGCGCGAGTCCCCTAGCCTCGCGATGATGCGAAGCCTCGCGGCGACCGCGCTCGCGTGCCTGGTCCTGATCGCCCTGCCGGCCGGGGCCCTGGGCCTGCCCGGGGCCGCGTCGTTCGGGCCCGGCACCTCCGCGACCACCACCGCCCGCAGCTCCGCCCCCACCACGGCGGCCGGCGCGACAAGCGCCAGCAGCGCGACGAACCCGGATGCGCCGATCCCGGTCCCGCCCTCGAACATCCCTCCGGCCGGCCGGCGCCTGTCGGCCAACCAGGTCCTCGCGGTCGCCGAACGGCTGCCGAAGATCGAACGGGCCCGCCGCGAATACCCCGGCTCCTACGGGGGCGCCTACCTGAAGCCCGGCTTTCGCTGGCAGGTCTCCTACTTCTCCAAGGACGGCAAGAAGGAGATCGCCCAGGTCACGATCGCGGATCTCGGCGGGCAGGTGATCGAACAGTGGACCGGCTTCCAGGTCGCGTGGACGATGGCCCGCGGCTACCCGGGGGCGTTCGGGCGCCACGTCAACGCGCTGTACGTGTGGCTGCCGATGTGCCTCCTGTTCCTGCTGCCGTTCTGGAACCTCCGCAGGCCGTTCACGCTGCTGAACCTGGATCTGCTGGTGCTGCTCTCCTTCTCGGTCTCGCTCGCCTTCTTCAACCACGCCCACATCTACGGCTCGGTGCCGCTCGCCTACCCGCCGCTGCTCTACCTGCTGGCCCGCATGCTGGCCCTGCTGCGGCGCCCCCGTCCCGGGCGCGGCATCGAGGGGCGGCCGCTGCGCCTGCTCGTGCCGACGTGGTGGCTGGCGATCGGCGTGGTCTTCTTGATCGGCTTCAGGGTCGCGCTGAACGTGACCGACTCGAACGTGATCGACGTCGGCTACGCGGGCGTGATCGGGGCCGACCGGATCGTCCACGACAAGCCGCTCTACGGGGGCTGGCCGACCGACAACGAACACGGCGACACGTACGGGCCCGTCAACTACCTCGCCTACATCCCGTTCCGCGAGGTGTTCGGGTTCAGCGGCACCTGGGACGACCTTCCCGCGGCGCACGGGGCGGCGATCTTCTTCGACCTGCTCGCGACGGGGCTGCTGTTCCTGATCGGTCGCCGCATGCGCGGCCCCACGCTCGGGGTCGCGCTCGCCTACGCATGGGTGTCCTTCCCGTTCACCCTCTACTCGCTCGAGAGCAACAGCAACGACACGCTCGTCGCGGCGCTCGTGCTGTCCGCCCTGCTCGCCGCGAGCTACCGGGGCGCGATCGCGGGCGGCGCGCGAGGCGCGCTGTCGGCGTTGGCGGGCCTGACCAAGATCGCTCCGCTGGCGCTCGCGCCGCTGCTCGCGACCGACGCGCTGCGGGGGGTACGCGCGCGGCGTCGCCCGCTCGTCTACCTGATGTTCATGGCCGGCTTCGCCGGGGCCGGCGCGCTGGTCCTGCTGCCGGCCCTCGCGCACGACTCCCTGAGCACGATCTACCGCCGGACGATCGAATATCAGGGCGCTCGCAACTCCCCCTTCTCGGTCTGGGGGCTCTACGGCCTGCACACGCTGCAGCACGTCGCCGAGGGCCTCGCCTTCGCGCTCGCGATCGTCCTCGCCCTGATCCCCCGCCGGGGCGATCTCGCCGGCCTCGCGGCGGGCTGTGCGGCGATCCTGATCGGCGCCGAGCTGGCGATCGAACACTGGTTCTACCTCTACATCCCGTGGTTCTTCCCGCTCGTGATGGTCGCCTTGCTCGGGCGCTACGGGACGCCGCTCAGGCGGTCTGCGGACGAGGCATCAGAACCTGCTCGATCGAGTCGGCCCGAAGTCGTTCTGAGCAGCTGACGATCACGCCCATCAGCCACGGGTCCTCCTCGGAGGTCTCGAAGCGGACGGGCATCTGCGTGAGCAGCGACTCGATCGCCTGCTCGCGCTTGACCCCGATCACCCCGCCGCGCGCGCCCGTCATGCCGACGTCGGTGATGTAGGCGGTCCCGCCCGGGAGCACGCGCGCGTCGGCGGTCGGTACGTGGGTGTGGGTGCCGACGACGGCCGTCACCCGCCCGTCCAGGTGCCAGCCCATCGCGACCTTCTCGGAGGTCGCCTCGGCGTGGACGTCGACGAGCACGTGGTCGCATCCGCCCAGCTCCCCGAGCGCGACCTCGATCTCGGTGAACGCGGAGCGGCCCGCGCGCAGGTAGAGGTTGCCGCTGATGTTCACGACCCCGAGCCGGACGCCGTCGCGCTCGACGACCGCGGTCCCGCGCCCCGGCTGGCTGCGCAGGAAGTTGGCGGGGCGGACGATCCGTTCGCTGCTGTCGAGGTACGGGTAGATCTCACGGCGGTGATAGGTGTGGTTCCCCAGCGTGATCACGTCGACCCCGGCCGCGTACATCTGCTCGGCGTTCTTGGGCGTGATGCCGAGGCCGCCCGCGGCGTTCTCGCCGTTGACGACCACGAACGTCAGCGCGTGGCGCTCGCGCAGCACCGGCAGGCAGTCGAGCAGCGTCTGACGGCCGATGCCGCCGACGACGTCGCCCACGAACAGGATCCGGGGGGGCGCCGGCGCGGGCGTCGCCGCCCCGGATTTGGCCGCCTGACCCTCAGCCATACTTGCCCGATGGTGGGAGGCAGGTGACCCGGGGCTTCTTCAAGCGTCGGCGGGCGGCCCCGCCGACGCCGGGCGAGGAGGAGCTCGCAGAGGCTCCCGACGAGTCCCCGGTCGAGCCCCCGCGGGCGATCGTGCCGCGCTGGGTGCAGCTCGTCCTGCTGCCGCTCGCGCTGATCGCCGCCTGGGCGCTCGCGAAAGCCGCCGGCAAGGTCCTGCTGCTGTTCATAGTCGCCGCCCTCATCGCCCTGATCCTCAATCCCGCGGTCGCTTTCGTGCACCGTCCGCGCGTCCCGCGCGGCCTGGCCGTCCTCGCCGTGTACCTCGGATTCTTCCTGGCGCTCGCGGGCATCGGCTTCCTGGTCGCCAACCCTATCTCCCACCAGGTCCAGCGGTTCACCGACAACCTCCCGAAACTCGAACGCGAAGCGAACCACCAGCTGCTCGAATTCGAACACACGCTGAAAAGCAACGGCTTCCACGTCCAGCTCGTGAAGCCCGGGAAAACGGCCCTCCAGAGCATCACCGACAAAGTCGGCAAGAGCGCCGGGAAATTCGCCTCCTTCGGGACGGCCCTGCTGACCGAAGTCGCGAACGCGATCTTCGACCTCGTGCTGATCTTCGTGCTGTCGGTCTACATGCTGCTCTACGGCCCCGAGATCGGCGCGCTCGTCAGACGCCTGATGCCGACGGGGGACGGATCCAAGCCCGACGACTACCCGCTGCTGGTCCAGCGGGCGGTGTCCCGGTACGTCGGCGGACAGCTCCTGTTCAGCGTGATCATGGGCGTCTCGACGGGGGTGGCGCTGTGGATCTTCGGCGCGACGGGCGTGTTCCCGGACGGGCGGCGCTACGCGGTGGCGTTCGGCGTCTTCTACGGGATCATGGAGCTCGTCCCCTACATCGGCCCGATCCTCGGCGCGCTGCCGCCGGTGATCGTCGCGCTCTTCACCCACCCGATCAGCGCCGTCTGGGTCCTCGTCCTGTTCATCGGCCTGCAGCAGCTCGAGGGGCACGTCGTGGCGCCGCAGGTCTTCGGCCACACGCTGCGCATCAACCCGCTGCTCGTGATCTTCGCGCTGCTGCTCGGGCTGCAGGTCCACGGCGTGATCGGCGCGCTCGTCGCGCTGCCGATCCTCTCGGTGCTGCGCGAGACGGCGGTCTACCTGCAGCGGCACGTCGCCTTCGAACCCTGGGATCGCACCAAGCGCGAGCTGCTGTGAGCGTCCCGCTCCGCGTCGAGGGGCTCGGCAAGACATACGGCGAGCTGGAGGCGCTCGCCGACGTCAGCTTCGAGCTCGCGCCGGGGGAGCTCGCGGCGGTCCTGGGTCCGAACGGAGCCGGGAAGACCACGCTGCTCTCGATCCTCGCGGGCGCCCAGCGGCCGAGCAGCGGCTCGGTCAGCGTCGAGCCGCGCAGCGTCGGCTGGGCGCCCCAGCAGCCCGCCCTCTACGGGAAGCTGACCGTGGAGGAGAACCTCGAGCTGTTCGCCCGCCTGGAGGGGGTAGCGGACCCGCGAGGCGCGGTCGCCGCGATGCTCGCCCAGACGGGCCTCGAGGCCCGGGCCCGCGAGCGGGTCGAGAACCTCTCCGGCGGCAACCGGCAGCGCGTCAACGTCGCGATCGCGCTGATCGGGGGTCCGCCGGTGCTCGCCCTCGACGAGCCCTCGGCCTCGCTGGACCCGGCTCAGCGCGAGCGCCTGTGGGAGTTCGTCGCGGGGCTCGCCGCGGCCGGGACGACGGTGATCTTCTCGACGCACGGCCCGGGCGAGGCCCAGCGCCACGCCGATCGCGTGCTCGTCCTCGACGGCGGCCGCCTGACCTTCGCGGGGCCGCCGCGGGCGCTGATCGAGGCCACGGGCGGGGAGGGCGATCTCGAGCAGGCGCTCGTGAGCTTCCTGGCGGCGGGGGCGGCGCGTTGAGGTCGCTGCTGCGCAAGGACCTGCTGATCCTGCGCCGCTCGCGGCTGACCGTCGCGACGCTCGTGCTCTACCCGGTCGCGATCGCGCTGCTGATCGGCTTCGCGCTCTCGCGCACCCCGTCGAAGGCCCACGTCGACGTGCTCGACGAGACCCCCCCGGGGGAGACGGTGCAGGTGGCGAGCCGGCGCGTGACGGTGAGCAGCTACGTCGACGGCCTGTTCAGCGGGCTGCACGCGAATCGCGTGAGCACCCGCGCCAGGGCCGTGGGCGACGTCGAATCGGGGAAGGTCGTGGCCGCCGTGGTGATCCCGGCCGACATCGCGGCGAAGGTCGCCTCCGCGACCGCCCAGGCGGAAGTCGAGGTCATCTACAACGGCAACGCCCTGGAGCAGTCGCTGGTCTCCTCGCAGCTGCGCTCCGCCCTGGCCGAAGCGAACCTCGGCTTCTCCGAACAGATCCAGCGCGCCGCGGCGCAGGCGATCGACCTGCTCCTGCGCGGCGGGAACCGCGGCGTGCTCGGCGCTCCCCCCGACTTCGTCGGGCTGCAGCGGCTCCCGTCGCTGCTGCGCCGGCAGATCGCGCGCACGCCCCCCGGCCCGGACCGGCGCTCGCTGGAAGCGATCGAGAGCTTCGCGTCGTTCGCCGCCCAGAACCTCGGGGTGAGCAAGCGGGTGCTCGCGACGGTCGGCCAGCCGATCAAAATCCGCTCTAGCGTCCTGCACGGCCGCCGCACGCCGCTCGACACGTTCGCCGTCGTCGTCGCCGTGACCGTCTCGCTGATGTTCCTCGCCGTGCTGCTGGCGGCGGGTGGAGTCGCGCTCGAGCGCGAGGAGAACGCGCTGGCGCGGCTGATCCGGGGGCTCGTCTCGCGCGAGGCGCTGCTGCTCGAGAAGGTCCTGCTCGCCGCCGCCTGCTCGTTCGCCGTCGCGCTGGCGATGCTCGCGGGCGTCGGCGCGTTCGTGACGCTCGACTGGGGGCGGGCCGCGCTGTGGCTCGCCGCGCTAGCGTGCGGGGCGGTCGCGTTCGCGTCGCTCGGCGTGGCGATCGGCGCGCTCGCCCGCGAGGTCAGGGCCGCCTCGCTGTTGGCGTTCCTGCTCTCGCTGCCGCTCGCCTTCCTCGCCCTCGTCCCCGCGGGCGCCGTCAGCCGCGGCTTCTACGACGCGATCGGCGCGATCTCGTTCGTGTTCCCGTTCAAGGCTGCCCTGCAGGCACTCGACGCGGCCGTCAACGATGCCCACCCGGGGCTCGGCGGCGCGGCTCTCCATCTGATCGTGTTGAGCGTCGTGTTCGGGCTGCTCGGCCGGATCGGGCTGCAGCGGGCTAGCTAACCTGAGAGGGCGATGGCCTTCCCGAACACGCGAATGCGCAGGCTGCGCGCGACCGCCGGCCTGCGCGGGCTCGTCCGTGAGACCTCCCTGGCCGCGTCCCAGCTCGTGCTCCCGCTGTTCGTCGCCGACGCCGGCGCGCGCGGCGGGCTCGACTCCCAGCCGATCGAGTCGATGCCCGGCGTCGCCCGGCTCTCGACGGCGGCCGCCGTCGCGGAGGCCGAAGAGGCCGCCGCGCTCGGCCTCGGCGGCGTGATGCTGTTCGGGATCCCGGCCGAGAAGGACGACCGCGGCTCGGGAGCGTGGGACGACGAGGGGGCGGTGCAGCTCGCGGTCGGCGCGCTGAAGCGCGCGGTCCCGGAGCTGCTGGTGATGACCGACGTCTGCCTCTGCGAGTACACCGACCACGGCCACTGCGGGGTGCTCCGCGCCGACAACACCGTCGACAACGACGCGAGCGTCGAGCTGCTGGCGAGGACCGCGGTCAGCCACGCGCGCGCCGGGGCGGACGTCGTCGCCCCGTCGGACATGATGGACGGGCGCGTCGGGGCGATCCGCGAGGAGCTGGACTCCGAGGGATTCGCCGAGACGCCGATCCTCGCCTACTCGGCGAAGTTCGCCTCGGCCTTCTACGGCCCCTTCCGGGAGGCCGCCGACTCGACCCCCGCGTTCGGCGACCGGCGCGGCTACCAGATGGACCCGGCCAACGGCCGCGAGGCGGTGCGCGAGGCGCTGCTCGACGTGCACGAGGGCGCCGACATGGTGATGGTCAAGCCGGCCCTCGCCTACGGAGACCTGATCCGGGCCGTCGCCGAGGCGACGGGGATACCGGTCGCGGCGTACAACGTCAGCGGCGAGTATGCGATGGTCAAGGACGCCGCGGCCGCGGGTCACCTCGACGAGCGGGCCACGGTGCTCGAGATCCTGACCTCGCTGCGCCGAGCCGGAGCGGACACGATCATCACCTACCACGCAAAGGACGCGGCCCGATGGCTAGCCGAGAAGTGATCAGCGACGACGAGCGACGGGCCGAGGCGGCGACCCCGAAGATCCGCAGCCGCAAGGACGGCGCGGCGATCCCGCTCGAGGACGCCGACCGCAAGCTGCTGAACCTGATGCAGGGCAGCTTCCCGATCGCGACCCAGCCCTACGCCCACGTCGCGTCGCTGGCCGGGATCCCCGAGCGGGAGGCGCTCGACCGGGTCTCGCACCTGCTCGAGAAGCGGATCATCCGCCAGGTCACCCCGATCTTCGACACGCGCGCGCTCGGCTACTCCTCGATGCTCGTCGCCGCGAAGGTCGACCCGGAGCATCCGCACCGGGCCGCGCAGGTGATCAACGCCCACCCGGGCGTGTCGCACAACTACCTGCGCAACCACGAGTTCAACCTGTGGTTCACGATCGCCACCGAGCCCGACTCCGAGCTCGGCCTCGAGGGCACCCTCGAGGTGCTCGCGCGCGAGGCGGGCGCGGAGTCCGTCCGGCAGCTGCCGACGCTGAAGCTCTTCAAGATCCGAATGGACCTGGAGATGGAGGGCGACACCGAGGCGCTCTCCAGCGCGGCCGAGGCGAGCCCCCCGGCGGAACTCGAGCCCCAGCCCTACGACGAGCGCGACGTCGCCGTGATCAAGGCGCTGCAGGGCGACATGCCGGTGGTATCAGAACCGTTCGCGCCTGCTGCGGCCGAGCTCGGGATGACCCAGCAGGAGCTGCTCGACCACCTCAGCGCGATGCAGGAGCGCGGGCTGCTGCGCCGCGTCGCCGCGATCCTCTACCACCGCCGCGCCGGCTTCTCGGCCAACGGGATGGGCGTCTGGAAGGTCCCCGACGATCAGATCATGGACATCGGCTGTCGGATGGCGGCCTACCGCGGCATCTCCCACTGCTACCAGCGGCCCACCTACCCCGACTGGCCGTACTCGGTCTTCACGATGGCCCACGGGCGCTCCAAGGAGGAGTGCGACGCGATCCTCGACGCGATCGCCGAGCAGACGGGCATCGAGGAGCGCGCGACGCTGTACTCCTCCACCGAGTTCAAGAAGATCCGGCTCCTGTACTTCACCGACGAGTACAAGGACTGGGAACGCGCGCACGCCGCGTGAGGGCGGTCGGCCCGGGCGCATGCCCGATAATGGCGCCGTGGCGTCGCTGACCGACACCCGCTCGGCGGAGCTCTACAGGCGCGCCGTCGCGCGCCTGCCCGGCGGCGTCAACTCGCCAGTGCGGGCGATGCGGGCGATCGGCCGCGATCCGCTCTTCGTCGACCGCGGCGAGGGCGCCGAGCTGATCGACGTCGACGGCAACAGGTTCGTCGACTACGTTTGCTCGTGGGGCCCGCTGATCCACGGCCACGCCCACCCGGAGGTGCTCGAGGCGGTCGCCGCGGCGGCGGGGAAGGGGACGAGCTTCGGCGCGCCGACGGCCGGCGAGGTAGAGCTCGCCGAAGAGGTCTGCGGGCGCTTCGAGAGCGTCGAGATGCTGCGCATGACCTCCTCCGGCACGGAGGCGTCGATGACGGCCCTCCGGCTCGCGCGAGCCGCGACCGGCCGCGAGAAGATCGTCAAGTTCGCGGGCGCCTACCACGGTCACGTCGACGGGCTGCTCGCGCAGGCCGGCTCCGGGCTCGCCACGGCCGCCATGCCCGCCAGCCCCGGCGTGACCGCGGCCGCGGCGGCGGACACGGTCGTGGTGCCGTGGAACGACCCGGACGCGGTACGAGCGGCCGTGGCCGAGCACTCGCCCGCGGCGATCATCGCCGAGCCGATGCCGGCGAACATGGGGCTCGTCCCGGCCCACGAGGGTTTTCTGGAGCTGCTCCGGGAGCTCGCGGACCGCAGCGAGGCGCTGCTCGTGCTAGACGAGGTGATCAGCGGCTTTCGCGTCGCCCGCGGCGGCGCCCAGGAGCTGACCGGCGTCACGGCAGATCTGACGGTGATGGGCAAGGTGATCGGCGGCGGGCTGCCGGCCGCCGCGCTCGGCGGTCCGGCCGAGCTGATGCGGATGCTCGCCCCCGCCGGCGACGTCTACCAGGCGGGGACCCTCTCGGGCAACCCGCTCGCCGTCGCCGCGGGGCTCGCGACGCTGCGGATGCTCGACGACGACGCCTACCTCCGTCTCGCCGCCACGACCGAGGAGCTGGCGGCCGGGCTGCGCGAGGCCGCCGGGTCTAGGCCCGTGCAGGTGCAGACCGCCCCGGGCCTGCTAACGGTCTTCTTCAGCGAGGCGCCCGTCGAGAGCTTCGAGCAGGCCCAGGCGTGCGACCTCGAGGCCCACGCGGCCTGGTGCAGGGAGCTGCTCGGCCGCGGCGTCTACCCGCCGCCGTCGCAGTTCGAGGCGTGGTTCCCCTCGCTCGCCCACGGCGAGGAGCAGATCGAGCGCACGTTGCTGGCCGCCGAGGCCGCGTTCGCGGCGCTGACCGACCCGGGGCACGGCGGGTGAGCTCGACCGCGACCGGCGCCGGCGCCGGCCTGCTGCGCCTGCGCGAGCTCCTGCAGGAGGGCGGGGGGCTGCTGGCGGGACTGCTGGGCGAGCCGCCGAGCGAGCCGCGCGCCTCCGATCCGGCGGCGATCGCGGCCTCGGGACCGCGCGCCGAGGGGCGCCGCGAGGAGTACGAGCTGCTCGTGGAGGCGATCTACGAGGGCTATCTGCTGCACTACTCCGAGCCTCGCCTGCTGCGCGCTCCCGAAGCAGACCTCGGCCTGCTCGCCGGGGATCGGCTCTATGCGATCGGCCTGGCCCGGCTGGTCGCGCTCGGCGACACGCCGGCCGTCGCGGAGCTCGCCGACACGATCTCGCTGAGCGCGCTCGCGCACGGCGCCGGCGAGGACGCGCTGGCCGAGGCGGTATGGGTAGCGGGGGCCGCGGCCGTCGGATGGGGCTCGACCGACGCGCACCGACACGCGAAGCGGATGCTGCTCGACGGCGACCCCGGGGCGCTCGATGCGATGCGCACAAGCATCCCGTCGCTCCCGAAGTCGCCCTGATACCCGCATCGATATTGTTTGCCCCGCAGTGGCTGACAAGCGCCTAAAGCACAAGTCCAAATACACCCTCGACCGCGGAATGCCCGGTGCGTTCGAGGGGGAGACGATCACACGCAGGCGCTTCATGACCGGTAGCGCCCACACGGCCGGGGCGATCGCCGCCGGGGCCTTCGCGCTGCCCGCGCTCGGCTTCGCCGTCGGGCCGATCTTCAAAAGCACGCCGCACCGCTGGGAACCCGTCGGCCCGGAGTCGATGTTCAGCGAGGACAACTACGTGCCGGTCACGATCACGCTGACCCCGAACATCGGGGAGGCGGGCAAGTCGACCGCCTACATCCGCAAGTTCAACCCGAAAATCGACACCGACCCCTCGGACAACGACCCGGCCCACCCCACGCCCTACATCGCGATCTCCAGCCGCTGCGCGCACCTCGGCTGCCCGGTCCGCTGGGTGGACGCCGCCGAGCGCTTCATCTGCCCGTGCCACGGAGGGGTCTACGACCTGCTGGGTCGCCGCGTGGGCGGGCCGCCGGTCCGGCCGCTCGACCGCTTCTACACGCGCGTCAACGGCGAAACCGTCGAAATCGGTCCCCGCTTCAGCGTCAACAGCGAGCTGCGGCGCTTCTCCCCGCGCGACCCCGGCGAGCCCCTGGACGGGATCGGCCAGTACCTCTACCCGTCCCGTCCGGGCGCGCAGAAACTCTAGGAGCGCCGGAACCCGATGCCGAAGCTGCCCAAGCTCCCCGCTCCTCCGCTGCCGCCGGCGCTGCGCGAGCCGCCGCCGCGGCCGGGCGATCCCGCGGCCAAGAAAACGCCGCTGCAGGAGGCGGGGAACGCCGGCGTCACCGTCGTCGACTGGGTCGACGAGCGGACCTCGCTGAGCGGCGCGGGCCGCTGGCTGATGTTCCGCAAGGTGCCGAAGGGCACCAACTGGTTCTACACGCTCGGCTCGGCGACGCTGTTCGCGTTCCTGAGCCAGGCGGTGACGGGTGTCTTCCTGGCGATGTACTACCGGCCCGACCCATCGGGCGGGGCGTACGAATCGATCCGCTACGTCACCAACCAGGTGTTCCTCGGCCAGTTCGTCCGGGGCATGCACAAGTGGGGCTCGAGCGTGATGGTGATCCTCGTCTTCCTGCACATGGGGCGCACGTTCTTCTGGGGCGCCTACAAGTACCCGCGCGAGCTCAATTGGGTGATCGGCGTCGTGCTGCTGATCCTGACGATGACGATGTCGTTCACCGGCTACCTGCTGCCGTTCGACCAGCGCGCCTACTGGGCGACGATCGTCGGCGTCAACATCAACGGCACCGGCCCGCTGCTCGGGCCCTACCTCAGCGACTTCCTGCGCGGGGGATCGGAATTCGGGGCCACGACGCTGTCGCGCTTCTACGCGATCCACATGCTGCTCGTGCCGGGGCTGATCGTCGCGCTGATCGGCGCCCACCTGTACCTGGTGACGAAGCTCGGCACGACCGCGCCGCCGTGGCAGAAAGCGGACGCTCCCGAAGAGCTGCGCGAGGCGGAGGTCTAGGTCGCTATGAACCAGCGCGAGAAGGAGGAGTACCTCCGCGACTACGCGATCCTGAAGTCCAAGGGCAAGCCGTTCTTCCCGTACGCGGTGGCGAAGGACGGCGCGATGGCGTGCATCGTGATGGCCGTGATCATCACGATGTCGCTGGTCCTCGGCGCCGAGCTCGGCTCCAAGGCGAACCCGACGACGACGACCTACGTGCCGCGCCCGGAGTGGTACTTCTTCTTCCTCTTCGAGGTCCTGCGGATCATCAAGCCGCCGAGCCTCGTGCCGCTGGCGACGATCGGCGTGCCCACCCTGGGCATGATCCTGCTGTTCCTGCTGCCCTTCTACGATCGCGGCCCGGAGCGTCGCCCGGAGCGTCGCCCGATCGCGACGATCACGGGCCTCCTGGTGATCGGGGCGATGGCCTTCCTGACCTACGAGGGCGCCAACGCGGGCTCCCCGACGGCGATCGAAGAGCCGACCCCGGCGCGGATCGTCAAGGCCGGAGGACCGTTGCTCGCCGAATACGAAGGGGGCAAGAAGGCGGTCGCCCAGAGCGGGTGCCTGGCCTGCCACAAGATCGGCGAGAACGGCAACGCGGGACCGGGGCCGAACCTGACGAAGATCGGCGGCCGCCTGCCGCGCCAGGCGATCGCCCGCACGCTCGTGAACCCGACGGCGCCGATGCCGTCGTTCAAGAACCTCCCGCCCAAGAAGTTCAACGACATCGTCACCTTCCTCGCGCAGTCGAAGTAGAGGCGCGATGACGACCCGTGCCCGAGCCGGCAGCGGAAGGCTGGAGGCGGGGCAGGTGCGGACGATGTTCGACCGCATCGCCGGCGTCTACGACCCGATGAACACGGTCATGACGGCCGGGCTCCACCATCGCTGGCGGTCGCGCGCCGCCGATCTGGCGAGAGTCGGGCCGGGATCGCGGGCGCTCGACGTGGCGTGCGGGACGGGCGACCTGGCGATCGAGCTGGCCGGCCGGGTCGCGCCGGGCGGGGAGGTGCTCGGCGGCGACTTCTCCGAGGGGATGCTCGAGCGGGCCCGGGCGAAGGCCGCCCGTAAGCCGCCGCCGGCCGGGGTCCGCTTCGAGTGGGCCGACGCGATGGCGCTGCCCTACCGCGATGGGGAGTTCGACGCCGCGACGGTCGGCTTCGGGGCCCGCAACTTCGACGACCTCGCCCGCGGGCTGGCCGAGATGGCGCGGGTCGTGCGGCCCGGCGGCCGGGTCGTCGTGCTGGAGATAACGACGCCGACGCGGCCGCCCCTGTCGCACTTCTACCGGCTGTGGTTCGACCGCCTGGTACCGGCCCTCGGCGCCGCCGCGGCCTGGGGCGAGCGCATCGCCGGTCGGCTCGGGCGCGCGCCCCGGAGCGGGGGGATCGCTGACGCCTACACCTACCTACCGAACTCGGTCAAGCGCTTCCCCGCGCCGCCGGAGCTCGCGGAGGAGATGGTCGGGGCGGGTCTGTGCGAAGTCGAATACCTGCTGCTCGCCGGAGGGATCGTCGCGATCCACGCGGGCACGGTGCCCGGGGCGGGCGCGTGAACGGCGTGCGCGGAGGGTCGGGGGTGGCGCAGGAAGCCGACGGGGTCGAGGCGATCATGGCCCGCGGCGGCGAGCGGCTGCGCGAGCTGATGGCGCGCACCGAGGCGCACCTCGACCGCGTCACCGCGGAGGCCGGCTCGCCGCTGGCCAAGCACGCCAACGCGACCGTCGCCGCGGGCGGCAAGCGGCTGCGCCCGCTGCTGGTCGTGCTCGCGGCCGAGTCGGCGGGCGGCCCCCCCGCGGGCGGCGAGGAGCGGCTGGTGCGGGCGGCGGTCGCCGTCGAGCTGGTCCACAACGCGACCCTCGTGCACGACGATCTGATCGACGGCGCGCCGCTGCGGCGGGGGCGCCCGACGGTCGCGGCGGCGGCGGGACGGCGCGCCGCGGTTGCGACCGGCGACCTGCTGTTCTCCCGCGCCTTCGCAGAGCTGGCCCGCAACGAGGACACCGAGCAGCTGCGGGCGCTGTCGGCCGCGAGCTCGGCGCTGGCAGAAGGCGAGCTGCTGCAGCGCGAGGACGCGTGGGCGG
Organism: Solirubrobacteraceae bacterium; assembly: GCA_035571915.1. GTDB lineage: Bacteria > Actinomycetota > Thermoleophilia > Solirubrobacterales > Solirubrobacteraceae > Palsa-744. Next base: position 15,803 of record DATNBM010000028.1, on the reverse strand, counting down.
CCCACGTCGCGGTCGAGCGCTACCTGCGCCGCTGCGAGCTGAAGACGGCGGCGCTGTTCGAGGCGGCCTGCCGGCTCGGCGCCCTCAACGCGTCGAGCGGATCGGCCGAGCTGGCCGGCGCGCTCGGCGCATTCGCGCGGCGGATCGGCCTCGCCTTCCAGATGCTCGACGACGTGCTCGACGTCTCGGGACCGGTCGAGCGCACCGGCAAGTCGCGCGGGACCGACCTTCTCGACGGGACCGTGACGCTGCCCTTCATTCTCGCCCGCGAGCGCGACCCGGGGCTCGCGAAGATCGACCTGAGGACGCTCGGCGGGGCGGCGCGGGCGGAGGAGCTGTGCGAGCGGATCGCGGCGACCGGGGCGCTCGACGAGGCCCGCGAACAGGCCCTCGCGGTCGTCGGGGATGCGAAGGCCTCGCTGCCCGGGATCCTCCCGGACGGGCGCGCCGAGCTGCTGGGGCTGGTCGCCGACGCGGTCGTCGAGCGCTATCGCTGAGGGCGGTGATCGAACGCGGCGCGCGGTTCGTATACCGACCGATGCGCCAGGCAGGCCTAGAAGTCGCTCGGGAGGATCAGGTCGGCGTCGAGCGCCCGCGCGAAGAACTCGATTTCCTCGGACATGTTCGCGTGCGTCATCCGCCGCAGATCGCCGAGCAGCGCGCTCGAGCCGCGGTCGAGCTCGTCGTCGAGCCGTTCCACCGCGGCCTGGTCGAAGACCCCCTCGCGGCGGGACTCGCACTCCGGGCAACGGAGCACGATGCGCCAGTGGCGGGGCCCTTCCTCGGACCAGTCGAGCGGGTACACGAGCTCGCCGGCGCAGTGGAAGCAGATGTGCAGCTGGCCGGGGGAGCCGGCCTCCGAGACCTGGCCGTGATCGCCCGTGCCGACGTCGAGCTGCTCCCCGGCGGGCAGCGCCGCCCGCTGTTGGATGTCGGGTTCTTTTCCGGTGTCCATGCCGCTTCCCAGTCGTCATCGACGCATGAGGCGGCGGCCTTTAGCTCGGCTCGGAGGTGAGCCTCGGTGGTAGGTTCACGGCTCCGATGAAGCGATCGCTCCGTCCGATCGGCCACGAGGATCGGCTGAGCCTCGTCGACCACCTCGATGAGCTGCGCAACAGGCTGATCATCTGCGGGGTCGTCCTCGTGATCGCCTTCGGGTTCTGCTTCTGGCAGAACCACGAACTGCTGCGGATCATCAACAAACCCCTCACGACGCAGACCAAGAAACAGGTCGAAAAGGGAGAGGGCACGGTCGGCCAGGCGGTCCTCGCCCAGCAGGCGATCGTGAAAACGGCCGAGGACACGAGCCGCGCGCTCGAACGCCTCGCCGCGCCGGCGAGCGGCCTCTCCGCGACGACGCGCGCGCAGCTCGCCCCGCTCGCGCAGAAGCTCCAGCGCGACGTCACGAAGGTCCCGCGCAACCCGAGCGGCGACAAGCCCGTCACGCTCAGCGTCGGCGAACCGTTCACGACGACGCTGACGGTCGCGCTCTACTTCGCGCTGATCATCTCGCTGCCGGTGCTCCTGTATGAGCTGTTCGCGTTCATCCTGCCGGCGCTGAAGCCCAACGAGCGGCGCGCGACGCTGCCCCTGCTGACCGCCATCCCGGTCTTGTTCCTGATTGGGGTCGCGTTCGGGTACTTCGTCGTGCTCCCGGCCGCGGTGCGCTTCTTCGTCAACTTCAACGCGGGCCAGTTCAACAACCTGGTGCAGGCCAACCAGTTCTACAAATTCGCCGCCACGATCCTGCTGGCAATGGGCCTCGTCTTCCAAGTGCCCGTCGTGATCCTGGGCCTGACGAGGCTCGAGATCGTGACCGTCTCGCAACTGCGGCGCAGCCGCCGCTACGCGATCGTCGCGTGCGCGGCGATCGCGGCCTTCCTGCCGGGCGACGTGATCACGCTGCTGCTGGAGACGGTGCCGCTGTATCTCCTCTACGAGGCGAGTATCCTGCTAGCGGCGATCACCGGCAGAGCGAGACGCCGAGCCGAGCGCGCCGCAGCAAATGGGGACAAGGAACCGACCGGCCCGTCCGTGGACGACCCTGTGTCCACGCCGGACGAGACCGGGGAGCCGACCGTGCAGCAGATCATCGACCACACAGACGAGGACCTGAGCTGATGCTCTTCGACCTGAGAGGCAAGGGCCGTCGGCGCACGGTCAAGGCGATCTACATCGGCCTCGCGGTGCTGATCGGCGTCGGCCTCGTCGGCTTCGGCGTGGGCGGCGGACTCGGCGGCGGCGGGCTCTTCAACGCCGCATCGAACAACGAAGGCGCGGGCGGGGCCAGCTTCTCCGACAAGATCAAGAAGTACGAAAAGCTGACCAAGACCCAGCCGAACAACCCGTCCAACTGGGAACAGCTTGCGAAGAACCTGCTCCACGAAGCCGGCAACGAAGGCTACGTGACCTCGACGGGAGCGCCGACGGGCAAGGGCAAGGAACTCTACCGGCGGGCCTCCCAGGCGTGGATCGGATACCTCGCCCTGAACCCGCCGAGCCCGAACCCCGAACTGGCCCAGCTCGTCTACGTGATCTACAGCGAAGCGGGGCTGAACGAACCGGCCAAAGCCGTGCAGGCGCTCAACTACGTCGTCGAACGGCGCCCGACCGCCTCCTACTACGCCCAGCTCGCGGAGTTCGCCTACAAAGCGAAGAACGAACGTCTCGGCGATCTCGCGGCCGAAAAGGCGGAGAAGCTGGCGCCGGCCAACGAGCGGGCCCGCGTCAAGACCGAACTCGAAGAAGCGAAGAAGTACCCCAACGGGGGTCAGGTCTACACGACCACGACGAACGGCAAGATCTACCAGATCCGCAAAGCGCCGAACGGCTCCTTCACGTCGGTCGCGCCCCCGACTCCGGTCCCGAAGGGCGCGTCCTCGACGAGCAGCACGGCGACCACGCCGACCACCAAGAAATAGGAAGCGATGGGGCGGTGGGGGAGGAGCCGCACTACTCAGCGAGGCTGCTGATCGCCTGCCCGGACCGGCCCGGGATCGTCGCTGCGGTCTCCGGCTTCCTGTTCGCGCAGGGCGCGAACATCGTCTCCTCGCACCAGTACTCGAGCGACCCGAGCGGCGGGCGCTTCTTCCTGCGGACCGAGTTCTTCCTGCCCGACGGGCGGGACCGCGGGGCGCTGAGCGCGGCGTTCGCGAGCGAGGTGGGCGAACGCTTCGAGATGGACTGGCGGCTGCGCTGGTGGGGGGAGCACCAGCGCACGGCGATCCTCGTCTCGCGCTATGACCACTGCCTGCTCGACCTGCTCTGGCGCTGCCGCCGAGGCGAGCTCGACACCGAGATCGTCGCGGTCATCTCGAACCACCCCGACCTCGAGGCCGAGACGCGCGCGGCGAGGGTCCCGTTCCACCACGTCCCGGTGCCCACCGACGCCGCGGGCAAGGCCGAGGCCGAGGAGCGGATCGCCGGGCTGATCGAGGGACGCGCGGAGCTGCTCGTACTGGCGCGCTACATGCAGATCCTGAGCGGGGAGTTCCTCCAGCGGATCGGCGCGCCGGCGATCAACATCCACCACTCCTTCCTGCCCGCCTTCCCCGGAGCGGAGCCCTACCGCCGGGCGCACGACCGCGGCGTGAAGCTGATCGGGGCGACCGCTCACTACGTCACGGCCGAGCTCGACGACGGACCGATCATCGACCAGGACGTCGTCCGGGTGGACCACCGCCAGAGCGCGGCCGAGCTCGAGCGCGTCGGGCGCGACGTTGAGCGGCTGGTCCTCTCGCGGGCGGTCTCCCTGCATCTGCAGGACCGCGTGCTGGCCGACGGTCGCCGCACCGTCGTGTTCTGAGCCTCGACGGCCCCGGCAGGCTAGACTCTGGGGCCGAGCCGGCTTCGCTACCGCGATCTGTTGCTCGTTCCCCTTCGCGGGCCGTTAGCTCAATTGGCAGAGCAGGGGCCTCTTAAGCCCAAGGTTGCTGGTTCGATTCCAGCACGGCCCATCTCCCTGACGTCACAGACCGCCCGGAGTCTCGGGCGGATGCTCCTCGAACTCGATGACCTCGAGTCCGAGGACGTGCTGGAAGCCGTGGTCTCGGGTCGCGAGAGCGAACCCGTGCTGTTTGCACAGCGCCGCGATCCAGATGTCGTTCTGCTGGATCGCGATTCCAGCCCGACGAAGGAGGGTCGCGATCTCGCCGAACGCGCGGGCCGTCTGGCCGTCCGGTTCGAGCACGCGAACGCGGGGGGTCGAGAGGAAGCGTTCGAGAGTGGCGGCGTTCCGCCGCAGCTTGGTTCCGTTCATGAAGCCGAACCACAGCTCTCCGAGCACGGTCAGCGGTAGCCCGATCGCCTCAGCTGCCCGCGCCTCCTCGGCCAGTTGCGGGTTGCCCTCCCCGAGAGCCTTGTAGGCGTTCGTGTCCAGCGCGAGCTTCACGCGGTGGGCTCGACGGGGAGCGCGTCGAGCCACGCTTGCGCGTCGGCTTCCTCGGCGGAGGGCTCCGGCACGTGGCCGATGAACCAGTCGAGGTCGTCGTGCTCGCTCCTCGTTGGAGCCAGCTTGGCACTCTCGAGCGCCTGCACCACGACCGCGTTGAGCGTCCTGCCGGTCTCGCGCGCCTCGCGGCGTAGCTCGGCGTCGAGGGCCGGCGATACGCGGCGTACCGTGTACTGGATGCGAGCCATGCCTGCATTATAGGCATAATCTGCCTGCATCAGTGGTGAGACGGCTTCAGCCCGCTGGCGTACGGCTACGCTGAGCAGATGCCCCTCCTCGACTCAAACCCCCCCGACGTCCTCGTCCTCGGCGGCGGAGGCGTGCTCGGCGAGGCGTGGCTGTCGGCGGTGCTGGCCGGCATCGCCCACGGCGGCGGCTTCGACGCGCGCAGGGCAGGCCGCATGGTCGGTACCTCCGCGGGCTCGATCGTCGCCGCGTCTTTGGCCGCGGGCATCGATCCCGGCGCTCGGCTGGAGCTGAGTCCGCCCGAGCTCGCGGACGCCAACGAGCCGGCCCGCGGCGCCGACGGCGGCTTCGGCGGCCCGCTGGCCGCCGCTCTGGGACTCGGGGGCGCCGCGGCGGCCCCGCTTGCCTCACTCGCGCTTAGCTCCTCGGCGCCCGGTGGCGCGATGCTGCGCCGGGCGATGCTGAGGAGGGTCCCGGTGGGCGAGCGCTCGATGGTCGGGCTCGCCCGGATCATCGACGCGGCGGGGCCCGAGTTCGACGGCCGCCTGCTCGTCTCGGCGGTCGAGCTGCGCAGTGGGCGGCGCGTCATGTTCGGCAGCCCCGGGGCTCCTTCCGCGACCGTCTCGGAAGCGGTCCTCGCGTCCTGCTCGATCCCCGGCGTGTTCTCGCCCGTGCGGATTGGCGGACGCGAGTATGTCGACGGGGGAGCGTGGAGCCCGACGAACATGGACGCCGCGCCCGTCGAGCGCGGCGCGCGGGTGCTGTGCCTGAACCCGACCGGCTCGCTGCGACCGGCGCGGGGCGCCCTAGCCGGCGCGATCGGGCCGATCTCGCGGGGGGCGGCGGCCGGCGAGGCGCTCGCGATGCGCCACCGCGGCGCGGAGGTGCGCGTGATCAACCCCGACGCGGGGAGCGCCCGCGCGATGGGAATCGACCTGATGAGTCGCTCGCGCCGCCCCGCCGTGATCGCCGCTGGGCACGCGCAGGGGCTCACGCTGGCCGGCGGGGCGTCCGCCCACGCAGCCTGAGGTGGGAGAGCCGGTGGACGCCGCCGACGGGTTGCCCGTGATGCGCTTCGCCGACGCGGCGGCGTGGCGGGGGTGGCTCGAGGAGAACCACGCCTCGGCCGCGGGTGTCTGGATCGCGATCGCCAAGAAGAGCGTCGCCGTCGAGAGCGTGCGCTACCCGGAGGTTCTCGAGGAGGCGATCTGCTTCGGCTGGATCGACGGTCGCCGCGAGCGCCACGACGAGGAGCGCTTCCTGCAGCGCTTCACCCCGCGCCGCGCGCGGAGCCCCTGGTCACGCGTGAACCGCGAGAAGGCCGAAGCCCTGATCGAGCGCGCCGCGATGGCCCCGGCCGGACACGCCGAGGTCGAGCGCGCCCGCGCCGACGGCCGCTGGGAGCGAGCGTACGAGCCGCAGAGCGCCGCCTCGGTCCCGGCCGACCTGCAGCGCGAGCTCGACGCGCGACCGGTCGCGGCGGCCGCGTTCTCGGGCCTCTCCGCGCAGAACCGCTACTCGATCCTCTATCGCCTCGAGCAGGCGCGACGGCCCGAGACGCGAGCCCGACGCCTGCTGCAGTTCGTCGCGATGCTCGAGGCGGGGGAGACGCTGCACCCTCAGTAGCTCAGGCGACGAGCGCGGGCTCGCGCGCAGGGGCGGCTGCCGGTCGCGCGGAGAACTCGATGCCCGCGTCCTCGAGCGCGCCGCGACGCAGCAGCCGCACGTCGAGCGGGTAGTTCTGGTTCAGCCGCCACGGCGCGGTCGCGCCCTGGCGGGGGAGCTGATCGATCGAGCGCCGCACGTAGCCGGACTTCAGGTCCAGAAACGGCTCGGTCGGCAGCGACGGGTCGGGCGCGAGCGGGGTGCAGCGGTCGTAGCCGTGCGCGGCCATGTGGTTGAGCAGCCGGCACACGTACTCGGCCACGAGGTCGGCCTTCAGCGTCCATGAGGCGTTCGTGTAGCCGAGCGTCAGCGCCATGTTCGGGATCCCGCTCAACATCATGCCCTTGTAGCCGACGGTGTCGGCGAGCTCGACGGGGCGCCCGTCGACGGTCAGCTCGATGCCGCCGAGGGCGAGCAGGTTCAGGCCCGTCGCGGTCACGATCACGTCCGCCTCGAGCTCCGTCCCGTCGGTGAGGAGCAGCCCCTTCTCGGTGAACGTCTCGATCTCGGCCGTCACGACCGAGGCGCGGCCGGAGGAGATCGCCTCGAACATGTCGCCGTCCGGGACGAAGCACAGGCGCTGGTCCCACGGGTCGTAGCGCGGCTTGAAGTGGGTGTCGATCGCGTAGCCCTCCGGGAGCTGTCGCTCGACGCCCTTGCGCAGCAGCCGCCGCATCAGGCGCGGCGCGCGGCGACTCAGCTTGTACATGCCGAGCGCCAGCAGCACGTTCTTCCAGCGCACCACCGAGTAGGCGGCCTTCTCGGGCAGCACCCGGCGCAGCAGGACCGACAGCGGATCGCGGTTGGGCAGCGCGAGGACGTAGCTGGGCGAGCGCTGGAGCATCGTTACGTGCTCGGCGGTGCCGGCCATCGCGGGCACGAGCGTGACCGCCGTGGCGCCGCTGCCGATCACGACGACCCGCTTGCCTGCGTAGTCGAGGTCCTCCGGCCAGTGCTGCGGGTGGACGACCGTCCCTCCGAAGCGCTCGACGCCGGCGAACTCGGGCGTGTAGCCCTCCTCGTAGCGGTAGTAGCCCGTGCAGCCGAACAGGAACGAGCAGGTGATCGTGCGGCGCTCGCCCCCGCGCTCGACCTCGACCGTCCAGCGGCCCTCCTCGCTGGACCAGCGTGCCGCGACGACGCGAGTCTCGAAGCTGATCCGGTCGAGGATCCCGTGCTCCTCCGCGGCCTCGCGGATGTAGGTGCGGATCGAGGAGCCGTCGGCGATCGCGCGCGCCTCGAGCCAGGGCTTGAACGAGTAGCCGAGCGTGAACATGTCGGAGTCCGAGCGGATCCCGGGGTAGCGGAACAGGTCCCACGTCCCGCCGATCGCGTCGCGCGCCTCGACGATCGCGAAGCTCCGGTCGGGGCATTTGCTCCGCAGGTGGCACGCGGCGCCCACGCCCGAGAGGCCCGCGCCGACGATCAGCACGTCGACGTGGTCGGGCAGCGGGCGCGGCTTGGGGGGAGTGGTCTCGGTGAGCATGCGCAGCAGCGTATCAACGCCGCGTCGGGATTGTCAACACACTGTTGATTAGTGTCGGCGGCGCGTTTATAGTGCCGCTGATGAGCCCCCAGGGATCAGGCGCGGCGGCGGACGCCGCGGCGCCGGCAGCGGGACGCGGGCGCCGCGCGCCGCGCGTCAGCGGCGAGGAGCGCGAGTCGGCGATCCTCGCGACGGCGGAGCGGCTGCTGGAGGAGCGCTCCCCGCAGCAGATCTCGGTCGACGACCTGGCCCGCGGCGCGGGCATCTCACGGCCGAGCTTCTACTTCTACTTCCCCTCCAAGGAGGCCGTCTTCCTGGCGTTGATCGATCGCCTCGTCGCGCAGGCCGACGAGGGGCGCGAGCAGCTCCTCGAGCATCTCGCCGAGGACCCGGCCGCGCGCTGGCGGGAGGCGCTGGAGACGATCTTCGGTGTGTTCGGGGCGCACCGCGCCGTCTCGCTCGCCGGCGCCGAGATCCGCGCGGTCAGCCCCGAGGCGCGGGCGCTGTGGTCGGGCGTGATGGAGCAGTGGGTCGCTGACACCGCCGCCGCGATCGAGGCCGAGCGGGCCCGTGGGGCCGCGCCGGCGGGCGTCCCGGCCCGAGATCTCGCCGTAGCCCTCGTCTCGATGAACGAGCGGGTCCTCTACGCCTCCTTCACGGGCGAAGCGCCCGCGCTCGCCGAGGAGCGGCTCTTGGAGGTCCTGCTGCCGATCTGGCTGAGCGCGATCTACGGCACGACCGAGCCCGGGTAGGCGGGAGAGTCAGACCGTGCTGGAGAGCCCGCCCGCGACGGCGGCGGCCCCGATCAGCGTCTGCGCGCCGGCGTCGGTCCAGATCACCTGCTCGCGGCCGGGACCGACGCCGACGAGCACGACCGGGGCGCCGATCTGCTCGGCGATGAAGTCCAGGTATTCGCGCGCGCCCTGCGGCAGGTCGGAGAGCGTGCGGCACTCGCCGAGGTCCTCCTTCCAGCCCGGCAGCTCGGTCAGCTCGGCCTCGCTGTGGTGGAGGACCGTCTGGTGGTACGGGAAGTCCTCGAAGACGGCCCCTTCGGCGCCGCGGTAGCTCGTGCAGACTTTCACGCTGTCGAGGCCCGAGAGCACGTCGAGCTTGGTGACGACGAGGGCGGTCATCGTGTTCAGGCGCGCGGCGTAGCGGAGCGCGACGAGGTCCAGCCAGCCGGTCCGGCGGGGCCGGCCGGTCGTCGTCCCGAACTCGCCGCCGCGGGCGCGGATCGTCTCGCCCATCTCGTCGTGGAGCTCGCTCGGGAACGGCCCCGCCCCGACGCGCGTCGTGTAGGCCTTGGAGATTCCCCACACCTCCTCGATCGCCTTCGGCCCGATCCCCGTGCCGACGCAGGCCGCGCCGGAGAGGGGGTTCGAGGAGGTGACGAAGGGATAGGTCCCGTGGTCGATGTCGAGCATCGCGCCCTGGGCGCCCTCGAGGATCACCCGCGCGCCGTCGTCGAGCAGCTCCCACATCAGCTTCGACGTGTCGGCGATGTGCTGCTCGAGGCGGTGCCCGAAGGTGAGGTATTCCTCGGTCATCGTGCGCAGGTCGAGCGTCGGGTCCTTCTCGAAGGGTCGCAGCGAGAGACGCTTCGGCTCCATCGCGGCGACGATCTTCTTCTTCAGGATCTTCTCGTCGAGCAGGTCCTGAACGCGGATGCCGAGCCGGGCCGCCTTGTCGGCGTAGCAGGGCCCGATGCCGCGGCGGGTCGTGCCGATCTGGAGCTTGCCGAGCTTCGCCTCCCCGGCCGAGTCGAGCAGCAGGTGGTACGGCATGATCAGGTGGGCGTTGGCCGAGATCCGCAGGCCGCTGACGTCGACCCGCCGCGCGCGCAACGCGTCGAGCTCCTCGATCAGCACGCGCGGGTCGATCACGACGCCGTTGCCGATCACGCAGCGCTTGCCGGGATAGAGGATGCCCGAGGGGATCAGGTGCAGCTTCCACTCCTGATCGCCTCGCACGATCGTGTGGCCGGCGTTGTTGCCGCCCTGGAAACGCACGACGGCGTCGCCGTGCTCCGCGAGCAGGTCCGTGATCTTGCCCTTGCCCTCATCGCCCCACTGGGCGCCGACTACGACTATCCCTGGCATGAACGGTGCAGTTTAGGCGGGGGCGGGCGAAGGCCGGGGGCCGGCGTCTGCTCGCGCACGCCGCGTCAGTCGCCGCGGGCGGCCAGGCCGGCGCTGTCGATCCGGTATTCGCGCCGACGGTCCTCCCCGGCGAGCGTGATCGGGTCGCCGCAGATCTCCACGAGACGGGAGACGGTCCGCTCCCCGAGGCGCTCCCCGAGCTCGTCGGGCGCGAGGTTGGTCGTCGCCACGATCGCCCGTTCGGACTCGTAGCGCGTGTTGACGATCGAGTAGAGCTGCTCGAGCACCCAGTCGGTCTGGTTCTCCGCGCCGAGGTCGTCGATGTGAAGCAGGTCGACAGCGCCGAGCCGGTCGAGCAGGTCGACGAGCCCGCCGGGCGACTCCAGCGACTCGCGCAGCAGGTTCAACAGGCGCGGAAGCGAGTAGATCGCGACCGAGCGCCCCGCGTCGATCGCGGACTTCGAGACGAGCATCGCGAGCGTCGTCTTGCCGGTGCCGACGTCGCCCCACAGCCACAGGCCGCGTCCGCCGTCGAGGTTCGCGGCGATGTCGCGCACGTAGCGGCGCACCGCCTGGATCTGGTGGGGGGCCGTGCGGGCGATGTCGCTGACCGGCGCGCGATCGAATGACACGCCGCGGTAGCGCCGGGGGATCCGCCCCTCGAGGTTGCGCGTCCGGGCCCCCGCGATCCGGCCCGCCCGGCACTCGCAGTCGCTCGCGGTGTTCGTCGCCTCGTCGACGACGAAGCCGCTGCCGTCGCATACCCCCGCCGGGCAGGCCCCGGCCGCGGCGCCGCGTTCGCGCAGGACTCGCACCTGCGGGAACTCCTCGGCCAGCCGGTCGGGCTCGGCGCCGGTCACGCCGCGTAGCGCTCGCCGGCGTAGTTCATGAACTTCGGGTACTCCTTCTGGAAGGTCAGCGTCACCTCGCCGACGGCCCCGTTTCGATGCTTGGCGATGATCAGGTCGGCCTCGCCGGGACGTTCGCTCTCCTCTTTGGAGTAGTACTCCTCGCGATAGATGAACATCACGAGATCGGAGTCCTGCTCGAGGTTCCCAGACTCGCGCAGGTCGGAGAGCATCGGTTTCTTGTCCGGGCGGCTCTCGACCGCGCGGCTGAGCTGCGAGAGCGCGATCACCGGGACGCCGAGCTCGCGGGCGAGGATCTTCAGGCCCCGGCTGAGCTCGCCGACGGCCGTGACGCGGCTGTCGTAGCGGCTGTCGGTGCGCATCAGCTGCAGGTAGTCGACGATGATCAGGCCGAGGCCGTTCTCGCACTGGCTATGCAGGCGGCGAGCCTTGGCGCGGATCTCGAGCATCCCCACGTCGGAGGAGTCGTCGACCCACAGCGGCGCCGCGGCCAGGCGCTGGGACGCGGCGAGGATCTTCGGCCAGCGCTGCTCGGAGACGCGTCCCTTGCGCAGCTCCTCGCCCTTGATCCGTGCCTGGGAGGCGACGAAGCGCTGCGCGAGCTCCGCCTCCGCCATCTCCAGCGAGAACAGCGCGACCGGCTTGCCGTGCTCGACCGCCGCGTTCTCGGCGATGTTGCAGACGAGCGCGCTCTTGCCCATCGCGGGACGCGCCGCGATGATGATCAGGTTGCCGGGCTGGAAGCCGCCGGTGATCTCGTCGAGGTCCTTGAAGCCCGACGGCGTGCCGGTCAGCGCGGTGCCTTCGATCGAGAGACGGTGCATCTTGTCGAGCTCGTCGTGGAGCACCTCCTCGATCGCCCGGAAGTCCTGCTGACGGTCGTCGCGGGCGACCTCGAGCATCGCCTTCTCGGCCTGCTCGACGAGCTCCCGCGGCGGCGCCTCGTGGCCCAGGACGCTCTCCTGAATCACGTAGGAGGTCTGCAGCAGCCTGCGCAGGAGCGCGTTCTCGCGGACGATCTGGGCGTAGCGGCGCGCGTGCCCCGCCGCGGGCACGACGCCGGTCAGTTCGTCGACGGCCGCCTGGCCGCCGACGTCCTCGAGCTTGCCCATCTGCTTGAGGCGGTCGATCACCGTCAGCACGTCGACGGGCTCGCTCTCGTTGTAGAGCCCGAGCATCGCCTCGTAGATCGTCCCGTGGCGCTCCCGGTAGAAGTCCTCGGGTCGCAGCCCCTCCTCGATCACGAGCGCGTACAGCGAACGGTCCGACAGCAGGATCGCCCCCAGCACCGACTGCTCCGCGTCGAGGTTGTGGGGCGGCACGATCACCCCTGTCCGGGGCAGCGAACCGCCGTTGGTGGTCGGCGCGGAGCTCATAGGAGAGGCGAGTGTAGGCCCGCCCACGAGCCCCTCAGGTGAGGGATCCCGCAAATCGCGACCGGAAAAAACGGTGTGGCTCTACTCACGAACGGATGTTCGCACCACGATCGGACGTGGGAAGCGGAGCGCTATTTCTTCGCGACGACCATCGTCTTGACGGTCGCGGGCACGCCGTCGACCACCTCGACGACGACCATGTAGGTGCCGACGTTCTTGATCGGCTCCGGGAGGTGCACGTTCTTTTTCTCGATCCGCAAACCGCGGGCTTCGCGGATCGCGCCGGCGATGTCCTGCGCGGTAACCGAGCCGAACAGGCGCCCGTCCGCGCCGGCCTGCTGCGGGATCGTCAGCACGGTCCGGTTGAGCAGGTTGACGTTCTCCTGCGCTTTCTCGATCGCTTCGCGGGCGGCGCGCTCCTCGGCGGCCTGACGCTGGCGGACCGTTTCGATCGCGCCCCTGGTAGCCGGCTGGGCGAGCTTGCGCGGGATCAGGTAGTTGCGCAGGTAACCCTTCGACACGTCTATGACGGTGCCGCGCTCGCCGAGCTCCTCGACGTCTTTGAGCAGGATCGCCTCGGGCATGGCTAGTCGCGGTCGCGACCGCGGCCGCGCTCGCGCGGGCTGTCCTCGCGCCCGCCCTCGTTGACGTAGGGCAGCAGCGCCAGCTCGCGAGCGCGCTTCACCGCCCGGGCGATCTGCACCTGGTGGCGCCGGCAGGAGCCGGTTATGCGCCGGGAGCGGATCTTGCCCTTCTCGGAGATGAACTTGCGCAGCGAGGCGACGTCCTTGTAGTCGACCTGCTCGACCTTGTCCCGGCAGTGCTGGCAGGGCTTGCGCCTGCCGCCTCCCGGTCCGCTGCGCTTGTCGCGCCGGCGGACCGGCTTGCCGCGACCTCGTGCCTTAGCCATCAGGAGTCACCGTCGGCGCGCGTGTGGGCGGGCGGCCGGCTTTCGGGTGTGCTGGGGATCAGAATTGGAAAGACCTCGTTCAGAAGGGAATGTCCTCGTCGGCGGCTGAGCCGCCGGCCGGCGCGGTCTGGAAATCACCGTCGTGGACGGGGACGTCGCTGCCCATCGAGCCCCCGTTGCCCGTGAATCCGCCTCCACCGGAGCCTTCATCACGACCGCCAAGGAACTGCACCGAGTCGGCAATGATATCGATTGCCTGCCGTTTCGCGCCCTCCTGGGTCTCCCACTCGCGCCACTCGAGGCGTCCGTCGATCGCGACGGGCCTTCCCTTGGACAGGTAGCGGGCTGCGTTCTCGCCCTGAGCGCCCCATACGGTGACGTCGAAGTAGTTGGGCTTGTCCTCCCATTCGCCGCTGCTGCCGTTCTTGCGGCGAGTGTTGCAGGCGACCCGCAGCTTGCACACCGACGTGCCGCTGGGCAGGGAGCGCAGCTCGGGGTCGGCGGTGAGGTTTCCGGTCAGCACGACCCGGTTGATGTTCGATGCGGCCACGGCTCTCTTCCTTTCGGCTGTGTTGCCTGATCTCGGCTCTTGGCCCGGCCTGCGAGTGTAGAGGCGCGCCCGGGCGGGGCTCAGCCGCGGGCGTCCCCGATCCCGCTCATTGCGAGGATCGTTTGCTGCGTGGGGAGGTCCTGAAGACCTCGTCCCAGTAGGGCGCGCTGATCCCGAAGCCCTTCGTGTCGTCCTGAAAGTGGTGGCGCATGTGCCGCTCGCGCAGCATCCGCCCGAGCCTTCCCCGCGGCGCGAAGTGGTGCAGGTAGTAGTGCATCATGTCGTAGACCAGGTAGCCGGCGAAGAAGCCGGCGCCGAGCCCGGGCGCGTAGTCGTGCCCCGCGATCGCGTACATCAGCGCGAAGACGCCAGCCCCGAGCGGAACGCTCACGGCGGGCGGCATGACCAGCCGCATCGGGTCGTTGGGGTGGTCGTGGTGGACGCCGTGGATGATCCAGTGCATCCGCGCGCCGAGCCCCTCGGCGGGCTCGAAGTGGAACACGAGCCGGTGCAGCCAGTACTCGAACAGCGTCCAGATCGCGTAGCCGCCGACGAGCAGGCCGGCGGTCGCGAGGACGCTCACGTTCGACAGCGACCAGGCCGCCAGCAGGACGATCGCCGGCAGGAAGATCAGGACCGGCACCGCCGGGTGCACGCGCGAGAGCGCGTCGAGCACGCGCGACTCGAACATCGGCGGTGAGGCGCGCAGGACGTCGCTTCGCCGAACGGTCCCATCTCCCATGTCGTCTCTCCAAGCCATCGCAGCCTCGATCTTATTACGAGGCGGCGGCGCGCAGAAGGCGTCGTCAGGAAGGATCCGCGGCGGGCGCGGGCTCGCCGTCGGGCTCGGCCGCGGCGGGTTGCTCGGCTGCGGCCGGTTGCTCGACTGCTGCGGGCTGCTCGGCCGCGGCCGGCTGCTCGGCTGCTGCGGGTTGATCGGCCGCGTCGGCCGGGGCGGAGGACGCCGCCGGGGCCGAGTCGGCCGTGTCGGCGGGCCGTGCGGGAGGCGCGGCGCCCATGCTCTGCGGCTCGGGCGTGCCGGGCTTGAGCTTGATGATGCGGTGTCGGAGCACCCCGTCGGTGATCCGCAGGGTCCGGTCCAGGCCCTCGAGCAGCGCCGTCTCGCCGACGTGGAACTGCAGCAGGTGGTACTCGGCGCTCGCCTTGCGGTCGATCGGGTAGGTGAGGGCACGCTCGCCCCACTCGTCCTGGCGGACCAGCTCGCCCTGCGCCTCGATCGCCTTGACCGCGTCGGAGACGATCTTCGCGCGGGCGGAGTCCTCCGCCTGCGGGTCGAGCAGCAGCACGAGGTCGTATGTCGGCGCGGGAAGCGTCATGCGAGCAGAGAGAGTAGCGGGTCGCGGGCGTTTGCCGGCTTCGGGCGCTTCAGGCCGAGGCCCGCGAGCGGCCCTTGGCCCTGATGTCGGCCAGCTGCTCGTCGATCCAGTCGCCCGGGTCGCGGGAGGTGACGATAGCCGCCAGGCCCTCGGCCCGGCGGCGCCGCTCGTCTCCAGCCATCGTCAGCGCCGCGTGGATCGAGTCCGCGAGCTCTTGGATGTCGAACGGGTTGACCGACAGCGCGTACTCGCCGAGCTCCTCGTGGGCGCCGGTGTTCTCGGAGAGGATCGACACGCCATCGCGCTCGTTGACGATCGGCCCCTCCTTGGCGACGAGGTTCATCCCGTCGAACATCGCGTTGACGAGCAGCACGTCGTAGTGCTTGTAGGCCGCCATCGCCTCCTCGAGGTCGTCGCGCAGCTTCAGCTGGATCGGCATCCAGTCGGGGGTGCCGTGACGGTGATTGACGACCGCGACGAGCGCCTCGATCGCCTCGAGGTACTCGGCGTACTGCGGCACGTCGGTTCGCGACGGCATCAGCTGGGCGACGAACGTCACGCGCTCGGAGAACTCGGGGTGCTGCTCGAGGAACAGGTCGAACGCGGAGAAGCCGCGCAGGACGTTCTTGCTCAGGTCGGCGCGATCGACGCGCAGGATCAGGAAGTCGCGTCGGCGCCGCAACAGCTCCTGCTCGAACTCGCCGACGCGCGCGCGTCGCGACACGCGGCGCGTCGCCTCGTGGTCGATCGGCAGCGGATACGCGCGCACCCACACCTCGCGTTCGCCGTCCGGGGCAACGACCACGCCGCGCTCGAAGTCGATCTCCAGCCACATCAGATCGCGGCAGCACTGCAGGAAGTTGCGCCGGTAGGAG
>DATNBM010000027.1:0-17579 GCA_035571915.1 Solirubrobacteraceae bacterium | reverse complement strand
ATCGTCGAGGCCTACGACGCGCACTCCCAGCGCCCGCCCGCCGGGGAGGACCGCGGCGGACGCCCCGGCTCCGGCTCCTGAGGGCGATGATCGACGTCGAGCTGTTCGGCGAGGGCCTGCACCCGGGCGCGCCGAGCGAGGCGGAGGTGCGGGACCTGTGCGAGCTCGCCGCCGAGAGCCGCGGCGTGCACGAAGGGCACGTCGCCGTCGAGTTCGTGCCGGCGGCGCGGATCGCCGAGCTCAACGAGCGCCACCGCGGCAAAGCGGGCCCGACCGACGTGCTGTCCTTCCCGATCGACGGCGCCGGCGACGCTCCCGCGAGCGGGCCGCTCGAGCTCGGCGACATCGTGATCTGCCCCGCCCACACCGAGGATCTGCGCGAGGCGGTCGTGCACGGGATGCTCCACCTGCTGGGGATGGACCACGAGTCCGACTCGGGGGAGATGCTGGCCCTTCAGGACGAGCTGATGAGGAGATCGGAGGGCCCTGAGCCATGACCCGCAGCGGCTTCGTCGCGCTCGCGGGGCGCCCCAACGTCGGCAAGTCGACGTTCGTCAACACGATGGTGGGGGAGAAGGTGGCGATCGTCTCCGACCGTCCGCAGACGACCAGGCGGGCGATCCGCGGCGTCCACGAGAGCGGCGACGCCCAGATCGTGCTCGTCGACCTGCCGGGCGTGCAGCGCCCGCGCGACGCGCTCACGGCGCGGATGGCGCGGCGCGTCCAGCACGAACTCGAGGGCGCCGACGCCTCGCTTCTGATCGTCAACGCCGAGCAGGGGATCGGGCCGGGAGACCGCTTCATCGCGCGGACGCTCGCGGCGGCCGGCCGGCCCGCCGCGATCGCCGTCAACAAGCGCGACAGGGTCTCCAACGCGGCGCTCGTCGAGGCGCTCTCGGCGGCCGCGGAGCTGGAGCTCGAGGGGGAGGTCTTCCCGATCTCCGCGCGGACGGGCGAGGGGCTGCGGGAGCTGACCGAGCACCTCGGCTCGCTGCTCCCGGAAGGGCCCTTCATGTACGAGGCCGGCACCGCCTCCGACCAGGCGCCCGAGCTGCTCGTCGCCGAGCTGATCCGCGAGGCCGCGATCCGGCGGACCTTCCAAGAGGTGCCTCACGCGGTCGAGGTGATCGTCGAGGAGATCGAGCAGGAGCACGGCTTGGAGCGGGTGCGTGCGCTGATCTGGGTCGAGAGCGAGTCCCAGAAGGGGATCCTGATCGGGGCCCGCGGGGCGATGATCAAGGCGATCGGGACGGCCGCCCGCAAGGAGCTCGAACGGGCTCTCCAGAGCCGCGTCCACCTCGACCTCTCGGTTCGGGTCCGCCGCGACTGGCGCGCCGACGACGGCCTGCTCGACCGCCTCGGGATCGAATAGCTAGGCGATCTGTCGGGAGTCCTCGCGTCGCAGCCCCGCCTGCAGGCGCGCGGCGAGCGTGTGCAGCGCGTCCAGGTCGAGTTCCGGCTGCCACAGGAAGGGCAGCGCCAGGACCTCGAAGCCGCGCCGGCGCAGCCGCGTGACCTGACCGTGCTGGAAGCTCGCCCGGGAGTGAACCTCGCGCGCGGCGCGGGCGGCCGCGCCGGCGAGCTGTGAGCGGGGGTGCTCGCGCGCGAAGGCGTCGATCCGCTCCATCTCCGGCGCGCTGAAGCGACGCGGCAAGAGCCCGTTGACGACGACCGCGGAGAGCTCCCGGCCGAGCGCCGCGTGCAGGCCCTCCCGCAGCTCGATCGTCTCGGTGACCGCCATGTCGGTGCCCTGCGCGACGGCGAGGTAGGCCGAGCGCTCGGGATCGGCGAGCAGCGCCCGCACGTGCCCCGTGTCGCGCACGATCGGCCCGACCCGGGCGATCTTCCCGAACGTGTCCGGCGAGCGCAGCAGGCCGAGCGCGTGTCCCGTCGCCGGGGCGTCGAGGATCACGAGGTCGTGCCCACCGCGGCGGCGCGTGCGGCCGCCCGATCCCCCCGCGAGCTTCCAGATCTGGACCATCGAGACGATCTCCCGCGCCCCCGGCGCGGCGGCGGCGAAGTACTGGAACGTCCCGCTCGAGCCGAGCACCCGGCCGGAGACGCGCCCGCCGAGCGCCTGGACCCACTCGAGCAGCGCCCGGTCGGGGTCGATCGAGAGGCTCGAGAGGCCTTCGGCGAGGCGCTGCTGGGAGCCGGGCTCGGGTACCGGCGCTCCGAACATCCCGCACAGCCGGTCCTGGGCGCCGAACTCCACGACCAGCACGCGGCGGCCCTGCTCGGCCGCGAGCAGACCGAGTGCCGCGGCGACCGTCGTCTTGCCGACGCCGCCCTTGCCTGTCACGACGATCAGCCTGCGCTCGAGGATGCCTTGCATCTGCACTCAGTCTGTCTGAAATCGCCGCTCGTGCGGCGATACCTACAATCGTCCGATGGGCGGCCCGCCGGACGCGATCGACGATCTCCTGCGCTTCGACGAGCGCGGGCTGATCCCGTGCGTCGTGCAGGACTGGGGCAGCGGCGAGGTGCTGACCCTCGCCTACATGAACTCCGAAGCGCTCGCGCGCACGCGGGCCACGGGCGAGCTTCACCTCTGGAGCCGCTCGCGCTCGGAGCTCTGGCACAAGGGCGAAACGAGCGGCAACGTCCAGACGGTGAAGGCGCTGCGGGTCGACTGCGACGGCGACACGGTGCTGGCGCTGGTCGAGCCCGCCGGGCCGGCCTGCCACACGGGCGAGCGGACCTGCTTCCACCGCGGCGAACTCGAGCCGCCCGCGCCGCACGAGATCCTGCCCGCCCTGGAGCGGACGCTCGCCGAGCGCGCGAGGGAGCGGCCCGCGGGCTCCTACACGGTCGAGCTGCTCGAAGATCCGCCGCGGATCGGCGAGAAGGTCATGGAGGAGGCCGAGGAGGTCAGCCGCGCCGCGCGCGAGGAGAGCGACGAGCGCGTCGACGAAGAGGCGGCCGACGTGATCTACCACCTGCTCGTGCTGCTGCGCAGCCGCGGGCGCACCCTCGGCGATGTCGAGCGGGTGCTCGATGGCCGTCGCTGAGAGCTCCCAGCCGGAAGGGGCGATCGGCCCGCTCGCGATCTCGCCGACCCCCGAGCAGGCCCGTCTGCTGGCGGCCGAGCACAACCTGATCCCGCTCGCGGTCAGCTTCGTGGAGGACTGCGAGACGCCGGTCTCCGCGTACCTGAAGCTGCGCTCGCTGGACCCGTCCGGGCCGGCCTTCCTGCTCGAGTCCGCCGAGCAGGGGCAGCGCGTGGGGCGCTGGTCGTTCATCGGCTTTCAGCCGCACGCCGTGCTGCGCTGGTCGCTCGCCGACGGCGGAGACCCGTACAGCCTCGCGGCCGAGCGCCTCGCCCGATTCAGCCAGGCTCCGCTGCCGATCCCCGACGCGCCGGCCTTCTCCGGCGGCGCGGTCGGCGTGTTCGGCTACGACCTCGTGCGGGCCGTCGAGCCGCTCGGGGAGCCGAACCCCGACCCGCTCGGCGTGCCGGACCTGGCGCTGATGCTGACCGACGGGATGGTGATCTTCGACCACCTCAAGCACACGATCACGATCCTCGCCAACGCGAACCTCGACGCCGAGCCCGACGTCGAGCGCGCCTACGCGCTGGCGGCGGGGCGGATCGCCGAGGTGCGCGAGGCGCTCGCCGGCCCGGTCCCGCGGGAGCGCCCGCGCGCCCCCCGCGAGGTTCCCGAGTTCCACTCCAACATGCCGCGCGAGCAGTTCGAAGCGATGGTCGAGCGGATCGTCGGCTACATCCGCGCGGGCGACGCCTTCCAGGTCGTCCCCTCCCAGCGCTGGTCGGCGCCCAGCCCGGTCGAGGCGTTCTCGATCTACCGGGGCCTGAGGGCCGTCAACCCGAGCCCCTACATGTACTTTCTGGACTTCGGCGACTTCCAGGTCGCGGGGGCCAGCCCCGAGCCGCTGCTGACCGTCACCGGCCGGCGCGTCACGACCAAGCCGATCGCCGGGACGCGCCCGCGCGGCGCGAGCCCCGAGGACGACCGGCGGATCGCCGCCGAGCTGATCGCCGACGAGAAGGAGCGATCCGAGCACGTGATGCTCGTCGACCTCGGCCGCAACGACCTCGGCCGGGTCTGCGAGTACGGGAGCGTGAAGGTCGACGAGCTGATGGAGATCGAGACCTACAGCCACGTGATGCACATCGTCTCCTCGGTCTCGGGGACGCTGCGCGAGGACGTCGGCGCGCTCGACGCGCTGCGCTCGGTGCTGCCGGCGGGGACTCTCTCGGGCGCGCCGAAGGTGCGCGCAATGCAGATCATCGACGAGCTCGAGCCGATCAAGCGCGGCGGCTACGGCGGCGCGGTCGGCTACGTCGGCTACGGCGGCGACCTCGACACCGCGATCCACATCCGCACGGTCGTCGTCAAGGACGGCGTCGCGCACGTGCAGGCGGGGGGCGGCACCGTCGCCGACGCGAAGCCGGAGTACGAGTTCGAGGAGTCGGTCGCGAAGATGAGCGCCGCGATGCGTGCGATCGCGCTGGCCTGCGAGCAACCCGACTGGCCGTGATCGCGATGAAGGTCCTCGTCGTCGACAACTACGACTCGTTCACCTACAACCTCGTCCAGTACCTCGGCGAGCTGGGGGCCGAGGTCGAGACGGTCCGCAACGACCGCGCGACGGTCGACGAGCTGCTCGCCCGAAGCTTCGACCGGGTCGTCGTCTCGCCGGGCCCGTGCACGCCGAACGAGGCGGGCATCTCGCTAGAGGTCGTGCGCCGCTTCCCCGAAGCCGGCGTCCCGACCCTCGGCGTGTGCCTCGGGCACCAGTCGCTCGCCCAGGCCTTCGGCGGGACGGTCAAGTTGCACGAGCCGATCCACGGCAAGGCGACGACGATCAGCCACGACGGGCGCACGATCTTCGCCGGCCTGAAGCCCGACCTGACGGTCGGCCGCTATCACTCGCTGGTGGTCGAGGACGAGCTGCCGGACTGCCTGCAGGAGACCGCCCGCGGGGGCGGCGTGCTGATGGCGCTGCGCCACCGCGAGCTGCCCGCCGAGGGCGTCCAGTTCCACCCCGAGTCGGTCCTCACCGAGCAGGGCCGGGAGCTGCTCGGCAACTTTCTGGAGCGCGCGGCCTGATGCCCCACGAGGTGCTCACGAAGGCGATCGACGCGGTCGCCTCCCGCCGCGACCTCTCGGGCGAGGAGGCGGGCGCGGTGCTCGACACGATCATGCACGGGAACGCCTCGGAGGTGCAGATCGCGGCGTTCCTGATCGCGCTGCGGACCAAGGGCGAGACCGTCGAGGAGCTGGCGGGCTTGGCCGGCACGATGCGCGCGCTCGCCGCGCACGTGCCGACGGACCGGCGCGACCTGCTCGACACCGCCGGCACGGGGGGCGGGCGGAGCACCTTCAACGTCTCCACGACGGCCGCGCTGATCGCCGCGGGCGCGGGCTGCGCGGTCGCCAAGCACGGCAACCGCTCGGCGACGAGCCGCTCGGGCTCGGCCGACGTGCTGGAGGCGCTCGGCGCGCGCATCGACCTGGGCCCCGAGCAGGTCGCCGCGTGCATCGACGAGGCGGGCTTCGGCTTCATGTTCGCGCCCGCCCACCACCAGGCGACCCGCTTCGTCGTCCCGGTCCGCCACGAGCTCGCCGTGCGGACGATCTTCAACCTGCTCGGCCCGCTGACGAACCCGGCCGGGGCCTCGAGCCAGCTCGTCGGGGTCTCCGACCCGGCCTTCCTCGAGAAGATGGGCGGGGCGCTGCGGATCCTCGGCGTCGAGCGGGCGCTCGTGGTCTCGAGCGAGGACGGCCTGGACGAGGTGTCGTGCTCTGCCCCGACGAACGTCGTCGAGGTGCGGGACGGGGAGCTGCGCGCCTACGTGCTCACGCCGCAGGAGGCGGGGATCGAGCCGGACGGCGGCGAGCTGCTCGGCGGCGGCACCCCGCACGAGAACGCCGAGCGCACGCGCGCGATCCTGCAGCCGGGGGTGAAGGCGCCCCCGGGGGAGGCGCTCGCGGCGATCAACGCGGGCGCCGCGATCTACGCGGCCGGGGGCGCCGAGACGATCGCCGCCGGGGTGCAGGCGGCCCGCGAGGCGATCTCCGACGGGCGCGCCCTGGCGGCGCTCGACGCCTACGTCGCGGCCAGCCGCCGCCACGCGCCGGACGGAGCCTCGGCGTGAGCGGCGCGACCGGAACCGTGCTCGACCGGATCCTCGCGGAAACCCGCGAGACGGTCGCCCGGCGCCGCGCCGAGCGCCCGCTCTCGGAGCTGACCCCCGTGGAGGGCGCGGGCGGCGGGCGCTTCCGCGCGGCGCTGGCCGAGCCCGGGGTCGCCGTGATCGCCGAGTTCAAGCGCCGCTCGCCGTCGGCCGGCTCGCTGCGCGACGCGCCCGACCTCGACGCGATCCTCGGCGCCTACGAGCGCGGCGGCGCGGCGGCCGCGTCGATCCTCACGGAGGAGCCCAACTTCGGCGGCTCGCTCGCCGACCTGGAAAGAGCGCGCGCCGTCTGCGACCTGCCGCTGCTGCGCAAGGACTTCGTGATCGACCCCTACCAGCTCCACGAGGCGCTCGCGGCCGGCGCCGACGCGGTGCTGCTGATCGTCGCGGCGCTCGGCGAGGAGGAGCTGGCCCGCCTGCACGAGGCCGCGCTCCCCCTCGGCCTCGACGTGCTCGTCGAGGTGCACGACGCCGCCGAGCTCGAGCGCGCCGCGGCGATCGGCGCGGGCATCGTCGGCGTCAACAACCGGGACCTGCGCGACTTCTCCGTCGACGTCGAGCGGACCTCGCGGCTGATGGCCGGGATGCCGCCCGGCGCGCTCGTCGTGTCCGAGTCGGGGATAAGCTCCGCAGCCCAGCTCGCGGCCCTCGAAGGCCAGGGCGTCGACGCGGTGCTGGTCGGCGAGACCCTGATGAGGGCTCCCGACCCGGCCGCGGCGCTCCTCGACCTGAGATCCTTCTGACCCTCAGAGCCGGCACCGAGCGACGGCCCGGCCACTTCTTTAGAAACTCTCTCCCGCACCTTTATATGTCCTTCACACCCTCCCCTCATCCTTCTCGGCCATGAAACGTCTCGTCGCGATCCCGCTCATCTCCGCCCTCCTCGGCGGGGGCATCGTCGTCGCCGTCGTCGCCGCGGCCGGCGGTCTCGGCGAAACGAAGACGGTCGTCACGACCGTCGAGGCTCCGACGGCGAGCGCGACGCCGAGCAACGCCTCCAACGACAAGACCGGGCTGACGCCTCACGAGGTCTACGTGAAAGCCGCGCCGGGCGTGGCGTTCATCACCTCCACGATCGTGCAGAAATCAGAATCGCCGTTCCTGTTCGGCGAAGGAGCGCAGCGCGAAGGAACCGCGACCGGCTCCGGGATCGTCGTCAACTCGAGCGGGACGATCCTCACGAACTACCACGTGGTCGAGAACGCCGTGAAGGTCACGGTCAGCTTCGAAAAAGGCAAGACGGTCGAAGCGCAGGTGGTCGGCAAGGACCCCTCCAACGACCTCGCCGTGCTGCACATCTCACCCGACGGCCTGGGGCTGCACCCGATCCCGCTCGGAGACTCGAGCAAGGCCCAGGTCGGGGACCCGGTCTACGCGATCGGCAACCCCTTCGACCTGCAGCGCACGCTCACGACGGGAGTCGTCTCGGCGCTGCAGCGGCACATCGAATCGCCGAACGGCTTCGCGATCTACAACGTGATCCAGACCGACGCCCCGATCAACCCGGGCAACTCCGGCGGCCCGCTGCTGAACACGCAGGGCCAGGTGATCGGGATCAACTCCCAGATCGAGACGGGCGGCTCGGGCAACGGCAGCGTCGGGATCGGCTTCGCGGTCCCGATCAACACGGCCAAGAACGAGCTCGGCAACCTCGAGAAGGGCGGCACGGTCAGCAACGCGGGCTACCTCGGCGTGACCTCGATCACGATCGACGGATCGCTCTCCTCGCTGAACCTGCCGGTCTCCAGCGGCGCGCTCGTTGAGAGTGTCCAGAAGGGCTCGCCGGCCGACAAGGCCGGCGTGAAGGGCGGCGCCTCGTCGGGCAGCGGGACGGGCTCGGTGGCGGTCGGCGGCGACATCATCCAGTCGATCGACGGCAAGCCGGTCGCGAGCTCGGAAGACCTCGCCGCCGTGATCTCGGGCAAAAAGCCGGGTCAGACCGTGACCGTCAAGATCCTGCGGCCGAACGGCCACGGCAAGTGGAACCCGATCACCGTGAACGTGAAGCTGGGCAAGCGGCCGGCGACCAGCCCCTTCGGCACGCACGTCGAAGGCTGAACCGAGCCGCGGACTCGTACGCGGAGGGGGGCGGCACGGCGCCGCGCCGCTGCCGGACGGCGTTCCCGCCCCGGCCTCCTCGTCGCCGGTCGACTCCCGATACCGTTGAGCCGTGCCCACCCGCCTGAAGATCTGCGGCCTGACGAACCTCCCCGACGCCGAAGCGGCGGCCGACCTGGGGGCCTGGACGCTCGGCATGATCTTCCACGACGCCAGCCCGCGCAGCTGCTCGCGCGAGGAGGCCACGCGGATCGCCGCGGCGCTCCATCGGCGCGCCGAGATCTGCGGGGTGTTCGTGAACGCCCCGCTCGAGGACGTCGTGGCGGCCGCCGATGAGATCGGCCTGACGATGCTCCAGCTGCACGGCGACGAGGGGCCCTCCTACTGCGCCGAGGCGGCGCGCCGGACCGGGGCGAAGGTGATCCGGGCCAAGCAGATCGCGGGACCGGGGGACATCCGCGACGTCGAGCGCTACCACGTCGACTTCCACCTGCTCGACGCGCGCTCGGAGCGTCGCCCCGAGCTGCGGGGCGGCACCGGCGAGACGTTCGACTGGGAGCTGATCGGCGCCCGGCGCTCGGGCGTCCCGTTGATTCTCAGCGGCGGCATCGACGCCGAGAACGCCGCCGCCGCGATCGCCGCGGTGCACCCGTTCGCGCTCGACTCGGCGAGCGGGACCGAGTCCGCGCCCGGTCACAAGGACCGCGCGAAGCTGGTGGCGCTGTTCGAGGCCGTCCGCGTCGCCGACGCCATGGACGCCGAGGCGAGCGGCGTGGGGCAGCCCGCATGAGCGCCGCCGCGGAGGGGGCTCCCGAGGGCGTCGAGCACCGCTTCGGCCCCTACGGCGGGCAGTACGTGCCCGAGACGCTGATGCCGGCTCTGGCCGAGCTCGAGCAGGCCTGGACCGAGGCGCGGGCCGACCCCGCCTACCGTGCGGAGCTCGACGCGCTGCTGCGCGACTTCGCGGGGCGCCCGACGCCGCTCTACCGCGCGCGGCGGCTGTCCGAGCGGGTCGGGCGGACCGTCTACCTGAAGCGCGAGGACCTCAACCACACCGGCTCGCACAAGCTCAACAATGCGCTCGGCCAGGCGCTGCTCGCCAAGCGCATGGGCAAGCGCCGTGTGATCGCCGAGACGGGCGCCGGCCAGCACGGCGTGGCGACCGCCACGGTCTGCGCGCTGCTCGGCCTGGACTGCGTCGTCTACATGGGCGTCGAGGACACGCGCCGCCAGAAGCCCAACGTGCAGCGGATGGAACTGCTCGGCGCCACCGTGGAGCCGGTCGACGCGGGCGCGCGGACGCTCAAGGAGGCGACCTCGGCGGCGATCCGCGACTGGGTCACGAACGTCGAGACCACCCACTACGTGATCGGCTCGGTCGTCGGCCCCGCGCCCTACCCGGCGATGGTCCGCGACCTGCAGCGCGTGATCGGCGACGAGGCCCGCGCGGAGCTGCTCGAGCGCGAGGGGCGGCTGCCCTCGCGGGTGATCGCGTGCGTCGGCGGCGGCTCGAACGCGCTCGGCGTGTTCACCGCCTTCCTCGACGACGAGGACGTCGAGCTGATCGGCGTGGAGGCGGGGGGAGAGGGGATCGACACGCCCCGCCACGGCGCCCCGCTGACCGTCGGCGGGCGGGCCGGGATCCTGCACGGGGCGCGCTCGGCGGTGATGCAGGACGAGGAGGGCCAGATCGTCGAGGCGCACTCGATCTCGGCGGGACTGGACTACCCCGGCACGGGCCCCCAGCACGCCCACCTGCGCGACACGGGCAGGGCCCGCTACGTCGCGGTCACCGACAGCGAGGCGCTGGCCGCGTTCCGCGAGGTGACGCGCCTGGAGGGCATCATCCCGGCGCTCGAGACGAGCCACGCGCTGGCTTGGGTGCTGGCCCAGCAGGAGGGCGGGATCGATCTCGTCTGCCTCTCCGGTCGCGGCGACAAGGACCTCGCGGAGGTCCTCGCCAAGGGGGAGGGTTGAGCGCCGGGCAGGACGGGCCGGGCGGCTCCGCCTCGAGCGGGACCGAGCGGATCGCCGCAGCCTTCGCCGAGGCCCGGGAGCGCCGCGGCAGGCGCGCGGCGCTGATGCCCTACCTGATGGGCGGCTTCCCGACGCTCGAGGAGTCGGCGCGGATCGGCGCCGCCTACGTTGCGGCGGGAGCCGACCTGATCGAGCTCGGCATGCCCTACTCGGATCCGCTCGCCGACGGGCCGGTGATCCACGAGGCCGGCACGCGGGCGCTTGCCGCCGGAGCGACGGTCGGCGGCGTGCTCGAGGTCGCGCGCTCGCTCGCCCCGAGCGTTCCGGTGGTGCTGATGTGCTACTCGAACATGGTCTTCGCGCCGGGTCTCGACGCCTTTCTGGACCGCCTCGCCCGCAGCGGCGCCTGTGGGCTGATCGTGCCGGACCTGCCCTACGGCGAGGCCCCCGAGGTGCTCGCCGCGTGCGACGAGCGGGGGCTCGCGCTCGTCCCGCTCGTCGCGCCGACGACGCCGCCGGAGCGGCTCGCGGCGATCGGCGAGCAGGCGCGGGGCTTCGT
Organism: Solirubrobacteraceae bacterium; assembly: GCA_035571915.1. Lineage (GTDB taxonomy): Bacteria > Actinomycetota > Thermoleophilia > Solirubrobacterales > Solirubrobacteraceae > Palsa-744. The sequence goes on along the minus strand of DATNBM010000027.1, from coordinate 6,822 downwards.
CTACACGGTCTCGGTCGTCGGCACGACGGGCGAGCGTCGCGAGCTCGGCGAGCGCTTCGCCGAGCTGGTCGCGCGGACCAAGGCGGCGACCGAGGTGCCGGTCGCGCTCGGCTTCGGCATCTCGACTCCCGAGCAGGCGCTGCAGGCCGCCGAAGCGGGCGCGGACGGCGTGATCGTGGGCACGCGGCTGGTCCGCGAGGCGGCGGAGTCCGAGCATCCCGCGGAGGCCGTGGGAGCGCTCGTGGCGGGACTCGCGGCGGGTCTGTCGCCGGCTCGGTAGGATTCCGCGCGCATGGGTTTGATTCTCACCGTCACAGCGGGCCTCGTCGTCTGGATCGTGCTCTGGGCACTCGGGGCCAAGGGCTTCGACGCGTTCATGATCGCGACCGTGATCATCCTCCTCGGCGCGTCCCTGAAGATCCTCTCGGGCTACCTGCCCGGCCGTCAGCGCTAGGCCGCGGGTGCTGTCCCGCCGGCTGGGCCTCGCTGCACTCGCCGCCGCGGTCCCCGCGCTCGCCGGTTGCGGGAGCGTCATCTCCGCGTCGGAAACGACCGGCAACCAGCTGACCGTCTACTCGTCCCTGCCGCTGCAGGGACCGTCCGCCCCGCTGGCGCGCCAGATCGAAGGGGGCGAGAAGCTCGCCCTCTCCGACGCGGGCGGGCACGTCGGGTCCTTCCGGGTCTCCTACGTCTCCCTCGACGACGTCAACCCGAAGAACGGCCAGACGAGCCCGGGCGAAAGCTCGGCGGCGGCCAAGCAGGCCGCGCAGGACACGAGCACGATCGCCTACCTCGGCGACTACGGCTCGGAAGCGACCGCGATCTCGCTGCCGCTGATCAACGAGGCGGGCATCCTGCAGGTCAGCGTCTCGGCGCCCTACGTCGGCCTGACCTCCTCCGAAGACGCCGGCCAGGACGAGCCGAGCCGCTTCTACCCGAGCCGCACCCGCAACTTCGTGCGGTTGCAGCCCGGCGACCAGGCCCAGGCCGAGGCGCAGGTGCGGCTGATGCGCTCGCTCGCGCTCCACCGCGTCTACGTGCTCGACGACCAGAACCCGTTCCAGATGCCGCTGGCGACGCTCGTCGCGCAGGACGCCGGGAAGGAAGGCGTGACGGTCGCGGGGCACGACAGCATCCCGGTCGAAGCCGAAGCGAACTACGCGGGCGAGGTCGAAAAGATCCTCGCCGCGAAACCGCAGGCGGTGTTCGTCGCGGCCGGCTCCGGGCCGGGCGCCGTCGAGCTGTGGAAGAGCCTGCACGCGGCCGACCCGTCGCTGCTGCTGCTCGGCCCGAGCTCGCTCGTCTCCGAGCAGTTCACGGCCGCGCTCGGCGCCGCCGCGGGCGTCACCTACCTGACCACGCCGCTGCTCCCGGAGAGCCTCTACCCGCCCTCCGCGCGCCGGTTGATGGCCCGCTACACGCACGTCTTCCACCGTGCGGCCGGGCCCTCGGTGCTCTACGGCTACGAGGCGATGGACGGCGTGCTCGACGCGATCCGGCGCGCGGGCTCGCGCGGGAACAACCGCCCCGACGTGATCCGCTCCTACATGGCGACGCGCGACCGCGACTCGGTGATCGGCCGCTACTCGGTGATGCCGAACGGCGAAACGACGCTCTCGACCTACGGCGTCGATCGCGTGGCGGGCGGGCAGGCGGTGTTCTCACGGGCGATCGATACCGGCTCGCCGCCCGGGCCCGCCGGCTGAGCTCGGCGGCGGAGGCCTCTGGCCGCGCCACGTCGCGTGCGCGGACGCCCCGGCCCGCCATGCGCCCCGCGCCGCGTGCCGTCCGCCTGCGCGCCGCGCGCGATCGGGCCGGCTCAGCTGCCGGACTGGCCGGACTGCTTGAGGCCGAGCACGAGCTTGACCCGTTCCAGTTCCCCGCCGAGCGAGCGGCCGCCGCCCGCGACGGTCGTGGTGGCGCGCAGATAGGGGAGCGTGGACTTCAGCGAGGGATCTTCGGTCAGCCCGACGCTTTCGAGCAGGGCGAGCAGGGTCGGGACGTCGGCCGCGAGGCTCGGCGCGGTGCCTTCGCCGAGCGCCGAGGCGGCGGCGCTGCGGCTCGGCGCCGCCGCGAGCGTTTCCGAGGGCGAGAGGGCTTCCTGCACCGACGCCGGACCGAGCCCGAGCACGAACTTCGATCCCGAGGAGCCCGGGCCGGCGGCGATGTCGAGTTCGAGCGGCAGGCCCGGAAGCCGCGCGCCGAGCGCGGCTTCGGTGCCGGCGATCGAGGCGGGAGCGACCTGCAGCCCCTTGTGGCGCAGCGCCGCGCCGAGCTTCGCGACCGCGGCGCGTGAGCGGGCCGGGTCGCTCGAGGCGATCACGACGGCGCCCTTCAGTTCGAGCACGCTCGAGCCCGACGCGAAGATCCCGGCCGAGCCCATCCAGCTGCGGTAGTCGCGCTGGGCGGCGGCGCCGGGCGCGGCGAGGACCGACAGCGGCGCGGTCAGGCCCGAGAGCACCGAGCCGAGGCTCAGCGTCGAGCCTTCGCCGCCGGCGCCGCCCCCGAGCAGCGTTCCGGCCGCCCGCAGGCCCGCCACGTCGGCGGAGAGGTTCGCGCCCGCGTGACCGAGGCCGATCGCGAGCCATGAGCTGCCGGGCAGCTCGCCGAGAGCGCTCGCGCCTTCGGGGTCGGCGGAGAGCAGGCCGGGTCGCGTGCCGGGCCGTGCGAGCGAGTCGACGTCGAGCGTCAGCGAGCCCGCCGCGGCCAGCAGCGAGACGTCGACGGGACGCCCGCTGCCGAGGACGGCGAGCAGGCCGCCCGCGGTGCCGGTCGCGGATCCGGCGGCGATGTTCGCGTAGAGGTGCCCGATCGCCCCGGCCGGGGCCGCGGCGGCGAGCTTCGCGTAGGCGCCGGAGGAGGAGAGCGAGGCTTCGCCCTGCGTCGCCCCGATCGCGGCCCGCATGCCGGCCTCGCTGCCGATCACCGCGAACCGCCCGACGAGCCCGAACGCGACGCCGCCGCCGACTTCGTAGGAGACGCCGCGGTAGCTCGCCGCGTGGGCGCCCGCGCGCTTGGCCTGTCCGGCCAGGAACGAGCGCGCAGCAGAGGCGTCGCTCGTGTCGATCACGAGCGCGCCGTCGAGCCTGCCGGCAGGGAAGGACGGCGCCCGCCGGCTCGTGAAGGCCCCGAGCAGCGGCGCCGCGAGCGTTTCGGCGCCCGCCGTCGACTGCAGGAACAGGCCGGCGTGCGGCCCCAGCCACGGCGCCAGGTCGCGCTTGTAGTCGAGCGCCGGCGAGCCGGGCGTGCGGAGCAGTTCGGCGAGGCCCGCGAAGGTCGCTTCGCTCGCGCCGAACGCCCGTCCGGCGGCGAGCACGCCGGTGCGCAGCGAGCCGCCCGGCCGGACGGTCACGCCCACGTAGACGGGCGCGGCCGCGGGCACCGCCGTCGCCGGGTCGGCTTCGGTCCCGTCGGAGTGAGAGGAGGAGCCGCAGCCGGGCAGGCCGACCGCGAGGATCGCGAGCAGCGCCACGGCGGGCGGCGCGAGGCGCTTGCGGCGACGCCGCGTCGGGATGGGGGCAGAGGGCTCGGGCAAGGGCTTCGCTTGCTGCGGAGCGCCGATCGTATGCGCGTGGCGGTCCCGCGCGCAAGGGCGACGCTGCAAGCCGCCGCCCAGGCCGGCGTTCTGCAGGGCCGCTTGCGCTCTCAGGCGGTGCCCGCGCCGGCCCCCGATCGGCCGAAAACCCCCGCCCCGTGGGGCATATCGCCCCGAATGGAGGCTCCGGGGTGGCTGGGTGGGACAGAATGTGCAAATAGGGTTGCATTGTGGGAGGAAGTGGGGTAGATTCGCCGCAGCGAGCCGGGGTGGAGGGGCTCCTCCCACTCCTCCACCTCGGCTCGGTAATCAACTTGGAGTCTCCGCAGTGGCCCCGTTCCGTGGCACCTTCGACCACACGCTCGACGCAAAGAACCGCCTCACCGTCCCGGCTCGCTACCGCGCGTCGCTGGCCGACGGGGTCGTGCTCGCGATGCCGGTCGATCTGAAGCCCTGCGTCGGCGTCTGGCGCCCCGAGGACTACGAGCGCTACACCGAGCGCGCGCTCGCCGAGCTGCCGCCGCTGTCATCGCGGCTGACGGAGCTGGAGCGCTTCTTCTACGGCTCCTCGCACGACAGCGAGCTGGACGCCGCGGGCCGGATCATGGTGCCGGGCTTCCTCGGCGAGCACGCCGCGCTGAGCAAGGAGGTCGTGGTCGTGGGCGCGGGCGATCGCATGGAGCTTTGGGACAGGACCGCCTGGGCGGATCATCGGACGACGCTGCTGAGCGGCGTGGCGGAGGTGACGGCTCGTGTCGACAGCGCTGCTTGACGCCCTCCAGGCGCCCGGCTCGGCGGCCCCGCCGGCCCGGGTCGAGCCGCAGGGCCCGCCCGAGCTCGCCAAGCGCCGCCGCGGCGACCGGCCGCGGCCGGCCCGCCGCCGTGCCGGTGGAGCGTCGACGACGCCCGTCGGCGGCCACGTGCCCGTGCTGGCCGACGAGCTGCTCGAGCTGCTGGGAGCGGAGCCGGGCCAGACCGCGATCGACTGCACGTTCGGCGATGGCGGCCACGCGCGGCTCCTCGCCGAGCGACTCGGCCCCTCGGGCACGCTGATCGCTATCGATCGCGACCCGCTCGCGGAAGAGCGCTTCGCGGCGCTGGCTGCGGAGAGCGCCTGCGCCGTGCGCTTCATCCGCTCGGACTACGCGGAGGCGCTCGCGACGCTCGCCGCGGAGGGCCAGCGCGCGGACATCGTCTACTTCGACCTCGGCATGTCCTCGATGCAGGTGGACACCCGCGATCGCGGCTTCTCCTACTCCTACGACGCGCCGCTGGACATGCGGATGGACCCCGCCCAGGAGCTGACGGCGCGGACGATCGTGGCCGAGTGGGACGAGCGCCGGATCGCCGGCGCGCTGCGCGACCTCGGCGAGGAGCGCCACGCCCGGGCGATCGCCAGGGCGATCGTGCGCACGCGCGAGCAGGCGCCGATCGAGACCACCCAGCAGCTCGTCGAGGCGATCAAGGCGGCGATCCCCGCGCCCGCCCGCTTCGGCGGCGGGCACCCCGCCAAGCGCTCCTTCCAGGCGCTGCGGATCGCGGTCAACGACGAGCTCGGGCAGCTCGACCGTGCCCTTCCGCTCGCCTGGGGTCTGCTGAACGAGGGCGGGGTGCTGGCCGGGATCTCCTTCCACTCGCTCGAGGACCGTCGCCTCAAGCGCTTTCTCGCCGACCGCGCCCAGGGCTGCGTCTGCCCGCCCGAGCTGCCGGTCTGCGTGTGCGGGCGCGAGCCCGAAGCGGCGCTGCTGACCCGCCGCTCGATCGTCCCCTCCGTGGCCGAGACCGAAGCCAACCCCCGTGCCGGCTCGGCTCGCCTGCGCGCCGCCCGCAAGCTCCGCGAGGCCTCATGAGCCCCCCGCCCGCAGCCTCGGCCGCCCACGCCGCTCCCGCCGCGCCCCTGCGCCGGCCGACCGCGCCGCGGCGCCCGCGGCGGGTCTCCGGCCCGGCCCGGCCCGCACACAGGGCACGCCCGCAGGCCCCGCCCGCGCGCCGGGTCGCCACCGAGGGCGGGGGCCTCGTCCTGTCGCTGCTGGGGGCGCTCGAGGCGCTCTCGAGCCACCGCGCGCTCGACCGGCTGATCCGGGGACGGCTGTGGATCGGGATCGTCGCCTTCGCCCTGATCGGGATCGTCGCCCTGCAGCTCGGGCTGCTGAAGCTGAACTCGGGGATCGGCCGGGCGCTCGAGACGCAGGGCGTGCTGCAACGCGAGAACGCCGCCCTCGCGATCGAAAACTCGGAACTCGCGAGCGGCGGCCGGGTCGAGACCGAGGCGCAGCGCCTGGGCATGCGCCTGACGGGCGTGAGTGCTCTGAAGTTCCACGACTCCCACGCGCGCAGCGACGTGCCGGCGGCCGCGGCGGCGCTGAAGGAAGCCGTCAAGCCGGCCGAAACGCACGGCGAAGCCGAAGCGCCCGCCGCCGGGTCCGGCGAATCGGAAGCGAGCTCCTCGACGGGCGGCGCGGCCTCCGAAGAAGAACCGACGGGCGGGACCTCCGGCGAATCGAGCAGCTCCTCCTCCAGCGAAGGATCCACCCCCTCCACGACGAGCGAAACGCCGGAAGGCACGACCGCGGTCTCGCCCCCGGAAGCGAGCAGGGAAACCTCCGCGGAAGCCGGCGGCGGCACGGCCGCGCCCGGAGGCTAGGCCCGCGTGGCGGTCGTCCAGAACCGGATCGGGGCCGTCTTCGCCGCGTTCTTCCTGCTGCTGAGCTTCGCGGCGGTGAGGACCGCCTACCTTGGGATCTTCCGCGGCGCCGCGCTGCGCGACGCGGCCTCCGCCCAGCAGACGACGCACGAAACCGTGATCGCGCAGCGCGGCGCGATCACCGACCGCAACGGCGTCGACCTGGCGGTCTCGGAGCCCGCCAAGGATCTCGCCGCCGACCCCTACCTGCTGCGCGACCCGCTCGGCGTCGCCCAGAAGCTCGCCCCGCTGCTCGGCATGCCCCAGAGCGAGCTGCTGCGCAAGCTGAGCGAGCGGACCGGCTTCGTCTACCTCGCCCGCGGGGTGCCGGCGCGCCAGGCCGAAGCGGTCCTGAAGCTGAAGATCGAAGGGATCAGCGGGACGCCCGTGATGAAGCGGGTCTACCCGCGCGGCAGCCTCGCGGCCCAGGTGCTCGGGCAGGTCGGGACCGAAGGCCAGGGCCTGTCGGGCCTCGAGCTCTCTCAGGAAGCGCTCCTGCACGGGCGGACCGGCCAGCGCAAGGTCGTCAGCGACGCGATCGGGCAGCCCGTCTCGATCTCGGAACCGCATCCCGAAGTCCCCGGCAAGTCGATCGCGCTGACGA
>DATNBM010000026.1:0-13433 GCA_035571915.1 Solirubrobacteraceae bacterium | reverse complement strand
CGGTCGGAGATCACCTCGGGATCGGTCATCTGCTCGCCGAGCTCAGCGAAGCGGGTCTCGATCTGGGCGACGAGGTCTTCGATCATGCGCGTCGAGGGTAACGCCACCGCCGGGCTCGTCACGGACGACGGGTCTCCGGGGAGCACCGCAAGGCGCGTCAAGGCGGGCTGGGTGCTGCGTTTGAAAGACGGCGCGTGCGCGCTGGCATCCACGCTGTGTGGCTACGTTTGCGCACGCGCCGCCTCGCGAGCCCCACCCTTGGGGCTAGGCGGCGACCCGCTCCCCGGCCGACTCCCCAGCGGGCACGAGTCGCGGAGCCGCCACGTTGGGAGCGGCCAGCTCGATCAGCTCGTCGAGCGTCGCCTGGAGGGACTCCCGCGCGTCCGGCTCGACCGGCAGACCGTCCGCGCCGAGGGCGTCCTCGGCCTGCGGGACGGGGAGCTCGCGGTCGATCACCCGGGCGCCCGTCGCACCGAGCACCTTACGGGTCTCGGCCTGCGCCCAGACCGCCCCGAACAGGCTCGTGCTGGCCCCGATCACCGCCGCGGGCTTGCCCCGCAGCGGCGTCTCGGCGACCGGCCGCGAGGCCCAGTCGAGGGCGTTCTTGAGCACGCCCGGGATCGAGTGGTTGTACTCGGGGGTGGCGACGAGCACGCCGTCCGCCGCGGCGATCGCCTCCTTGAGGGCGATCACGGCGGCCGGCGGGGTTTGCTCGTCGTCCTCGTTGAACAGCGGGATCTCCCCGAGCCTGTCGAACACGACCAGCTCGACTCCCTCCGGGAGCAGCGAGCCGGCCCCACGCAGCAGGCGGGTGTTGTGGGAGTCCCTCCGCAGGCTGCCGGACAGTCCGAGGATCCGCATCTTCGCTACGCCTCCTTCACGAGCTCGAGCGAGACCTCGAGCCTGACGTCGTTGTCGAGCGCGAAGCCGCCCTTGGGCAGCGGGGCGTTCCACTCCAGGCCGTACTCGCGGCGGTCGATCACGGCCTCGAGCTCGACGCCGATCTTCTCGTTGCCGGCGATGTCGGTGTGCGGTCCGCTCAGCGCGCCGCGTGCCGTCACACGGTGCGTGTTGCCCTTGATCGTCAGCTCGCCCTCGACCTCGACCGTGCCGTCCTCGCCGAGCTCGAAGCCGGTCGAGGCGTAGCCGATCTCGGGGTAGGAGGCGGAGTCGAAGAAGTCGGGCGATTTGAGGTGGGCGGCGAGGTTCTCGTCCTTGACCTTCAGCGAGTCGACCTCGACCTTGCCGCTCAGGACGGGGCTGCCGTCCTCCGAGCCGCGCAGCTCGCCCTCGTACTGCTCGAAGGCGCCGCGGAACGTCGCGACGACCATGTGCTTGACCGCGAAGCCGACGTGCGAGTGGACCGTGTCGATCTTCCAGTCGCCGGTCGCGACCGGCTGAATCGTGGTGGTGCTCATTGGATCTCCTTGCGGGTGGGGTTTCTCTTGGGGGGTTCCGGTGTCTTTACCCGGTTTCGCGGACCGTAGTCCGTTTATCGCTGGATTCAATGTAGCACATAACTGGACCGTAGTCCGTTTAGTAGGATGGAGATGTGAGCGAACCTCTCGAGCTACCGGTAGTCCAGCCGGAAACGGCCGAACGGACCGACGCCGCGCGCAACCGCGAGCGGATCCTGTGCGCCGCGCGCCGGCTGTTCGACGAGCGCGGCGTGAGCTGCGTCTCGATGGACGACGTCGCCGAAGCCGCCGGCGTCGGCAAGGGGACCCTGTTCCGCCGCTTCGGCTCGCGGGCCTCGCTGGCGGCGGCCGTCCTCTCAGAGCGCGAGCGGGACTTTCAGGAAGCGCTGATCCGCGGCGAGCCCCCGCTCGGCCCCGGCGCCCCCCCGGCGGAGCGCCTGGCCGCGTTCGGCGAAGCGATGCTGGACATACTCGACGCGCACTCCGAGCTGATGCTCGCGGCCGAGACGGGGCCGGCCCGCTACGCCCACCCCGCCTACGCGGTCCACCGCCTGCACGTAACCCTGCTGCTGCGCGAGGCCGACCCGGTCTGCGACGCCGAGCTGCTGGCCGACACGCTGCTGGCCGGGCTGAGCGCCGGCCTCTACATCTACCTGCGCGAAGTCCGCGAGATGCCGCTCGACCGCCTCAAGGAAGGCTGGCGCGAGACCGTCGAGCGCACGCTCGGCGACGGCCGCGGCGTGAGCGTCTCGGCTTGAGGACCTGGCCGCCGGCGCCGCGAGATTTACGCCCCACGCCGACCAGAGCGTCGGGAGTCAAGTCAGGCAAGGACGCAGGGAGCGAAGTGTGCGGCAGCACATGAGCGACTGAGGACGCCGCCTGGCGCCGGCTCCCGGCGCTCTGATCAGGCGACGACCTCGACGCCGACCAGATCCTCGGCGCTGAGGTCTCCCGGCGTCTCCAGCTCGAGCACGGCCTCCAGGGAGGCGATCGCGACAGCGAGCTCGTCGAGGTCGGGCTCGCGGGTCGTCAGGAGCTGGAGCTTCAGTCCGGGCCACATGACCGCGCGCACCCAACGGCGGCTGCGGTTGCGGCCGGCGAACTTGATCAGCTCGAAGGAGATGCCGGCGATGATCGGCACGCCGAGGATGCGGGTCGCGACGAGCCAGTACCAGGCGGGAAGCCCGATCGGGGCGAAGACGAAGATCGCGACGATCATCACGACGAGCAGGAAGCTCGTCCCGCACCGTGGGTGCAGCCGCGAGAAGCGCTGGGCGTTCTCGGGCGTGAGCGGCAGGCCCGCCTCGTAGCAGGAGATCGTCTTGTGCTCGGCGCCGTGGTACTCGAAGACGCGGCGCAGGTCTTTCAGGCGGGACAGGAGCAGCATGTAGCCGAGGAAGATCCCGGTTCGGACGAGCCCCTCGACCAGCCAGAACAGGAACGAGGAGTGGAGCTGGCCCTTGATCAGGCTGGTCAGCCCGACGGGGATCAGGAAGAAGAGCACGACGGCGAGCGCGAGGGCGAGCACGACGGTGCCCGCCCAGACGGCCTTCGGGATCTCCTGGTCCTCCCCGCTCTCGTCGCCCTCCTCGGGCGGCAGCTGGGCGTTCGCCGAGACTTCGAGCGCCCGGAAGCCGATCGCGAGCGACCCGCCGAGCGCGACGACGCCGCGGATCACCGGCAAGCGCAGTACGCGGTGGCGGCGCATCGCCGAGTCGAGCGGGAACACGCTGACGGCGATCTCACCGAGCGCGGGTTGAAGAGGATCCCGCCCACCCGCGCGCTCGCCCGAGGCGAGCTGCTCGGCGCTCGGCTTGCGCACCGCGACCGCCCAATGGCGCACGCCGCGCATCATCACTCCCTCGAGGACCGCCTGACCGCCGAGGGGCGCGTCGCGGACCGCGTTGAGCTGGCCGTCTACGAGTTCGGCCCCGGCGGGCGCCGGCGGCGCCGCCGTCGCCGGCGGCGCGGCCACCGCGCCGCTGAGGACCGGCGCGCTCACTGACCCTGCGGCCGGGCGCGCCGACATAGCGCTACTTGGCGGCTCGCTGCTGCGCGAGACGGCCTTTGGCGACGCGGCGCTGGAAGCGCTCGACGCGACCTCCGGTGTCCATCAGCTTCTGCCGGCCCGTGTAGAACGGATGGCAGTTGGAGCAGACCTCGACGTGGAGCTCCTCGCGCGTGGCGCGGGTGATGAACTCGTTGCCGCACGTGCAGCGCACGTGAGCCTGCGTGTAGGTCGGGTGGATCTCTGTCTTCATCGTCACGCGAGTGTAGCGGAGGCCGTCGGAAGCTCGGGCCGGACGGCCGGGCCGGCGGGCGCGCTCAGGCGCTCCTGGCGGGCGCTTCGCCGCCGACCGGTTCTTCGGCCGTCTGGACCGTCTGCAGGCACCTGGCCGTGTGGAGCTCCATCGTCTTGATCAGCTTCCCCTTGGAGCTCAGCCAGCGGAAGCGGATCGCCGCTCGGTAGTAGGCCGGCGCCGCGAGGTTCGTCACCTGTTTGAGATACCGGTAGGTCTTCACGCCGGGAGCGGCGGTCCGCCACACGCCGAGACCCGCCGCCGAGACCGCGTGGAAGGCCATTTCTCGGGGCTGGCGCTCGAGAACGTCGATCCTCATCTCCATCTTGGAGGAGCCGGGAACGACGCTCATTTCGCCCGCGAAGGTGGCCGAGCGTTCAGCCGGTTCGGCCGACGTGACGCACTGTTCGAGCGTCGCCGAGGCAGGGGCCTTCTTTTCGGCGACGCTGCCGTTCGCCACGGTCGCGGACAGGGCGCGGGGGGCGACCGCGAGCCACGCCGCCACGGCGAGGAGGGCCCCCGCCAGCGCGATGGCCCGCCGGGCGCGACCGCCCGCTGCGCTCAGAATCGTGTCTCTCACATCCCCCCTAACACTCCAGACGGGCGCAGGTTTCGCGCCCGCCCGTCACTGCACCACCGCGCCCGCCGCGGCCCGGCCTCAGGTCACCTGGTAGAGCGGCCCGTCGCCGCCCTCGGGCGTCGTCAACCGTCCGCCCTTGGCCGTGATCGCACCGCACTGCACGCAGTTGGTGTAGTTGACGATCACGTCGACGTCACCGTGCTCGGGAGCGTCGTCGGGGATCTCGTAGACGCCGGCGGGGCACATCCACCGCCACGTCTCGGCGATCTCGCGCGGGACGTGCTTCTGGACGCGGATGTGGTTCGGCGCGTCGTCCCGGGTCGCGTTGCCCGTGATGAAGACGGACGAGAGCTTGTCGAACGTGTATTTCCCGTCCGGCTTCGGATAGCGGTCCTTGGTGTTGCCCACGAACATCGGCTCGACGTCGTCGCGGTGCCACGCCTGGCGCCCGGGCGGGAGCTTGCCTTTGGACATGATCGAGGGGCCGGCCAGCAGGCTCCCGATCAGGAACCCTTTCTGGAAGGCCTGGCGCGTGTTGCGCACCTCGTACAGCTCGGTGCCCACCGTCGAGCGCTCGATCGCGTCCTCGTAGTCGGAGAAGTCGCTCGAGCCGCGCTTCAGCGCCGCGTAGATCGACTCGGCCGCGAGCATCCCCGACTTGATGCAGTGGTGGACGCCCTTCAGCGCCGCCGTGTCGACCATGCCGCCGGCGTCGCCCACGAGCACCGCGCCCGGCATCGACAGCTTCGGCATCGACCAGTAGCCGCCGCCCGGCAGCGCCTTCGCGCCCCACGCGACGCGTTCGCCGCCCTCCAGCACGCCCTTGACGAGCGGGTGGGTCTTGAACGTCTGCAGCAGGTCGTGAGCCGAGGTCGTCGCGTCGCGGTAGTTGAGGTCGACCACGAAGCCGATCGAGACCAGGTCGTCGCCCGTCTTCTCGTCCTTCATCGGGTACATCCACGTGCCGCCCAGCTGCCCGTATTTCGGCGAGACCTTCAGCGGCCACGGCTGCACGAACGTGTGGATCACCCGGTCCAGGGGCTTTGCGACCTTCCAGACCTCCTTGACGCCGAGCTCCCAGACCTGCGGCTCGCGGCCCTCGTCGAGGTCGAACTCCTTGATCGCGGCCCCCGTCAGATGACCCCAGCAGCCCTCCGCGAGCACCGTCGCCTTGGCCTTGATGTCGGTTCCGGGCTCGAAGTTCCCGAGCGGCTCGCCGTCCTTGCCACGGCCCTTGTCGCCGGAGCGCACCCCGACCACGCGGCCGTCCTCGACGACCAGCTGGGTCGCGGAGGTCTCGGTGAGAACGTACGCCCCGGCGTCTTCAGCCTGGCGCTGCTGGTAGCGCGCGAGCGCCGAGACGGAGACGACCTCGTTGCCGTGGTTCTTGAAGTTCGGCACCGCCGGGATCGGAACGGGCAGCTTGCTCTTCGGGCCGGTGAGCATGTACACCGACTCCTTCTTGACCTCGCCGTAGGCGAAGCCCTCCTTGCGCCAGTCCTCCCGGCTCATCTTCGGGAACAGCTCTTCCAGCGGACCCGGCCGCATCACCGCGCCGGAGAGGTTGTGCCCACCGCAGGTCTTCGCCTTCTCGACGACCGCGACCGGCACTTCGCCGAGCCGCTCCATCGTCTCCGGGTCGTCCGCGAGCAGCTGCAGCAGGCGGTTCGCGCAGGCCAGGCCCGCCGTGCCGCCGCCGACGATCGCCACGCCGACCTCGATCAGCTCGTCCTCGCCGTCGAGGCCATGCTTGATGAACTCCTTCTGGGAGTCGACCGGGGGCGGGAAGGCCGCGGGCGCGACCTTCCCGTTCTTGGAGCCGTTACCGGACATCGTCAGACCTCCTGTGCTTGGTGGGCCGATTCAGCGCGCTCTCGGGCGGCTCCCGTCATCCCTAGCTCCCCTTCTTGGCCTTCACCGCTTCGGTCAGCTTCGGCAGGATCTTGTTGAGATCGCCGACGATCCCGAGGTCGGAGAATTCGAAGATCGGGGCGTTCGAGTCCTTGTTGATCGCCACGATGTTCTCCGAGCTCTGCATGCCGACCTTGTGCTGGATCGCGCCCGAGATGCCCGCCGCCAGGTACAGCTTCGGCGAGACCGTCTTCCCGGTCTGGCCGATCTGCGCCGCGTAGGGGTACCAGCCCGCGTCGACGACCGCGCGGGTCGCCGCGACGGCGCTGTTGCCGCCGAACGCCTGCGCGAGTTCTTCGCACAGCTCGAAGCCCTCCGCCTTGCCGAGGCCGCGACCGCCGGCGATCAGCACGTCGGCGCCCTCGATGTCGACGTCGGCGCCACGCTGTTCGCCGCGCGTCACCATCGTCGCCTGCGAGGACTGCGGCGAGAGCTCGAAGCTCAGCGCCTCGACGGGGGCCGCCCCCGCGCCGGTCTCCTTGATCTCGAACGCGTTCAGCCGGCCGATGATGATCCCGACCTCGGAGCGATACTTGATCTCGGAGATCGCCGAGTCGCCCAGGATCGGACGCTCCGCGACAAGCTCCCCGCTCTCGGCGCGCACGGCGGTCACCTCCATCGCCACGCCGGCGCCGAGACGCGCGGCGAGACCCGCGCCGATCTCGAAGCCCAGCAGGCCGCCGCCGAACAGCGCGTACTTGTAGCCGCCGTCGGTGATCGCTTTCGCCATCGCGTCGACCAGCGGCTGGGCGAGGCCCTCGGGCCCCTCGGCCACGAGCACCTTCTTGGCGCCGTAGTTGCCGAGCGAGGCCGCCAGGTCCTGCGGCACGTTCTCACCGAGCAGGATCGCGTGCGCCTCGCCGCCGAGCTCCGCGGCGAGCTTCGCGCCCTCGGAGACGGCGCCCAGCGAGTTCTTGTTGATCGCGCCGTCGTAGTGCAGCGCGTAGACCAGGATGTTTGCCATGTCAGATCAGCTTCCTCTCGTCGAGCCAGGCGACGATCTTCTCGACCGTCTCGCCCGTGTCCTCGTCCTCGATGATCTCGCCGGCGGCCTTGGCCGGGGGCGCCTTGGCGGCGACCCACTGCGCGGCCGAGTTCTCGCCGCCGACTTTCGAGCCGTCGATCCCGACGTCGCCGATCCCGACCGTGTCGAGCGGCTTCTTCTTGGCGCCCATGATCGCCTTCAGCGATGGGTAGCGGGGCTCGTTGATCGCGTCGCCGACCGAGATCACGGCCGGGAGCTTCACCTGGACGGTGTCGTAGCCGTACTCGGCCTGGCGCTCGCAGCGCAGGGCCTCGCCCTCGACGTCCATCTTGATCACCTGCGTCAGCGACGGCATCGACAGGTGCTCGGCGACGACCGCGCCGATCGTGTAGCACTCGCCGTCGTCCGACTGCTGGCCGAGCAGCACCAGGTCCGGGTTCTCCCGCTGAAGCGTCTTCGCCAGCGCGTAGCCGGTCGCGGCCACGTCCGAGCCCGCGACGGCCTCGTCGGAGAGGTGGACGGAGCGGTCGGCGCCCAGCGAGACGGCCTTGTGCAGCGCGCGGACCGCGCTGTCCGGGCCCATCGTCACGGCGACGATCTCCTCGACGGGAACGCTCCCGCCCTCTTTGATCTGCATCGCAGCCTCGATGGCGTGCGTGTCATACGGGTTGAGGTTCTTCTCCCCGCTGCGGTCCATGCGCCCCGTCGAGGGGTCGATCCGCTTCTCGACGGCGGCGTCCGGGACCTCCTTCACCAGGACGCATATCTTCATACTCAGGGCTTCTCCTTGGGGTCTGTTGCCAGCGAATGGTACTTGGTCGAGCGGTTGACTGACGAGTCAATCAGGTGCTCGATGCGCGCCGGCCAGCGGCGCCGCGGATGAAATCGACGATCGCCTGCGTCGGCGCGCCGGGTGTGAACACCTCGGAGACGCCGAGGCTCTTCAGCTCTGGGATGTCCTCCGCCGGGATCGTGCCGCCGACCGTCACGAGCACGTCGTCGACGCCCTGCTCGCGCAGCAGCTCGACGACGCGGGGCACGAGCGTCATGTGCGCGCCCGAGAGGATCGAGAGGCCGACCGCGTCGGCGTCCTCCTGAATTACCGTCTCGACGATCTGCTCCGGAGTCTGGTGGAGGCCGGTGTAGATGACCTCCATGCCCGCGTCGCGCAGCGCGCGGGCGATGATCTTCGCGCCGCGGTCGTGCCCGTCCAGGCCGGGCTTGGCGACGACCACGCGGATCTTGCTCTGGGTGGAGGAGTCGGCTGAAGGCATGGGCTCTCGGGTCAGGTCGGTGGGACTGCCGGGCGCGCGCGGCGCGCCGGGAGGGCCGGCGCAGGCAATGCGGACCGGCTCCTCGGCGGCGCATTCTATGCCCTCGCAGCCCTGCGGCGACTGGCGGTCTGCGCGTGGCGGGTTGCGGCGGCTCAGCCGCGGCGGCGCGCGGAGCCCGCCGCCGGTGCCCGGCGCCGCGCGCGAAAGCGCGTCGAGGCGGGCGCCCGGCGCGGCGCCGGCAGCAGGCGCGCACCGGTCCTTGGCGCGCCCGCGCGTTCGACGAGGGCGCGACCCGCGGTCGCGAGCGCCGTGCCGGCGCCGAGCGCGGCCAGCATCTTCAGACGGCGGCCGAGGCGGTCCAGCGCGATGATCTCCCAGCCCTCCTCCAGGGCGATCCGCCGCAGCTCCGCGTCGGGGTTGACGACGACCGCACGACCGACCGCGCGCAGCATCGGCAGATCGGACTCGGAGTCCGAGTAGGCGTGGGAGGCGCCGAGGTCAATCCCCTCTCGCTCGGCGAGCTCCCGCATCGAGATGACCTTGCCCTCGCGGTAGTTGAAGGGGCCCGCGGGCCGGCCCGTGTAGTGGCCGTCGACGATCTCCGAGCGCGACCCGAGCCCGCCGTCGAAGGCGAGCACGCGGGCCAGCAGGTCGGCCATCTCCTGCGAGGCCGCGGTGAGGATGTAGACCGGCTCGCCGGCGTCCTGGTGGGCGTAGGCGCGCTCGAGCATCTGCGGGTAGAGCCGCGGCAGCACCCCGCTCAGGACCCGCGGGGAGAGACGCTCGAGGTCGCGGACGCGGACGCCCTTGATCATCTCCCCCACCCGTCGCCGCACGTCGTCGGCGCGGTCGTCGGTCGAGCCGAGCAGCCGGAAGCGGACGTTTTCATAGACGTCCCTGACCAGCCGCGAGCGGCTGATCATCCCCGTCTCGTAGGCCGCCCGGGCGAAGAAGATCCCCGAGGAGCCCGCCATCAGCGTCTTGTCGAGGTCGAAGAAGGCGGCGCCGCGCGGCGCCGCGCCGTTTCGCCCCGCCTCCACGACCCGCCTCAGACCTTCAGGATGACCGCGTCGCCCTGCCCCCCGCCGGAGCAGATCGCGGCGCAGCCGTAGCCGCCGCCGCGGCGGCGCAGCTCGTGGACGATGCTGCCGAGGATCCGCGCGCCGGAGGCGCCGATCGGGTGTCCGAGGGCGACCGCGCCGCCGTTGACGTTGACCCGGTCCTCGTCGATGCCGAGCATCCGAATCGAGTTCAGCGTCACCGACGCGAACGCCTCGTTGATCTCCCAGACGTCGATGTCCCCCGGCTGAAGCCCCGCTTTCTCGAGCGCCTTCTTGGCGGCGCTCGCGGGTGTCGTCGCGAGGTAGGCGAAGTCGTTCGCGCTCTGGGCGTGCGCGACGATCTCCGCCAGCGCCTCCTTGCCGTTGGCCTGCGCCCACTCGTCGGAGGAGAGCACCAGCGCGCCGCCGCCGTCGTTGACCCCCGGGGAGTTGCCGGCCGTGTGGGAGCCCTCCTTGCCGACCAGGCCGGGCAGCTTCGCCAGGGCCTCGAGCGAGGATTCGCGGCGCGGGCCCTCGTCGACCTCGACGACCGTGTCGCCCTTCTTGCCCTTGACGGTCACGGACACGGTCTCCTCGGCCATGCGGCCCTCGTCGATCGCCTTCAGGGCCAGTTCGTGCGAGCGCAGCGCCCAGCGGTCGAGGTCCGCCCGCGTCATCTCGAGCTCCTCGCCGACCTCGGTCGCCTCAACGAACATCTGCTTGCCGGAGAACGGGTTCGTGAGCCCGTCGTGGACCATCGCGTCGAGCATCTTCGCGTCGCCCATCCGGTAGCCGAAGCGGGCCTGCGGGAGCAGGTAGGGAGCCTTCGACATCGACTCCATGCCGCCGCCCACGCCGACCTGCACGTCGCCCGCGCGGATCGCCTGGTCGAGGATCACCGACGCGCGCAGCCCCGAGGCGCAGACCTTGTTGATCGTCTCCGAGGAGACCTCCTTGGGGATCCCGGCTTTGATCTGCGCCTGGCGGGAGGGGATCTGCCCCTGGCCGGCCTGCAGCACCTGCCCCATCACGACGTGCTCGACCTGCCCGGGCTCTACCTTCGCGCGCTCCAGCGCGGCCTCGATCGCGACGGCGCCGAGCTCGGTCGCTTCGAGCGTCGAGAGGCCCCCGCCCATCTTGCCGATCGGGGTGCGGGCGGCGCCGAGGATCACTGTCTTAGCCATGGGAGCGGTTCTCTCCTGTCGTCAGTTCGTGCGTAGGTGGACCGGGAATGCTAGTGGACCGCCGGTCGCCGGCCGGGTGCGCGGCGGGCGATATCGTCCGCGCCGATGCTCAGCGGCGACCCCTCAGAGCGCCTGCTCGCCGATCTCTTCGAGTGGATGGAGATCCCCTCGATCTCGACCGACCCCGACCACGCCGCCGAGCTCGAGCGCGCCGCCGCCTGGGCAGTCGAGCGGGTCGCCGCGGCCGGCGGGATCGCCGAGCTGGTCCGTATCGGCGAGGGCAACCCGCTCGTGACGGGCGAGCTGCGCGCCGCCCGCGAGAACGCCCCGACGCTGCTGATCTACGGCCACTACGACGTGCAGGGGCCCGGCCCGGTCGAGCTATGGGAGACGCCCCCCTTCGCGCCCACCGTCCGCGACGGGCGCATCTACGGGCGGGGCTCATCCGACGACAAGGGCAACTTCCTGCCGATGCTCCACGTCGCCTGCGAGCTCGCCCGCGACGGGCAGCTGCCGGTCAACGTACGCGTCCTGATCGAGGGCGAGGAGGAGCGCGGCAGCGAGAGCGTCACGCGCTGGCTACATGAGGACCGGCGCGGCGCGGACGCCGCGATCGTCTTCGACAGCGCGATGGCCGACGCCCGCACGCCCGCGATCACGGTCGGGCTGCGCGGGATCGTGATGCTGCACCTGCGCGTCCGAACCGCCGCGCGCAACCTCCACTCGGGCGTCTACGGAGGCAGCGTCCTGAACGCCCTGCACGCTCTTCACGCGATCCTCGCGCCGGTGCTCCCCGGCCCCGACGGCACGGTTCGCGCCGAGCTGCGCGAGGGGACGCTGCCCCCCGCCCAGGCCGAGCTCGACTCCTGGCAGGGCCTGCCCGACGCGGCGAGCCTCTTCGCCGAGGCGGGCGCGCGACCGCTGACGCCGGATTCGGCGGCCGACTACTACCGCCGCAACGGCGCCGAGCCCTCCCTGGAGGTCGACATGATCGCCGGCGGCGAGCCGCGCACGGTCGTGCCCGCCGCCGCCGAGGCGACGGTCTCGCTGCGCCTCGCCCCCGGTCAGGACCCCGCGACGATGCGGGCGACGCTCGAAGCGCTGTTGCGCGACGCCGCCCCGGCCGGCACGGAGCTCGAGATCGAGGCGGAATCGACCGCCGCGCCGATCCTCTTCGAGCCCGGCGGAGAGGCCGTGCGGCTCGCCGCTCGGGCTCTCGAGCGAGCCTGCGGGACGGCCCCCGCCTTCGTCCGCACCGGCGGGAGCATCCCGATCGTGGCGGAGATGGCCGCGCGCGGGTACCCCGTGATCGTGAGCGGCTTCGCGCTCCCCGAGGACCAGATACACGGCCCCAACGAGTCGTTCTCCCTGCAGAGCCTCGCCTGGGGCGAGGCAGCCGCGCGGGCGCTCTACGAGGAGCTCGCGACGCTCGCTGGCTAGCCGCGGCCGCGCCGCGACAGCGGCGAGCGCAGGTCCTCCTGCGAGAAGGGTCCGGCGGAGGTGTCGAGGCCGACGGCGCTGCGGTAGACGAACACCCGGTAGATCTGCTCCATCGCCGCGACCGCCGCGCCGAGCGCGAACAGCCCCGCGCCCGCCGCCAGGGCCAGCGCGGCGCCACCCCCGCCGGGGGTGGAGAGCCCGATGACGAAGAGGAGCGCCAGCGGCACGGCCACGACGACCGACGCGAAGCCGATCCCGATCGAGCCGCCGATCTGCGCGCCCCAGCGCCGCTTGAAGATCACGCCCGAGCGCTTCACCGTCTCCAGCGGCCCCAGCCCCTCATAGGCGAGCACCGGGACCGCGAAGGCAGTCACGAGCGACCACGCCAGCCCGAACAGGCTCGCCGCGATCCTCCCGGCGAGCGGGAGGCGCTCCTCGAGCAGGCGCAGGATCAGGCCGACCGTGCAGACCAGCAGCGACCACGCCGCGATCAGGCCGATGCGGCTGTTCGCGGCGGAGAGGCCTTCCGCGGTGGTCGTGCCCTTTCCGTCGAGGCGCCCGGCGAGCACCTCGGCGAGAGCGACGGAGAAGTAGACCGAGATGAAGGTCAGCGGGTAGGCCGCGATCAGCGAGGGGAGCAGCAGCGCGTCGCGCGCGTTGCCGCCCGTCCCGGCGCCGGTGTGAGGCGTCCAGGTCCCGAAGCAGACGATCCCGACGATCAGGCTGAGCACGACCGAGATCGCGGGGAACGCCATCAGGCCGGGGTTCTCGCGCAGCACCGTCCAGCTCGCCGAGAGCATCCGCAGCGAGCGCGCGAAGCGCGACTCGCCGCTCGCGTAGGGGCTGACGGGAAACGGCTCGAGCGGCGCCGACGACGGGTAGCCGCCCGGCTCGGTCGCGGCCGGCAGCGGCTCGCCGTCGGGCCCGAGCGGCGGCTCCAGCGGCGCGAGGCCGCGCGCCTGCGCGCATTCCGGGCAGTAGGTCTCGCCGTGCGAGAGCGCCCAGCCGGCCGCTGCCAGCCCGGCCTGGGGGTCGCCCTCGTCGACCTCGACGTTGCGCGCACAGCTCCAGCAGTGGATCCGCACCTGACTCACGGCCATCTCATCGCCACTTTACACGGGGGCCTTTAGATCCCGCTCCTCGGAATGGCCGCGCCCTCCGGGACCCCTTATGCGCCGACGGGCAGCCCCAGCCAGCGGGTGACTGCGGTCCAGGCCTGCCCGCGCGGGTCGACGTGGGCCCGATGGCCGCCCGCCTCGCCCTCGATCTCGACCAGCTCGACGTCCGCTCCGGCCGCACGG
>DATNBM010000025.1:0-8816 GCA_035571915.1 Solirubrobacteraceae bacterium | reverse complement strand
CGGCCCGCTCGAGCTGGCGACCGGCGGCGGTCCCCGCCGCGACCGGCGAGACGACCTCCAGAAAGCAGTCGCCGATCGCGAACACGACGTTGGCGAGCCCGAACTCGGCCACGCCCGGGTCCCGGAACGGCGCGGCGAGCCCGAGCTCGCGCGTCAGCGTCTCCGCCAGCAGCTCCAGCTCGGCCGCGACGAGCACCGCCTGGCGCAGCCTGACTGCGGGAGCTCCCTCGGCCATGGAGGAAGGCTATCCGCCCGCGCGCGAAGCTTGCGCGGCGCGTGGATAATCGTCGCATCGTGGCCGAGCCCCGCAAGCCCCCGGCGAACCGACGCTCGCCTCTGCGGCGCTCCTTCGAAGCCCTCGCCGACCTGCTGGTGCCCCCGGCCGAGAACCTCGCGGGCGCCGTCTACGGCCTGATCGTGATCGGCGCGCTGATGGCCGCCGAGAGCGGCCGTCACGAGAGCTGGCTGGACACGCTGCTCTCGGTGGCGATCGCCGCCCTGCTCTACTGGCTCGCCCACGGCTACGCGAGCGCGCTCGGCGCGCGCCTGAGCGGGCGCGTCCGGCTCACCCCCGGCGTCCTCGCCCGGGCGCTCGCACGGGACGTGGCCCTGATCAGGGGCGCCGCCGTCCCGTTGCTCGCCCTCGTTCTGGCCGCCCTCGCCGGCGCCTCCCAGGAAACCGCCGTGACGGTCGCGATCTGGAGCGTCGCGGTCTCGCTCGCGCTGTTCGAGCTGATCGCGGGAGTGCGCTCGGGCGCCTCGCGCGGCGAGCTCGTCCTCGAGACCGCGGTCGGGGCGGCGATGGGGTTCGCGATCCTGCTGCTGCGCATCGTTTTGCACTGAGCGCCCGCCCCCGCGGGCGACACAGACGCGCCGCCGCGACCCCGTCGTGGACGATCGTCTGCAGGATGTAACATCCCGCTCATCGAAACTGTCACGTCTGCTCGTCGGTTTCCGACGGGCGACTGAGGAGGTGCGGGTGTCAACGGAGCAACGGCCGCCGGCGAGCGGGAAGCGGGTCGCGCACGGAGCCGGCGACGGTCGGATCCCCCCGATGTACCGGCGCCTTCCGCGCGGGCCGCACGGGCTCGACGCGCGTCAGATCGCCGCGCACCAGCGAACGCGCATCCAGGGCGCGCTCGTCGAGGCGGTCGCGCGTGACGGCTACGAGCGCCTGACGGTCCGCTCGGTGATCGGCCTGGCGGGGGTCTCGCGGCGGAGCTTCTACGAGCACTTCGAGAACCGCCACGACTGCTTCGTGAAGACCGCCGCCGCGCTCGCACGCAGTGAGTTGGCGGCGGCGCGCGAGGCGGCAGTGGCGGGCGGCGGGCCGGCCGACGCACGCGTGTACGCGGGGTTCGCGTCCCTTGCGGCCTGGTGCGAGCAGCGCCCCGACGCGGCGCGCCTGGTGCTCGCGGAGACGGTCGCGGCGGGCGACGCCGGCGCGACCGTGTTGATCGAAGCGCTGGCCGCCGCCGAGCGGGAGCTGGCCGCCGCGCTCGGCCCCGCGCGAGCGGTGCCGGCGCCGATCCTGCGGGCGGTCGTGGGCGGCGCCCACGGCGCGTTCGTGGCCGGGATCGAGCAGGGATCGCCGCCCGACCCGGAGGAGCTGACCGCGATCGTCCTCGCCCAGCGCGTCCCGCCCGAGCGCTCCCAGGCCCTTGCGCGCCTGCTTCACGAACGCTCGCGTCGAGCCGCGGCGGCAGCCGAGCGACGCGCCCGCGCGCCCCGCCCCGCGGGCGCGCCCCGCGAGCGGATCCTGAGAGGGGCGCTCCGGCTCGCCGCGGAAGAGCCGACGGCCCGCCTCAACCTGGCCGAGATCGCGGACGCGAGCGCGGTCGCGGTGAGCGAGCTGGTCGAGCTGTTCGACGACGCCGGCGAGTGCCTGGACGCCGCCCTCGAGGACGCCGCGTCGCGACTCGTCGCAATCGCGGCCCGTGCGTGTGAGGTCGGCGCCGACCCGGCGGAGACGAGCAGGCTCGCCCTCGCCGGCCTGCTGGGGCATCTCGCCGCGGAGCCCGCGCAGGCTCGCGGGCTTGCGCTCGTCGCCCACCGGGCCGGACCGGTCACGGCCGAGTGCCGCCGCCGGCTCGACCGGCAGCTCGGCGCCGCGCTCGCGACGCGCGGCCCGGAGGGCGCCGTTCCCCCTGCGGCGGCCGCGGGCGCGCTGTGGCACCTCGTGCGCACCGCGGCGCTGGCGGGGCGGCTGCGCGTGCTGCCGGCCCTCTCGGACCACCTCTCCTACGCGCTGCTCGCTCCCGCGCTCGGAGCAGGCCCCACGATCGAGGCGCTCACGACGGGGACGATCGAGGTCTAGCGCTTGCGCGAGCGCCGCTCGGCGAAGTGCGTGAGCACGATCCCGACGAGCAGCGAGATCACGATCACGATGATCAGCGGGGCCTTGCCCGAGCCGACGATCCAGTCCACCTTGACCTCGTCGAGGTTGAAGACCGCGAACAGCGTGATCAGGATCGCGAGCATCACGAGCGCACCGGTCCGCGCGCTCTCGCGGCGCGAGCGGCTCGGCTCTTCGCCGCGCGGCGCCGCCTGGGGTTCCTGAGGTCGGCCGGTGGACATCGCGCTGTGATGATCGTACCCGCTCCCGCCGCCGTCGCGGGGACGCACGCGCTCGCCCAGGGGGCCGGCCGACCTCCGAATACCATGAGGCCGATGAGACGCATCCTGCCCCTCGCGGCGCTGCTCTGCCCCCTGCTCGCGGGCTGCGGATCGGGTACGAAGACCGTGACCGTCGCAAGCTCCCCGACGGCGAGCGTCCCGGCGACGACGCAGTCGAGCGCCGCGACGACGAGCTCGGCCCCGCCGTCGACGACCACGGCGACGACGCCCGCCACGACCTCGACGACGCGAACCGCCCCCGAGCCGTCGTTCGCCGAAGAAGGCGGGTCCCACCAGTCCGGCAGCGTGAGCGCCGCGGTCGCCGTGCTCCGCGCGCACGGCTACACGCCGGGGGACACCTCCGAATACCACTCCGGCCAGACCCTGAGGGTGCTCGTCGGCACCCGCACGGGCTCGGGCGACGGGTACGGCCAGCAGGCGTTCTTCTTCATCGGCTCCCAGTACCTCGGAACCGACACCAAGGAACCGAGCGCGAAGCTGCGCGTGGTTGCGCAGAGCGACACCGAAGTCGCGATCGCCTACCCCCTGTATCGCAGCGGCGACGCGCTCTGCTGCCCGGGCGGCGGGCAGCGCGTGGTGCACTTCGCGCTCAACAACGGCAAGCTCGCTGCGCTCGACCCGATCCCGCCGGCCAACTCGAAGACCGGCCTCGCGCGCAACTGAGAGCGCGCCCGCGGCGAGCGGCGCAACCCCCGGCCCGCTCGGCGGAGCGTCCTATCTTGGAGGGCGAACACGAGAGAAAGGGGTTGGACATGAGCGTACGTATCGAGGGACACGCCGAGGAGCTCCTGAAGGCGAAGAACTTCTGCCACGTCTCCACCCTGCGCAAGGACGGCTCGGTCCACTGCGCACCCGTGTGGGTCGACGTGCAGGACGGGATGGCCGTGCTGAACACCGCCGAGGGACGCGTGTGGCCGACGAACCTCGAGCGCGACCCCCGCATCACCCTGACGGTCCAGAACCTCGAGAACCCCTACCAGTACGTCGAGATCCGCGGCCGGGTTGCGGAGCGCACGCACGAGGGCGCCGACGAGCACATCGACGCGCTCGCGAAGAAGTACCTGGGCGTCGATGAGTACCCGCAGCGCAAACCGGGCGAACAGCGCGTGATCCTCAGGATCGAGGCCGAGCACGCGAAGGTGCTGGGCTGAGACCGTCCGCCTAGCCGCGCCGGCGCAGCCTTCTCCACCACGGCGGGCGGCGCGGCTGCTCGGCCTGCCACTCCTCGCGCAGTCGCAGCTCGCCGCTGCGACGAGCCCTGAGCACGCACTCGGTGTGGGCGTGCCTGCGCCTGGCGGTGTCTCCCTCGGGCGCGATCAGCATATGCTCGCTGAGAGCAGGCAGCAGATGACCACAGATCGGACACCGATACGTCGATGGCTTGCGGTTGGCCGCAGGGCGAACCGTCCACCATGGGGCGCTCGGAAGTCCGGCGGACACTCCCCCATTGTCGCGCCCCTCGCCGCCACGCTGGCCGCGACCGCGGCGATCGGCTGCGGGGTCGTGCTGCTCCGCGCGGGCGAGGAGCTGCGCGCGCGGCGCCGGACGGCGCGCGGGCCGCGCGACGGGCGGCTCGGCCTCGGCGAGGAGGAGCGGCTCGGGCCGGGGCTCGAACGGATCGCCGTCGAGCAGGCGGACGTCGTCCTCGGGCAGATGGCCGCGGCCGAGGACGGAGACGTCCGCCACGCCGTCCACGAGGCGCGCAAGGCGATCAAGCGCCTGCGGGCGATCGTACGGCTGCTCGAAGGCCCGCTCGGCACGCGCGCGGGCGAACGCGAGCAGGACGCGCTGCGCGCGGCCGCCGCGCTGCTGGCCGGCGCGCGCGACGCCGAGGTGCTGCTCGAGACCCTCGAGCAGGTGGTCCAGCGCGGCGGGCGCCGCCTCGCGGGCAGGCCCGGCGTGATCAGCCTGCGCCTGCAGCTCGCGGCCGAGCGCGAGGCGGCCGAACAGGAGCTCCTCGCGCCGGCCCTGCGGCTGCGGGTGGCCGACGAGATGCGCCTGTTCCGCGCGCGCGCCGCCGCATGGCAGCTCGGCGCCGGAGACGGCATCGAGCCGATCGAAGCGGGCCTCGCGAGGGTCTACCGTCAGGGCCGTCGGCGCCTACGACGCGCCGGGAGGAAGAAGGGCCGGCGGATGCGCGCGATGCACCAGTGGCGCAAGCGCGTGAAGGACCTGCGCTAC
Source organism: Solirubrobacteraceae bacterium (assembly GCA_035571915.1). Taxonomy (GTDB): domain Bacteria; phylum Actinomycetota; class Thermoleophilia; order Solirubrobacterales; family Solirubrobacteraceae; genus Palsa-744. The sequence continues at coordinate 3,998 of DATNBM010000025.1, read as the reverse complement.
GCGGCGGAGATCCTGCGGCGCCCGAGCCCGGAGGGATCCGGCTCCGCCCGCGCGGCGCGCCGTCTGGCACGGCTCGCGCAGCGCGCCGACAGCCTTGGCGAAGTGCTCGGCGAGGAGCACGACCTCGCTGTCTTGGACGAGTGGATCGCGCTCCACGGCGCCTCGGCTGGAGCCGGGCGCGGCACGCGGCGAAGGCTGCACCGCGAGATCGCGGACCGGCGGCGGCGCCTGCGCCGGCGCGCCTTGCGCGAAGGCGCCGAGCTCTACGAGCGCCCGCCCGCGGCGTTCATGCGCCGCGTCGGCAAGGCCTACCGGCGCAGCTCGCCGGCGCTCAGCCGACGCTGAGGATCGTCAGCTTGCGGGTGCCGCGCGGCAGCGTCACCGAGGTGGTGTCGCCGGCCCCGCGCCCGAGCAGCGCGACGGCCATCGGCGATTCGGCCGAGAGGCGCCCGTCGCGCGGCGAGGCGTCGTGGGAGCTGACGATCTGCCAGGTCTGCTCGCCGCCGTCGTCGTCGCGCACCACGACGGTCGACCCGAGCCCGACTACTCCGCCGGCGGCGGGCTCCTCGGCGACGACGACCGCGTCGGCGATCTTTTCCCGCAGCCGGGCGATCTTCGTCTCCAGGTGAGCCTGGTCGTTCTTCGCGTCGTGGTACTCGCTGTTCTCCTTCAGATCGCCCCATTCGCGCGCCGTCTTGATGCGGTCGGCGATCTCCCGCCGGCCGTCGCCCTCGAGCACGGCGAGCTCGCCCTTCAGCGTCTCGAGGCCCTCCGCGGTGATCAGGTTCGCAGCGTCGGTCATCGCTCCAGACCCTACCGGCTCGGGTGGGTCGGCCGGGTGGCGTCGCTCTAGAAGTACGTGCTGGGGGGCGAGCTGAGCAGCGCGTAGATCTGCACGATCGCGGCCTGCACGAGCAGCTGGCCCGAGGGCGGGGAGCCGGCCACGAAGAGGTCGTTGGACAGCCGTAGGTGACTCCACGCGTAGTCGACGTAGGCCTGCGCGACCCGCGGCCCCGGGGGATCGTGCGTGACGGCGTCCAGGTACATGAGGTTGCGGAAGTAGATCGACGGGAAGAACGGGTTCTCCGCGCCGAGCCTTTCCGGGGTGAAGTAGGCGAGCGCAGCCGCGGCGGTCTGGCGCGCCTCATAGAGGAACGCGCCGTTCCCGGTCGCCTGGTAGAGCAGCGTCCCGGCGCCGATCATCACCCCCTGGGTGTAGCTGTAGAGGTGCGGTTCGACGATCCCGCGGCGGTTGAGGTGATCGGCGTACATCTGAGACGGGAGCAGCAGGCACGTGCGGACCCATTCGTAGGCCTGGATCGCGAACTGCAGGTAGGTCTGGTTGCCGGTCAGCTTGTAGAGCTGCACCGCCAGCTCCGCCGCCGGCGCCGTCGTGATCGTGTTGCGATCGGTGTTTTCTGTCAGGTTCGAGAAGGGCAGGCCGCCGCTGCAGCCGAGTTCCGGGCTGCTCTGCCAGCCCTCCATCTCGAACGCCATGATCGCCTCGGCGCTGGTCAGCAGGGCCGGTTCGCGGGTCAGCCGGTACATCCGGGCGAGCTCGATCCCGATCCAGTCGTTGTCGTCGTAGTACTTGGCCCCGCCGGGCCCGACGGGGGGCGCGGCGGTGCCGTCGAAGGCGGGCAGCGTGCTCGTGTAGATCCCTTCGGGCGCCCCCGAGTTGGACTGGTCGAAGTACGAGCGCAGGCCGACCATGCGCGCTTTCAGCTCGCGCGTCATCAGCGGGCGCAGAGCGGGGACGTTGGCGACGCTCACGGTCGCCGCGAGCGCCTGCGAGAAAGGCCACAGATAGGAGAACGGTTCGCCCTTGTAAAGACCCGAGCCGAGGACGTAGTACCCCTTCTGCATCGCCTGGAAGGCGAGCAGAGCCCTGGCGGGATTGCCGCGCAGCGCGGGCTTGGCCTTCTTGCGGCTCTTCCTGGCGCTCGCCCCGGCCCGAGTCGGGCTCGCGTGGCGGAGATGCGCTCCCCTCGCGACGAACGCAGGCCGGGTCGCCCCCGCCGGGTAGCGCGACGGGTTGCCGTGCGCGGCGCTCGCGGTGGCGGCGCAGGCCGGCAGGATCGCTGCGGCGAGCACCGCTGCGGCGGCTCGGCGAAGATGGCGTTGAGACGAGATGTCGAGCATGCTTCTCCCCCCAGCAACAGAAGTCGGGCGCGTTCGTTGCGGTCGCCGCGCGCGGACGCTGCGCGACGGGGCGCCAATCCTGGCACACGCCCGGCCCGGCGCATGAGCGCCGCGTTGCACCCGACCCCACTCGGGCCCCCCGGGAGCTACCTGGCGGTCGGCCACGTCGTGATCGACGTGCTCGAGAACGGCGAGCGCCGGCCCGGCGGGACCGCTCTGTACAGCGCGCTGCAGGCCGCCCGGCTGGGACTCGCCGCGACGATCGTGACGCGCGGCGTCCCGGCGGAGGTCGAAGCTGCGCTCGAGCCGTGGGCGGCGGAGCTCGAGCTGATCGTCCAGCCCTCGCAGGCGACGACGACGCTCGGTACCGCCGGCACGGGCACCGCCCGCCGCCAGCGGGTGCTCGCCTGGGCCGGCCCGGTCGAGCTCGGAGCGCTGCCCGACGCCGCGATCCTGCACCTCGCGCCGGTCGCAGCCGAGCTCTCGGGAGGCGCGCCCGGGGAGTGGCGGTTCGTCGGGTTGACCCCACAGGGCCTCGCCCGCGGCTGGGGGCGCACGGGGGCTCCGATCGTCACCCGCGAGGCGCCGGGCGACCTCGTCGCGGCGGCGGGGCGCTGCGACGCGATCGTGCTCAGCGAGCTGGAGCGCGACAGCTGCGCGGCGCTCGTGCGGCGCGGTCTGCGCGGCGGCGCGACGGTCGCGGTGACCGCGGGGCCGGACGACACCGAGCTGATCCTCGCGGACGGCACTACGCGGCGGCTCCCGGTCGGCGCGGTCGAGCAGGCCGTCGACGACCTCGGCGCCGGCGACGTCTACGCGGCCGCCTTCTTCGTCCGCCTCGCGGCAGGCGCGGAGCCCGCGCAGGCGGCCGGATTCGCCCACGCGGCCGCGGCGCTGCGCCTGCGTGGGATCGGCCCGGAGGCGATCGCGACGGCCGCGGAGCTGGCGTGATCGGGCCGCGGCCCCTGCCGCGTGCCTGATCAGGCGGCCAGCGCGCGCTCGATCAGACCCGTCAGCCCAGCCGCGTCGACGCGGTTCTCGGCTCCGCATGCCCGGGCCGCGAGCAGCAGGCTGCCGCCGACGGGTGCCATCTCGACGGGGGCGACGTGCGCGTGCGGCGCCGCCTCGGCGATGCGGGCGCGCAACGGCGCGAGGAACACCTCGCCGGCCTTGTAGGCGCTCCCGATCAGCCCGATCGGGAAGCTCCCCTCGAGGCCGGCCTGGTCGATCACGGCGGCGATCTGGCCGCCGAGCAGGACGGCGCCGCGCTGGAAGAGCTCGCGGGCGACCTCGTCGCCCTGCTCGGCGTGCTTGGCCGTCTCGATCGCGAAGCCCGCGATCTCCCCCTTGGTCAGGGGCTTCGAGTAGACGAGGTTCGCGACCGCCTCGACGGTCTCGCGCCCGAAGAACCCGCACGCCGCGGCCGCGAGCGCCGTCGGCGGCCCCGACGCGTCGCGGTCGCGAAGCGCCGCGCGGATCGACTCGACGCCGAGCCAGTAGCCCGAGCCCTCGTCGCCGAGCAGGTGGCCCCACCCTCCGGTCCGCCAGCTGCGCCCGTCCGGGCCGACGCCGAACACGTTCGAGCCGGTGCCGGCGATCGCCGCGACCCCCGGGCCGGCGCCGGTCGCGGTCGCCCACGCGCCGACGACGTCGTTGACGACGATCCAGTCCTCGCCGCGGGCCGCGTGGACGTGGCCCGTGACCGAGGCCGTGTCGGTGCCCGCCACCGCGGCGACGATCGCGGACAGGTCTTGCTCGCCGATGCCCGCGCCCCTCAGTGCCTCGCCGGCGGCGTCGAGCAGAGCTCCGACCGCGGCCTTCGCGCCGACGGCGTCCTCGTTGCTCGGCCCGCCCTT
>DATNBM010000024.1:0-72095 GCA_035571915.1 Solirubrobacteraceae bacterium | reverse complement strand
GTGCCGGTGAGCTTCGAGTTCCGTTCGGTCAGCGCGGGCGGCACGACGCCTTCCTGATACTGCGGCTCGGGGTAGTTGAAGCTCGTCCCGCCGCCGCCCCCGTAGAGGTATTCGCCCGGCGCCTTCGGGATGTACTGCCCGACTTTGCCTTTCGGGCAGACTTCCTCGGCAGCGAGTTCGGCGGTGCAGAGCGTGCCCTTGGAGGTCGACCAGCCGAGCTCGCCGACACGCGAGCCGGCTTCGCCCACCTGCAGGCTCGTGCCGCCGACGGACGTCTCGAACGGGCTCGAGGACGGGTAGTCGGCGACGGTCATCCCGAGGTTCGCGAACTCGTCGCCTTCGTCCCCGGCCGAGAACTGCACGCCGACGCCCTTGAGGATCGCCTCGATCAGGACGTTGTCGAACGAGCGCCGCGTGCCCGGCGAGTCGAGCAGGTCGCCGCCGTTGTCGCCCCAGGAGTCGGTGATCACGCTCGCGAGCGGTTCCCCTTCGACGATCTGATGGACGGACTGGAAGAGCCCGTTCAGGCAGTTCTTCGCCCCGACGTAGAGCAGTTTCGCGCCGGGCGCCGTGGCGTGGACCGCCTCGACGTCGAGCGTCTGCTCGCCGTACCAGCCGTTGGCTTCACACAGTTCCTGCTGGTTGAACTTGGGGCTGAGCAGCTCGGAGAACTGGCCCGAGGAGAGCGGCTGGCTCGCCTGGTTCTTGCTCGCGTAGGTCTGCGCGTCGGCGAGCAGGGTCGGCGAGACGTAGGCGTCGACGATCGCGACCGTCTGGCCGGTGCCGTCGATTCCCGAGCCGATCGAGCTGGACAGGCCGTAGGCGCTCTGCAGCTGCGGCGGCGTGTAGCCGCAGATCGCGTACGGCAGCGGCGAGGGGTACCCCGCGCCGAACGCGGGGTCGGTCAGGTCGGTCTGTTCGCCGTAGTAGCCCGAGCAGGGCCGCGCGTTGCGGAAGCCTTCGGGCTGGGGGACTTCTTCCTTGCCCTTCTTCGCCGGTTCGGCGCCGTCGCGGACGTGGTCGGGCGTCGCGACGTTCTGGTCGATCCCGCTGACGCCGGAGATCAGGCCCGCGACCGAGGAGGGAACGGTCAGCGCCGAGGAGGCGAGACGCACGACCCGCCCGTGGCGGCGGTACTGGCCGAGCGTCGTCCCGAAGGCCTTCGCGACGGCGGCGGCGCTGCCCGAGGCCTCGATCGTGAGGCGATCGGCGGAGACCGATTCGACCGCGATCCCCTGTTCCTTCAGCCACTTCTTGACGGCGCTCACCGACGAGGAGCTCGGCGCGAAGCGCTTCGCGTACTGGGCCGCCGTCAGGAAGTGCCGGTACGAGGGGTTGCCGGGCGTCGAGACGGCCTGCGCGAGCGCCGCCGCGGCGCCCCCTTCGGAGGGCGTCAGGCCGACGATGAGTTCGATCGGCGTCGAGGCGGGCGTCGCCCCGGTCGAGTTGGACGGCTTCGCCAGCGGCGAGCTCGCCTGCACGACGGACTTGCCCGCGGCGGCCGCCGCGAGCGGCGCCTGCGCGGCGAGTCCGACTCCGAGCGTGGAAGCGATCGTCGCGACGGCGGCGATCAAACGCTGATGCCTCATACGGCCTCCTTGCCGCCCCGGGCGGCGGTTGCGTCCCTGTGGACCGAGCGAATCCGTTTGGATCGAACGACGCGATGATCCTACCCGCGAAGCGCTCTCGGCAAGCGACCGAGCGGGCTGGCCCGGACGGCCCAAATCCCGCCGTGGGATTGGCCTAGGCGTCCAGCGCGGCCTCGCGGCGACGGCGTCGCCAGGCGCGGCGCAGAGCCTCGAGGACGAACGCGACGACGGCGAGCGGCACGAGCACCGCGAGCGCGACCAGCGCGACGGCGCCCGCGACGGCGAGCACGTGGCCCGCGTCGTGCAGGCCACGGTCGAGCGTGCTCCGCCCCGAGGCGGACCCGCCCGACCCGGCGATCGTCACTTCGAGCTCGGAGGTCGCGGCGCGGTGCGCCTGCGTCCTGACCTGCGAGCGGTATTCGGCGATCTGCGTGCGATTCGCAGCGAGGCGTTCGCGCAGCGAGTCGATCTCGCCTTCGCTCGTCGCCGCGGCGAGCGCCCGCAGCAGCGCGCGGCGCACCGCTTCGGCGTCGCCGAGGCGGCGCTTGGCGCCGTCGTAGGCGGAGGTGATGTCTTCGGATTCCTGGTTGACCGACCGCTCGGGCGCGATCCGGCCGAGCGCGGCGATCGCCGAGGCGAGCTTCGCGCTCGGGATCTGCAGGCGCAGCTGCGCTTCGCTCGGGCCGCCCGAGCTGCGCACCTGCACGTGGGACTGCTCGACGAAGCCGCCGTCGCTGACGGCGAGGCGCGAGGCGGCTTCCGCGGCCCGCTGGACTCCGTCGGCGGCCGGCGCGAGCGTGACGGAGGCGGCGAGCTGCTGAAGGCGGCCGGGCGCGGCACCGGCAGCCCGGAAGGTCTGGCTCGCGGGGCCGGCGGTCCCGGGGGAGGGTTCCGCGGCGGCGGAGCGGGGAGCTACTTCAGCCGCGGACATCGCCTCGCCCGCACCGCCAAGCGAATGCCCGAGCCCACCACGCGACTGCCCGAATCCGCCGCTCAGCGCGATCACCGCGAGCACCGCGGCGATCGTGACCCCTGCGCCGCCGAAGGCCAGCGCGCGCCGCGGCGAGGCGAGGATCGCGACCCGCAGGCGGGCCAGCCGCTCGTTGAGCGTGCGGCGCGGCCGCGCACGCTTCGAGCTCAAGCGCGCAGCCCGGCCCTCGGCCGACCACTCCTCCACGCGCGCCTGCAGCTCGCGCTCGAACTCCGGCGCCATCGCCGGCGCCAGCGCCCGCACGTCGCTGCCGAGGGTGCGTAGCGCGACGCCCTCCGCGCCCGGGATCTCGCCCCCGAGCAGCGCGTCGAGGCGCTCGCCCGCGGCCAGGCCGGCCGCCTCGCCCTGCGAGCTTCCGGGGAAGCGGATCACCCTCATGCGACCTCCTCCCCTTCGACGCCGAGCTCGCCCTCGCGCAGCTTCGCGAGCGCGCGGCTCAGCCGCGTCCCGGCGTTCGACTCGCTGATCCCGAGCGCGCGGGCGAGCTCGCCGTTGGAGAGCTGACCGTGGAACTTCAGCAGCACGATCTCCCGGTCGCGGAGCGGCAGCGCGGCGAGCGCTCGCCGCACGCTCTCACGGCGCGCGACGTCCTCCTCGGCCCCGGCGACGGGCTCGCTCGCGAGCAGCTCCGCGGCGGCCTCGGAGGCGATCCGCCCGCTGCGCCGCCTGCGCAGCTCGTCCAGGGCCGCGTTGCGGGCGATCGTGAAGAGCAGCCCCCGGGCGCTCCCGCGGCGAGGGTCGACGCGACCGCGCGCCCGGTAGAGGCGCTCGAAGGCGAGCGCGGTGACGTCCTCGGCCGCCGCCGCGTCGCCGAGCAGGGACAGCGAGTACCCGTGGACGTCCCCGACGCTCTCCCGGAAGAGCGCGTCGAACGACGCCTCGTCGATGCCTGCCGCACGCGTGGTGCGTGATGGGCGCAACCCGGTCATCCTCATCTCTATTAAGGACTACGGGTGAGAGCCGCCCCTCGTCACACCCCTCCGGGCGGCGGCGAGGGCCCGCGGCCTACGGGATGGCCGCGGGCCCTCGTGTGCGCCGGGCGTCCTGCCCGATCAGCCGCCGCGCTCCTGCGGCTAGCCCTGCTTCTCGCCCGTCGCCGGGTTGAGGAACAGCTTTCCGTTGCGCTTGCCGGCGAAGTCGAAGGAGCCCGCGAGATCGAAGGGCACGCCCTCGCTGGCGTCAACGCCGGCCTGGACCTGGTCGGCCGAGCCGGGGATGCCCGGCAGGCCCCAGTTGTACTCGACGAAGTTGATCATCGAGGCCTGGTTGGAGACGTTGTGGTCGACGGCGTTGCGCTTCGCGTACGGGGAGATCACGAGCAGCGGCAGGCGCGGCCCGAAGCCGCAGCGGCCCTGTTCGCCACCGAGCGGCGAGACCGTCTGGGGGTTCGCTCCGCACTGGCCCGAGGTCCCGGTCGAGGAGACCGTGAGCGAGGTGTTGGTGAGGTTGTCCGCCGCCGACAGCGAGGGGTTCGTGACGCCGCTGTAGGCGTGGTCGTACCACCCGTCGGAGTCGTCGTAGTTGACGACCACCGCCGTGCTCTGCCAGTCGGGCGAGCGCATCAGCTCGTTGATCGTGCTCGCGATGAACGCCTGCTCGTCGGCGGGGTCGGAGTAGGCCCCGTGGCCGTCCTGGTAGCCCGGCGCCTTGATGAAGCTCACGTCGGGCAGCGCCGAGGCGGGCAGTTCGCGGCGGCCGATCGCTTCGACGAGCTGGTTGAAGTCGCTCGTGTCGTACTGGTGATTGGGTGTGTTGAACTGCGGGACCCCGGCGGCGTAGGACTGCGTGTCGTGGCCGATCTCCTGCAGGCCCGCGAGCGTGTCCTGGCCGCCCGCGCCGGCCGGGATCGTCAGGTGGTGCGGGTTGGCCGTCGAGGCGTAGTACTGGAACGGCTCGTGGTGGGCGATGTAGTCGTCCTTGTAGCCCCACTGGCCCGTCCCCCCGAGGGCGACCCCGACCGGGTGCACGGTCGAGCAGTTCGCCTGGTTGCTCGAGTGCGCCGGACGGTGTTCGGTGGCCGCGTAGTAGGTCTTGAACTCGTCCGGTTCGAAGGCGCTCGTCGGCTGGCCGGAGTGACCGGTCGCGGCGAGCGCTTCGGCGTAGCTCTGGTTGGGCTTCATGCCGCCCTGGAACCAGCCCCACGAGAGGCCTTTCGCGTTCAGCTCGTCGCCGATGTTCGTGCCCTTCATCGCGACCGCGTCGCGCGTGGAGCAGTCGTCCCAGTAGGGCTGCGCGTCGCTCGTGAGGGCGTAGCCCCCGAGGCCGTTCGCGGTCAGGTCCGCGTTCGGGGCCGTCGAGGTCGCGATCGAGGGGCTGTTGGCGAGGTGGCCCGCGTCGACTTCGCCGGTGTCGCCGGCGACGAGGTTGATCGCGCCGGGCGCGGAGGGGCCGAACGTCGTCCCGTAGGAGTTGTCGCTCATCGCGTAGCGCTGGGCGTAATTCCACAGCGCCGTGACGGTGTTCCCGTCGTAGTAGTCCATCACCTGCGCCGCCGCGCACGGCGCCCCGAACGGGGTCGTCCCCGAGCCCGTCCCGACGCTCTGCACGAAGCGGTCCATCGCGCCCCCGTCGAAGGACTGCTGCTCGTCGGAGTAGTTGTGGTCCTGGTCGCACGTCAGCTGCCCGCCCGCGTCGCCCGGCAGGCCGGTCGCGTTGGAGTCGAGCCGCTGCGGCTGGGCCGCGTTGGGGTTGCTGAACAGCAGGTTGTCGGAGTGGCGCAGCGCCGGCGGGATCGATTCGGCCGTCGCGGGGGCGAGGCCGTCGACGGCCGGGGTGCCCTTCGCGGCTTTGAAGCGCTGGCCGTCGGTGCCGGCCGCGTGCGGGTAGGTCGCGAAGTAGTGGTCGAAGGACACGTTCTCCTGAAAGATCACGACGAGGTGCTTGATCGGCGTCGCCGTCGAGGCTTGGGCCGCCCCCGACGCGGTCCCCCCGAGGGCCAGCAGGCCGCCGCCCGTCAGTGCCAGCGCCGCCGCCAGCCCTCCTACCGTGCGCCTCTGTCGCATCCGCGTCTCCTTGCCGAGATGGTGGTCGCCGGGCCGGCTTCGCGCCGGCTCGAGTGCTCGACGCGAAGACTTCCCGCGGGGGCCGTTCACACCGTTGCGCTGATGTGACTCACTCGTTGAAGAGCTGTGACCTTCCGGTCAGGGCGCCGACCGCCCGCGGCCGCGCGGTGCGTCATGCTTGGCGCCGATGAGGCGGATCCGCTCCTGGCTGATGGACATGGACGGGGTGCTCGTGCGCGAGGAGCAGGCGATCCCCGGCGCGGACCGCTTCCTCGCGCGACTGCGCGAGCGGGAGATCCCGTTCCTGCTGCTCACGAACAACTCGATCTACTCCGCCCGCGACCTCGTCGCCCGCCTCGCCGCGAGCGGCCTGGAGGTCCCCGAGGAGGCGATCTGGACCTCGGCGCTCGCGACCGCGCGGTTTCTCTCCGAGCAGCGTCCCGGCGGCAGCGCCTACGTGATCGGCGAGTCGGGGCTGACGACCGCCCTGCACGCCGCGGGCTACACGCTCGACGACCGCGCGCCCGACTACGTCGTCCTCGGGGAGACCCGCACGTACTCCTTCGAGCGGATCACCCGCGCGATCCGCCTGATCGGCGGGGGCGCCCGCTTCATCGCCACCAACCCCGACCCGACCGGGCCGAGCGCGAACGGTCCGCTGCCCGCGACCGGCTCGGTCGCCGCCCTGATCAGCCGCGCGACCGGCGTCGAGCCGTACTTCGTCGGCAAGCCCAACCCGCTGATGATGCGCTCCGCCCTGAACGCGATCGAGGCCCACTCGGAGAGCTCCGCGATGATCGGCGACCGAATGGACACCGACATCGTCTCGGGCCTCGAGGCCGGCATGGAGACGATCCTCGTCCTGACCGGCGTGACGAGGCGCGAGGAGGCCGAGCGCTTCCCCTTCCGGGCGTCGAAGATCGTCGACTCGGTCGCGGACCTCGTGGACGAGATCTAAGAGAGAAGGACGCCGAGTCCGGGCGCCGGGCGCGGGACGGGGGCTGCCGGGGCTCGACCGCCGAGTGGCGCGGGATCGACGCGTCGCTCTGGACGCGTTCGCCTTTCGTGGACAGGTGTCCAGTCCTGTCCACCTCTTGTCAAGGATCTGACGGGATGCACCGAGTTGGGGCGCATGGGGGGAGTTCCTCGATGAGCGGGGGCGCCGGGACGACCGGAACGCGGGGCGCCGAGCACAAGGCTCGCGCTCGCGCGGACGCGCGTAACAAGGCGGCCGCGAAGCACCCCGCCCACCCGCACGGCAAGGCCAAGCACCACAAGAAGCACCGCCGCCGCCACAAGAAGCACAAGCACAAGCACGTCAACGGGCTCCCCGGGGCGCCCGCGCCGCCCGCGATCCCGGTCAGCCCGCCGCCGCCGTCGAACGCCCCGCCGCCCGCGGTCGTCGCGAAGCTGACGCTCGCGCAGGCTCGGCGCCTGCTGTGGCGGGCGGGCTTCGGCCCGACGCCGGGTCAGGCCGAGGCGCTCGTCGGCCAGCCCGTCGAAGCGGTCGTGCAGAGCATGACCCGGCCGAGCGGCGCGGCCGTCCTGCGCGGCCCCGCGCCGACCGACGACGAAGGCAACGCGCTCGCGCCCGCGGACGTGTGGGGCCAGGACCACTGCTGGTGGCTCGACCGGATGGTCCGCTCCGACCAGCAGCTCGTCGAGAAGATGACGTTCATCTGGCACGACTGGTTCGCGAACTCCAACGAGAAGGTCAACGACCAGCAGCGGATGCTCGACCAGAACCAGCTGTTCCGCGAAATGTGCCTCGGCAGCTTCGACGACCTGTTCATGGCCGTCACGAAGGACCCCGCGATGCTCGTGTTCCTCGACGGGATCTACAACACCAGGTGGGACCCGAACGAGAACTACGCGCGCGAGATGATGGAGCTGTTCTCGCTCGGCGCCGACCGCGGCGCCTACACCGAGACCGACGTGCGCGAAATGGCCCGCGCGCTGACCGGCTGGACCGCCGAATGGACCGAAAGCGCAGGCCTCCAGAACTTCCGCTTCGAAGGGTCGCGCCACGACGGCGGCAACAAGACGATCTTCGGCCAGAAGGACAAGTGGGGCTGGGAAGACGGCGTGCGGATGTGCGTCGCCCACCCCCTGCACGCCTCCTTCTTCGTCGCGAAGATGTGGAGCTACTTCGTTCCCGTCCCGCCCGACGAAGCGACGCTCGCCTCGCTGCAGGGCCTGTACCTGTCCAGCGGCCACTCGATCCGGGCGGTCGTCGAGGCGATCCTCCAGCACCCCACGTTCCTCGACGGCCCCGAGCTCGTCACCCCGCCGGTCGTCTACAACGCGGGCCTGCTGCGCGCGATCGGCCGGCCGGTCGACACGACGGCCTGGGCGTGGCTCAGCTCGGGCGCGGGCCAGCAGCTCTTCTACCCGCCGAACGTCGCCGGCTGGGACTTCACCCACTGGCTCGACACCTCGACCGCCAAGGCGCGGTGGGAAATCGCGAGCTACGTGACCTCGGAGACGTACGCGAACCCGTGGCCCGGGAAAGGCGAAACGGAATACAGCCCGACCGAGGAACCCGCCGCGGCGATGGAAAGCGCGATGAGCTACTGGGGGCGGCCGGGCCTCTCCGCCGAATCGGAAGCGGCGATCGCCGCGTACGCGCAGAACTGCTTCAACGGCCTCTCGGTCGCCAAATGGCAGCGCAGCCCATACCGCGCGATGCGCCAGAACGCGCTGCGGATGCTGATCGCGACCTCGCCCGACCTGCAGGTGAGCTGAAGGAGACGACCGATGGCGAAGGCCTGTTCCTGCAACGACTTCAACCGCGCCCAGCTGCTGCGCGCCGGGATCGCCCAGGCCGGCCGGGGTCTGCCCTCGATCGAGCCGGGCCAGCCGATCCCCGCCGGCACCGGCATGGACCGGCGCGCCTTCCTGCTGCGCTCGGCGGGCGCGGTCCTGTCGGTCTACGGCGCCGCGGCGCTCTCGCCGCGGCACTTCGAAGAGGGCATCGCCGAAGCCGCCGCGGCCGAAGCGGGCGGCCCGGTCCTCGTCTCGATCTTCATGGAAGGCGGCTGGGACGCCCTCTCGGTGCTCGCCCCCGTGCGGGAAGCCAGCTACCACACGCTGCGCCCCACCCTGGGCTTGAAAGAAGGCGAAGGGGTCGAGTTCTCCGAGGACGAAACGCTGATGTGGCACCCGAGCGCCGCGGGCCTCGCCCAGCTGCACAAAGAGGGCAAGGTCACGGTCTTCCCGGCGATCGGATACGACCCGCCCGACGAGAGCCATTTCACGAGCCGTCACTACTGGGAGGTCGGGGAACTGAACACCCAGACCCGCTCGGGCTGGATGGGCCGGTACCTCGACGTCGCGGGCAGCGCGGGCAACCCGCTGCAGGGCCTCTCGCTCGACTACTCGCTCGCGCCGGCCCTCGCGACGACGAAGAACCCCGTCGCCGCGGTCTCCTCGCCCGGGGACTACAACTTCTGGGCCTACGGCCTCGACGAACCGATCGCCTCCTCGGCGCTCGACGCGTACGGCGCGCTCGGCTCGCTCGGCGCCCCCTCCGTCGCCTACGCGCAGGCACGCGGCGCGGCGCAGGACACGGGGATCATCCGCGAGCAGATCGCGCCGTTCGCCGAACACGAAGGCAAACCCGGCTTCACCTCGCCGGTCGAATACCCGACCACGGGCGGCGAGTTCCCTCAGCGCCTGGCGGTGCTCGCGGCGATGCTCGCCGATGAAGAACTGCCGATCAAATGCGTCTCGATGAACGCCGTCGGCGGCTACGACACGCACTCCGACGAGCACGAAACGCTTGCCACGAACCTGCTGCAGACGGTCGAATCGGTCGTCGCCTTCCAGCGCGACCTCGAAGCGCGCAAACTCGACAAACGCGTCGTCGTCCAGCTCTGGTCGGAGTTCGGCCGCCGCCCCGAGGAAAACGGGTCGGGCACCGACCACGGAGCGGCCGGCGTCTCGTTCCTGATCGGCTCGCGGGTGAAAGGCGAAATGGTCGGCGAGTTCCCCGGCACGAGCAAACTCGACGTCAACGAAAACCTCGTCAACACGTCCGACTTCCGGGCGATGTACGCGGGGATCCTCGGCCAGTGGTTCCAGACCGAAGCGGGCCTCGTGATACCCGGAGCCGGCACGGGACTGGCAGGACCGAGCGCGTACGGCACGGTCCCAGCTCTCTTCAACTGATGCCCCCGCCCCGCACGCGCATCCGCCTGCTCGCGGCCGCGACGTGCGCGCTCTCGATCGCGACGGCGCTCTGCGCCGGCGCGGGGATCGGGCTGGCAGCGGGCCGCGGCACGGGCGCCGGGCTGGCCGGCGGTAGCCGCACGCAGAGCGCGGGCGCGAACGCGGGCGCGAACGCGAACGCGAACGCGAACGCGGGCAAGCATCACTGCAGGCGCGGCCCGACCGGCCGGGCCCACCGCGCCCGCGTGATCTGGACGCCCGCCTTCCCCCGCCCCGACGGGCTCGGCCTGGTGGCCCGAGCCGCGAGCGGCGGGCAGCGCGGCGGCCATGCGGCCGGCTCGCGGGGCTGTCGCACGGGCAGGCGCCGCCCCGCCGCCAAGCACGGCGTCTCCACGACGACCCCGACGAGCGGACCACCCGGCGCTGGGGGAAGCCCCGGCAGCGGGGGGAACCCCGGCGAAACGGGCGCCCCCGGGGGAACGACCCCTCCGGGGGAAGGAGGCTCGGGCGAAACCCCCGCGCCGCCCTCGGTACCGCACGTCCAGGTGACGGCGGTCGAGTACCACTTCACCCTCTCGCGGACGACGGTCCCCGCGGGCAAGGTCGTCTTCAACTTCGTCAACTCGGGCCAGGACGAACACAACCTCAACGTCCTCTCCGGCGAAGGCTCGCTGAGCGCCCAGTTCGCGAACACCGAATCGAAGGGCGTCCGCAACCAGACGGTCGAAATGCGCCACGGGACATTCACCCTGTTCTGCTCCCTGCCCGAACACGAGAGCAAAGGGATGAAGGCGACGCTGACGGTGGAATGAGGCCGGGGGCCTCAGTACAGAGCGGTGGCGAGGCGCCCCCGCGTCGCGCGCGCGAGCGGATGCTCCGGTCCGAGCCGGTCCAGCTCGCCGACGATCGCCCGCCGCACGTCCTCTCGATCGGCGCCCGCATCCTCACCCAGCAGCGCGAGCAGCGCGTCGAGTCCCGGTTCGGTCTCGCCGCGGTCTAGCGCGGCGAACGCATCGACACCCAGGTCATCGCTTTCGAGGCGCAGGCGCGCGGCCACGCCGTCGGCCTGGAAGCTTCCGGTTACGGGCTCCAGAACCTCGGCGGCCGCCTCGCGCTCTCCCCTGCCGATCAGCAGGCGGGCGAGCGGCACGGCCGCGTCCTCCCGGCCCGGCTCGAGCTCGAGCGCGCGGCGCAGCTCGGCCTCGCTCCCGGCCGCGACGAGCCGGTCCGACTCCGAGGGCACGAGCTCGTCGAAGAACGCCTCGACGTTCTCAGGCGGCTGGACGCCGACGAACTCGGCGACGACGCGACGGTCCTTGAACGCCTTGACCGCGGGGATGCCGCGGATCTGGAAGGCCTGGGCGAGCATCTGGTTGGCGTCGGTGTCGAGCTTCGCGAGCACGACCTCTCCATCCCGCGCCCGCGCCGCGGCCTCCAGGGACGGCCCGAGCTGACGGCACGGGCCGCACCACTCGGCCCAGAAGTCGACCACCACGGGAAGCTCGACCGAGCGCTCGATCACCTCCTGCTCGAAGTCGGCTTCGCTTACGTCGACGACGCTCACTTCGGGTCGGCCTCGATCGCCTCGGCCGTGAGCCCCATGTAGTCGCCGTCGGATCCGGCCGGGAAGGCCCAGCCCTCGGCCGGTCCCCTGATCGCGAGGACCGTGCCGGTGTCGAGCTGCTCGGCGATGTCCGGGAAGCGCATCGTCGAGACGAGCACGTAGCGCGCCGGGGCGTCGGAGACGTTGCGCAGCCGGTGGGCCCCGGCGGCGCCCGTGGGGAACCCCGCGACGTCGCCGGCCCGGACGGTCGCCGAGCCCGCGGGGGTGCGCAGCTCGAGCTCGCCGGCGATCACGATCAGGAGCTCCTCGTTGCCGTGGTGGACGTGATACGGCGCCGCCTGCCCGCCCGGGTCGAGCTCATACAGCGCGCAACCGAGCTCGGAGAGCCCCAGTCCGGGGGCCAGGCGCGAGCCGCGGGCGGCGCCGAGGTCGCGCTCCCACTCGCTGTGCTCGAAGACGTTCGGCTCGCCGGCCACGGGTCCATGATCGCAGCCCGCGAGCGAGTTCCGGGCGCTGGAAGGCATGCCCCTCGGACCGTCGGGGCTCGGCGCTGCAAACGCGGCTCAGGCGGGCGAGCCGAGGTCCTCGAACGGGAGCACGTCGAACAGCCCGGTTGCTTCGAAGACCTCGCGCACCGCGCCCACGCCGGGGACGATGCTCAGCGGGATCCCCCGCCGCCGGCAGGCGGTGTGACCGAGCGTGATCGCCCACAGGCCCGCCGAGTCGATGAAGCTGAGCCGGGTCAGATCGAGCAGGATCGGGCGCTTCGCCCCGAGCGCGCGCAGCATCGCCTGCTCGAAGTCCGGGGCGGTCGCCATGTCGAGCTCGCCGCTCAGCGCCAGGCGCTGACGGCCCTCGTCCTGCTCGAACTCCGCGCTAAGGCAGCGCTGGGAGGGCGACGCCGAAGAACGGGGCAGGGTCTCGCGCGAGCGCGCCGCCGAACGAGCGCCCGGCGCCGTGGGGCGCCGGCGCGACCGTGTGCTGCTCCTCGAGACGTTTGACATTCTTGCGATCAGCCCCTCATACAAAGCATCGGAACTTTGCTGACATCTTGACAACAATGTCAAAGAGCTGATGGAGCGCTGCCATACGCAGTGCTTATGCCTCGAGGAGCTCGACCGAGGCGAGCAGGTCGCGGACCACGTTCCGCCCGTCTCCGCGACGCACCGCGAGGCAGACCTCGAGCGGGTCGACGTCCACGAGCGGCACGGCGCGCACGCCCTGCCCCTCCGCGCGCGCGAGCATGAACCGGGGCAGCACGGCGACCGCGCGCCCCCTCGCGATCAACGTCCAGATCTCCTCGAGCGAGGTCGGGGTCTCCTCGCAGAGCGCCGGCGGCCGGCTGCGGTACTTCATCAGCCACGCGTCCCGGGCCACGCGCTCGTCGACGTCCGGGTGGCGACCCGGGAGCCGCTCCCGCTCGATCTGATCGAACGTCAGCTGCGACGCGCCCGCGAAGCGGTGGGACTCCCCGACGAGCACGAAGCGGGGCGAGACGGCGACGAGCTCCTGCTCGAGCGCCCCGTCGGCGACCGGCGGGAAGACGAGCTCGGCGTCGACGCGGCCGCGCTTCAGCTCGACCAGCTGCTCGGCGGGGCCGAGCGCCCGCATCTGCACCTCGACCTCCGGGTGGGCGCTCATGAACCGCCGCAGCACGCCCCGCGCGACGTCCGATGCGGCGTCGGAGAAACCGAGCGTCAGCTGCGGCGAGCCGAGCCTCGCGCGTGCGACGGCTTCCGCCTCGGCCACGGAGGCGAGCGCGGCGGCGGCCTTCTCGAAGAACTCGGCCCCGGTCTCGGTGAGGCGCACGCCGCGGGCGTGACGCTCGAACAGCTTCACCCCCAGCTCCGCCTCGAGCTTCCCGATCGCCTGCGAGAGAGCGGGCTGGGCGATGTGGACGCGGGCCGCGGCACGGGTCATCTGGCCCTCTTCGGCGACGGCCACGAAGTAGTGGAGCTGGCGAAGGTCGAGCATCGTTGGTCTGCCCCGGCCGCAGACCGGCACAGGCTATGTCGGAAGCGCCGCGAGGCCGGAGAAGTGAGAGACACGAGGTGGGAGGCGCGCGTCCCGCACGCCTCCCACCGCCGCGTTCGGCGACCTAGAAGATGACTTCGAAGTCGTTGCTTTCGTTGATAAGGAGCGCTCCGTTGCCCGTCTCGGTCGAGTTCGTGATCACGAACCGGCCGGGTATGTCACCGGGCTGTTTGTCCGATTCGACCTTGATCGCGGCTTCCGACTGGCCGCTGATCTTGATGTTCTTGGCGCTCGATTCGGAGGCCGAGAGCTGTTCGTCGTACTGGTAGAGGTCGATCCCGACGCGGCCCGTCCCGTTGATCGTGTCCGAGACGAGGCTCGCCCTGCCTTCTTCGAGCTCCGCGCCCTCGTAGCGGTTGCTCGTCAGGACGTCCTTCAGGATCGTCACGTCGGGGGTCGCCGGAACGGTCGCCGAGCCGGACGCGTAGTAGACGCCCATGTCGTTTTCGCGCACCGTCGAGCCGCTCAGCTTCGAGCCGGGGGCGGCTTGGTAGAAGAGCACCCCGGAGGCCTGGGTGGCTTCGGCGCCGCAGCTCGCGTGATCGCACTCGTTGCCCGAGACGGTCGTCGACTTGATGCTCGCCTGGCCGCCGTAGGCGACCTCGATCCCGTTCTGCGCGATGTAGGGGGTCGCCCCTTCGCCGGTGACCGTCGAGGAGACGATCGACATCGTCGATCCCGCACCCGTCACGGTCGGCCCGTTCTTCTCATAGCCGTAGATCGTGTCCGACTTGAGCGTCGCGTGCCCGACCTCTTCGCGGCTGGCCGAGCCGACCCGCAGGGCGAGGCCGTGCTGGCAGCCCTTGTACGCGTTCAGGCTCGTCGAGGCGCCGTCGATCGTCATCGAGGTCGACTTCAGCGTCGCTCCGCCGCCGACGAAGATCCCGTTCAGGCCGTTCGCGCACGTTTCCAGCGGGATCACCGCCTGCACGGTGACGCCGGCGATCGAGACCGTGCCCGTCGTGCAGATCGAGACCTCGTCACTCTGTACGAGCGGCCCTTCTTCGACGTTCGCTTTGGTGTCGCACGACGATTCCGAGCGCGCCGGCGAGGCCGGCATCGCGAGCGTGGCAGTGCCGATCCCGCTGACCGCGACGATCTTCACGGGCGAGGTGATGCTCACCTGTTCGACGTAGGTCCCCGCGCAGACGTCGACCGTTCCCCCTTTGGCGGCTTCGATGCCCGCCTGGACCGCGCCGAAGCCCGGCTGCGCGCAGCTCTTGCCTCCGGGCACGACCGGGGCGCTGTTGGACACGTACACCGTCGCGGCTCCCGCCGCGTCAGCGGCCGCCGCCATGCACAGCGCCGGCAGCAGCGCCGCCAGCGCTCGAATCAGTCGTCTTGACACTTTCTGCTCCTTGTAGTCGTCTTGCGAGGCCGTCCCTGCGGCCCCGGGGTGGCACTGCGAGACGCGGGGGCGCGATCCTTGCGCCCCCGCGCCTCCTGGGCCGGTGACTCATGGAGGGACGAGCCACGACCGAGCATGAGACGTGCTGCTGCACCGGCTCGGCCAACGCGTCGGCTGCGGCAGGGCATGCCGCGACCCTCGCGGGCCTTCTCATTCGGGTGCGTCCCCTCCTTCGGCCGTCGCCGGCCTTTCGGGGCTCCCCTCCAGAGGAGCCGGTCGGCGGAGCATAAGGCACGGCGTAATGCCCACATATACGAATTGTCCCGGCTGTGATTCCTGATGCTTATGCAAGCCTCGCGGCCCCGCAGGCACGGAGCACGGCACAAGACAAAATGCGAGACTGTCTCGCGAGGATGGTCAGAGCATCGACACCGACACGCCGGGCGACGGCGCACGACGCGCTCGAGCTGGCGACCGCGACGCACATGGCCGGACGGCGCGTCGACATGGGGACGCTCGCGAAGGAGCTCGGCGTCGGGCGGGCGACGCTCTACCGCTGGTTCGACTCGCGCGAAGCCCTGATGGAGCAGGTGCTGCTCGGGCGCGCCGAGGCCTACGTCGAGACGGCCCGGCGGGAGAGCCGCGGCAGCGGCGACGAGCGGCTGATGGGGATCGTGCGGGCGATGATCGCCGCCTCGCAGACGGCCCGGCCGGTGCGCCTCTTCATCGAACGCGAGCCGACGCTCGCGCTGCGCATCCTCGCGGGCGAAGGAGGCAGGCTGCACCGCTTCTTCGTCGAGCAGGCGCTGCGCGACCTCGCCGAGTCGCACGGAGGCCCGCTGCCCGCGCCGCTCGAGGCCCGGGTCGACGCGACGCTGCAGCTGATCACGGCGCTGCTGTGGGTGGCGGTGGCGATCGGCGACGAGCCGCCGGTGGAACGGATCGAAGGACTCGCCCGCGAGCTGCTCGCCGACGTCCCCTCCCCGCGGCGCCGCGGGAGCGCGCGGTGAGCGCGGCCGCTGCCAGCCGGCTCGGCGCGGCGGACCGGCTCTCCCGCCGGGTCGGGCCGCGGCTGCTCGCGGCGAGCGCCGGCTTCTCGCTGCCCGCGAAGCTCCGCGCGCGGGCGACGCGAGCGCGAGGCGGGCGTGGCCTCGTCGAGCTGTTCATCGCCTTCGACGACCCGTGCAGCGCGGTCGCCGTGCACGAGCTGGCCGAGCCGCTCGGGCGGCGCGCGGTGGAGCTGCGGATCGTGCCGGTGATCCGACGCGGCCTGGCCGGGGACCCGGCGGTGGCCCGCAAGCGCGACTACGCCCTGCTCGACGCGGGCCGGCTCGCGCGTCGCAGGCTCGGCCGCGAGCTCGCCCGTCGCGAGGTGCTGCCCCCGGAGGAGGTCGCGTTCCTCGCCGAGTGGACCGCGGCTGCGCCCCCCGGCCCCGCGGTGACGGACTTCTGCCGTGCCGCTCTCGCCCGACTCTGGTTCGAGGACGGCGGGCCGGTCTCCCGCGAGGACTTCGCGGCGCTCTGGCGCGAGCGAGTCGGCGGCGAGCCCTCCGGCGACGCCGCGGCCGTGCGCCGCTGCGAGGCGCGGATGGCCCGGCGGGGGCCGTACGAAACGCCGGCCGTATGGACGGGGGGACGCTGGTACTTCGCCCACGACAGGCCGCGGCAGATCTGCGCGTGGCTGGACGAGCTCGGCTGGGCGGCGGCGTGAGCGAGCGCGTCGACTACTTCTACTCCTACCGGAGCCCCTACTCCTACCTCTCCGCCCCGCGGGCCTTCGCGCTGCCCGACCGCTACGAGATCGAGCTCGCCTTCCACGGCGTCGTGCCGATGGTGATGCGCGGCCAGGCGGTCCCGCGCGTGAAGGGCGTCCACACGATCCGCGACGTCGCGCGCGAGGCCCGCCGCCTCGGGATGCCCTTCGGGCGGATCCACGACCCGCTCGGCGACGGGGCGATGCGCTGCCTGCGCGTCGGCGCCCACGCGGTCCGCCGCGGCCGCGAGGCCGACTTCGTGCTCGCCGCCGGCCGGGCGATCTGGGCCGAAGCCGTCGACGTCTCCCGCGATCAGGGCCTGCGCACGGTCTGCGAGAGCGCGGGCCTGGACTGGGAGGAGTGCCGCGCGGCGCTCGAGGACGAGGAGCTCGGCGCGACCGTCGCGCGCGACACGGCCGCGCTCGACGAGCTCGGTCACTGGGGGGTACCGCTGATGGTGCTCCGCGGCGAGATCTTCTGGGGACAGGACCGGATCGAGGACCTCGAAGCGGCGCTCGAAGAGGCCGGGCTCGCGCGCGAGCCGGGCCGGCTCGCGCGCGAGCCGGGCCGGGCGAACGCCGACGGCAGGCAGCCGAGCGCTCGCGAGAACATCGAGAGCGCCGCGACCGGGGCGCGGGCGGAGGCTGAGCGATGAGGCGACCGAACATCGTGCTGCTGATCACCGACCAGCAGCGCACGCCGATGCACTGGCCGAGCGAGCCGGGCTGGCTCGAGCAGCTGATGCCAAACGAGGCGGAGCTTCGCCGCACGGGGCTCTCCTTCGAGCAGGCCTGCACGGCGACGGCGATGTGCTCGCCGAGCCGGGCCTCGTTCCTGACGGGGACCTACCCCTCGCGCCACGGGGTGACCCTGACGCTGACCAACGGCGACCTCGAGCCGAACCCGGAGTTCCTGCCCGACGTGCTGCGCCAGGTTCGCGACATCGCGGCCGCGGGGACGGTCCCGCGCGGGCGCCTGGCGCGGTCGTTCGTCGCGGGCGCGCTTCGACTCGGACCGAAAGCCGGCGGCGAGCCGCAGCTGCGCGCCGACCAGCCGACGCTCGGCACGCGCCTGCGCGACGCGGGCTACACGGTCGTCTACAAGGGCAAGTGGCACCTCACCGCGCCTTTGGCAGGCGGGCACGACTGGAGCCAGGCGGACGCGGAACGGATCGAGCGGGAGTTCGGCTTCGGCGGCTGGGAGGCGCCCGACGCGGGCGAGAACACCGACCCGGCGCACTTCGGGGGCGGCAACGCGGGGCGCTCGGGGATGGGCTGGGACGAGGACTACACGCGCCAGGTCGAGGGCTTCCTCTCCTCCACCTCCCTGCCCGAGCCGTTCTGCCTGATCGTCTCGCTCGTGAACCCCCACGACGTGCTCGGCTACCCGCACTCCTACCGCGAGGGGGGCTTCAGCCGCGAGCAGTTCTCAGGTGTCGACGTGCCGCTGCCGCCGACGATCGACGAGCGCCTGACTGGGAAGCCCGCGATCCACTCGCTGATGCAGCTCGGGCAGACCTCCTACATCGGCCCGCTGCGCGACCGCGCGGCCCAGCAGGACTACGTGAACTTCTACGCCTACCTGCACGGCGTCGTCGACGAGAAGATCGGCCGGCTGCTGCGCGCGCTCGGCGACGCGTCGGACCCGCGCTCGCTGCGCTCGCGGACGGTGATCGCGCGGATCTCGGACCACGGCGAGATGGGCCTCTCCCACGGCGGCCTTCGCCAGAAGATGTTCAACGCCTACGAGGAGACGGTCCGCGTCCCGCTCGTCTTCTCGAACCCGCTGCTGTTCGGCGAGGCGCTCCGCAGCGACGCGCCCGCGTCGCTCGTCGACCTCGTCCCGACGCTGCTCTCGATCGCCGGCGCGCCGCTGACGGGGACGCTCGACGGACGCGACCTGAGCGGCTCGCTCGCGGCCGCCGCGCGCGCCGATCGCGCGGCCGTCGCGGCGGCCGGAGTCGACCTCGGCGGGGTGCTCGACGCGCCGCCCGCCGAGCGGGTCCGCGAGCACGTCCTGTTCACCTACGACGACCACCAGGCCGGGACGGCCCGCCAGGAGGCCCCGGGCCAGCCCAACCGCGTCCGCTGCATCCGCGACGGGCGCTTCAAGTACGCCGCCTACCTGGATCCCGCGGGCCGCGCCCGACCGGAACACGAGCTCTACGACATGGAGGCCGACCCGCTCGAGATCCACAACCTGCTCGAGCACGACAGCGGCAGGCCGCGGACGCCCGCGGCGGCGCGGGAGCTCGCGCGGCTGTGGGAGGCGCTGGTGGAGGAGTGCCGCGCGACCGGGACGGCGGCGGCGGGGTTGTAGGGGCGGCGCGGGCAGGTACGCCCGAGGACCGGCATCCGCTCGACATGCCGGCGCGTCCGCGGTGGCCGCCCGGCGGCGGGTCGACCGCTCCTCAGGTAACCGTGACCCGCGCGATCGTCGTGATCGACTGGTAGTAGAAGTCGCGCTCGAAGCCGGGGGCGGGGAACAGGAACGCCTGGGTCGGCGAGGGCACGGCGACCCGGCCCTTCTCGGCGCCGCTGTCGAGGTCGAGGACGACGAGCTGATCGCCGCCGCGCAGGCGACCGGCGGCGCGGCGCAGCGGACCCACCCGGCTCAAGCGCTGCATGATCGCGCGGGCCGCCGCGCGGGCGAGCGGATTGACGGGGTTGCCGGGGCCGCGCCAGTCGGTGACCAGGAGCTCGCGGGTGTCGGGGTAGAGGACGATGTGGCCCGCGTGCGCGAAGCCGTCCAGGCGCCAGAGCGGCTCGAGCGCGTCGCCGTTCAGACGCCATGCGCGGAGCATGGCGTTGCCCGAGTCGTAGGCGACGACGACGCGGCCGAGCGGGTCGAACGCGGGCGGGTTCGACTCGGTTCCGCGCGGCAGGCCGCTGATCTCGACCGAGCGGATACTCCGCTCGTCGTCGCGACGGACCCACCACAGCCGCAGCGGACTCTCGTCCAGGCCGGTGCCGAGCATCGTGTGCGAGACCGCGTTGCTGCCGTTGTCCATCCAGAGGACGTGCTCGTCGGTCAAGACCGGATCCCAGCCGAAGCCGCGTCCCGGGGCGGGGCCGTAGCGGGGCCGCCAGGACGTGTCGATCTCCAGTCGCGCGGCGTCGCGGTCGAAGCGCAGACGGAAGGCCGTGGTCGTCCCGAGCGCGATCACGCTCTCGCCGTCGCTCGAGAGCCGCGCGATCGACGGCTCGGGCAGGGCGAGGGGCGGGCACAGCGGCAGCAGCGTGCGGCGATCCAGAACCGAGACGGTCGACGGCTCGCGCCCGACGGGCGCGTCGCAGTCCTTGGTCACGAGCTCGCCGCCTGAGAGCAGGACGAAGGAGTTGTGCGGCCGCGCGCCGGGGAGGCGGTGCGAGGCGAGGACCTCGAGCGCCGGGGAGAGGCGGTGCGCCCAGGCCCCGAACACGACGAGCAGGTCACCGTCACGGTCGACGCCGACCCCGCCGGGCCAGTAGGGGCCGCCGGGGAGGCGCGGGCTCTCGGCGATGACCTCGAGCGTGCGCGGGTCCAGCCGCTCGACCCAGGTCTGCACCGGCTTGGCCTGGGGGCCGCCCACGGGTGGGTCGTGGCGCAGGGCGAACAGCTCGCCGGGCTCCCGGCGAATCAGCATGTCGGTCACGAACGCGTCGCGGGAGGCGACCACGGAGAGTCGCTCGCCGGGCGCGACCGCAAGGCCCGGCACTCCCACGGCGGCCCCATGGCGCCGAGGCCCGCCGTCCTCGGCGCTCCACGGGCGCGGCCAGTAGGAGGCGAGCGACGACTCGGTGGGACTCGACGCACGGATCGTCTCGCCGCTCACGGTCGCTCTCTTCTCAGCCGCCCGCGCCGTCGCCGGCGACGAGCCCGAGGGCGTCGAGCATCGGCGTCGCGAGGACGGTCACGACCTGCTCAGCGACCCCGTCGGGGGTCTCCGCGAGCGCGGAAAGCGCGTCGGGGAGGACCCGGTCGACAAGCGCCTCGTCGAAGCTGCGCCCGTCGCCGACGATCACGTCCTCCAGCTCGAACCTCGCGACCTCGCTCACGCCTTCGGGGGCCGGTGCGGGCTCGGCCCCCGGATGCAGACGCCGCAGGCGCACGACGAGCCGCCCGCGCGGGTCGCCGGAGGAGACGCGGGCGGGCGGGGCCGCGGCGGCGATGATCGTGAACTCCATGCCCGCGTCCTTGTGGACGTGGAGCTCCCGGAACTCGTCGAGCTCCTGCATGCGCAGAAAGCTGCGCCGCGTCGGGTAGCGGACGATCGCCAGGCGATGGAAGCCCGGCTCGCCGACCGGCTGAGCGTCGACGTCGGCCGCCAGCACGAAGCTCGCGCCGACCGAGACGAGCGGGCCGAGCGGCGTGTAGGCGTCGTCGGCCTCGCGGCCGGTCAGGTCGGTCACGCGGCCGTCGAGGTAGTCGGCCATCGGCCGGTAGCGCATCAGGTTGATCGCCAGGAACGGACCGTCCTCCGACTCCGCGAGCGACGCCCAGCGCTCGGCGAGCGCTACGTTGACCTGGCCGTAACGGGGATTGATCGGCACCGGCGGCACTGGTCCCATCCCATCAAAGAACTGTACGTCTTGTCAAGTTTCGTTAGGCTACTGACCCTCCGTCGATCCGAAAGGAGCCCGCGTGCCCGAGGTCTTCAGAACACCGGATGAGCGTTTCGAGAACCTGCCCGGCTACCCGTATGAGCCGCGCTACACCGAGGTGCTCGGCCTGCGCCTGCACCACATCGACGAGGGCGAGGGCCCGACGGTGCTGTGCTTCCACGGCGAGCCGGACTGGAGCTACCTCTACCGGGGCATGGTCGACGAGCTCGTCGGGTCGGGGCACCGCGTCGTCTGTCCCGACCTCGTCGGCTTCGGGCGCTCGGACAAGCCGACCGACCAGGGCTGGTACACCTACGAGCGCCACGTCGAGCACGTCACCGCGCACCTCGCCCAGCTCGACCTTGAGAACGTGACGGTCGTCGTGCAGGACTGGGGCGGACCGATCGGGCTGCGCTGGGCGGTCGAGCACGCCGACCAGGTGGGTCGTCTGGTCGTGATGAACACGGGCCTCTTCACGGGCCGGGTGAGCAAGGGCTTCATGAGCTGGCGCGAATTCGCGGAACGGACGCCGGACCTTCCGATCGGCGTGATCATGCAGGGCGCGACCGCGACCGAATTGAGCCCCGAGGTCGTCGCGGCCTACGAGGCGCCGTTCCCGAACGCGGAAAGCAAGGCGGGGGCACAGCGCTTCCCGCTGCTCGTGCCGCTGACGTCGGAGGACCCGGGCGCGGCGGAGATGGCGGCGGTGCAGGATGAGCTCTCGCGCTGGGAGAAGCCCGCCCTGGTCGCCTTCTCGGACTCCGATCCGGTCTTCCCCTACCCCCGGTCGGGGGAGGTCTTCACGGAGCTGATCCCGAGCGCGGGCGAGCAGGTCCGCATCGAGGGGGCGGCCCACTTCCTGCAGGAGGACCGCCCGAAGGAGATCGTCGCGGCGATGCTCGCCACGTTCGGGAGTCCGATCGGCTCGGCCGCCTAGGCTCGCGCGCGACGGGGCCCGGCGGGGGGCCTGGCGCGCTTCGCCGCGGCTGCGCTCTTGCGCGCGGCGCCGCGTGGGGCGCTCGCGCCGGGCGCGGACCCGTCCTTCGCCGTCGCGCGGCGGGTCTTGCCGGGTGCGTTGCGCGAAGCGGCGAGCATCGCGCGGAGGATGAACTCGAACTCCTCAAGGGCTTCCTCGACGGTCAGATCGCCGGTCGCGACGAGATCGCCGAGGCCGTCGATCGCGTTGACGAGCGCCCAGGCGCGCGCCTCGGAGCTCGGCTCGAGCTCGCCGCCGAGCAGCGGCCGCCAGCGCTTGATGCTGCGCGCGCGGAGCAGCGAGGCGAGCGGGTTGAGCTCGTGGGCGGGGGCGTCGGTCGTGGAGAGGACGCTGCGGAGCAGGTGCCGGTCCTCGCGGGAGAGCTCGAGGAAGCCGCGGGCGGCGCCGAGGGCGAGCTCGATCGCGTGCTCGGGGTCCTCGAAGGCACCGGGGGCGCTGATCGACTCGTAGATCGCGTTGTCGATCACCGAGAAGCGGTCGGCGAGGACGGCGCCGACGAGGCCCTGCAGGTCGGAGAAGTGGTCGTAGACGAGCTGGCGGCTCACGCCCGCCGCTTTGGCGAGGCCGACGACGGTCAGCCGGTCGACGCCTTCGCTGCCCGCGATCCGCGCGGCCACGTCGAGCAGCTGACGGCGGCGATCCTCCGAGCGCAGGTACGGCCGCGTCCCTGCCGTCCGAGCGGCGGCGCGGCGCGCGTTGGCCGAGGCGCGTCGCGGCTTCTGCTCGGGGACGGGGGCCACGGGCCCGATCTTAGAACGCGGCGGTGAAGTGGACATGATGTACGAAAGATGTTTACATACTGTCGATAAATGTGTTAGCGTTTTCCGCGCCCCTGGAGGAGGGGTGGAATCAAAGCGAGGAGGGATGGGATGTTCGGGACGGACAGGCGTCGTCGCGACGGCGTTGCGCTGCGCGCGGGCAGTGCGCGGCGACGGATACGGGCGACGGTGCTCGGAGCGTCGGCGGCGGGCGCGCTGGCGGTCGCCGCGCCCGCGGTCGCCGGAGCAGTGACGGTCTCGCCGCTGCCGGGCACGCCCGACGCGATGCCGGCGACGCAGATCAGCATCCTCGGCACGCCCGCCTCGAACATCGAATCGGTGACGGTGACGGGCTCGGTGACGGGCGCGCACGGCGGCCATCTCGAGAGCTACGGCTCGAGCCAAGGCGCGAGCTACGTGCTCGACGCGGCCTTCGAAGAAGGGGAGGAAGTGGAAGCGACCGTCGCTCTGAAAGAAGGGGGGACGATCGATGACCACTTCACGATCGCCCACCTCGCGCCGCCCGAGAAACTGCTCGACCCCGAAGGGGAAAAACCCGAATCGCTCGAACACTTCAGGACCGAGCCGGAACTGCTCCCGCCGAAGGTACAGGTGAACCTCGCGGACCCGAGCCTCGAAGGCGACTTCTTCCTTGACCCGCTGCCCGCGCCGACGATCCACGTCGGCGCGAAAGAGCTCGAATTCGAACCGGTCGGGCCCGAGGGCCTGATGCTGCTGAACTCCGAAGGCAAGCTCCAGTGGTGGCACCAGTTCCCGAAAGGGACCGTCGGGTCGAACCTCGAGAAGGTGAGCTACGAAGGCAAACCGGCGATCGCCTGGTGGGAGGGCGTCGTGACGGAAACGGCGTTCGGGGAGGGCGAAGGGATCATCGCGAACGGGGCGTACGAACCGATCGCCCACGTCAAAGCGGGCAACGGCCAGCAGGCCGACATCCACGAGCTCTACATCACGCCCGGAGGGCAGGCGTGGATCGACACGGTCGAGCCGGTCTGCCGGCCGACGTGCGACGAAAGCCACATCCCGGTCCTCGACGCGACGGTGCAGGAGATCGACATCCACACGGGACTCGTGATGTGGGAATGGAACGCGATGGGCCACGTGGCCGAATCGGAAACGGAAGTCGTGCCGGCAAACGGGGTGTTCGACCCGTACCACCTCAACTCGATCCAGCCCCTCGCGGGCGACCGCGTGCTGATCTCGATGCGCGACACCTCGGGCGTCTACCTCCTGAACCTGGACACGGGCGCGATCGTGTGGCAGATCGCCGGGAAGAAAAGCTCGTTCACGCGGGGCAAGGGCACGCGCTTCTACTTCCAGCACGACGCCCTGCTCGAAGGCCAGAACCTCAACCGGCTGACGCTCTTCGCCGACGAAGCCGGCCCGCCCGCGTACGGCTTCTCGCGCGGGGTGATCCTGAAGCTGAACGGCAGCAAGGTGACCCTGCTCCACCAGTACCTGCGCCCCACGGTCACCGTGGCGGGTTCCGAGGGAAGCACCCAGGTGCTAAAGCACGGCCGCGTGGTCGTCGGCTACGGCTCGACGCCGTACTTCTCCGAGTTCGCCAGAGGCGGGGGCACGGAAAAACGGGGAACGATGCTGTTCGACGCCCAGCTGCCGAAAGGCGACAGCACCTACCGGGTCCTGCGCTTCGGCTGGGAAGGCACGCCGGCGACGACGCCGAAGCTCCTCGCCGAACGCGAATCGCTGAGCGAAGTGGCGCTTTACGCGAGCTGGAACGGAGCGACGCAGGTCGCGAGCTGGAAGGTGCTGGCGGGCGAATCGGCCGAAACGCTGGCCCCCGCCGGGACGTACGCGTGGAGCGGCCTGGAGACGAAGATGACCGTCTCGAGCACCGACTCCGTGTTCGAGGTCCAGGCGCTCGACAAATCGGGCCACGTCCTGGCGAGCTCGGGGCCGGTGACGGCGCCCTAGGCACACGAGCGTGCACCGGGCGGCGGGGCTTGCCCGGTGCGTTGCCCCCGCGTCGTACATCCGACGGCGCGGGGGCGCCCCCCTTCAGAGGGGGAGGGGGCGGCGGCCGGGCGCGGGGTGGCGCTCGGTCGCCGAGTGCTCGGAGGAGCGGCGGGGCCGGGCTGTCGCTCGGGCCCCGGTGCGTGGGCCTGCCGGCGCCGCTCTTGCTTCGCGGTCAGCGTCTCACGCTCCGGCCGGGCCGGACGAGGAGTTCGCGCGGCGGTACCCTAAGGAGCCTGGGGCCATAGCTCAGCTGGGAGAGCGCCTGCTTTGCAAGCAGGAGGTCACCGGTTCGATCCCGGTTGGCTCCATTGGGGGAGTGGCTGCGTGGTGAGCAGGTTTTCGGTGCCGGAGATCACCGCGTAGCGGCGGGTAGCGTCGATGGTTTCGGGCACTAGTGCCTGAGGTGCGTCTCGATGGGCGCGGATGGCACTCGATCCCCGCGGTGCGCGGAGCTATGGTCGCGACTCCGCCGCCAGAACGGCCGCGTAAAGAGCACTGACGAGTCTGGCGTCGAGAGTCGCAATTGGGCGAGCCGGTCGAAACTTTGGATGTGCGAACATCGCGGCATGGTCGAACAGCCAGTGGATTTCTTCGTCAGCTACACACAAGCGGATCGGCCTTGGGCGGAGTGGATCGCGTGGCAGCTCGAGGCGGCCAACTATGGGGTGATCATCCAGGCGTGGGACTTCCGGCCCGGGCAAAACTGGCCGCTCAGGATGCGGGAAGCCGCAGAGCAGGCTGAGCGCACCCTTGCGGTGATTTCGCCTGCGTTCTTCACGTCGGGCCCCACGGCCGCGGAGTGGGCGGCGGTGTTCGCGGACGACGTCACGGGCACCAACGCAAGCTACGTGCCCGTGCGGGTCAGGGAGTGCGAGATCCCGAAACTCACGAAGGGCACGATCTACATCGATCTAGTCGGCCTGGAGCTCGATGCCGCCAAGAAAGACCTGCTTGCCGGGATCGTCGCTGGCCGCGTCAAGCCAGAGCAGGAGCCGGTGTTCCCGGGAACCTCAACACCGACAGCCAAACCAGCCCGTGAGGAGCCAGAGCCAGCGTTCCCCGGTGAGTCGCCGCCGATCTGGAACATCCCACCGGAGACCGCAAGGTTCGAGGGCCGCGAGGCGCCGCTAGGGCAACTCGCCCTGCGGCTGGCGAGTGACGCACGCGCAGCGGTCACCCAGGCTCAAGCCGTGCACGGTCTCGGCGGCATCGGGAAGACACAGCTCGTGACCCGCTACGCCCACCTGCACCAGAACGAGTACGACATCGGCTGGTGGATTCGCGCAGAGCAACAGGCGACCCGCATGGAGGACCTCGCGACGCTCGGATCGAAGCTCGGGCTCCACGAGCCAACGGACACCGACCAAGCAGCGCTTGTCGCGGCGACACTCGCGTGGCTGTCGCGCACCTCAAGGTGGCTGCTGATAATCGACAACGCCCCAGACCCGGACGCAACACGCGCTCTGCTGCCGGCGAACGGTCGCGGACACGTGCTGATCACCTCACGGGCAAACGCAGACTGGGATGAGATCAGCGCGCACGAGCTCCCGCTCGACGTATGGGAGCGCAAGGAATCGGTCGAGTACCTGCTCGCCCGCACGAGTCGCGAGGAACCCGAGGAGGCCGACGCCATCGCCGATCTGCTTGGAGACTTCCCACTCGCGCTCGCGCAGGCCGCGAGCTACACCAACACCAAGAAGATTGGGCTCGCCGGCTACCGGCAGCGACTCCAGAGCGACACCAGGGGGTTGCTTGCGAAGGGCAAAGCCGGGAGCTACAAGGACACAGTCGCCAGCACTTGGACACTCTCCTTCGAGCAGCTCAGCGAGAGCCAGGACGCGCGGCATCTACTCGATGTCTGCGCTTACCTTGACCCAGAACGTATTCCGCGAGAGCTACTCGACCACGCGCTCAGCAATGGACAACGGACCACGGGCGCAGCGGATGACGCCGTCGAGCGCCTGCTCGCCTTCTCGATGCTCACCCCAGCACCAGACGACACGCTCGACATGCACCGCCTCGTGCAGCAAGTCATCCGCGACCAACATGACGAACACGACAACCTAGAGATCGTCAACGCCGTACTGGCCCTGGTCGCAGGCTCGATACCAACCGAGGTGAGTGACGTGTCATCGCTGATAGCGATGAGGCGTCTGCTGCCGCACGCATTCGCCTCGACAGATCGAGCCCGCGAGGAAAACCAGCTCCTCGGAAATACGCTCAACAAGGCAGGGCTAGCCCTTAAGGCACTCGGGGACGCACAGGGCGCCCGGGTAGCTCTAGAGCGCGCACTGAAGATCTTGGAAGACACGTATGGGCCCGACCACCCCGAAGTCGCCAGGACACTCGGCAACCTAGGGCTAGCACTGATGGACCTCGGGGACGCACAGGGCGCCCAGACAGCTCAAGAGCGCACGCTGAAGATCGAGGAAGACACATATGGCCCCGACCACCCCGAAGTCGCCAGAACACTCGCAACCTCGGGCTAGCGCTGATGGACCTCGGGGACATCCAAGGCGCCCGGGCAGCTCAAGAGCGCGCACTGAAGATCAAGGAAGTCACATATGGGCCCGACCACCCCGAAGTCGCTAAAACACTTAAGAACCTCGGGAATACCCTGAAAGACCTCGGGGACACACAGGCTGCCCGGACAGCGACGATACGGTCCCACGCGATTTTCGTCGCGACCCTCGGAGAGGAACACCCGCTAACGAGCATCGCAGCTCAGCAACTGTCGGACCTCGACAAGTAGAAGAACAACGTCGCACAATCGGCGTTGAGCGGCGAGATGCGCGGCTAAGTAGCGAGTCTCTTGAACTGCCAAACGATCTCGATTGGGGAGCCAACGTTGCTCCACCCCATGCTCTGCGAAAAGATGACGGTTTTCCGAACCGATTCGGTCACCAACTCCCACCCATCGGCGCCCAACTCGTTTAGCAGCGTCGTCCAATTGACGTCAGTGGCAGAGAGTACCTCCGGCTCGGCGTTGGGCTTAGAGATCCGGTAGTTCGACTCCCAGGTCTGCGCCTCGTCCGGCGTCTTCGTCGCGTAGTTAGTCATGGACTGCCACGCGATCGTCAAGTATTCCCAGTGCGCGGTCATCGGCGTAGAAGTAGCAAGTGATCCCGCCGTTCCCTCATGACTCGTTCCGCCGCTTCGTGTTGCCTGGCGGTCTCCCGTTGCATCATGACCTGTTGCTGCATGGCCATCTGCTGATGGGCCGCCCGTTCCACGGCCGCGTAATATTCGCGCTTGCCCGTGTCGGTAAACGGGAAGTCCTCTGCGCGAGGTGCGAACGCACCAGCAGTCTGGAACGCCCAGTCGGGGCGTGGGTTAAGAAAATCACTTGGGGCGAATGGATCTGTCCACGGATGGCCCAATAGCGGATGTTCGCGAGCGTAAGCGATCATGCCAGCATACAGACTCCATCAATTGATCGGGCGTCCGCGCTCACGGAGGCGTCGCACAACCGGTAGCGCGGGATGGGTGGTTGCCGTCCGGCCAACCCTGGCCGAGCGGTGTCGGAACGACTGGATCGCGATGATTGACGGCGAGCGTGACACGGGATGATCACCGCAATTTCTGGAGCCAGCTCTGCCATGTTTGCGGAGAGCGCCGCGTTGGAAGTGGCAGTGGCGCCCGAGGTGCGCTTAGCCCGGCAGAACCGCCGCCCCCACCAGCCCGGCAGCGTCACTCAATATGGATTGGGCCCGTGCGCGGCGCGACACGCCTCGAACAGCTTGTCGAACCGGTCCCTGAACTCGACTATCAGGTCTCTGCCCGCCGCTGACGAGTCCTCGACCAGGTTCGCGGTCCTCAACTTGACGCTCGAGAACTCGTCGGGGTCGTAGTCGAAGAGGCCGAAGATAAGCGCTTCGGAGTCGATCAGGATCTCGTAATCAGTCGGGAAGTAGTCGTAGGCCATTATCTCGAGCTCGTCGATCCGCCCCGAGGCCGCGAGTTTGCGCCATTCGTCCGCCAGGCCGCGGACCTGTTGCGCGAAGCGAGAGTCGTGCTTCGTGGGAAACCCACGAATCAGAAGAGAACAGCGATCCACATGCAACGTGGAATTGCTCACAAAGCTGAACACCTGCTGGCTGGACGCCGCGTAGACACGGAGATGATCGATGTGTTTGCGAGCCCCGGTGGCCCCCGCGAACGCTTCAGCGAGGGTTCCCATTTTCAGGACGGGAGCGGTGGCCTCGAGGTATGCCTTATGCGTGGCTTCGAGCTGGGTGACGCTGGAGGTGAGGACCTGAGTCTCGCTCTGGAGGCGGTAGAGCGCGCGCTCGATGTGAACGGCGACGAAGATGAACGAGAGCGCCATTATCGCCAGCAGAAGATGAAGCGGTACGAAATCGAATATCGACGAGTCGAACGTCGACACGAGCAGGATCACGATCGTTCCTACGAGTGCGAGGAACGTGCTGACCAGCTGGAGAAGGCGCACAAGGGCGGGGCTCATGGCTTTAGGCTCGCGTCGAACCGCAACCGCGGCGGGGGACGCGACGCGGCGGATCGTACTGCGCCGCACCACCTCGACGTAGGCGCGAGGTGATCAGAGGGCACCTGACGTGTCGGTCGCAACCGGGCCGTCCTGAAAGAGCACGCTCAGGGCGGCTACCGCGTCCTCGATGGTCGCCACGACAGTCGTGGCGTGGTAGCGGAGCCACAGCCTCGACTCGATCGAGCTGGAGCCCGCCATCACGACGGCCGGAAGTTTCCAGAGGTGCGCATAGACGAGCTCGCAGATGCACCCGACGTAGGCCCAGTCCTCGATCGCCAAGTCTACGACGAGTGCGTCAGAGCGTCGAAGCCACGCCAGGTCGCTCTCGATCCTGCCGAAGCCGGGCGGGTCCGACTCCTCGCCTTGCCCTCTCGTGTGTGTCGGGAAGGGCGTTACGAGAGGGTCTACGGTCGTAAAGCCGGCCTGCGTGAGCGCCGTCCGCCAGAGCTCCCCGTCCTCGACGACCACTTGCTTTTTTCGGTTGTCGACCCCGCGGGCGAGATAGACGAGCGGCCGGTCCGACCCAGAGCTCCTCTGGGGAAGCGCGCGGTTCGCGTTCTCGACCAGCGCGAACACGGGACGCAATTGAGCGATGGCGGCTTCGATCGCGGTGTAGTTCGGGTAGGAGCCGTAGTCCCACTGGTCAGGCGCGCCGACGATCGAGCCGACGATCCGGCGCACGTACTGTTCCGGGAGAGAGGTCGCCCGGGCGCCGTGGAGGACGCCCGCCTGGTTCTCGATTGCGACATAGGCGGTCCCAGACCACCGGCTCAGAGCCGCGAGATCGTCGAGGACTTCGAACTCCAGCCACTGCTCTGCCGCCGACAGGACGGGCGCCTCCGTCGGAAGCGCAT
This sequence comes from Solirubrobacteraceae bacterium, assembly GCA_035571915.1. GTDB lineage: Bacteria > Actinomycetota > Thermoleophilia > Solirubrobacterales > Solirubrobacteraceae > Palsa-744. Next base: position 41,949 of record DATNBM010000024.1, on the reverse strand, counting down.
GAATGTGGACGTGATCGATCCGGCCGCCCGCGAGCTCACCCGGTCCCGACGCCCCGTGCTCGAAGAAGACGCACGGGCCGTAGACCTGATTGAGGACGTGCGCCACGATCCGCTTAACAGACTGCAACTCCGCCAGATCGGCAGGGGCGAGTTCCGCGCAGGAGTGGACGTGAGCGTCAGGGACGATCATCAGGTAGCCCTCGGATTGCGGCCCAAGGCCAGGGAGGACCGATACCCCACCCTCGCGATACAGCACCTCGTCGAACCACTGCGAGTTCCCCGCGTTGCGGGCGACGAGATCACAGAGCAGGCACGCAGACACGAGCGGTGGTCGGCCTTACGCCGGATTCCGCGGAGGTGACGCCGCTCTGAGATCGTGCGGCGCGAGCCCGCCCGCGCGAACCAGGCTGAGCAGCGCAGGCGCGAGCGTCCGCGCGCACCGCTGTGGCGTCGCGAGAGATATGCGTGCTCCCCCCCTGCTCATTGGCGGAAATCGTATGGCAGATCGGGATTACGCGCGGTTCTCGATGTCCTTCCGAATCAGCTGCTGGTATTCGCGGACCCCGGCGAGCCAGCCTCCCTCGAAGTAATCGCCCGCCGGGAAGCTCGACGCGTCGACCCAGAGGTACCGGTCGTGATGCGGACCGAGCGCGATCGTCCCATCTACGTATTCGGCCTCGTAGCCCACGGCGAAGATTCGGACTTGGCGATCGTCGAGACCCTGCTCGGCGCGCTCGTGCCGAAAGAAGATGCGTGGATCGCCCAGCGCGTAACGGAACTCGTCGCCAAGCTCCTCCCTCATCTTCCTCGCAAGGACCTCGTCCAGCGGCGTTTCAAAATCCTCCGGGCGCAGTCGCCCGCCCGGCAGATCCCACTGCCCGAACACGTCGTGCGTGATGAGCAGCTCGTCGCCGCGGCGCACCATCGCCTTGACCGCGACGAAGTAGGTGTCCTTGTTGAGGGGCGCCGGCATTGTCATTCACTCTCGGTTTCGGCGACGGCCGAGCTTACCGGGCGGTTCGGTAGCCTGTTCGGCGACGCGTAGAAGCGTCGATACCTTCGTCGTCCATCAAGACCGATGAGCACCGACGACCCTCCCCCTCCTGCGCTCGTCAAGGCGCTCTCCGCCGTCACCGAAGCACAGCAAGGGGCGCGCGTCGATGAATCCGCGCTGGCGCGGTCGGTCGATGAGATCGTCCGGTGGACCGCGGGTTCCTATTCACAACACGCCGGCGTCTACAGCGCTGTACGCGGGGTCGAGCCCGGGACGTGGGAGGAGCCGCTCACACAGCTCTTGCTCGCCACCGTGCGCCACCAGATCGCCGTTGGACGGGCTCCGAGGCCGGTCGATCGCCGGTGGCGGCTCGTGGACATCGGGGCCGGCTCCGGTCGAGACCTGGTTCGCCTCGCCCTCGAGCCCGACGTCGACGCAGTCGGAGTCGACAACGCGCCGTCGTTGGTATCTCACCTTCGCACGCTCCTCGCAGAGCGCGGGCTGCCCGGCACGGTCATCGAAGCAGACATGAGGGACTTGTCCTGCTTGCAATCCGGGACGTTCCACTGTGTGCGAAATCACGCGAGCCTGCATCACCTCCCGCTCGTTGGCCCCGGACTGGGCATGGACGTGGCGATCGCCGAGTCACGACGAGTCCTCGTCACCGGCGGCGTGCTCTACGTTCTCACCCGCGCGGGCGTCGGCCTGGAGATGCGCGACACCGGCGAGGGCCTCGGGCCGAGACCGTTCCAGCTCTTGACGTCTTCGACCCTGGGCGCGCTCTTGGAGCGCCATCGCTTCGCGCCGCTTCGGACGGAGATCGTCCAGTCCCGACGCGGCGGCGGGACTATCGACTGGCTGCTCTGTCTGGCCGAGGCAACGGCCTGATATACGATTGAGCGGTTTGGTGGAACTGACAAAACTCTGCTCCACAGGGGGCTGCGCGGCGAAGTACGATGCGCGTCTTCTCGGGCAGCTTCTGGCGGCTCTGCCCAGCGATTCCCCAGCGAACCTCCTCGTCGGCCTGGATCCCCCGGACGACGCCGCAGTCATCCAGCTCAGTGACGACACGGGCCTCGTGTTCTCCGTCGACTTCTTCCCGCCGATCGTCGACGACCCCCACACTTACGGACGCATCGCCGCGAACAACGCGCTGAACGACATCTACGCGATGGGCGGCAACCCGATGCTCGCGCTCTCGATAGCGGCGTTTCCGGGCGACCTTCCGCCGCAGGACGTCGCCGACATCGTGCGCGGGGCCGCTGAGCAATGCCTAAGCCTGGGCGCCGTTTTGGCGGGCGGTCACACAATCCGAGACAAGGAGCCGAAGTTCGGGCTGGCCGTCGCGGGCACCGTCCCGATCGGGGAGATCTGGAGGAAGTCGGGCGCCCTGCCCGGAGACCGGCTGCTACTCACCAAGCCGATCGGCACAGGAGTCCTCGCCACCGCGCGCCGTCGCGGCGAGGTCTCAGACGAGGACTTCGGCAGCGCCGTCGACTGCATGCTCCGGTCCAGCAAGCCGGTCGCGGACGTGTTGCACGAAAGCCACCCTCACGCGGTGACCGACGTGACCGGCTTCGGCCTCGCGGGTCACGCGAGCGAAATCGCACAGGCCAGCGGCGTTCGCATCGTCATCGACATGGCGGCGGTGCCGATGCTGCCAGACGCCGAACGCTGCGCGCGCGCTGAGGTGAGGACTTCCGCCCACCGATCGAACCTCGAGCTCATCGAGGGGATTCTCGACGTCGACGGGGTGATCGACGAGCCGACCCTGGCGCTCGCGCTCGATCCCCAGACCGCCGGGGGACTGCTGTTTGCCGTTCCCGAGGAGGACGTCGCCGTCGTCACCCGCCGCCTCAGCGCCGCAGGCCAGCCCGTCACGGAGATCGCCGAGATTACGTCAGGCAGTGGCGTGGCTCTGACGCGTTCGTCCTGAGCGGCGATTCACTCGGCGCCGCGATCGACCGCCGAGAGCGCCCGAAGGCGGTCGCGCAGACCGATCTCAGTCAGGTAGTCGGCGACGCCGGACGGCACGTGCTGACGCCAGTCACCCGAGCCGGTCTCGATCAGCCCCCTTATGTGGTCGCCCGAGATCCGCTTGGCGCGATCGTCGAGCAGGACGTCGACGTCGTACCCGAGCCCTTCGAGTCGCCGGACCTTCTCGTCGTTCCAGTCCTCACGAATCGTCGTCGCGCAGACGCACGACAACGGCACGAAGTCCGGGAGGGTCGCCGGATCCTCGATCGGAAATGGGCCGACGACGTGACCGGCGTCGGGCGCAAGGTCGTCCAGCGCGATCCGCCACATTTCGACGCGCTCCCAGAACGTAAGCGGATTCCGGCCCGCGGCTTCGCGCGCACGAACCCCGGTGCGATCGCGCTCCTGGCCGGTGATTCCGATGTACAGACGCCCGTACTTGGCCGCAGCAAGGCGCATGTACTCAATGTGGTCCCAATGAAGGCCTTGAAACCGCCCGTGAATGCACGCCCCGGGAAACAAAGCGCTCAAAGAGAGCCGTTACCGGGACAGGAGGGAGAGCACGTCGTCCAGCGCCTCGACCGAGTGATCCACGACGCCCTCGGTGTTCGCTGTTTGACTGACTCCGACGAGGACCGTGCCCATACCCAGGCGCTTCGCCGGCGCGAGATCCTTGGACACGCTGTCACCAACGAATACCGCTTGGCTCGGAGGTGTTCCGACGCGCTCGCAGAGCACTCGAAACGGCTCGGGGTCAGGCTTGATCGGAAGCCCGTCATCGACGCATACCGAACCGTCGAGATCGTCCCAGTCCGCCCCGAGGCACGCGAACACCTTCCGCACGAGCGCCTCCTTGAAATTGGACAAGACGCCCACCTTGTAACCCAGCTGTTTCAACGTGCCGAGGAACTCCCCGATCGACGGCGCCTCCGAGAGATATGGTGCAGGATCCAATGCCGCTACGGCGTCCTGAAACACCTCACGCCGGACCCCGAGATCCTCGAGAGCGCGGACCTTCGTCGGATCACCGAGCTGCTCACTGTTCACCGCCTGCCGATCCTTCAGGAGTCGCTTTGCCTCCTCGAGATCGCAACCACGATCATCGGCGAGCGCCACGTAAGCCTGATCCTCGACCAGTGCGTCGAAATCGGGAGACCGATAAAGCGTCCCCCCAACATCAAACAGGAAGGCACTCACCTCGGGTCCGAACGGCTCGCTCTTCAAGACGTCAATACTACCTATTCGCGCCGTCGGAACTCGCCCCGTTGCGGCCATCGCGATGACACGCGCGAGCGACTTCCGATCGACCTTGCTGATCGTGCTCGACGGCGCCGCGGACCGCCCCGAGCCCGAGCTCGACGGCGGGACCCCGCTCGGTATCGCCGAAACCCCGTTTCTCGACTCTCTTGCGCGTAACGGCAAGGGCTCTCTCGCCACCGTGCTCCCCAACGGCGGCGCCCCACAGACACATTCAGGCATGTTGAGCCTGCTGGGATACCCGGAGGTCGCGACTCGTGCCAAGCGGGGAGCGCTGGAGGGCTCGATCGTGTTCGGCGGCATGAGGCCCGGGTGCCTATACGCCCGCGGCAACCTGTCGTCCCTGGTTCAGGGTCGCATCCCCTCCCGCAGGGTCAACCGTGACGTTTCACAGGATGAAGCCGACGCCGCGACGCGTCTGCTGAACCAGCGGGTGCCCGAGATCGTCGGGCTGCCTTGCCGCTTCACGAGTTACTCCACTTACCGACTGGCGATCGAGCTCGAGCTTGGTGAAGCGAATGTGAGCGACGAGATAACCGGCACCGATCCGGGCTACGCCGAGACGGAGTTCGCAACGCCGTCCGCACAGTACGATTTCCCTCCGGTGCGAGCCAGAGCGCTGTCGCGATCTCCCGGCGCGCTGCACTCGGCGGACGTCGTCAACACAGTCACGGATGCCTGCTCGAAGGTTCTCGACGCCGGCCTCGACAACGAGTCGCGCGTCGCCGCCGGACGCCTCCCGGTCAACCACGTCCTGATGCGGGACTTCGGCGCCGGTTTGCCCGAGGCCCCGTCGTTCGCGACTCGTTGGGGCGCTTCAGCCAAGTACTTCCACGATCTGCCCGTCGAGTCCGGCGTGGCCCGATACCTGGGCATGGACGAGGAGGTCGCGGGCTGCTCTTCGGTGACGGAGCAGGCACTGGGTGACGCCGGCGGAAGGCTCCTGCGCGACGCGGACCGATATGACCTTCTGTGCTTTCACGTCAAGGGGCCCGACGAGCCGGGCCACAACGGTGACTGGCGAGAGAAGGTCGACGTGATAGAGACAGTCGATGCCGGTTTGTTCTCGCTGATCAGCGCCGCGTTCACCGAAAGGAACGATCTCCGGGTAGTCGTCACCTCAGACCACGCCACGTGCTGGAGCGTGGGGACTCACACCGCGGATCCTGTCCCTTTGATCGTGGCGACCCGCAACGGGCGCGATCCCACCCTCCGGCTGAGCGAGCGATCCTGTGCCCAGGGCACGCTTGGTATCGCGAGCGCGTGGGAGTTGATGCCGACGTTGTTCGGCGCCGGCCGCGCCTAGGCGGCGCCCGACGGGACGGACTCGAGCGCCACGATCGCCGGGAGCGGCGCTCCCATCAGCCATGTCAGCATCGCGCCGCCGCCGGTGCAGATGTGGACCGAGCCACTGTCCTCGCTCAGCTCCGACGAGACGGCGGCCACCGTGTCGCCGCCGCCGACGACCGCATGCCCCGGGAACTCCGAGATCGCTCGTGCGATCGCGCGCGTTCCCACCTGATACGCCGGCTTCTCGAAGTATCCGGCAGGTCCGTTCCAGACGACCAGGTTCGACCCATTCAGCGCGGAGGTAAGCGCGTCGACCGTGCCGGGCCCGATGTCGAGCGCGCGACCGGCGGGAGGCACACCTTCGGTGGCGAAGTTGACAAGGAAGTCATCGTTGCCGGAATTAACCACGGAATCAACGGGGAGCAGCAGCGGCTTGTCGAGCGTCGCCGCCTCGGCGAGGACCTCACGGCACGCCGCGACGTCGTCGGCGAGCGACGTCCCCGGCTCGTCGATCCCGCGAGTGTCGCCGGTCAGCGTCGCCCCCACCTCGACGCCCTGCGCCAGCAGGAAGTAGTAGGCGAGCTTGCCGATGACCGCGACGCGGTCGACGGTCTTCAAGAGGTTCTTGACGACGACGAGCTTGCCGTCTTTGCCGGAGACCTTCGCCCCACCGATCAATGCGAGAGTAGGACGGAAGTCGGGGTTGTCCAAGAGGCTGAGCGCGGCGATCTCGCGCTCGAGGAGCAGGCCGGCGCACCGCTCGGGAGCCGCGATGGCCGCAGCGACCATCGACGCGTGGGGTCGATGACAGTTCCCGAACGCATCGTTGACGTAGAGGTCGACACCGCGTACGAGGGCAGCGCCGAACTGCGGGTCGTTGCTGTTCTCCTCCGCGTAGTACCGAACGTTCTCCAGCAGCAGGACCTCGCCCTCGCCGAGCGCCGAGACCGCCTCGTCGCGGTCGGGGCCGACGCAGTCATCGACGAACTTGACGTCGGTGTCGAGGACCGAGCTCAGCGGCTCCACGAGCTGACGGAGGGACTTCGAGGGATCCCGTTTACCCCAAGGTCTCCCCATGTGGGAGCAGACCACGATCCGGCAGCCCCGCTCTCGGAGAAAGTCGAACGTCGGGCGCGACGCCTCGATGCGGGTGTAATCAGCGACCTTGTCGTCGCTCATCGCCACGTTCAGCTCGCAGCGCAGGAGCACCCGTGCTCCCGTCGGATCGACATCGGCCAACGTCTTCATCCCCGGCACCCTAGCCCGCTACTTCGAAGCCCTCGAGACCGACCCGGGGACGTCAGCCTCAGCGACGGGTCCCGCCGCCGAAGGCACCCCGACCTCGGACTCGAGCTTCTGGAACGTCACCCGGTTGTGGCGCGGCGAGCGCGCCACGACGGCATCGATTGCGGCTACATCAGACATCAAGGCTCCGTTTAGACCTCGGCTCGGCTTCCTACGCGAGGCCTACTCTACCGTTGCCGGCGACGTCGCGATGGAACGAGCATTGGCGTCAGCAGGCGCGTTGCCGTCGCCCGATCTCCCGCCGCGCTGGGAGGAGTAGTGTCGTTCGACACACCCAATGAGAGGAACCGCAATGGCGGTCGGAATCAGGCAGAAGTTCAACGGCGGCACGCAAGCGAACTACGACGCGGCTCACGCCGTCATGGAGGTGGACACGGACCCGCCCGCGGGGTTGCTCGTCCACTCGGCCGGGCCGATCGAGGGCGGTTGGGGCGTCATCGACTTCTGGGAGTCGCGCGAAGCCTTCGACGCGTTCGTCAAGGACCGGCTCATGCCCCGCCTTCACGGGCTCGGAGATGCCGGCTTCCCGAGCCCACCCGAGGTCAAGGAGTTCGAGGTTCACAACCTCCAGACCGCGTAAGGGCGTCGCTCGGGAGCGACGAATCGTGTCGTCGCTCCCGCCGCGCCGCGGCCGGCTTCGGCCCACGAACGCGCCCCGCCGGGGGCGGCCTCAACCTCGACCGGACGCGTACCCCCATCGCCTCAGGCTGCGACAGACCGCGAGACAGACCCACCAGGGGAGGTCCTTGTCCCTGCCCCTTACGAGCTTGAGCTGAAAGGTTCCGTCCGGGCGCTGGATGGCTCTGAGGCGATCGATGGCGGCGCTGATCGATGGGGCTCCCGGATCGAACCCGAGGCGTGACAGGGAGTCCAGGGCCGACACGACGTCCGTGAACCAGAACGGGAACGACACGCGCTCCCAGTAGCCGACGTCTCCCCGATCGCCGTAGGCGTCCTTGCCGTAGAGGCTCCCCTCCAGAAGTCGACCCGCCGCGCGTGCGGTCGCCGACCCGCGCTGGACCGGGTGCGCCGCGAAGGCTCTGAGGACCATGCCCGTCACCAGGTGGGAGAACGGCTTGGAGCGCTCCGGCGCGATCGGCTCCGGGTGTCGCTCGAGGTCGAAGAACTCCGAGAAGGGAACACCAGCCGTTCGCAGCGGGATCGCCCAGCCGCCGTCGGCCTGCCGCACCCCCGACAGCCACCGGAATCCCCTCGCGATCCGTGGATCCCGCGCGAACCCCCCCTTTATCAGGACCTCCATGATGGCCCCGACGTAGGTCGTCGCGTACTGGTTGCCGTAGATGCCCCGGAAGTCTCCCTCGGCGGCCTGGAAGGAGAAGAGGAAGTCCGCCGCGCGCTCGATCGCCGGGTGCTCGCGCGTGAACCCGAACTTCTCCACGAGCGCCGACGCCTGCCGGAACGTCTCGAGCTGATCGTAGTTCTCCTGTGAGCGCAGGCGCCGGTTGCCACCCGGATAGCGCCAGGAGCCGTCGCGCTGCTGCCTGGCGACGATCCTCCGGGCCTCCGGCAGCTCCCAGAGAGCCGAGACCGGGCCCGCGTCCACGTCGAGGAGATCCCTTCTGGCGAAGAAGGAGATCGCCGCGTTCCCGGACGACGCCAGAACGGGCGCGGGATCCACCTCGAGCGAGAAGCCCCCGGACACGCTGTCAGTATGCCTGAGCATGCAGCGGTGCATGTTAAGATGCGGGCATGCCTAAGACAGTTCAGATTCGGGACATCGATGACGACGTATACGCCGGCCTGCGCAGACGCGCAGCCGAGGAGGGACTCAGCGTGCCCGAGTTGCTCCGCGCTGAGGCCACGCGGCTGGCCTCCGGCCCCAGCATCGCCGCCTGGCTCGCCTCGACGCGCAGGCGCTCATCGGCCGTCGGAGCAAGCGATGTCCTGAAGGCGCTCGACGAGCTGCGCGATGCTGGTCGTTGACGCCTCATGCGTCGCCGAGGTCGTTCTCGCGGGCCCGGATGCCGAGCCGGTGCGAGCGCGGCTGGAAGAAGAGGCTGAGCAGGCCGCTCCTCACCTGGTGGACGCCGAGGTTCTCGGGGTCGTGCGGAGGGCGCACCTGCGCGGCGAGCTCGACCGGACGTCGGCCGACCAGGCGATCGACGACCTGGGGGCGTGGCCGGCCACGCGCGTGGATCACCGCCCGCTGCTCGAGCGCGCATGGCAGCTGCGCGACTCGCTGAGTGCGCCAGACGCTCTTTACGTGGCACTTGCCGAGGCGCTGGACGCCACGTTGCTGACACTCGACCGGCGCCTCGCCCGAGCCAAGGGACCGCGCTGCGTGGTCGACGTCCCCTAGCGCCCCTCGCCTCGCAGTAGGCTCGTCGCACCATCCTCGAACCGCTGGGCAGGCAGCTCACATCGCCACACGCGACGACATCGACTTCACCTACTCGCTGACCGACCGCGTGTTCAGACTCAGCATGGGCGAGCTGGCGGACTTCAGCGGCGCCAAGTACGACGGCGATTTCTCGCTCACCCTCGAGCAGGCGCAGCGGCGCAAGCACGAGTACGTCGCCGAGCAGATCGGCCTCGGACCGGGAATGCGCGTGCTCGATCTCGGTTGCGGGTGGGGCGCGCTGCTCGACTTCTTTCGCCGGCGCCAGGCGACGGGGGTGGGCGTGACGCTCTCGCGCGCGCAGCTCGCGGCCTGCCGGCGTCACGGGCTCGACGTCCACCGGCACGACGCCCGCGAGGTGACGCGCGATCGCTTCGGTGAGTTTGGCGCGATCGCGAGCCTCGGCGCCTTCGAGCACTTCTGCTCGCCCGAGGACTTCCGCGCCGGGCGCCAGGAGACTCTGTACGGCTCGCTGTTCGAGAACCTCGCGAGCCTGCTCCCCGACGGCGGCCGCCTCTATCTGCAGACCATGGTCTACGGGCGCAACATGATCGCCGCCGACGAGGCGCTCGCGGCTCTCGAGGAGCTGCCCCCCGCCCACACCGATGCCTGGTACCTCGCGCTCCTCGCCCGGCAGTTCCCCGGCTCCTGGCTCCCCTTCGGCCAGGAGCAGGTCGTCCGGTCAGCCGAGGCCGGCTTCGATCTCGTCTCGAGCGAGAGCGGGCGGCTCGACTACATCGAGACGATCGAGCAGTGGAACGCCCGGATCGGACGACGGAGCCTGCGCAAGTCGTGGTTGAAGGCGCGGCTCGTCCCGCGCTGGATCCTCAGCGAGGACTTCCGCCTCGCGTTCGCCTCCGGCGTCAGCGCGAACAAGATCTGCTTCGAACGCGAGCTCCTCGACCACTTCCGGCTCGTCTTCGAGAAGCGCCGCTCGGAGGACCCGCAGCCGTAAGCCGTCACTCGTGCGGGGGAGCTGCTCTCAACGGTGGCGGCGGTGAAGGCGCCCGCGGCCCTGGACCGCGAGCACGAGCAGCAGCCCCACCGTCGCAAGCGCGATCCCGAGAGGATCGCCGAACCCGACCAGCACGCCGGCGAGCAGGAGCGCAACGGCGCCCGCCCGCAGCGCCGGCTCGACGTGGCGTGCCCGTTGGACCTGTCGAGTGCCCGAGGCCGCCGCGCGTTGGCGGGCCGTGTCCGGCCTCAGCAGGCGGCGCAGCTTGAGCGGTGCGCCGATGCGCAGGATCGCCCGCTCGTAGGCACGACCGGCGAGAACGACGATCCCGACCGTGGCGAGGAGATCCAGAGCGACCGCAGCCGCGAGCCCGAGGACGGTCATGTCGCCGAGCACCACGCGGGCGGGGACGAGCATCGGAGAGAGAGGCGGGACGAACGCGGCGACGCGCGCGAGCGTCCCGTTGGGGTTGTCGTTGACGACGAAGAGGGCGAGGTAGAAGGCGACTATCAGGACGGCGTTGACCGGAAGCATCGCCGTGTTCAGGTCCTCCTGGCGCGAGACGAGCGCACCGACGGCCGCGAAGGCCACGCTGTAGAGGACGTAGCCGAGCACGAACCACAGCAGGATCAGCGCGACGGCTTCCGGCGCCGCGGAGGGCAACCCGACGCCGCCGGCGAGGTTCCCCGCGGCCAGCGCGGCGAGCGACGGGACGAACAGCAGAGCCAGCCCGAGCAGGCCGACTCCGAGCACCTTGCCTGCGAGCAGGTGCCGGGGCGGGACCGTCGTCAGCAGCAGCTCGACGACGCGCGAGGACTTCTCCTCGGTGACGCTCTGCGCGAGCGCCTGGCCGAAGAACACGAGCATCATGAAGAGGGCGAGCATCCCGATCACGATCAGCCCCTCGTCGCGGTCGTAGTTGCGCGGGCGAGGTTCGAGGACCGTCGTCGGCAGCGCCCGCGGCGCGAGCGCGGCGAGCGCCCGGCCTTCGCTCAAGCCGGCGCGGCGCAGGCGCGCCAGCACCGCCCGGGTCGCGACGGCGTCGCGCACGACGCGGACGGCGGACGAGGCGCCGGAGTGCTTGACGAGCACCCTGTTCCCGTCGAGCAGCGCGAGGTCGACGCTGCCGTCGCGCACCGCGCGTCGCGCGGCGGCCGCGTTGGGGAGCTTGCGCAGGCGGACGTTGCGCCCGGCGGCCTTCGCTTGCAGGCGGATCGCCGGCGCCAACGCCTCCGAGCGGGTTCCGACGAGGCCGACGTGGTCGGTGGGCGTGTGACCGCCGAGCCGCGCCGCCGCGACCGCGCCGCCGCCGCTGAGGAGCACCAGCACGACGAGCGAGATCCGCAGGACGCGCGAGCGCGAGCGCTCGACGAGCTCCCGTCGCGCGACCTCCCAGATCGCGCGTCGCGCGCTCACGCCGACACCGCCTCGCGGAACAGCTCGGCAAGGCTCGGACGAAGCTCCGCGAAGTACGTGACGGTGCCGACGGCCCGCGCGACGTCGAGGACGCGCTGTGGATCGCCCGTCGGCGCGAGCTCGAAGACGGTGCGGCCGTCGCTGCGCTCCACCACCTCGGCGCCCGGGAGCGAATCCGTCCAGTCCGCCGGCGCGTCGCGGACGTCGACCCGGACCAGACGCGGACCGCCGGCGCGGAGCTCCTCGACCGCTCCCCAGGCGAGGAGCCGGCCGCGGTCGATGATCGCGACCGACTCGCAGATCTGCTCGACGAGCTCGAGCTGATGGGAAGAGATCAGAACCGGAACCCCCCGCGCGGCCTGCTCTCGCAGGACCGCGACCATCACGTCGGTGGCGATCGGGTCGAGGCCCGCGAACGGCTCGTCGAGGATCAGCAGCTCGGGGCCGTGCACGAGCGCGGCGGCGAGCTGAACGCGCTGCTGGTTGCCGTGCGAGAGCTCCTCGACCCGGGCCGCGGTGCGGTCGCCGAGACCGAACCGCTCGAGCCAGCCGCGCGCCGCCGCCCGGCCGTCCGCGTGCGATGCGCCGTGCAGGACCGCGAAGTACTCGAGCTGGTCGGCGAGCCGCATCTTGAGATAGAGCCCGCGCTCCTCGGGCATGTAGCCGATCCGCTCGCGTGTGATCTGCCGGTCGTTCCAGGTGACCGTGCCAGCGTCCGCCGCGAGCAGGCCGCAGACGATCCGCATGACGGTCGTCTTCCCCGCGCCGTTGCGCCCGACGAAGCCGAACATGGCGCCCGCCGGGACCGAGAAGCTCACACCGTCGACCGCGACGAGTCCCCCGAAGGAGCGGTGGAGGTCGCGCAGCTCCAGCACGCGACCGCTACTCCATCACGCGAAGCGTCGAGGGGATGTCCATCGCCCTGATGCGCCGGAAGGCGAGCAGCGGAGCGAGCGTCACCGCGAGGACTCCGACGAGCAGCGTGAGGGCCACCGAGCCGGTGCTCAACACCAGCCGCGCGCTGAGGTCGGGGAACGTTTCGGCCATCAGCACGTCGATGATCCAGCCGCACACGGCGATCCCGAGGCCGACGCCGATCGCCGTGCCGAGCACGCCCGCGACGAGGCTCTCGGTCGTGATCACGCGCAGGCCGGCTCGCGGCGGCAGGCCGAACGCGAACATCGTGGCGTATTCCCTGCGCCCCTCCTCGAGGGCGACGGTGGTCGAGGTGAACGCGACGAGCAGCGCCAGGCCCAGGGTGATGAACTCGACGATCTGGATCGAGGAGCCGAACTGGTCGACGGTCGTACGCAGCGACTCGGCTTCGCTCGCGACGGCGCGGATCGACGCGATCCCCGGGTTTCGGAGCAACGCCCGCTCGAGAGCGTCGGTGGACGTTCGGGGTCCGGGAGCGACGATGACCGAATCGGCGACGCCCGCCAACCCCAGCGCGGCCGCCGCGCTCGTGTTCATGTAGGCGAAGGCCCGGACCGGGTTCGAGTGGATGCCCATCACCGTGACCCTCGTCGTGGTGAACCGGATGCCTCGGCCCTCCAGCGTGGGGTGGCGCAGCGATATCTGCTGCCCGACGGCCACGTGCAGGTCGTCGGCGGCCTTGGCCGCGAGCAGGATCCCGTCTCCCCGCCCTTGGCCGCTGAGGACGGCCGGGCGCCAGATCCGGGAGCGGGGATCGATGAAGCTGACGGCGACGCTCAGCGAGCGCCCGTGCGCGCTCGCGCCGGCCGCCACGGTGAGCCCCGGTTCGGCCCGCTCCACGCCGGGCGTGCGCGCGACCGAACGGATCGTCGGCGAGCCGAGCGGCGTGATGCCGCTGAGGGAGACCGCCAATCGCCTCGGGCTGCTGGTGAGGGTCGCTGCTTCCTGGCGGGTGGCGACGTCGCGGATCGCGTCGACCATGCCGCTCACCGCGACGACGGCCGTCAGGACCGCTCCGAGCCCGAGGATCGTCATCGCGGTTCGCCGCGGCGAACGTGCGAGGTTGCGCAGCGGAAGCTGCGCGAGCGCGCCGCCCGGGAGCGACAGGCGACGCAGCACCCGCCGGGCGCGGCCCGCTCCGGCCCGGTAGCCGGTGCGGATCGCGTCCACCGGAGCCATCCTGACGGCGCGGCGGACCGGCAGCACCGCGGCGAGCATCGGGATCGCCAGCGCCAGGGCGCACCCGACGGCGTAGAAGGCGAGCGGGAACGTCGACGCGTAGACCGGTAGGGGGAGGAAGTCGCGGATCAGCCTCTTGATGAGCTCGGCGAGCCCGATGCCCGCAGGGATCCCGAGCAGCGCCGCGAGCACGCCTATCTGCGCGCCGAGAAGCAGCGGACGTCGCGCGAGAGCGCGGGGCGCCACGCCGAGCGCCATCCCGACCCCGATCTCCCGGCGCTGCGCCTCGACGACGCGGCTGACGAGGTTGAAGGCCGCCAGCGCGGCGCCGAGGAGGATCAGGATCGCGAACGCGAGATAGGTCTTCTCGTCGTTGCGAGCGTCGCGGTAGAGGATCCGCGTCACCGGCTCGTTCGCCCCGAGCGTCAGCCTGATCCCCGCGCCCGGAAGCGCGGAGGCGAACGCGGCGCGCACGGAGCGTGCGACGGCGGCCGGGGAGCGGCCGGCTCCGACCCGCAGCACGAGCTCGTTGACGCGGCCCGCGTTTCCGCTCGCTCGCTGTGCCGCGGCGAGCGGCATGTAGACGACGGCGAGACCGCTCTCCGCGCCGGACATCCCGGCCGCGTCGACGACGAGGAAGTACTGGGGCACGACGCCCACGCCGACGTAGGGGACCGCACCGAGTCCCGCGATTCGCACCGTCCCCCTCACGGGCAGCGAGAAGTGGTGAGCGAAGTTCCAGTCGAGAACGACCTGGGAGCCGGCGGTGAGGTTCTCGCCCCCCTTCACGTTCAACGCGTCGACCCGCTCGCCGCCGCGACGCAGGGGGATCCCGATCAGTCGGGCCGGCACGAGGACCGGGTGGCCCGGCCGCGAGGCGTCGAGCTGCGAGGCGACCACGAGCCGCTCTTCGGCGGCTGCCACGTCTCCGGCCGGCAAACGCCCGAGGGCGCCGAGCATCCTTCCGGCTGAGAGGAACGACCCTTCGACGAGGTCGACGCGCAGATCGTGCGCGTGCGCGGCAGCGAGGCTGCGATCAGCCGAGCGTTCCCGCCATTGCTGCAGCCCGCCGAGGCCGGCGAACGCGCCCACGCCTCCCGCGAGTATCAGGGCCGTGGTGAGGATCTGCAGCCAACGGCCTCGGAAGTCGCGCCAAGTCCAACGCAACCAGAGAGCTCGCATCCTCCCACCTCACCAGTGAAGCTCTGAGAAGTCAGCGGGCTGTCCGCCCGCGGGCGGGCCGTCGCTCACGACGTGGCCGCTCGAGAGCTCGATCACCCGGTGCGCGACGCGCGAGATCTCGCGGTTGTGCGTGACGACGAGCACGCTCGTCTGCGCATCGTGTGACTGCTCGTGCAGCAGTTCGAGGATCTGCACGCCGGTGCGGAAGTCGAGCTCGCCCGTCGGCTCGTCGGCCAGCAGCACGGGGCTGCCCGTCGCCAGGGCGCGGGCGATCGCCACCCGCTGCTGCTCCCCGCCGGAGAGCTCGTGCGGGAAATGCGCCAGACGGGCACCGAGGCCTACGCGACCCAGCGTGTCCGCCGCCAGCCCGCGCCCCCCTTTTCTCCCGGACGCCTCCAGTCCGAACTCGACGTTCTCGAGCGCGGTGAGACCGGGGAAGAGGTTGAACGTCTGGAAGATGAACGCGACGTGCTCGCGGCGGAAGCGGAACAGGTCGGCGCGGGACGCCTGCGTGATGTCGTGCCCGCCAACGACGATCCGTCCCTCGGTGGGCGAGTCGAGCGCGCCGATCAGGTTGAGCAGCGTCGTCTTGCCGCTGCCGGAAGGCCCGAGGATGACGGTGAACTCACCGGGCCGGATCGACAGCGACACGTCCTCGAGCGCCGTGACGAGAACCTCACCCACCTCGTAGCGACGGCTCACTCCCTCCAGCTCGATCACCGGCGGCGCGGTGCTGTCGACGGGTTGCTTCGAGGTCTCCGCTGTAGCTGAGCTCGTGGTCACCCGCCGAAACTACGTGCGCCACCCGTCGCCGGCAACGCGAGAGACTACGTTTCTCGATGTCGGGGAACTACCACCGGTTGCCCGTTAGGACATCCGCCTCAGGCCGACCGTGGTACCCATGGCCCGACACCGCCGATGCTCTCGATTCGGTAGCGCACTATGTAGCCCGGTCCCTTCGGCGCCGGAAACTCGGCGTCGGGGGACATGTAGACCTTCGTGAGCCTGTTGAGCAGATCCCACGCGGCTTCGCTCGGCTCGATCGTTGCGTGCGCCCGCAGCACCGCATAAGGGTTCAGGAACACGTCCGGCGCTCGCGGAGCGACGAACGAGAGCACGACGCGCGGGTCGGCCTCGATGTTGCGCAGCTTCCTGTACCAGCCCATGTGGCCGCTGAGGAGCTCGTCCCCGTCGAGACCGATCCAGATCACGGTCACCTGGGGGCTGCCGTCGCGGTTGATCGTGCTGAGGTGGGCCAGCGGCCCGGACTCGATCAGGCTCCGAAGCTCTGCCGGTAGCGCGTCCACAGAGTCAATTCAACCAGCCGCGAGGACGACGGACACAATCGGCGTCCACCGGTCGCGATCGGCGGCCCGGAGGCGGGTAGGATCCGCAGAGTGAGACGTTTTCGATCGTCGATCAGCGTGGCAGCGATCGCGATCGGCTTCACCGCTCTCGGCGCTCCGCCCTCGCAGGCGACGCCGGCGTGGCTCGCGCCCCAGGACGTGTTCTCCTCGCCGGTCACCGCGATTCAGAACGATCCGTTCTTCAACCGCAAGGCGCTCGATGTCGCAAGCGACAGCGCCGGCGATTCGATCGCGGCGTGGGTCGAGCAGCACCCGAAGGTCCCGGGCCCCGGGACCGAGTGCCAGGCGATGTGGGCGCTGCGCCCGGCCGGAGGCTCGTTCGGCCCGCCGCAGGCGCTCGCGCCGCCGATGGCCTTCTGCACAGGGCAGATCAAGCTGGCGATGAACGGGCCGGGCACGGCGATCGCGGCCTGGAAACAGGGCGCCGAAATCGAGGCGGCCATCCGCGATCCCGGGGGGAGCTTCGGCGCGGCGACCGTGCTCAGCGCCTCGGCGTCAACGGATGACCCGTGGGTCTCGCTCAACGATGCGGGGGTCGCCGCCGTGAGCTGGGACGACACGGCCGCGAGCGCGTGCCCGGGCCCGCCTTCGTGGGCGCTTCACGTCTCCGTGCGTCAGCCCGGCGGGGGCTTCGGCCCGTTCGAGACGGTATGCGACGGGACCCACCCCTCCGGCCCGACGATCTTCACGCCCCGCGTCGCGGTCGATCCGCTCGGCGACGTCGTGGCAACCTGGGTCAACTTCTACTTCGACGGGACGAACAGCCACGTCGCCGTCGAGTCGGCGTACCGGCAGGCCGGCGGGACGTTCACCGGGGCCACCCCGCAGACGCTCCGCGACATGCTCAATCCCACGGCCATGGCCGGCACGTTCGCCGCCGACGTCGCGTTCGACGCGCTCGGCCGGGCAACGGCCGTCTGGCCGTACTTCAACGGAAGCAAGACCGTGATCGAGACCGCGGTGCGGCCACCCGGGGCAAGCTCCTCCTTCAGCACACCGGGACCCGTCTCGGACCCTGTGTCGACGGGCGATGCGAGCAGCCCCCGGGTCGCGGTCGATCCGGCGAGCAACAGCGCGGTCGCGGTCTGGGTGCAGTGCCCCTCCAGCTGCCAGGTCGAGGGCGCGGGACGCGCTTCCGGCGCGGGCTTCGAAACGCCGCAGACGCTTTCGGCGCCCGGCGCCACGACCACCTTCGGACCGCTCGTGACGTTCGATCCGAGCGGAACCGCGCTCGCGGTATGGAGCGGGCCGAGTCCCGACGTCGCGGGGACGCAGGTGCAGGTGACGAGAAGGCCCCCCGGCGCCGGGCAGAGCTTCGGCGCCGTCGCCACGATCTCGCGCGAAGATCCGAGCCAGTCTCCCGCGATCGCCCTCGACGGCGCGGGCGATGCGATCGCGATCTGGGACCACGACACGACGTCGCCCGCCGGCGCCGTCATCCAGTACGCCGGCTTCGACGCCGCCGCGCCCGAGATCCGCGCAGTGACCGCGCCGAACGGGGTCGCCAGCCTGCCGCTCGGCTTCGCCGCCGAGGTGTTCGACAACTGGTCCTCCCCGTCGGTCGGTTGGAGCTTCGGCGACGGCACCGCCGCGACCGGCGCCACCGCGACGCACGCCTACGCGCGGCCCGGAACATACGCCGTCACCGTCACCGCGCAGGACGCCGTGGGGAACACGAGCGCGCTCTCACGGAATGTCACGATCGTCTCCTCCCTGCCACGGCCTTCGCTCACACGCTTCACCCAGTCGCACTCCCGCTGGCGCGAGGGGAGAAAGCTCGCGACGCTCGCCCGAACCCGCAAGCGGGGATCCCCCGTCGGAACGACGTTCTCGTTCGCGCTCAACACCGCGGCGTCGGTCAAGCTCCGCTTCACCCAGTCGCTCGGCGGCCGGCGCGTTGCCGGCAGGTGCGTCGCGCAGACGAAACACAACCGGCGCGGGCGCGCCTGCAAGCGGACGGTGACGGCAGGCGTGATCCCGTTCGCGAACGCGCACGCGGGCACGAACAGAATTGTCTTCCAGGGCAACATCTCGCGCACCAAGCGCCTGCAGCCCGGCCGCTACACGGTTGAGCTCTCGGCCGCCAACGCGAGCGGGATCGCCACCGGCAAGCGGCTCAGCTTCACGATCGTCCGCGAATAGCCACGCTCCTGGGTCGAGCTTGGCGCGCCGCGGCCCCTACGGCTGGACTGTGAGCTTCGCGCGCTGCGCGCTCGGGGAGATCCGCACGACGTCCCACGCGAGCCCGAGCCGCTCGAGGCCGTCGATCAGCCAGCCCCCGGGGTCGAGCTGCCAGCGGGTCAGACCGTGGTGAGCCGAGGTCGGGAAGGCGTGGTGGTTGTTGTGCCACGCCTCGCCGAACGTCGGCAGCGCGAGCCACGCGAGGTTCCGCGACTCGTCTCCGGTCGTGAAGCGCCGCCGGCCGAAGAAGTGACACAGGGAGTTGATCGAGAAGGTCGCGTGGTGCAGGAACAGTATCCGCACAGCGCCGCCCCACAGCATCCCCGTCAGGCCACCGACGATCGAGCCGGTGATCGCGACTCCGAGCCCGAACGGGAACGCGAGCCCGAGCGCCACCCAGAGCAGGAACGTGCGATCGATCGCGCGGATCATCGGATCGGCGAGCAGGTCCTTGGCGTAGCGCTCCTCGCTGGCGCGGTCGACGCCGCGGAACATCCACCCGACGTGGGCGTGGAGAAGGCCGCGAAGCGCTCCTCGCCAGCCGGTGCCGTGGTCGGTGTGGGGGCTGTGGGGGTCGCCCGGGAGGTCGCTGAAGCGGTGGTGCATGCGGTGCGTCGAGACCCACTCGATCACCGGCCCCTCGACCGCGGCCGAGCCGAACACGGCGAACAGGGCACGCACGGGCTTGATCGTCTTGAAGCTGCGGTGGGTGAACAGCCGGTGATAGCCGACCGTTATCCCGGCGCCGGTGATGACGTAGCTCACGGCCAGGACCACGAGATCCTGCCAGTGAAGCGTCCCTCCCCACGCGAGCCAGATCGCGACTCCGAACAGCGCCACGGGAACGACCGTCACGATGACGTTCGCGAGCCGATCCACGCCCTCGTGCTCGAGGGGGGTCGTCTCTTCACTGGTTGCCATTGTCTCCTCCGGCTCGGTGCGTGCTGCGAACGCTGGGATGCTGTGAGCAAGGCGACGAGCGCGGGCACTGCGATGTCGGACGAGGCGTCCGACCTGATCCCTCAACGCTAGCACCACGAGTCGGCCGCAACCCGCGCTTCGCACGCTCGCACAGAGCCTTCTCACGAACGGCTCCGGCGTGACATGTGGCACGCCCGTCCGGCATGCGGGAAGCGAACGACCGGCCGGTACATGGCCGGGCCGGGAGTCCGGCTGCTGGGCGTCAACCACCCCACGGACGCGTCCCCCCGGCGAGCGCGCTCGGCCAGGGGTCTGACCTCCGGCGGGCACCATGTTTACTTTGCGCACCACGTGGGCAATGGGCGTGCATGCTTCAGGGGGCTGGACCAAGCGCTGCTGTGACGCGCACGCCGTCTCGCGCACGGGTTGCGCGTCGATGCCTGGGCCTGCTCGCCGTGGCCGCGGGCCTGCTCGCCTGCGCCTCCCCCGCGGACGCCGGGGTGGCCCGGATCACCGCGAAGAAGCGCCTCGCGCCCCGCGTGATCGAACTCACGATCTCCACGCCCGCCTTTACCGCTCCGACGCACGTCGACGTCGATCTCCCGGTCGGATACGACGAAGAACGGGCCCGCCGCTGGCCCGTGGCCTACGTCCTCGCGGGCACGATGAACACGTACAAGAGCTTCAACGACCTCGTCCACGGGGTGGAGCTGTCGAAGGGCTTCCCGGCGATCATCGTCTCGCCGAACGGCGACAGCGGCTACTGGAGCGACTGGTACAACGGCGGCGCGTTCGGACCGCCGCAGTATGAGACCTACGTAATCGACCAGCTGATCCCCCTGATCGACCGCCACTTTCGCACGATCCCGGAACGCGCCCAGCGCGCGGTGGCGGGCGTCTCGATGGGCGGCTACGGGGCGATGATGTTCGCCGCCAGGCACCCGGACCTGTTCGCCGACGCGGCGAGCCTCTCCGGCGCGGTCGACAGCAACCCCGCCCCCCTCGCGGCCGCGCTGTCTACGAGTCCGACCTTCCAGGGCGGCGAAGTCGACGCGATCTACGGTCCCCGCGCGACGCAGGAAATCCGCTGGCGCGGACACAACCCCACCGACCTGGCCGGCAACCTGCGCGGACTCGATCTGCAGGTGCGCACCGCGAACGGGATCCCGAACCCGGGGATCGGCGAGGAACTGCTGTCCGCGGACTCGGTCTCGTGTGTGATCGAGGGCGGAGTCCACATCGCCAGCGTCGACTTCCACGAAAAGCTCGACGAACTCGGCATCCCGCACCTCTGGGACGACTACGGCGCGGGGTGTCACACTCCCCCGAACTTCGAGCGGGAGATCACGGACACCATGAGGGTGTTCACCGAAGAGTTCGAACACCCGCCGGCGCCGCCCCCCACGTTCGACTACGAGTCGATCGAGCCCGCGTTCGACGTGTGGGGCTGGCATCTCGCAGCAGACCCGGGCCGCGCCGTCGAGTACCTACAGCTGCGGGGCGTCGGTTCGAGCGGTCTGACACTCGTCGGATCCGGCGCCACGTCCGTCACCACCCCGCCTCTCTTCCGCGGCTTGCGGCAGGTGCGGCTGCAGGGCGCCGTCGAGCCCACCGCCCGTCCCGACGGCAAGGGACGGATCCATTTCACCGTCGACCTCGGTCCGCCCGACACCCGCCAGCAGGACACGCTCGGAGCAACGCCGGCCGAAGTCACCCGGACTGTGAGCTTCGCGCCGTAGGGCGCCCGCCGCCAAGCATCGACCGCACGGCCAGGGCGGCAACCGGACGTGACACCATAGGGCCGTGGCAGCCTCGGCCGAGACCTCGCAGGCGCCCCTCACCGCGGAGGAGCTGCACCGCCTCGACGCCTACTGGCGAGCCGCCAACTACCTCTCGGTCGGCCAGATCTACCTGCTGGAGAACCCGCTCCTGCGGGAGCCACTGACCCTCGCCCACACCAAGCCCCGGCTGCTCGGCCACTGGGGCACGACCCCCGGGCTGAACTTCATCTACGCGCACATGAACCGGGTGATCCGCGCGCAGGACCTGAACGCGATCTTCGTGACCGGGCCGGGCCACGGCGGCCCGGGCCTCGTCGCCAACGTCTACCTCGAGGGCACCTACACCGAGGTCTACCCGAACATCGGACACGACGAGGAGGGCCTGCGCAGGCTGTTCCGCCAGTTCTCCTTCCCAGGCGGCATCCCCAGCCACGTGGCGCCGGAGACGCCCGGCTCGATCCACGAGGGCGGCGAGCTCGGGTACGCCCTCGTGCACGCCTTCGGAGCCGCCTTCGACAACCCCGATCTCCTCGTCTGCTGCGTCGTCGGCGACGGCGAGGCCGAAACGGGGCCGCTCGCGGCGAGCTGGCACTCCAACAAGTTCCTGAACCCGGCCCGCGACGGGGCGGTGCTGCCGATCCTTCACCTCAACGGCTACAAGATCGCGGCCCCGACGGTGCTCGCGCGGATCCCCGAGCCCGAGCTGCGCAGCCTGCTGGAGGGATACGGCTACGCCCCCCGGTTCGTGTCTGGCTCGGACCCGGCGACGATGCACCGGCTGATGGCCGCCACCCTCGAGGAGGTGACGAGCGAGATCGCCGCGATCCAGCGACGGGCACGGACCGGGGGCGGCAGCGAGCGCCCCCGGTGGCCGATGATCGTGCTGCGCACCCCGAAGGGATGGACCGGGCCGAAGACCGTCGACGGGCTTCCCGCCGAGAACTCCTTCAGGTCCCATCAGGTGCCGCTCGCCGATCTCGCCTCCAAGCCCGGGCACCTCGCCCAGCTCGAGGAGTGGATGCGCTCCTACCGGCCCGAGGAGCTGTTCGACGAGGGCGGCGCGCTGCGCGGCGAGCTGGCCGCCCTGGCGCCCGTCGGCGAGCGGCGGATGGGCGCGAACCCCCACGCCAACGGCGGTCTGCTGCTGCGGGCGCTCGAGCTGCCGGACTTCCGCGACTACGCGGTCGCGGTGCCGCAGCCGGGGACCGGCGCGACGGAGGCGACGCGCGTGCTCGGGAGCTACCTGCGCGACGTGATCGAGAAGAACCCCGACAGCTTCCGCATCATGGGCCCCGACGAGACCGCCTCCAACCGCCTCGGCGAGGTGTTCGAGGCGTCCGCCCGCGAGTGGGAGGCCGAGACGTTGCCCACCGACGACCACGTCGCGCCGGGCGGCAGGGTGATGGAGGCGCTCTCCGAGCACCTCTGCCAGGGCTGGCTCGAGGGTTACCTGCTGAGCGGCCGCCACGGCCTGTTCAACTGCTACGAGGCGTTCATCCACATCGTCGACTCGATGTTCAACCAGCACGCCAAGTGGCTGAAGGTGACGCGCGAGATCCCGTGGCGGCGCCCGATCGCCTCGCTCAACTACCTGCTCTCCTCGCACGTGTGGCGCCAGGACCACAACGGCTTCTCACACCAGGACCCCGGCTTCATCGACCACGTCGTCAACAAGAAGGCCGAGATCGTGCGCGTCTACCTGCCGCCCGACGCGAACTGCCTGCTCTCGGTCGCCGACCACTGCCTGCGCAGCCGCAACTACGTGAACGTGATCGTCGCGGGCAAGCAGCCCGCCCTGAACTACCTCTCGATGGACGAGGCGATCGCTCACTGCGCGCGCGGGATCGGGGTGTGGGACTGGGCGAGCAGCGACGAAGGCGCCGAGCCCGACGTCGTGCTGGCCTGCGCCGGGGACGTCCCCACGCTCGAGACCGTCGCCGCGACGGCGATTCTGCGCGCCGAGCTCCCCGACCTGAAGGTGAGGGTCGTGAACGTCGTCGACCTGATGCGCCTGGAGCCAGACACCGAGCACCCCCACGGCCTCGCGGAGGAGGAGTTCGACGCGCTGTTCACCACCAGCCGGCCGGTGATCTTCGCCTACCACGGGTACCCGTGGCTGATCCACCGCCTGACCTACCGGCGCGCCAACCACGACAACCTGCACGTCCGGGGCTACAAGGAGGAGGGCACGACGACCACGCCCTTCGACATGGTGATGCTCAACGACCTCGACCGCTTCCACCTCGTGATGGACGTGATCGACCGCGTCCCCGGCCTGCTGGAGCCCGCGGCGCACCTGCGCCAGCACATGATCGACGAGCGGCTGCGCCACCGCGCCTACACCCGCGAGCACGGCGAGGACCCGCCCGAGCTGAGCGCCTGGACGTGGTCGCCGCAGACGGGGCCCGCGCGGTCCGCCCAGCGCGGCGCCGGCGCGTAGCCGGCGTGCGCGTCCTCGTCGTCAACGCTGGGTCGAGCAGCCTCAAGCTGACGCTGCTCGACGAGCGCGACGCGACGATCGCCGAGCGCGAGCTGGCCGCCCCCGGCGCGCAGGTCGATCCCGGGGAGCTGCGCGACGCGC
The DNA here is from genome assembly GCA_035571915.1 of Solirubrobacteraceae bacterium. Classification (GTDB taxonomy): domain Bacteria; phylum Actinomycetota; class Thermoleophilia; order Solirubrobacterales; family Solirubrobacteraceae; genus Palsa-744. The sequence goes on along the minus strand of DATNBM010000024.1, from coordinate 18,268 downwards.
TCGCCGAAGGCCTGCGCGACGCCGACGCGGTCGGTCACCGCATCGTGCACGGCGGCGAGCTGTTCCGTGGACCAGTCGTCCTCGACGCGGACGTCGAGGAGCAGCTGCGCGGCCTCGTCGATCTCGCTCCGCTGCACCAGCCGAAGTCGCTCGCCGCGCTCGACGCGATCGGCGAGGCGCTCGGCGGGAAGCCCGCGGTGGCGTGCTTCGACACCGCCTTCCACGCGACCCTCCCCGAGGCGGCCGCGACCTACGCGCTGCCCGCCGAGTGGCGCGAGCGCTGGGCGCTTCGCCGCTACGGCTTCCACGGGCTCTCGCACGGCTGGGTCGCGCGGCGGGCGCCCGAGCTGCTCGGCTCGGGCGCCGCGGAGCTGCGGATCGTCAGCTGCCACCTCGGCGCGGGCGCCTCGCTGTGCGCGATCGCGGGCGGGCGCTCGGTCGACACGACGATGGGCTTCACGCCCCTGGAGGGCCTCGTGATGGCGACGCGCTCGGGCACCGTCGACCCGGGCATGCTGCTGTGGCTGCTCGAGCACGAGCCGATCTCCGCGCGTGAGCTGGCCGAGACGCTCGAGCACCGCTCCGGCCTGCTCGGCCTGGCGGGCAGCGCCGACATGGCCGAGGTCGTCCGCCACGCGCTCGACGGCGAGCCGGCCGGCGAGCTCGCCCTCGACGTGTACGTGCACCGGCTGCGGGGCGCGATCGCCGCGATGGCCGCGGCCATGGGCGGCCTCGACGCGCTCGTCTTCACGGGCGGGGTCGGCGAGCGCAGCGCGGAGGTTCGCGCACGTGCCGCCGCCGGCCTCGGCTTCCTCGGCATCGAGGTCGATCCCGCGGTCAACGCCGAGGCGAGCCCCGACGGGGAGATCGGCCCCCCCGACGCGGCGGTCCGCACGCTCCTGATCGCCGCGCGCGAGGATCTCGAGATCGCCCGGCAGACGCGGGCGACGCTCACCTCCGGGTAGCGCTCAGCGACGCCCCGCGATAGCGTCGCCGACGCCTGCGCTCAAGCCGCGCGTCCCGGCGTGGCCCCGACGCCCTGCGCTCAAGCCACGCCGCGACGAGCCCCGACGCCCCGCGCTCAAGCCGCGCCACGCCGAGCCACAGACTTGGCGCCCGCACGGCGGGTCGGGCTCGGGGCCAGCCTCGCCATCGCCGCGAGCTCGCGATCGAGGCGGTCGACGATCGATTGCGGATCGGGCACGAGCGCCGAGTGCACGAGCAGCCCGACCGTGACCTCGCCGTCGTAGCTGAAGATGCTGACGCTCGTCCCCATGCTGCCCGCGGTCGGCGCCCAGACGAGCACCGCGCGCAGCGGCGTCCCGGCCAGGTAGACGGTCCTGCGGGGACCGGGCACGTTCGTCATCACCGCCGTCGCCTTCATCGTGAAGAGGTCGATCAGCCGGCTCTCGACCTCGGGCGGGGTCAGCCCGACGGCCTCCAGCAGCACGTAGGAGACGACGCCCTCCGGCGAGTCCTTGATCTCGTCCATGCGCCGTTTGAGCTCGCGCAGACGCTCGCGGCGGCTCGCGCGGTCGACCGGCAGCGTCAGGTAGACGAGGCCGAAGCGGTTGCCGAGCTCGCGCGGGACCGGCTGCCCGGGGGCGCGCAGGTTGACGGGCACGAACGCGCGGATCTCGTGCGGCTCTTCGCCGCGCGAGAGCAGGTGGCTTCGCAGGGCCCCGCTGACCGCCGCGAGCAGCACGTCGTTGACGGTCGCGTCCTGCGCGTGGGCGATGGTCTTGATCTCCTTCAGCGAGATGGCGCGGCCCCAGGAGACCTTCCGCGCCGCGCCCTGGTCGCCCTTCAGCACGCTCGGCTGGTCGGGGGGCGTGAGCAGCAGCTTCGCAAGCGCCTGCGCTCCGCTCGAGACGCGCCCGGCGAGCTCGACGCCGTGGGCGGGATGAGCGGCGGTCCGAAGCGCCTCGCGGGCGATCCCGGCGCTCGCCCGAACGGCCGCCGCGCCTGCTCCCTGCGCCGCCGACAGCCCGCCGAGAACGGTTCCGCCCGCGTCGGCGAGGAGGGTCGCTCCCAAGCCGCCGCGCGAGGCGCTCTCGGGGCTCTGCGCAAGCGACGGGGCCGCGCCCCCCTTCGGTCGCGCCGAGGAGTCGGTCAGCGACAGCATCACCTCGGCCAGCGCGATGCCGTCCGCGATGCAGTGGTGCATCCGCACGATCACCGCCGAGCCCCGGCCGGGGCCGTCGACCATGTACATGTCCCACAGCGGCTTGCCACGGTCGAGCGGCGTCGAGGCGAGATCGCCGACGAGCTCCTGAAGCGCCGCCTCGCCGCCGGGTGCGCGCAGGCCGCGCCGGTGCATGTGGCGCGCGAGGTCGAACCGCTCGTCGGGCACCCACGCGGGGCCGCCCGGCGAGCGGCGGCTCTCCACGACGCGCTGGCGGAAGCGCGGGTAGCGGTCGACCAGCCGCGTCTGGGCGACGTCGGCCAGCCGCGGCCAGTCGAGCCTCGTGCCGAACAGCAGCACGGAGGTGATGACCATCAGGTTCGTCGGGCGGTCCATCCGCAGCCACGCCGCGTCGGCGCTCGAGAGACGTTCGCGGCCGCTCACGGGGAGACCCTCATCGCGGCGAGCTGTAGAGCGCCTCGAAGAACGAGGCGTAGCGCTCGTAGACGACCGCGCGCTTGACCTTGAGCGTCGGCGTGAGCTCGCCGGCGGCCTGCGTGAGCTCGTGGTCGAGCACGCCGAAGTGCTTCACCTGCTCGACGCGCGCGAACCGCTCGTTGGCCGCATCGACGTCGGCCTTCAGAAGCTCGTGCACGCGCGGGTCGTGGGCGAGGCTCGGAAGGTCGGCGGGGACGTCCAGCTGCTCGGCGAGCTTCGGAGCCTCGTCGGGGTCGAGCGTGATCATGCAGACCAGGTACGGACGCCGGTCCCCGTAGACGACCGCCTCGGCGATCCAGCGCGTCTCGCGCAGCGCGTTCTCGATGTTGACCGGCGTGATGTTCTTCCCCCCGGCCGTGATGATCAGGTCCTTCTTGCGCCCGCTCAACGTGAGGTAGCCGTCGCCGGAGAGCCAGCCCGTGTCGCCCGTCCGCAGCCAGTCGCCGAGGAACGTCTCGGCGGTCGCCTTCTCGTCGCGGTGGTAGCCGGCGAACACCTGCGGGCCCCGCAGGAGCACTTCGCCGTCCTCCGCGACCATCACTTCGCTGTCCGGGAGCGCCCGGCCGACCGTCCCGAAGCGCGGCGCGCGGGGCGGGTTGAGCGTCGCCGTGGCCGAGCTCTCGGTCATCCCGTAGCCCTCCAGCACGCGCACCCCGCACGCGTCGAAGAACTCCAGCAGCTCGCGGTCGATCGGGGCCGCCCCGACGAGGGCCAGCTTCAGGCGCGGACCGAACAGCGCCCGGACCTTCGCAAGGCCGACCGCTTCGGCGACCCGCAGGCGCGCCCGCGAGATCGGGCCGAGCGTGCGCCCGGCGCGCTCGGCCTGGCGCGCACGGCGCCCCACCTCGAGCGCCCACGCGAACAGCAGGCGCGCGTGCGGCCCAGCGCCCGCCACGGCGCTGATCACGCCCGTGTGCAGCTTCTCGTAGATGCGGGGCACCCCGACGAAGTGCGTCGGTTCGGTCTCCACGACCTCCTCGAGGATCCGCTTCGGGTCCCCGCGCCAGTAGACGAGCGTGCCACCGATGTCGATCACGACCGTCTGGGCGATCCGCGCGAGCACGTGCGCGAGCGGCAGGAACATGTAGATCACCGGCTGCACGTCGTCGAGCTCGAGCTGCCCGCGGTACATCGCGGCCGCGGAGAGGAAGTTCGCGTGCGTCAGCTCGCAGCCCTTAGGCGGCCCGGTCGTGCCCGACGTGTAGACGATCGTCGCGACGTCCTCCGGCGCGACCTCTCGCACGCGCGCCTCGACCTCCTCCGCCGTGACGTAGTCCCCGCGACTGCACAGCTCCTCCAGCGTGATCGCGCCGTCTGCCTCGCCCTCGATCACGATCACGTGCTCGAGGTGACGGCAGCGCTCGGCGATCTGCGCGATCTTCGCGACCTGCGCGGCGTTCTCGCAGAACACCAGGCGCGCCCCGGAGTGCGCGATCACGTGCCGGCACTCCTCGGGCGAGCTCGTGTCGTAGACCGGCGCCAGCACCGCTCCCGCGCACGCGGCCCCCGCCTCGCACAGCGTCCACTCGGCGCGCGTGGAGCAGAGGATCGATACGACGTCCCCGCTCTCGACGCCGAGCGCGATCAGGCCGCCGGCGATCGCCGTGGCCCGCTCGCCGAGCTCGCGGTAGGTGATCGGCTGGAAGGCGTCGCCCTGCGGATACCGCAGGGCGACCTCCTCGCCACGCCCGGCCGCCGAGAGGACCATGCGGCCCAGCGTGGCGGCTCCCGTGATGCGCTCGGCGATCGAGCGTGGGATCTCGGCGACGGCCATCTCGATCACCTCATTTGCTGCAGCTCGAGGAGCTGGTGATCGTCTGGGTCGCCCCGGTCTGGTAGGCGAACGCCGACTTCACGGCGAACTTCCCGCCCGTGCATTTGCCGGCGGTGACGAACGCGTTCTTGCCCTGGCCGATCGTCTTGATGGTCAGGTCGAGCGCTGTGATCACCACGTTCAGGCCGCCGGCGTTGATGACCGGCACCTGGGTCGTGACCTTGTTGCCGGAGACCTTCCCGTGCAGCACGAGCGTCTGCCCGGCCGAGCCGGCCGGCGTCAGCAGGAAGACGATCTCGTTCTTGCCAGCGAAGGCCTTCGCCTTCTCGGGGATCGCCGGGATCACGGGCGCGCCGTTGGCGACGGCCGTGCCGGATCCGATCACGCTCTTGGCCTTGCACGCGCTGCCCAGCGTCGCGACGATTTCTGTGTCGCCCGCTTTGCAGACCGCGATCGCGCGGCTTTTGAAGTTGAACTTCGTGCCCGCCGGGAACGTGATCGTGAGCGTCTTCAGCCCCTGCGGCTGGACCGCGCCGGGGTCGGCGGAGAGGAGGCTCGCCTTGAACCCCGTCGGCTTGCCGGCCTTCTTGGCGGTCAAGGTGATGTTCGATGTCTGTGTGAACTGCGCACTGGCATAGGCAACCGTCGCCGCCGTCAGCGCCGTGGCCGCAAGCAGCACGAGTGTCAAAGCGATCCGTCTCATCTTTTCTCCTCCTTCGTGGTCGGGTGTGTCTCCGGATCGCGGGTGTCGGTTGCGACGACGGAGAGCTCGGGGGTGACACTACGCCCGTCTCCATGTGCGGTAAACGGGGTTCTCTGCGGGTCTTCCATCCGTAGTCCCTCTGTGGTCGCGGGGGTCGGCCACCATGCGCGGCGACCGAGCGCCTCGACCGCCGCGGGCAGCAGCACGGGCCGCACGAGGAACGCGTCGAGCGCGACCGCGAGCGCAACGCCGACCCCGAACTCGCGGACCGTCAGCAGGCCGCTGACCGCAAACGGCACGGCCGCGGCGATCATCAACAGGCCGGCGCCGGTGCTGGCTGCGGCTGTGCGTCGCAGGGCGAGGTCGAGGGCGCGGTCGACGCCGCTGCCGGCGATGAGCTGCTCGCGGGTACGCGCCAGCAGCACGACCAGGAACACGAGCGAGATGCCGAAGACGGCCGTGAAGATGCCGATGATCGACATCGGATCCAGGTAGCCGGGACCGCCCAGCGGCGGGTGACTGCCGCCGAACAGCAGCGTCATCGCCCCGAACGTGGCGGCCGCCGTGAGCAGGTTGAACAGCACCGCGACGACCGGCAGCAGGACCGCCCGCAGCGCGACGCCGAGCAGCAACGCGATCGCGAGCGAGAGCGCGAGGATCACCCAGGGCAAGCGGTCGTTGGTCGCGCTGGTGAAGTTGGCGAGGTTGCCGGCGGGCCCCCCGAGCGCCGCCTGCAGATGGTTGCGCGCGGCGAAGCGTCGCGTGATCGCCGTCAGGCGCTCGCCGAGCGCGGCCGTCCGCCCGTCGTTCGCGCGGTAGCGGGAGACGACGACGATCTGGGCCGCGTCGCCACCGCGCGAGACGTTGACGGCGAAGCCCGCCGCGTTGCTGTCCGCCGGCGGCGCTCCCGCGATCGCGGCGAGCAGGAAGTAGCCCGAGTTGAACAGGCCCGGCGATTTCTGCTCGAGTTCTTCGATGCCTTTGGGCGAGGGCAGCGACTGGCGGAACTTGGCGACGCTCGACTGCATGACGCCGAGACCGTTGACCAGTCGGCCCGTCGGCGAGACTCCTCCGGCGAGCCCGCTTTCGAGCTGCCCGGCGCCGCTCGTGAGCTGGCCGAGTCCCGCTTCGAGCTGCCCGGCGCCGTCGGTGAGCTGCGAGAGCCCGTCGCTGAGCTTGGTCCCGCCGCCCGCGAGCTGCCCGACGCCGCCGGCGAGTTCCACGTTGCCCTTGCGCAGCTTCGCGAGCCCGGCCTGCAGCTTTCCGGCGCCGGTGCGGAGTTCTCCGAGCGCGCGACTGAGGAACGCTCCCTGCGTAGCACCGGTGGCGGCGAGCCCGGCGGCAGTCTTGGCGCCTGGCAGCGCTCCGCTCAGCCCGCTCGTGAGACCTCCGACGGAGCCCTGGGCACGTTCGACGGCCTCGACGGCCGACCGGTAGCGCGGGTCTTCTTTGCCGCTGCTCATCCCGCGCAGCTCCTCGAGCGCGCTCGCGAGCTCTCCGCTCGCCCCCTGGGCTTCTGACTGCAGGTTCGTGAGCGTCCCGCTCGTCGCCGCGGTGAGGCTCTCGAGCTGCTTCAGCGACGGCAGCGCGGCGGCGACCGGCGCGCGCGCCGAGCCGATCCCGTTCGCGAGTTCGACCGAGCCGGCGAGCGCCTGGGTGGCGCCGCGCTTCAAAGCGCCCGCCCCGCCGAGCGCCTGCTCGAGGCCCTTGGAGAGCTTGTCCGAGCCCGCGCGCGCCGCGGCGAGCCCGGCGTGCAGCTGAGCCGATCCGCTCTGCGCGCTGCCCGAGCCGCTGCGCAGCTGCCCGGCGCCCGAGGTAGCCGATCGCAGGCCGCTGCGCAGCTGCTTGGCGCCGCTGCCGGCCTGGCCGAGCCCGTCGATCAGCCGCAGCAGGTCCTTGCGGCCGCCGACCAGCAGCTTGCTCGATTCCCGCAGCTGCTTCGGCAGCGTGCCGAGCGGCTTGGTTTCGGCGCTCAGGCCGCCCGGCCCGGTCACCGAGGCGACGCGCCGGTCGCGGGCGATCTGTTCCTGAAGCCGGTCGAGCTTCGCGAGCGTCGACGCGGTCGCCAGCGGACCACGGCGGGAGACGACGACGATGTTGTAAGGGGTGGGCCAGCCGGGTCCCATCACGCGCGCGACCTGTTCGAAGGAGCGTCTCGCGGCGTCGCCGCGGGGGAGCTGGCTGACGTCGGGCGGCCCGGTCTTCAGGGACAGCGCCGGTATGGCGAGCGCGAGCAGGGCGGCGGTTGCCAGCGCGCCCGCGAGGATCGCGCGATGCCTGACCCACGCGCCGGCGCCGACGAGTCGATCCCAATCGCGCGCGAGGCCCGAGGGGGCCGCGTGGTGGGCCTTCACGATCCGCTCTCCGAACAGCACGAGGGCGGCCGGCATCACCACGACCGCAGCGCCGATCGCGAGCGCCGAGCAGAGCAGCACTCCGATCCCGAGTGAGGTCAGGATCTTCGTCGGCGCGATCGCCGTGGCGAGCAGCAGAGCGAGGATCAGCCCCGTCCCGGCGATCAGCACGGCGCGGCCCGCCGTCTCGACCGCCGTCGTGGCCGCGCCCGCGCCGGCACCCGGATCGCCGGGCGCGTCGCGACGCTGCTCGTGCGCGCGGTCGAGGATCAGCAGCGCGTAGCCGACGCCGAGCGCGAGACCGGTCATCGATGCCAGGGCGACGGCGATCGGGTCCGTGTCCAGAACCCGACCGAGCAGCGCCATCAGACCGTAGGCGGAGAGCACGGTGCCCGCCCCGACGGCGGTCACCGCGAGGGCGGCGAGCGGCGCGCGCAGCGCGAGCGTCAACAGCACGAGCAGGATCGCCACGGCGATCAGCTCTGCCCGTAGGGCCCCGTCGAGCGCCTGGTTCTTGAGCGCCCGGTCGATCGAGGGCTGGCCCGTGATCGAGGCTCGCACCGGAGAGCTGACCGTGCGGGCGAGGAGCCGCTCGATCTGAGGCTGGTCCTGCTCGACGACGTCCGCTTCTGGACGGTCGACGGAGACGACGATCATCGCGGCGGTCGCGGAAGGGCGCAGGCTCCGCGAGGCGGCGCCCGCGTCCCACGCCGAGAGCACTCGGGTGTGGCGGCGGCGAAGCAGCTTGCGCACCAGCTGCGGACCCTGCCGGTCGAGCTGCGCAGCCGGCCCCTGGAGCAGGATCGGCACGAGCTGCGTCGGCCCGAAGCGGGCGGTCGCGAGCTGCTGGGCGCGCGAGGACTCCGTGCCGGGCACGACGACGATCGAGGGTGAGAGCGAGTGGGCGACGCCGAGCCCGATGACGCTCAGCACGGCCGTCACCGCGACCCACCCGGCGAGCGCGGCACGTGGGCGGCGTATCGAGAAGCGGGCGAGTTTCAGCATGAGGCGAAACTAAGGCCGCCCTGCCCCACGGCGCATCCGGCGATGGCCCCGACTCGACTCAGTAGTTAATCGCCGCCTCCGTGGCTGTCGCATCGCGTACGATCGCTTCGCGTCGGCGCCGCTGCGCGTGGGCGCGAAGGCACACCAACGATCGAGAGGACGGGATCGCGATGGCTCATCTCGGTGGCAGTGCCAGCAGCGAGATCGACGCGCCGCTGGAGGAAGTGTGGGCGGCCGTGGAGGACGTGCTCTCCGCCCCGGACTGGCAGGGAGGGCTCGACGCGATGACCGCGCTCGAGCGCGACGAGGCGGGGCGGCCCGTGCTGGTCGAGACGGAGAACGACATCAAGGTCAGGCGCATCAAGGCTCGCGTGCGCTTTCGCTACGAGCCGCCGACGCGGCTCTCGTGGTCCCAGGAGCAGGGGGACATGAAGTCCGTCGAGGGCTCTTGGACGCTCGAGGACCTCGGCGACGGGCGTACGCGTGCGACCTTCGCGCTCGACGCCGATCCGGGGCGGGTGCTCGGGCTTCTGATCCGCGGGCCGGTCGAGGCGGCGACCCGCGCGATGTTCGTGAACGGTCGGCCGGGGGAGCTCAAGCGGCTCCTCGAGGGACCGCGGTCGGGCTGAGGAGTGGACGAGCCCGGCACCTCAGCTCCGGTGGCCGGCGGCGACGCCGGGGGCGTCGCTGTGTTCGCGCCCAACCCGCTGCTGACCGTCACGCTCGAGCGGGAGGGGAGCGAGCGCGAGAGCATTCACTTCCACGCCGGCGGACAGGGGGTCTGGGTCGCGGGCATGGCCGTCTCGATGGGCGTCGCTCCCGTGCTCTGCGGCCTGATCGGCGGCGAGCCCGGCGAGCTGCTGGAACCGCTGCTCGAACGGGTGACGGGAGGGGGCGTGCGGCTCGTGCGCAGCGCCAGCGCGAGCGGCTGCTATGTCACCGACCGACGCTCGGGCGAGCGCGAGGCGGTGGCGGTGTCGCTCAGCGACCCGCCGTCGCGCCACGAGCTCGACGAGCTGTTCTCGCTCACCTGCGCGCAGGCCCTCGCGAGCGGTTGCCTGGTCGTGACCAACCCCCTGCCGGGCGACTCGCTGCCGCTGGAGGTCTACGGCGATCTCGTCGCGGACGCGCGGGCGGGCGGGTGCCGGACGCTCGTCGACCTGTCCTCCCCGCGGCTGGACAGCGCGCTCACGGGCGCGCCCGACCTCGTGAAGATCAACGACTGGGAGCTCGCGGAGTTCGTGCAAGGGGCCGTCTCCACGCCGGAGCTGCTGCTCGCCGCGGCGCAGCGCCTGCGCGAGCGCGGCGCACGGAGCGTGATCGTGACCCGCGGCGAGCTGCCCGCGCTCGTCCTGCACGAGGACCGAGCGTGGTGGCTGACGCCGCCGCGCTTCGAGCGCGGCTTCCGCGAGGGCTGCGGAGACTCGATGATGGGAGCGCTGGCGGCCGCTTTGACCCGGGGCGAGAGCTTCGAGCGATCGCTCGTGCTGGGCGCCGCGGCCGGAGCCGCGAACTTCCTGCGCCGCGGCGTCGCTCACGCCTCGCGTCAGGTCGTCGAGCAGCTCGCCGCGGAGGTCACGCTGAGCGACTTCTCGACCGCGGAGGCGACGTGAGGCTCACCACGGGGGGACGACGTGCTCGCCGCGCATGATCGCGGCGGGCGCGTCCTGGGCGATCCAGCGCACGTGCTCCGGCGGGCACACCGCCGCGAGGCGCTCGAAGCCCGCGCTGAGGCGCAGCGGGCGCCCGCCGTGGGAGGAGTGCGCGTCGCTTGCGAGCAGGTGCACGAGTCCCTCCCGCGCCAGGCGCAGCACCGGGTCATCCGGGTCGCCGGCGTCTCTCTGCGCGATGAAGTCCGCCGTCCACTGGATCAGGCAGCCGCCGCTCGCCAGTGCGATCAGCCGCTGCTCGAAGTCCGCGCCCGCGTGGCGCTCGGGATGCGCGACGATCGTCCGCGCGCCGCGTTCTGAGAGCCGCCGCACGAGCACCGGGAGCTCGTCGTCGAGCGGCCCGGGCGCGGGCTCGAGCAGGATCCATCCGCCGCCGTCCAGGGAGACGGCCCGGAGGTGCTCGTCGCTCAGGTCGCCGGCCATCAGCGCCGAGACCTCGCCGCCCTGCGCGATCCGCACGTTCACGCCGTGCCGATCGAGCTCGCGCTGAAGCTCGGCCACACGCTCGGGAAGCTGCTCGATGCGGACGTCGTGGTCCGAGCGGATGTGGGGCGTCGCGCAGACGACGGCGATGCCGTCGAGCTCGGCCACCCGGGCCATCGCGAGGCTGTCGGCGAGATCGAGGGCGCCGTCGTCGAGCGCCGGCAGGATGTGACTGTGGAGGTCGATCACGGCAACCCGCGGGCCTCGCGTCCTCAGCCGGTGCGACGCGCCTTTGGTTTCTTCGGCTGTTTCTTGGCTTTGTCCCTGACGCCAATCGCAGCCTTGGCAAGCTCGGAGGGCTGACGGAGCGCGCCGACGGACCGCTCGAACAGCTCGGCCTGCTGCTTCATCAGCGCCGCCGTCTCGCTGAGCGCGGCGCCGGCCGCCTCGAGCGACTCGGCCTGGCGGCTCAGCGTCGCACCGGTCGCTTCGAGCAGGTCGAAGAGGCCGTCGATCGGCGCGAACACCCGCGCCGCCAAGTCGCCCTGAACGGCGCGCTCGCGTTCGATCACCTCGCGCACCAGCTCCAGCTGACGCTGGGTCGCGCGCAGCAGCTCGCCCGGCAGCTCCGTGCGTCCCGACGCTGAGGTGGCCGACGCGATCACCGCGTCCATCACGCGTCGCCACTCACCGAGGAGCTCGTGACCGTTGGGCTCAGGCATCCGGCACCGCGACCAATCATCGCAGGCCCGCCCTGCGGGCGGACGAAGTACGCTCCCGACGGATGGGAGAGCTGGGACCGCTGATCCCCGACGAGAGCTCGCGTGGCTCCCGCATCCTGCGGCGCACTCGCGGGATCGCGGCGATCCTGATCGGCGCTCTTCTCCTCACCGTCCTGCTCCCGTTGCTGCTTGCCGGGGCGGCACTGCTCGACCTCGCGCTGTGGCTGCGCCGCCGCAAGCCCTGGATGGCCGTGCGCCTGGTCGCGATGCTCTGGTGGTTCCTGCTCGGCGAGCTGTACGGGCTGCTCGGCCTGCTCGCGATCGGGGCGCTCTCCGGGGGTCGTGACAGCCCGCGGCGGCGCGAGCGCGTCTACCGGCTGAAGCGGAGATGGCTCGCCAGCCACCTGGCGGGCGTTCGGACCCTGTTCGGGATGCGCTTCGAGAGCGAGGGCCTCGAGCTGGCCGGGCCGGGACCGGTGCTGATCATGATGCGCCACGCGAGCATCATCGACAACGCGCTCGCGGACGTGATCGTCGGCAAAGCGCACGACCTCGGCACGCGCTTCGTCATCAAGCGCGAGCTGCAGGCGCTCCCGACGATCGACATCGGGGGTCGCTGGGTACCGACGCTGTTCGTCCGCAGGGCCTCGGGCGAGACCGACCGCGAGCTCGAGAGCCTGCGCCGGCTGACGGTCGGACTGACCGACCGCGACGCGCTGCTGATCTACCCGGAGGGCACGCGTGCGACGCCCGCCAAGATCGCCCGGGCGAAGGAGATCATCGCCGAGCGCCAACCGCACATCTCCTCCCTCGCAGAGCCCTTGCAGAACCTGCTGCCGCCCCGGCTCGGCGGCACCTTGGCGCTACTCGAAGACGCTCCCGTCGACGTCGTCGTCTTCGGGCACGTCGGACTCGACGGCTTCGAGTACGTATCCGACATCTGGAGCGGCGGGCTGATCGGCACGACGGTGCGAATGAAGTTCTGGCGCTTCCCGGCGGCCGAGGTGCCGAGCGGGCGGGACGAGAGGATCGCCTGGCTCTACGGGCGCTGGCAGGAACTCGACGAGTGGGTCGGCGCGGCGCTCGGCGCGGCCGAGGCCACCGCGCAACCGACGCCGACACCGACCGTCGCGTCGTCGGGCGCGGCCTAGCGTCGAGCGCCCGGGGCAGCGCCAGGCGCGAGGGCCGGGCGATCGTCGCGTGTGCGAAAACCGTGACGGCGAGCCCCGGGTCGGGATGACCGGGGCCTACCCGTCTGCGTTGACCCGCGCGACGAGCTCCCCGATCACCCGCTGAGCGTCCTCGTGGGCGACCTGGCAGGTGCCGGCGGCGTCGTGTCCGCCGCCGCCGTAGGCCAACATCAGCTCGCCGACGTCGGTCCGGCTCGAGCGGTCGAGGATCGACTTGCCCATCGCGAGGACCGTGTTCTGCCCCTTCAGCCCGGAGAGGACGTGCAGCGAGATGTTGCACTGCGCGTAGAGCGCGTAGACCATGAAGCGGTTGGTCGGGTGGATCGGCTCCTGCTCGCGGAGGTCGATCGCGACGAGGTTGCCGTGCACCGTCGAGCAGGCACGGATCTGCTTGCGGGCCTGCACCGAGTGGCGCTGGTAGAGCTCGACCCGTTCGGCCACGTCGGGGAGCGCGAGAACACGCTCGATCGGCATCTCCACGCAGGCGTCGATCAGCTGCATCATCAGCTCGTAGTTTGAGATGCGGAAGTCGTGGAACCGGCCGAGGCCGGTGCGCGGGTCCATCAGGAAGCTGAGCAGGATCCAGCCTTTCGGCGAGAGGACCTCGTCGAGCGAGAACAGGGCGCTGTCGGCCTTGTCGACGGCGTCCATCAGCTCCGCCGAGACGCGCTCGAAGCGCTCCGCGCCGCCGAAGTAGTCATAGACCACGCGCGCGGCCGACAGGGCCGTCGGGTGGATCACGTGGTTCTGCCTCTCCTCGCCGACCCGGATCGTCTCGCTCTCGTGGTGGTCGAAGGCGAGGCGGGCCGTCGGCACGTAGGGGAGGTTCGTCGTGATGTCCCGGTCGGTGATCTCGATCAGCCCGTCCTGCATGTCCTTGGGATGGACGAACTTGATCTCGTCGAGGATGCCGAGCTCCTTCAGCAGAGCCGCACAGACGAGGCCGTCGAAGTCGCTGCGGGTGACGAGTCGGCACTTCTCAATCGATGTGGTTGCCATGCGGGAAGTCAGCTCCTGGTCGGACGTCCCCCCTGTTCTCGGCACCGCGGGCGGGTTTCTGAAGGGGCGGGCTGCGGCTACCGGTCGGGGATGTGACCTAATGCGCGAAAGCCCTCGTGTCGATGGAACAGACATGGAGCTCGGCTCCCCCGTCCCCCTGCTCGAAGCCGCCGGCCACGCCCGCGCGGACGACTACGCCGAGCAGACGCTGCACGCGCTGGCGAGCAGCAGGGCGACCTACTACGAGGACCCGGCCGGCGCCCTCGCCGCGGCGATCCGCTGTCACGAGGTCGCCCTCTCGCACGGGGACGGGGCGCTGTGTGCGCGCGCGTGCGCGCTGCAGGGCATGGTCTCGCTGCACCGTGGCGACCTCCGCGGCGCGCTGGCGCTCGCGGTCGACGCCGAGCGCCACGCCGAGGCCGTCGAGGACCCGGCGACCCACGCCGAGGTCGCGGCACTGAAGGCGCAGGTCAGCTTCTTCACCGGCTCCTACACCGAGGCGCTTCGCGACGCCGAGCACGCCGTCGAGCGCGCGGACGCGGCGGGCGACCTCGACCTCCGCGTCTACGTCAGGCGGGCGACGTGCCCGGTCTTCGGCAACGTCGGCGTGGCGGACCTGCGCGAGCGGATCGAGCAGCTCCTGGCGCTCGCGATCGAGAGCGGAAGCCCCTGGGAGGAGGCGATCTCACGCAACGACCTGGCCTGCTACCTGCAGGATCGGGGCGAGCTCGAGGACGCCGAGGAGGAGCTCGAACGGGCGTTGCGCGCGGCGCGGCGCGCCGCCGGGCCGAACAGCTTCGCGCTGGGCGTGATCCACTCGACGCGGGCCGACATCCGGCTGCTGCGCGGCCGCCCCGAGGAGGCGCTGGATGACACGGAGCGCGCGATCACGCTGCTCTCGGCCTCCGAGGACCCGAACCCGTACGTGCTCGGCGCGACCCTCCGCGCCGACGTCCAGGCGCGGATGGCGCTCGGGCAGCTCGACGACGCCCGGCGCACCGGCGAGGAGATCCTCGGCTGGCTCGGCGACCGGGTCCCGCAGACACGCAGCCTGATCCTCTCGACGCTCGCCTCGACGCTCCGCGCCGCCGGGCGCACGGAGGAGGCCTACGACGCGCTCGAGCGCGCGGGCGAGCTCGAGCGCGAAGCTTTCCGCGAGCTCTCCGAGCTCCAGCTGCGCCTCGAGCGCGCGACGCTCGAGGCCGGCGCCGCGCGCCAGGCCAGCGCCGCGCTGGCGGCGAAGAACCGGCAGCTCGCGGACGCCCACGCGGAGCTCGAGCGCCGCGCCCGCGAGCTCGAAGCCCTCCGGGACCAGCTGCGCGAGCAGGCCGAGCGCGACTGGCTCACGGGACTTCACAACCGCCGTTACTTCGCGCGCGCGCTCGAGCAGCTCGCCGCCGAGCACGAGCAGGGCCCGCTCAGCCTCGCGGTCGTCGATCTCGACCACTTCAAGGCGATCAACGACCGCTTCGGGCACGACGTCGGCGACCGCGTGCTGGTGCGGGTCGCCTCGCTGCTCTCCGGCGTTCTGCGCCAGTCCGACGTCGCGGTCCGCAGCGGCGGCGAGGAGTTCCACGTGCTGATGCCCGCGACCGAGCAGAACGCGGCCGCCGCCTGCTGCGCGCGCATCCGCGAGCGGATCGCAGAAGAGCCCTGGGACCGGCTCGCCCCCGGGCTGACCGTCACCGCGAGCGTCGGCGTCGCCTCGACCGAGGATCGCGAGAACCTCGTCGCGCTCGCGCGCACGGCGGACCAGCGCCTCTACGAAGCGAAGCGCTCCGGGCGCGACCGCGTGGTCGGCCCCGGCGTTCAGCGCGCCTCAACAACCTCGTAACGAGTTGCGCCGCACGCGCGGGTAGCCAGCGCGCGAACCGCCCAACCGACCAAGGACCGCAAGCATCGCGTCCCGGCGGGTCTGGCATTGTCAAGCCGTCGCTCAGGTAGAACGGCGCTCGGACCGATAAGCACGGCATGGAGCGCTCGGGCGTCCTCGCACCCGTGGGCGGCGAACCACCGCCGCACGCCACCGACGGGAGCTTCGGACCAGCGCTGAGGGCGAAGATCCTCGCCGGCCTGTTCGCGGCGGGAGCGGCGCTAGCGCTGCTCACCGTGATCCTGCCGCATTCTCCGCGGGCCAGCGACGCGGGACTCCTCGCGGTGATCGCCGTCGCCTCGATCGTCGCCGCCGTCCTCTACCGGGGCAGCTCGCGCCTGCCCGCGCGCGTGCTGCCACCCGTGCTCGCGCTCGGCAGCACGCTGATCACCGGCGTCGCCTATTTCTCGGGACAGACCCCCAGCCCGCTCGTGTTCTTCTACCTGTGGGTGTTCCTGTACAGCGCGTACTTCTTCACCGCGCGCGAGATCCTGTGCCAGGTCGGCTACGTCGGAGTCGCGTACCTCGCGCTGCTGCTCGCGCGGCCGCCCGCCGGCGGGGCTCCCGCCTGGTGGGTCGTCGTGATGGGCTCACTCGCCGTCGGCGCCGGCGTGGTGCGGAGCATGCGCAACCGCGTCGAGTCGCTGATCGCGAGCCTCTACGACGCCTCGCGCACCGATCCGCTCACGCGCCTCACGAACCGCCGTGGGCATCGCGAGGTGCTGGATCTGGAGCTCGAGCGCGCACGCAGAGGGACGGCGCCGCTCGCCCTGATCATGGGCGACCTCGACCACTTCAAGGAGGTCAACGACCGCTGCGGTCACCACGTCGGCGACGCCGCTCTACGCCGCGCGGCCGCGGTGCTCCTGCAGGGCAAGCGCAAGGTCGACGTGGTCGCGCGCGTCGGCGGCGAGGAGTTCGCGATCGTGCTGCCCAACACGGACGCCCACGAGGCGTTTGGCGTCGCCGAGCGCCTGCGCTCCCAGCTGCGCGAGGAGTTCTCCGGCGACACCGTGCCGCTGACAGTCAGCTTCGGCGTCACGGCGTTCCCGGAGCACGGAGCCACCGCCGGCGCGCTGCTGCGCACCGGCGACGAGGCGCTCTACGCCGCCAAGGGGGGCGGACGGGACATGACCGTGATCTACAGCGACACGCTCGGCGAGCTGCGCGAGCGGGCCCGCTCGCGTGACATCGCGGCCGAGCGCTTCCTGGCCGTCGTGCTCGACCTCGCCGAGACGGTCGACGTCCGCTTCAGCGGCAGCGCCCGCCACTGCGAGACCGTCGCCCGCTACGCGGAGATGATGGCTCGCGAGCTCGGGCTCTCCGAGCGACTCGCCGAGCGCGTGCGGCTCGCGGGCATGCTGCACGACATCGGCAAGGTCGGGGTGCCGAACAGCATCCTCAGCAAGCCGGGGAAGCTCGACGAGGAGGAGCTGGCGCTGATCCGCCGGCACCCCGCGCTCGGAGCGCAGATCCTCGAGCACGACAGCCTCGCCGACGTCCGCGGCTGGGTCGCCGCCCACCACGAGCGGCCGGACGGACGGGGCTACCCGCGCGGGCTGAAAGGACGCGAGATTCCGATCGAGGCCTCGATCGTCGCGGTCGCGGACGCCTTCGAGGCGATGACGAGCAACCGCTCCTACCGGGACGCGATCGCGCACGAGGCCGCTCGCGCCGAGCTCTCACGTCACGCCGGCACCCAGTTCGACCCGGCCGTCGTGCAAGCGCTCTGCGCGCTGCTCGACCGCGCGAGCGCCCAGGCACAGGAGACGCTCCTCGGCGTCTGACGCCCGGCCTCAGCGCAGGAAGTAGTTGGGGAAGCGCTCGTAGATCAGCTCGAAGCGACCGAGGAACTCGGCGAGGCCCTCGCGCGAGCCTTCGACCTCGACCCCCTCGACGTCGATCGCCGCCTCGACCTCGAGCGTTCCCGCGACGAGCACCCCGAGCGCCCCCCGCGGACCGACGGCGCGCGCCACGACCCGCTCCGAGCGCGACGGCGTGACGATCGCCACCCCGCGCCGCACCTCGACGGTCCAGTGCTCCTCGACGTCCGTGAAGTGCAGGCCGATCGCCGCCTCGATCTCGTTCGACTCCTCGGCCTTCAGACGCAGCGGCATCAGGCCGACGAGCGCGTGCGGCGGCATCCGGCGCAGCGCCTCGGGGTTGGACGCGACCATCCCCATGACCCGGTAGAGCGGGTCGAGGTCGAGCGTCCCGTCGAGCACCCGCGCACCCGTCAGGTAGAAGCCCCGCCAGCCGACGTTGAGCGAGGCGTAACCCAGCTCCCGGAAGGCGGCCGCCTTGACCAGGCGCGCTTCTCGGTCCCCGCGATCGATTCGGATCAGATACGAGCAGAGCTCCGCGGCGAACTGGGGGTCCCCCGCGGCGAGAGCCCCGCCGGCCTCCCCTAGCACCGCCTCGCGTCCTCCCATCAGCCGCACGAGCCGCTCGGCGTACTGCTCGCGCGGCGTCGGCGCGAGCGCCGTCGGATCGCCGTCGAACCAGCCGATCGTCCCCGCGTAGATCTGCGGCACCGAATGCTCGACCGATCCGTAGTAGGGGCGCAGCCACGGCGCGAAGCCCTCCAGGTGAGGGGGCAGGCGGACCATCCGCGCGATCTCGTCCTTCGCGTAGCCCTTGTTCGCCCAGCGCATCGTCTGGTCGTGGGTGAACTGGATCGCGTCGCGGTAGTTGCGCAGCACCGTGTGGATCTCCTCGTTGCCCGAGACGGGCGTGCCGTGCTGGAGGACCATGTGCTCGACGTCGGCCCCGAACTCGCGCATCGAGTCGATCGAGCGGCACCACCGCTGCGGGTCGCGGAAGAGGGCGCCGCGCAGGGTGTAGAGATTCGGGAAGCAGTGATCCTGAATCACCTCCGCGGAGAGCAGCGTGCGCTCGTCCGGGAGCAGGATGCAGAGCTCGGAGTGAGCCT